>NZ_JBNPBA010000004.1:0-282150 GCF_050310315.1 Snodgrassella sp. CS2 | reverse complement strand
TGAACCCTTGAAAAAAGAGGTTGATATAGGAAAACTGATTGATAAGTTAATATCGCCTGGATTAGATTGCAGACAAGAAATTATAGATAAATGTCACAGCTTAGGTATCACAAAAGCTAATGCTTTATTTTGGTATGAAGCAAGTGAATTAACACTAAAAAAACCATACAAAGAAAACTATAACGGACTTAAATATATCGGAATATTTAATATTTAAGTTTTATTATTAACATACAAATTATTGATAATAGTTGAGATTATATATAGAAGCCTAAATTATTTTGCTTAGGCTTTTGATTAGAAAATATTTATTATCTGTTTGAATTTATATACAACTATAGTTATTAACCCTCCTCTACTTCAGGCTAAGGACGCTACCAGTACGACAACCTCGACCGACTGGTGAGTAAAAAACATACTCAGCAAGGACAGACCGATTACCACTATGACCGCACCGGCCTAATCGAAAGCTGTCGTAACCAAGCCTATTTGGAAACCTGCAATACGATGCCGAACACCGCCTGACCGAAGTTTGTATCGAAAATTAAACTGTACCGAACGCTACGGCTATGTCTACGATGCCTTAGGCCGACGTATCGAAAAGCACCAGATAGACCGAGCGGGCAAAGCCTGCAACCGTACCCACTTCCTGTGGGACGGGCTGAGAATGATTCAGGAAACCCGTACCGACAGAAGCAAAAGCGTCTATATCTACACGGATGAGAGCGGCGATGAACCCTTAGCCAACCACCGGTACGGAACAAAAAGTGCTGTACTACCACACCGATGTCAATGGTGCCCCAGAAGAACTTACTGATGAAGACGGTCATATTGTATGGGCATGCAGCTATCAGCTGTGGGGCAAACCGATACAGGAAATCGAACACAGCCAGATACAACAGAATCTAAGGTATCAGGGACAATATTTAGACAGAGAAACGGGCTTATATTACAATACTTTCAGTTACTATGACTCGGATATAGGCAGATTTACGCAACCGGATCCGATTGGGTTGTTGGGTGGATTTAATCTGTATCAGTATGCACCTAATGGGTTGACTTGGATTGATCCGTGGGGTTGGAACGGAAAACAAATAGGTACCGAAGATAACCCTTTTAATTCATCGCGTGCAGCGCGACGTGATGCTATGAGGCAAGTAGGTATTCCCACAAGTCAGCAACCAATTAGCCAATCAAAAAATAAGTCAGGACGAGAATATAGTTATATGACATCCAAAAGAATTGGTGGTGGAATAACAATATCTTCTGTCCAAGAACAAACGATGGATATAAGCCATCCAGGTAAACCGCACTGGGAAGCAGGACAGGTTGAAATAAATGATAGAGGAGAACCTATACATAATAGGTATAAAAGACCTCAATTGCGTAATGGAAAAGGTAAAGCATACTATTTGAAATCGAGTAATATATGTAATAGTAAAGGGAAAATGTAAATGAAATTTTCTGAAAATAAGCGCCAATTACTTCATAATAAACGTGAAAAATTATATAGAAAGGCGCAAGGAAAAATATATAAAGACAGTTATTTTAGCAAAATTAGCAAATTTACAAATAAAGAAGTTGTTATTAACAATTTTCTTAGTTTAGAAGAAACTGATATTTTGATTGACAAAATTAATTGCAAAAAAATTTTTTGGATTAAAAAAAAATATAATTGCTCTTATAAAGAAGTCATTGCTTTTATTCAATCGAAAATGAATAATCAGTTTTTTTATTTATTGATTGATACAGAATGGAAGTATTGTGGAGCATATATTGTCATGAATGAGATTGCTGAAGAATATGATTTTGATAAATTAATTTCTGATGAAATAAGAATTTTTCCCAACAACTTATCATTTCAAATTCGAATAGATTATGATTTCAACGAAATAGAATGTGAATATATTTCATATAAATAACTGAATTAATAAACTGTAGCGATAATTTTAAAACGACTACTAAATGTAGACTGCTAAGATTAATAAAAGAAAAAAGTCCAAAATTTCTCTATAAAATAAATATCTATATAGATTTAGTTTTCCAAGTTTTTGGTAAGCATCGATAAAAATTCTCAACACAAAACAAAAAGTGCTGTACTACCACACCGATGTCAATGGAGCCCCGGAAGAACTCACTGATGAAGACGGTCACATTGTATGGGCATGCAGTTATCAGCTGTGGGGCAAACCGATACAGGAAATCGAACACAGCCAGATACAACAGAACCTAAGGTATCAGGGGCAGTATTTAGACAGAGAAACGGGCTTACATTACAATACTTTCAGGTACTATGACCCGGATATAGGCAGATTTACGCAGCCGGACCCGATTGGGTTGCTGGGTGGGTTTAATTTGTATCAGTATGCACCTAATGGGTTGATGTGGATTGACTCTTTAGGGTTAATCAAATGTGGTTTGACAGGAAATGAGGTTAGTAAAGCAAGTAATTTATCTATCATTAAACGCGGTAGCTCAGAATGGAAAATAGCAACTGAAAAAATCAAAGCAGGAGGCAAATCCAATTTTAGAGTAAAAGATAAATTAACTGCTGAACAGTTATTAACAGATGCAAAAGGAAAGTTAGATTACCAGCCTACTTATACAGGAAAACCCTATAAAAAAGGTTATGAACATCATCCAAATGAATCACACACAATAAATGCACCGGATAATGACCTTCCCCATATAAAATGGAAAGATTGGAGTTTAGGTAAAAAATCTGGTGGTACTGGACATATATTTTATGAATAATAAAATTTTTACTATAGATGAAAAAAAATATCCGATTGGTTGGAGATTTAACTCTAAGGATTGCATATTATCTTTTGAAGAAAAAAAGAAGATAATTTTTCTTGATGAAAATGAATCTAGTAGCTTTTGGGATATAATATTTCCATTTGAACATTTAATAAAAATGGAGTCATCATTTTGTTCTATTAAAAAAAAAGTTGATTTAAATTTTGAATATCCAAAAAAATCTTCCCTTTTTTTTGAAAATATATTGAAAGATATATCATTTGTGTTTTTCTTCTGGAGTAAAAAAGCTAGTGCAATTGTCCCAGTAAATATTTTTATAAAGTCATGGAATGATTTTTTTTATCCTAGTGACGAAACAAGTATTCTTTTAATCGCTAATAGAAACCAAATGATATTTTCTTATGAAGAGACATTTTTTTACGTTGATATATTAAATCATGAAAACAAATAGATTGATTAGTTACCAATTTAAAAAACTATATTATTCAATTTAACTTGAGCTAAAACAGAAAATTTAACAAGAGTAGGATAAATAATTCTGCCTTTATATATAAAGATACCATATATACATCATAATATTACTGTAACTTAAAATTATATACATTATCTAAAAGAAATAAATTTCAAACGACCAATTTAACCGAAAAATACTTAATAAAAGTACGTATCGAAAAACACCAGATAGACCGAGCGGGCAAAGCCTGCAACCGTACCCACTTCCTGTGGGACGGGCTGAGAATGATTCAGGAAACCCGTACCGACAGAAGCAAAAGCGTCTATATCTACACGGATGAAAGCGGCTATGAACCCTTAGCCAGAGTAGAGACCACTACCGGTACGGAACAGAAAGTGCTGTACTACCACACCGATGTCAACGGCGCCCCGGAAGAACTCACTGATGAAACCGGTCATATTGTATGGGCATGCAGCTATCAGCTGTGGGGTAAATCTACGCAATTATTAAAATACGCTTAGACAATATAAAAACATCTTAGAAATTGGAAGCACATCAACACATTGAAATGTGTCGTCGCCTACTAATATGTTTAGATTAAAAATGGTGATTAATCCATAAAATATTTGCTCAATAAAAAATACTTGAATTAAAGTGAACTTGAAGTTTTATACTTAATCATCAAAACATTTCAAGATAAAAACCATGAATTTATCATTTAAACAAATCTTTCCACTAGGTGAAGAAAATATTAACTATGCTCAATATTTTATTGGTCAGAGCTATTTAGCTAATCTGGCTGCTATTGATGACGATGTCGATGTAGACGTTAGTAATGTTACTTTCGAGCCCGGCTGCCACAACCATTGGCACAAGCATTTAAATGGCTATCAAATTTTACTTGCTACTGCCGGTCAGGGTTGGTATCAAGAAGCAGGCAAACCGGCACAATTACTTAATCCTGGCGATGTAGTGGTTATTCATGCGGGGGTCAAACATTGGCATGGAGCGACGAAAGATAGTTGGTTCAGTCATGTGGCCATTACCAAAGGTCAAAGCGAATGGCTGGAACCCGTAGCAAGCAGCGATTACAACGCTCTGTAATTTTTAATCTAGAGGAGTACGGCAATGAAAAAACAGACAGCAGGTCATGAACTTTTAGGCGAATTTGCACCTCAGTTTGCTCATTTTAATGATGATGTTTTATTTGGTGAAGTTTGGTCACGAGAACAACAATTGCCAGCACATCAGCGCAGCATGATTACTATTGCAGCATTAATTAGTGCCGGTAATTTCGAGCAATTAAGTGCCCATCTGAATATTGGCAGACAAAATGGCATCACTAAAGATGAAATTGTTGAAATTATTACTCATTTGTCTTTTTATGTGGGCTGGCCGAAGGCCTGGTCTGCATTTAATCTAGCCAAGCAAATTTATCAAGACAATGAAAAGTAATTTGCGCTAAACTTCAAATGTATTCAGGTGTTTGATAATTTTGGATTTTTTCCTTGGTCAAACATAAGCTCAGACACTATAGCTAATTTGCCAGCTAATATTTATATACCTGTCATTTAATCTTAACAAAACAGCAATCGGTGTTTGAGCACTAAACGGAACTAATCAAAGGAGTAAAACATGGCTGTTCAAAATAAAGTAGTCATCATAACCGGTGCATCATCAGGTATTGGCGCAGCAACTGCACGCTTACTAGCTCAAAACGGAGCAAAAGTCGTACTTGCTGCGCGCCGCGAATTACAGCTTCAACAACTACAACAACAGATTACTCAGTCTGGCGGTGAGGCCGTTTATCAAGTTACAGATGTGCGCCAGCCGGAAGAGATGCATGCATTAGTTGAGCTGGCTAAAAAACATTTTCAGGGTGTAGATGTGATATTTAATAACGCCGGTATTATGCCCAACTCCCCTATCAGTGCTCTTCAGACAAACGATTGGAATAATATGATTGATATTAATCTGAAGGGTGTGCTAAATGGAATTGCTGCGGTCATGCCTATTTTCGCGAAACAGAAATCTGGCCATATCATTACTACCTCTTCAATTGCTGGCTTTAAAAGCTTCATGGGCTGTGGTGTTTATGGCGCAACTAAATTTGCTGTACGTAATCTGATGGAAGTTATTCGGCAGGAAAGTGCCACTGAACAAACCAATATCCGTACTACTACTTTGTATCCTGCAGCGATCAACACAGAGCTGTTACAAAGTATTTCTGATGCAAATGTGCTGCAAAGTATGACTCAATTATACAATCAGGTTGGCATCAGCCCTGATGCCATTGCTCGTGCTGTTAACTTTGCCATTGAGCAGCCCGAAGATACTAATATTAGTGAGCTGACTATCTATCCAACTAAACAAGCTTAATCAAATTATCTGGAATACAATATTTGTAGTAAATACGAAAGCAAAAGCTTTATGCTTTTGCTTTTGCTTTTGCTTTTGCTTTTTGTATATCAATTTAATTTGTTACTGCAGAAATCAACAATAATTACTGAATTAGTTTAACTTATTATTTAATAGTGCATTTTACAGATCAATACCATATCAATAAGCTTTTAAAAAGTTTATAGTATTTTTATTACAATTAAATATTTGTTTACTGGTCTCAATGATTTTTTTTGATGTATCAGCTCTTATCATTAATTTATAAATGACATATGCTTTGAAGTTTAAAACATTATACTGAGAAATACTTTCTCATGGTTGAACTTAAGTAATAGAAAAGCCCAAGCAATGCTCGGGCTTAAAACATTTTTTATTACAATCAGATTATTTATCTGATTATATCAATCAATGTTATTTTCGATGAGTGCGCAGGTAATCCAGAGTTTTCAGTTGAGCAATCGCCGCAGCTAAAGCTACATGAGCTTTGGCCAGTGAAACATCATCCTTGGCCTCATGGATACCGGATTCGGCTGCTTTTTTGGCTTCTTCGGCACGCTGCTGATCCATTTCTTCACTGCGAACGGCCACATCTGCCAAAAGCGTAAGCTTATTCGGCTGTACTTCCAGAACACCGCCTGATACTGCTACCAGAATTTCTTCTCTCTGGTCAGGTACGGTCAAACGAAGAGCACCAGGACGCACCAAGCTCATAATGGGTTCATGGCGAGGGTAAATACCTAGCTCACCTTCCAGAGTCGGCACAACAACAAAGCTGGCTTCACCTGAATAGATGTTTTCTTCGTTACTCACCACTTCCACTTGCATGGTACTCATCAAGCGCTCCTTAGTTTAGGGTTTTCGCTTTTTCAGCAGCTTCTTCAATATTGCCTACCATGTAAAAAGCTTGTTCAGGCAGGTGATCGTACTCACCATTCAGAATAGCTTTAAAGCCGGCAATGGTATCACGCAGTGAAACATATTTACCCGGCGCGCCGGTAAACACTTCTGCTACGTGGAATGGCTGTGACAAAAAGCGCTGGATTTTACGTGCGCGGTTTACGGTCAGTTTGTCTTCATCAGACAATTCATCCATACCCAGAATCGCAATGATATCGTTCAACTCTTTGTATTTTTGCAAAGTAGTCTGTACACCACGTGCAACGTCATAATGCTCCTGACCAATTACAGCGGGGTCTAGCTGGCGGGAAGTAGAGTCCAGCGGATCCACTGCCGGATAAATACCTAAAGAAGCAATATCACGGCTTAAAACCACGGTTGCATCCAAGTGGGCAAATGTTGTGGCCGGAGATGGGTCAGTCAGGTCATCCGCAGGTACATATACGGCTTGGATAGAAGTAATGGAACCAGTTTTAGTAGAAGCAATCCGCTCCTGTAGACGACCCATTTCTTCAGCCAGTGTTGGCTGATAACCCACAGCAGACGGCATACGTCCTAGCAAAGCTGATACTTCGGTACCGGCCAGTGTGTAACGGTAAATGTTGTCGATGAACAGCAGTACGTCACGACCTTTACCATTTTCATCTTTTTCATCACGGAAGTATTCCGCCATGGTCAGACCAGTTAAAGCTACACGCAGACGGTTACCAGGTGGTTCGTTCATCTGACCATACACCATGGCCACTTTATCCAGTACGTTGGAGTCTTTCATCTCGTGATAGAAGTCATTACCTTCACGAGTACGTTCTCCTACACCGGCAAACACAGACAAACCACTGTGTGCTTTGGCAATGTTGTTAATCAGTTCCATCATGTTAACGGTTTTACCAACGCCGGCACCACCAAACAAGCCAACTTTACCGCCTTTGGCAAATGGACACAGCAGGTCAATCACCTTGATACCCGTTTCCAGCAATTCAGTTGAGCTGGAAAGCTCATCAAATTTCGGTGCCTGTTGGTGAATGGAGCGGGTAGTACTGGTCTGAATTTCGCCAGCTTCATCCACCGGATGACCCAAAACGTCCATAATCCGACCCAATGTAGCAGTACCAACCGGTACAGTAATCGGTGCGCCGGTATTAACTACGGCCATACCGCGTTTCAGACCATCGGAAGTACCCATAGGGATGGTACGCACGATACCATCACCCAGTAACTGTTCAACTTCAAGAGTCAAATCAGTATCAACCAGTTTAAGAGCGTCATACACATTGGGTATGGAATCATGTGGGAATTCTACGTCCACTACCGCACCAATGATTTGTACGATTTTGCCTTGGCTCATTATCGCATCCTAAGTTTATTTGACCTGTACTGCTTAAACAGCAGCAGCACCGGCCACAATTTCTGACAACTCTGTGGTAATCGCTGCCTGACGCGATTTGTTATACACCAGACGCAATTCTTTAATGGCATTGCTCGCATTATCGGTAGCAGCTTTCATTGCTACCATACGCGCAGCCTGCTCGGCAGCCATATTTTCAGATAAGGCCTGATAAACCACAGACTCTAAATAACGGCGGACTAAAAATTCCAGCACCTGTTGTGGCGAGGGTTCGTATACATATTCCCAGCTGTATTCCTTACTTTCAGATACCTGATCCAGAACATTCTGCCCGATGGGCAGCAGTGTTTCCAGACGCGGTTCCTGACGCATGGTATTGATAAAGCCGGCATAAACCAGATAAATGGCATCCAGTTTACCTTCTGCATAACGCTGAAAAATTTCCGTTAACGGACCCAGCAATGTAGCCACTCTAGGTGTATCACCTAGACCCACAGCACTGGCAATGACATTCAAACCCACTCGGTTACAGGCGGCCAGTCCTTTACTGCCGAGACATACAACTTCGGCCTCAAGCCCCTGCTGATTGCATTTTTGCACTTTACTGAAGAATGCTTTAAGGATATTGGCATTCAGACCACCACATAGTCCTTTATCAGTCGTAATAACAATAAATCCTACTCGCTTACTGTCATTATTACTGCGCAACAGCGGGACGTTGTGATTAGAATGGGTTTGTGCCAGATGGCTCATCACCAGACGAATTTTATCGGCATACGGACGCGCCTGACGCATCCGTTCCTGAGTCTTCCGCATTTTAGAGGTTGACACCATCTGCATCGCTTTAGTGATCTTTTGGGTATTTTGAACACTGCGAATTCGGGTGAGAATCTCTTTTCCTACTGCCATTTCAGACTCCTTTCAATGACACGTTTACGCCTGATAGCCGTAAGACGATTTGAAGGTCTTCATGGCGTTGTCCAATGCTTTGGCATTGTCATCGCTTAATGCACCGGTGGCATCGATGTCCTGTAATACATTTGGACACTGAGTACGCACATAGCCCAAAAATTCTGACTCAAAATTCAATGCCTTGGACACAGGAACATCATCATATGAGCCATTATTGATTGCCCACAGAGTTAGTGCCATTTCACCTGTACTCAACGTGCTGAACTGTTTCTGTTTCATCAGTTCGGTCACAACTTCACCATGACGCAACTGTTTGCGTGTTGCTTCGTCCAAATCAGAAGCAAACTGAGAAAACGCCGCAAGTTCTCGATACTGAGCCAATGCCAGACGAATACCACCACCCAGTTTTTTGATAACTTTAGTCTGAGCAGCTCCACCTACGCGGGATACAGAGATACCAGCATTAATGGCCGGACGAATACCGGAGTTAAACAGGTCGGTTTCTAGGAATATCTGTCCGTCAGTAATGGAAATTACATTGGTCGGTACAAATGCAGACACGTCACCAGCCTGTGTTTCAATAATTGGCAATGCAGTTAATGAACCGGTTTTGCCTTTTACTGCACCTTTGGTCAGCTCTTCTACTTCATGTGCGTTAATACGGGAAGCACGTTCTAGCAGACGTGAGTGCAGATAGAATACGTCACCCGGATAAGCTTCGCGGCCAGGTGGACGGCGCAATAGCAGGGAAATTTGACGATAGGCTACGGCCTGTTTGGACAAGTCATCATAGACAATCAGGGCATCTTCACCATTATCACGGAAGAATTCACCCATACTACAACCAGCATACGGAGCGATATATTGCAGCGCAGCTGCTTCAGAGGCAGTAGCTGCTACAATAATGGTATGATCCATCGCACCATGTTCTTCCAGTTTGCGCACTACGCTAGCAATGGAAGAAGCTTTCTGGCCGATGGCTACATAAATACAGATTACGCCGGTATCTTTCTGGTTAACAATAGCATCCAGAGCCACGGCTGTTTTACCTGTCTGGCGGTCACCGATAATTAATTCACGCTGTCCGCGGCCAATAGGCACCATTGAATCAATGGCTTTCAGACCGGTTTGCATTGGCTGATCAACAGATTGACGTGCAATTACACCCGGAGCAATTTTTTCTACCGGAGCAGTATGTGTAGCATTAATCGGTCCCTTACCATCAATGGGGCGACCCAGTGCATCTACGACGCGGCCTACCAGCTCACGGCCTACTGGCACTTCCAGAATGCGACCAGTACAGGTAACTTCGTCACCTTCTTTAATGTGTTCGGATTCGCCCAGAATCACGGCACCTACAGAATCGCGCTCCAGGTTCATGGCGAGACCAAATGTATTGCCGGGAAACTCGAGCATTTCACCTTGCATCACGTCTGACAAGCCATGTACGCGCACAATCCCGTCAGTTACAGACATTACGGTACCACGGGTACGTAATTCTGTATCTACGTTCAGGTTTGCGATTTTAGCTTTAATCAAATCGCTAATTTCAGCAGGATTAAGCTGCATGAAAACTCTCCTAATTCATCAATGCCGTATGCAGGCTGTTTAATCTACCCTGCACCGACAAATCCAATACTCGGTCACCAACTTCTACTTTTATGCCACCAATTAATTCTGGGGCAACCACCTGATGCGCTTTCAACCGTGTGTTGAAATGGGCTTCCAGATCCACTACTACTTGTGCAAACTGCGCTTTATCAATAGGGTAGGCTGTATATACGGTGGCTTCTTTTATGTCGTTAAGGGACAAAGTATAGTCTTGGAATAACGTATAAATTTCTGGCAAAACTGTTAAGCGTTTGTTCTGCGCCAGCACAAAAATGAAGTTTTTCAAATCTTCTGCGGGCGTAAAATCCACTAAAGACAGGATTTCTTTTGCCTTTTCAGTGTATTCGCATTCCGGCTCATCTATTAGTAACTGCACTTTCGGTTGCAGTATGATTTCAGCCAGTGTTTTCAGTTCGTCCAACCAAGACTCAATCTGATTCTGTTCTTGCGCCAGACTAAACAATGCCTTGGCATAAGGTCTGGCTATGGTTGCGAACTCAGCCATGGGATTACAGCTCCTGTTTCAGGTTCGCCAGTAAATCAGCGTGACGTGAAGGATTAACTTCACTGCGCAGGATAGATTCGGCACCTTTTACAACCAAATCTGCTACCTGCTGCCGCAGCGCTTCACGGGCTCGGTTAGCTTCCTGCTCTACATCAGCTTTTGCCTGAGCCATGATACGGGCAGCTTCTTCGGATGCCTGTGTTTTGGCATCCTCAACAATCTGCGCGGCACGCTTTTCCGCATTGGCCACCATTTCGGAGACCTGACTGCGACCCTCGGCCAAGATATCAGCAACACGTTTTTCCGCCTGAGCAAAATCGTTTTTTCCACGTTCGGCAGCTGCCAAACCTTCGGCAATTTTGTCGGCACGGGCATCAAGTACTTTGACGATGGGTGGCCATACGAATTTCATCGTAAATAGCACAAACATGACAAAAACAAGTACTTGTGCAATTAGGGTTGCGTTGATATTCACGATTAAACCTTTAGAATTTGTGTTTATTAATTAATACAGTTAACAACCAGCAAATCTAAGTTTATCAGCCGCCAATTTTGAGGTAGTACATGAATGAAATGCCCAAAGAAATAATGAACGCAGCATCAATCATACCCATGATAATGAAGAATTTAATCAGCAATGAGTTCATTAATTCCGGCTGACGGGCAGAAGATTCCATGTATTTTGCGCCCAGCATACCGATACCGATAGATGCACCCATGGCAGAAATACCAATCATCAAACCACAAGCGATAGCGATTAAACCACCCATTTACTTCACTCCTTAAATAAAAGAAAAGAATACTACAATAAATAAATTACCCTTAATGGGAATCATGAGCCTGACCCAAATATACGAAGGTCAGCACCATAAAGAGATATGCCTGTAAGGCAATGACCAAAATGTGGAATATGGCCCAAGCCAGACCTGCAATAATCTGGAGAATAAATAAAACTACATCGCTTACACCAGCAGCACCGGACATACCCCAAGCGCCGCCCATCAGGGCGATCACCATAAACAAAATTTCACCGGCATACATATTACCAAACAGTCGCATACCGTGAGATAGAGTTTTGGAAAAAAATTCGATAACGTTTATCAGAAAATTAGGGATGAATAACCAGACTTTGTTACCAAAAGGTGCACTGAATAATTCGTGTATCCAGCCACCCAATCCTTTGATTTTGATATTATAAACAATACACAGAAACAAAACTGATATCGCCATAGCCATGGTGGTGTTCAGATCAGCCGTGGGAACGACGCGGAGAAACGCATGATGGTCACCCGTAGCATGCTGCCATGCCCAAGGCAATAAATCTACAGGTAGCAGATCCATAATATTCATGAACAGAATCCACATGAATACAGTTAAGCCCAAAGGAGCAATGGTTTTTCTGGATTTCTCATTGTGAACCATATCTTTGCAGATACCGCCAACAAATTCAATTAAGAGTTCTACAGCGGCTTGAAAACGGGTAGGCACACCTACTCTCATACGACGAGCAGCTACAAATAGAATAGCTGAGGCGATGATGCCAGTCAGTATGGAAAAAAATAGGGTATCCAGATTCAGAAAGGAAAAATCAACCATATTGGTCTGGTAATCTGGTGATTTCTGAGTGTAATTGATTAAGTGATGGCTAATATATTCGCCCGGAGTCATCTCTGTGCCGCTCATAGTAACAATCTTTTTCTAAATGTGAACAATCCAGCCTGACTGACTAATATAAGCCCAGTCAGGAAAGCAAACCAGTTAACAGCGGAATAGCACACATAAACCAGCAACATCATTAGACAACTCATGAAAATTTTGCTGATTTCGGCCATTAATAGTGTTGCCGGCAATAGCGCCGGTAATTTTTTTGCAGCGATTATGGTTATCAACGCCAGTAAGGTAGGTATCAGGTAACTCAGTCCACCCAATACTGCCGACCAGATAGCAGAATATTTCCATAACCATGCGGACACACAAATTGCGGCAAACAACATGACTGTTTGCCAGAACATGATCCACTTCATTCTGTTACCTTAAAAAACACTGCGGTAAGCTGTCCTAATATAATCAACTAATACTATATCGTCAAGTGATTTTGTGAAATTTTGTTAAATAAATTTTAACTAATTTATTAATTTTTCTATATATTTCTTTAATATTGCCAAATTTGATAACTGAATTAAACAGTTTTGCCACAGTTAATCTGTAATTGCAGGATTTATTCCAGTCCCATTTTTTGTAATATATGACTCAAAGTTTCGGGATTATCAAACTGTAAGATGATACGCCCACTGCGCTGGTTGCGGCTTTGTACTTTCACGGGTACGCCAAAACATTGTTCCAGTGCAGCCTCAATCGATTGAACTTCGCTGCTTTTTTCAGCCGGATGGGGAGTGGCGGTTTCTGGTTTGGCCTGTGCTTGCTGGCAACGGCGCTCCACTTCGCGCACTGACCAGCCATTCTGGGCTGCTTTCTGAGCCAGATCAATCTGCTGGATAACAGGTAAAGTCAATAAAGCACGGGCATGACCCATTTCTAACTGCCGGCTGTACATTAAGTCTTGTACTGGTTGCGGCAGATTGAGTAAGCGCAGACTATTGGAAATACTGCTGCGGCTGCGTCCTACAGCTTTGGCCACTGTTTCATGAGTGAGTCCAAATTCATCTACCAGTCGCTTCAGGCCTTGTGCTTCTTCAATCGGATTGAGATTTTCGCGCTGAATGTTTTCAATGAGTCCCATTGCCAGTGCTGCTTCGTCAGAAATGCTTTTGACGACTACTGGAATTTCCGCCAGTTCGGCTAGACGGGCAGCTCGCCAGCGGCGTTCACCGGCAATCAGCTCATATTGCTGCAGTCCCATTTCCCGTACAATCACTGGCTGAATGACACCTTGCGCGCGTATGGATTCAGCCAGCTCTTGCAATGATTCGTCATCAATTTGAGTACGTGGTTGATAACGTCCGGGAATAATATCGCTAATTGCGACTTTGGTTAAACGGTCGCCACCGGTGATATCACTGCCGGAACCAAGTAGGGCGTCTAGCCCTGCACCCAAACCTTTTGCTTTAACCATGTATCGCTCTTTAATTTATTGGTTGACACTTATTGTTGTGCTGATGTTATTACCATGAAAATGAATAATTCTATGTCTGTTTAGTGGCTGTGCGCTGCAAAATTTCGTCAGCCAGCGCGAGATATGCTTTGGTACCTGTGGCTCGCGGGTCGTACTGCAATGCAGGCATGCCATGACTGGGAGCTTCGGCCAATCGGATATTACGCGGGATAGGGGTACTGAACAGCTGATCAGGAAAATGAGTCATTAACTGTTCATCCACCTGTTTGGCCAGTAGGCTGCGTGGGTCATATAATGTGCGAACAATACCCAGTATTTCGAGCTGAGGGTTGATGGCCTGACGGATTTTACGCACGGTAGCAATAAGATCGGAAATCCCTTCCAGTGCATAATATTCGCATACCATTGGTACTATGATGTGACGTGCAGCTACTAATCCGTTGATGGTTAATAGGGTTAATGTGGGCGGGCAATCAACAATGATGTAATCGTATTTATCGGCCACCTGCGCCAGCGCATTTTTCAAACGCATTTCTCGTGCCAGCTCTTGTACCAGCTCGACTTCAGCACCAGCCAGAGCTCTATTTGCAGGCAGAACATCAAAGCCGCCATGTTGTGCAGTAATTATGGCGTTGTTTATATCTTCATTACCCAACAATACGGCATAGACGCCGTTGGTGACGTTGCCTTTATTGATGCCGCTGCCAGTTGTGGCATTACCCTGCGGGTCGAGGTCAACAATCAATACTGTGGACTTTTTTTCCACCAGTGAGGCTGCCAGATTAACAACGGTGGTAGTTTTCCCCACACCACCCTTCTGATTGGCTACGGCAATAATATGTGCACTCATGCATGCTCTTTCTTGCGGACAATCACCATGTGACGTTCTGCATCCAGATGGGGGACACTGAGTTTGTCCACACGTACCAGCTCAACATTTTCAGGCAAACGTTCGATTTCCTCATACGGATACACGCCTTTCATAGCCGCCCAATATCCACCTTTTGCCATTAGTTGTTTGGTAATGGTGACAAAATCGTTTAATTCGGCAAACGCACGGCTAGTGATTACATCAAACTGTTCACCCACCATGGCTTCTACGCGAGCGGTAATCACTTGTACGTTAGTTAAGCCCAGTTCGATTACTGCCTGTTGCAGAAATGAGGTTTTTTTGCTGTTGGCATCCAGCAAAGCAACAGGCAAATCCGGACGGGAGATAGCTACAGGGATGCCTGGCATACCACCGCCGCTGCCAACATCTATCAGACCACGGGCTTTTTCCACATAGGGCAGTAGCGTCAGGCTATCGAGGATATGATGACTAATAACATCCTGATCATTACGCAACGCGGTGAGGTTGTAAGTGCTGTTCCATTTTTTTAATAGTTCTACAAAAGCAAGCAGTTGTAATTGCTGTGGTACGGTCAGGTTGATATTCATTTGCTGCAAACCTTGTTGCAGCATAGTTTTCATGTCGCTCATGCTGTTTTTGCTCCCTCAAAGCCCCGTTTTAGGTGAACCATCAGTAAAGCAACCGCTGCCGGTGTGATACCGGAAATACGGGACGCCTGTCCTACAGTTTCGGGACGATACTGATTTAATTTTTGTTGTACTTCGGCGGAAAGGCCTTTTACCAATGAGTAATCGATGCTATCTGGCAGTTTCATTTTTTCCAGATTCTGGCGATGGCTGATTTCTTCGTTTTGTCGTTCAATATAACCCTGATATTTTGCCTGAATTTCCACTTGTTCTGCCGCATCACTATTCAGTATTTCCTGTTGTGCATTGGGCAGAGTCATTAAGTCAGCATAGCAAACGTTTGGCCGGCGCAACATGTCCAGCAGGCTGGATTCTTTGCTTAAAGGCTGACCGAGTACGCGTTGTTGCTCAGCTATCGGCAGATTAAGTGGTGTATACCAGACATGGCTCAGGCGTTGGAGTTCGCGTGCGACAGCTTCCTGCTTGTGCTGAAATATTTGCCACTGTTCATCATTCACCAATCCTACGCTGCGCCCCAGCTCGGTAAGCCGCATATCGGCGTTGTCTTCACGCAGTTGTAGGCGGTATTCAGCACGGCTAGTAAACATGCGATAAGGTTCGGTAACGCCTTTAGTAATGAGATCGTCAACGAGTACGCCTAAATAAGCCTGATCACGTTGCAATAATAGGGGTTCAGTTTCTCGGGTATACAATACGGCATTAGCACCGGCAAGTAACCCTTGTGCAGCAGCTTCTTCATAACCAGTTGTCCCGTTGATTTGTCCAGCAAAAAATAGGCCGGAAACAGTTTTGGTTTCAAGACTTGACTTAAGGTTACGAGGGTCAAAATAGTCGTATTCAATGGCGTAACCAGGACGTAAGACATGGGCATTCTGCAAACCGGGCATGGAATGAACCAGTTGCAGTTGGATATCAAACGGCAGGCTGGTGGAAATACCATTAGGGTAATATTCGTGTGTAGTTAGCCCTTCCGGTTCCAGAAAAATTTGGTGACTGTCTTTGTCTGCAAAGCGATTGATTTTATCTTCAATAGACGGACAGTAACGCGGGCCGACGCCTTCAATTTTGCCGGTGAACATCGGGCTACGGTCAAAACCGCTGCGAATAATGTCGTGGGTTGCGCTATTAGTATGGGTAATCCAGCAAGATATCTGTTGTGGGTGCATAGCAAGGTTGCCACGTACAGAAAATACTGGAGCAGGATTGTCTCCTGGCTGTTCCTGCAATTGACTGAAATCAATGCTGCGCCCGTCTATCCGCGGCGGTGTACCGGTTTTCAATCGTCCCTGCGGTAAATTCAAATCTCTGAGACATCCAGATAAGTGTTGTGCTGCGGGGTCTCCGGCACGGCCACCAGCATAATTTTCTAATCCGATGTGAATTTTTCCGGCCAAAAATGTACCCGCAGTCAACACAATAGCGCGGCTGCGAAAGGAAACTCCCATAGAGGTCATAACGCCAACGGCTCGGCCGTTTTCAACAATAATATCTTCTACTTGCTGCTGAAATAATTGCAGGTTAGGCTGGTTTTCCAGCATGGAACGGATGGCCGCTTTATATAGAATGCGATCAGCCTGCGCCCGTGTTGCACGTACTGCCGGCCCTTTTGATGCATTCAGACGTCTGAACTGAATCCCGCTCTTATCTGCTGCCAATGCCATTGCGCCACCCAGTGCATCCAGCTCACGCACCAGATGGCCTTTGCCTATGCCGCCGATAGACGGATTACAAGACATTTGTCCCAGCGTTTCGATATTGTGAGTCAGTAATAATGTGCTTGCACCCATGCGCGCAGCAGCCAGAGCGGCTTCTGTACCTGCATGGCCGCCACCAACCACAATCACATCGTATTCAATCGGATAGTTCATTTTGACAACAGTTGATTCCATAACGTTGTTTTTTCACGGAACAACGCTTAAGCAAAAGTGTATTATTTTACGCGAGCTGCAGCTGTTTGTCAGGCCGATAAATTGATAAACGGATTTTACTTCCAGTAGTTGCCTGCACGGTGCATTGATTTAACGGCTGTGCACAGCCTGCCAAGCCGCATCCAGTCTGGCACCGGCGGCCTGCAATGCTGCATCAGCTTGCTGCCGCTGCACATCGGCCTGATTAAAATCACTTTGCAAGCGGGTAACATTATCCTGTGCATTCTTCAACTGTAGCTGTGCTGACTGCAACTGGGTTTGCAGCTGTAAGGCACGGCTCTGGCTGGCACTTTGCCCAGACAATGCGGCCTGATAGGCTTTCTGTGCGCTGAGCAATTCTACATCTGCTGGAGATTCTGCCCATGCCGATACGGCCAAACCTAAAATTATCCATAAGCTGTATTTTGCTTTCATGCCTGATTACTTTCTATTAGCAAAATTAATGGCTACATACGTGCTGATATTGCTGCTCGGCAGCAGAACCACTGGTGATACCCATCGGACGCAGATCGGTTTCGCCAAAATGATCCTGACGAATCAGCTCACCATGCGCATCCAGCAATTCGACATCAAGCACGCGGAACAATTTGCGGCTGCAGTCTATCTGAGTAGTGCTCAATGCGGTTTTATAGGCTGGTGTGTTGCTGTAATACTGCTGTTTCGGGTCGATAACGGTTTTACGGTCACGAAAGGTTACCATATTACCCTGACGTTTAATGCTGCCGCTATCCAGTGCATATTGAATATTACCGCTGGCTGATACACCCAGCTCAATCCAGCTGCCGCTGGCTTTGGGCACGTTGGTGGTGGTACAGGCAGCCAAAATAGTAGATATAGCCATACTGGCTGTTAGGTGACGGATACTAATGATTTTCATGCTGATTCCTTATAACAGCAATTGGTTGGCTGTCGGAAATAGAGGTAAGTTGCAGTACAATACCCGTTTCAGATTCAGTGTAACAGGTGTTTTGTGACTCATGCCGTGCAAATTCTACACGATGTTTTCGGCTATCCCGAATTTCGCGGGCAACAGGCTGAAATCATCGACACGGTGGCCAGTGGCCATCATGCACTGGTATTAATGCCTACCGGCGCAGGTAAGTCTTTATGTTATCAAATTCCAGCCTTAATGCGCGATGGTGTGGCCATCGTTGTGTCACCGCTGATTGCACTAATGCAGGATCAAGTCACAGCTTTGAATGTAAATGGAATTGCAGCTGCTTGTGTTCACGGTGGTACAAGTGGCGAAGAGATACGGCGTATTGCCGATGATATTGCTTCTGAACACCTGAAATTATTGTATGTAGCACCGGAACGGCTGGTTATGCCACGCTTTTTACAGTTTCTACACCAAACGCCTATCAGTCTGTTTGCTATTGATGAGGCACATTGTGTGAGTCAGTGGGGACATGATTTCCGCCCCGAGTATCAGCAGCTGGCAATACTAGCAGATGAGTTTGCCTTTGTACCACGGATTGCGCTAACGGCTACCGCAGACAGCGCTACCCGTGCTGATATTCAGCATTATCTGGCTTTAAATGATGCACGCCTTTTTGTTTCCAGCTTTAATCGTCCCAACATTGATTATCAGGTTGTGGAAAAAAACAATGGCAAAAAACAGCTATTACAGTTTATCCGCAGCCAGATGCCGGGGGAAAATGGCATTGTTTACTGTCTCTCGCGCAAGCGAGTGGAAGATATTGCTGCTTTTCTGACAGAAAACGGTCTGACCGCTCTGCCCTATCATGCCGGACTGGACTGGGAGACCCGCAGCCACAACCAACGCCGTTTTACACAGGAAGATGGCATTATTGTGGTGGCGACAGTGGCTTTTGGAATGGGTATCGATAAACCTGATGTGCGTTTTGTCGCCCATTTGGATATGCCAGCCAGTATTGAACATTTTTATCAGGAATCGGGCCGCGCTGGCCGTGATGGCCTGCCTGCTACCAGCTGGCTGTGTTATGGCCTGAATGACTGGGTATTACTGCGTGAGCGGATTCAGCTGGCTGAGCGTGATGAAGCGCAAAAACTCATTGATTTGCAAAAACTGGATGCGATGCTGGCTTTCTGTGAAACGGCCGATTGCCGACGCCAGCTGTTATTGCGCTATTTTGGCGAAGACAGCCAGCCATGCGGCCATTGTGACAACTGTACTGACCCACCAACTCGTTTTGACGGTACTGTATTGGCGCAAAAGCTGCTGTCCTGTGTGTATCGAGTGGGACAGCGTTTTGCCACCGGCCATGTGATTGATGTGTTACGTGGGCGTGAATCAGAATGGGTTTTACGCTTTGGCCATCAGCAGTTATCCACTTTTGGAATCGGCAATAAACTGACTGTTAAGGAATGGCGTACGGTGGTACGGCAATGTGTTGCTGCTGGTTACCTAAATGTGGATATAGCCAATCAGGCATTACAGTTAACGGAACAAGCACGCGCGGTACTGAAGAATGAACAACAGGTGTGGCTTCGTCCACTTAAGCATGACAAAATCCGCAGCAGCCGTAATAATGACACATGGCTGCGTACAGAACGTGAAGAGCGTCTGTGGCAAAACCTGCGCCGCTGGCGCAAAGAACGTGCCAGTGAAAATAACGTCCCTGCTTACACCATTTTTGCTGACCGCACCTTGCAGGATCTGGTACGGCATCCTCCGGCAACAATGGCAGATTTAAACCAGATTTATGGACTGGGAGAAAGTAAAATCAGGAATTTTGGTGCTGACATACTTTCCATATGTCGCGAATGGGCACAAATATAGTTCATTCATGAGTACCACCGAACTCACGGTTAAATATCGCTGTTTATACTATCCACCTTCTCTCATACGTTCATCATTCTACCTTTAGTATCTTATCCATATACGAATGTTCGATATTTATGAACTTGACGAGATCGGTGTTTATTTCCTCAATATCTTTTACGCATTAATCGTTGTTTTTTTAATTTGATTATCCGCAGTAATTTCACCTTGCATCCGCCAGCACGCTTTTGGCTTCGTTTAATGCCTATCTGCAACTTAACTGAACAGAATAGTTCTATCACCATTATCTGATTGTTACCCTATCATTTCATTCTTTCTTGGCAGTCTTTTACTTTTTTTAAAGCACTCACGCATCCGACCGGCTGATTCGTGCGCCAATATCCCATAGCTGCAACAACAACTTGAATCACTTTTTCTGCTCGATATCTAGGTACTTTATCCTAGGCCTCTTTCATTATGCAAGAAATGACTATTTTTTACACAGCACTTTCATTTTTCTAAATATATGATTTTTATAAATTAAAAATCAATGTCAACCTTATTTGATGCGCTATATCAAATAACAGTAAAAAATGATGCTTTATTGAACATACCAATCCCATATATAGTAAAAAAAGTGTCTATAAATAAAATTTAATACTAAATATAGTATTTTAAAGTTTATACATTTCAACAGGCCCAATTGTTATACCGGAAAGATAAGCAGTAACTGCTGCCTGATGCTACCGGCAGCAGCAGAAGGACTATCAACATGAAACCCATTGTTATTAAGAGAGATGGTTGCCGCGTTCCCTTTGATGCGGCGCGAATTCAGGATGCCGTAGAGCGTGCCGCCCGTGCCGTGGACATTACCGACATTGCCTATTGCGCGCAGGTAGCTGCACAAGTGGGCAGCCTCATGGCTAACCGTGAATGTGTGGATATTCATGATATTCAGCAGGCAGTAGAAGACCAGTTAATGGCCGGTCAGTATAAAGAACTGGCACGAGCCTATATTGAATACCGTCATTCGCGCGATGTTGCGCGCGAATCTCGCGGACATCTCAATCGCGAAATTCAGGGTTTGGTAGAACAAACCAATTTCAGTCTGCTTAACGAAAATGCGAACAAAGACAGCAAGGTGATTCCCACCCAGCGCGACCTACTGGCTGGCATTGTCGCCAGACATTATGCTCAGCAACACTTGTTACCGCGCGATGTGGTATTGGCACATGAGCGGGGAGAAATTCATTATCACGATTTAGACTACGCACCTTTTTTTCCGATGTTCAACTGCATGTTGATAGATCTAAAAGGCATGCTGACCAATGGATTTAAAATGGGCAATGCTGAAATCGAACCTCCTAAATCTATTGCCACAGCTACTGCTGTTACCGCACAGATTATCGCGCAGGTGGCTAGCCACATTTACGGCGGCAGCACTATAAACCGGATTGATGAAGTGCTGGCACCTTTTGTCCGTACCAGCTACGACAAACACTTTGCCGTAGCTCAGGAATGGCAGATTGCCAATGCTGAAGACTACGCCCGTACTCGCACCGAAAAAGAATGCTACGACGCTTTTCAGTCACTGGAATACGAAGTCAACACCTTGCATACTGCTAATGGTCAGACTCCTTTTGTCACTTTCGGCTTTGGTCTGGGCATCAGCTGGGAAAGCCGGCTGATTCAAACCGCTATTCTGCGCAATCGATTAGCTGGACTGGGCAAAAATGGCAAAACGGCTGTCTTTCCAAAACTGGTTTTCAGTATTAAAGACGGCGTGAACCACAAAGCGTCAGACATTAACTACGACATCAAGCAACTGGCTCTCGAATGCGCCTCCAAACGTATGTATCCGGATATTCTCAACTACGAGCAGGTTGTAGCTGTGACTGGTTCTTTCAAAACGCCGATGGGCTGCCGCAGCTTCCTCAGTCGTTATGAAGAAAACGGTCAGGAAATTCATGAAGGACGGAATAATCTGGGCGTAATCAGCCTGAACCTGCCACGTATTGCCATCGAAGCCAAACACGATGAAGCACGGTTCTGGCAACTGCTGGAAGAGCGCCTGCAACTTTGCCGCAAAGCCCTGATGACCCGCATTGCCCGTTTTGAAAACGTCAAAGCACGAGTGGCACCAATTCTGTATATGGAAGGAGCCTGCGGCGTGCGTTTGCAAGCCGATGAACCCGTAGCACATATATTCAAAAATGGCCGTGCCTCCATTTCTCTGGGCTATATCGGCCTGCATGAAACCATCTATGCCCTGTACGGCAGCAACATCCATGTGTTTGACAGTGACCACCTGCGTCAGAAAGCCATAGCCATTGTCGAGAAACTGCGCCGTACTGCCGACCAGTGGAAAACTGAGACCGGCTATGGCTTCAGCCTTTACAGTACTCCGAGCGAAAACTTGTGTGACCGCTTCTGTCGTCTTGATACCGCTGAATTCGGCGTAATTGACGGTGTAACCGACAAAGGCTACTACACCAACAGCTTTCATCTAGATGTAGAAAAAAAAGTTAATCCATACGACAAAATCGATTTCGAAGCACCCTACCCGAAAATGGCCAGTGGTGGCTTTATTTGTTACGGCGAATACCCTAATCTGCAACACAATCTCAAAGCATTAGAGGACGTATGGGATTACAGCTACCGTCATGTACCTTATTACGGCACCAATACGCCTATCGACGAATGTTATGAATGCGGTTTTAGTGGTGAATTTTCCTGTACCAGCAAAGGCTTTGTCTGCCCCAAATGCGGCAACCATGATCCGGCACGCGTATCCGTCACCCGACGTGTCTGCGGCTATCTCGGTAGCCCCGACGCCAGACCGTTTAACACCGGCAAACAGGAAGAAGTGAAAAGACGAGTCAAACATCTCGGCCAGCAGTGTGGTGCTCTGTAAACATGAATTACCATCAGTACTATCCGGTAGATGTCGTCAACGGTCCTGGTACGCGCTGCACCTTATTTGTTGCTGGCTGCGAACATAAATGCCGCGGCTGCTATAACGCAACCACATGGCGAACCGACTCCGGCAAGCCATTTGACCAGCAGTTGGAAGACCGCATCATCAGCGATCTTAACGACACACGTATTATCCGGCAAGGACTGTCACTCAGCGGTGGCGACCCACTGCATCCACATAACCTTAGCGCTATTTTGCATCTGGTGAAGCGAGTGCGGCAGGAAACAGAGCATAAAGACATCTGGCTTTGGACCGGCTACACACTGGCAGAACTATCAGTAGCGCAACAACAGGTGGTAGCAGAAATAAACACCTTGGTTGATGGTAAATTCATAAAGGAACTGCGAGATCCAGCATTAATTTGGCGTGGAAGTAGCAACCAGCAGATTCATTATCTGCGCCCAGCGTGATTCTTAATTCAGCATCGTTGAGATGCGCATTATTCAGCGCATCTCAACGATGCTTTTAAACAAACACTACAAATAAATTCTATTAATAAACCATCAACTTAGCCTGCAATACCAGTTCCTCCCTGCCAAATGTAGCGGAAATTGGCATAAAATTTGCCTTCGCTGAATAAATTTTTGGGATAATTTACGCTTCATTTTGCTTACAATCGCGAATTTAACTCTACCATAGTGCTATTTCCCTCAATTGATACAGCACATATTTACCCAAATAAACCCTAGCCTACACCGTCTGCTTCTATGCTGTGTCTATAACCGACAACCGACCAGCAACAGAACCCAAACGGTTTTTACGCACAGACACGGACACCACCGATGAGCATAATTGATTTAACCGCCAAACGCGCTGAAACACAGGCCATGCTAGATACAGCAGAGCTGCTGTTTGACCGCAACACCTGTGAAGCGAAACTGGAACAGATGGCTGCGGACATCACAGCCGCACTCAGTGACAAATATCCACTGGTATTACCGGTAATGGGTGGCGCAGTAGTATTTACTGGGAAATTATTGCCATTGCTGCGTTTTCCATTGGATTTTGACTATATTCATATTTCACGTTATGGCGATAAACTGCAAGGTGGTAACTATCAGTGGCTGAGAGCACCACAAAACGCCGTAGTTGGACGCCATATACTGGTACTGGATGATATTCTTGATGAAGGGCATACACTAGCAGCCGTCAAAAAACAGATACAGGAAATGGGTGCAGCCAGCTGCGCCACCGCTGTATTTGCCAATAAACTGATTAATAAAGACAAGCCGATTACAGCTGATTTTGTCGGACTGGATGTCCCCAACCGTTATGTCTTTGGCTATGGCATGGATGCTGAAGGAAAATGGCGTAATCTAGATGAAATTTACGCACTGGCAGAAGATTAGTAACTTTGCTGCAAACAAAAACTCTTCGTTATGATTTGCCACTGTCTGGATATTAGAATTGGAAAATAGAATATTTTGGCTAAAAATATGGTAATAAAATATTAAGTGCTAACAGCCACCAACTCAAATTTTAAAATCATCTTTCTAATCTTTCCCTCAACTAATACCCGTAAATTCAAGCTACTATATTCAATCAGCTTTTCAGGTCTGTGCCTGATAAGCTGCTTGTAATATGTAAAATCAGGCCAGATATAAAATATAAAATCAGCAGCAATCTTTATCCTAAGCGCTAAAATTAATTCTACCGTAGCAGCATGCCAATCAACTGCAAATCAGTTACATGCAAAAAATTGGGCTAATAAAAAATTCTGCAAGCTATCGCTTAAATCTAAGCGTATAGAAGATTCATTTTGATTATTAATAATAAATATATCCAATCAGCATTTACACAAGGAGTATCAAAATAAAAAACCAGTATGGATTATAAAGCCAATATAAAATTGCTCATAAAGTAAATTTTTTTATGCAGATTTAGATAAAAATTTTAATTTTAAATTTTTAGCATATTTCTGCCATATTTATATAATAACATTCACTATTATGCAAACAGCAATACATAATAATCAAATAATATAAATATTTATATTATTCATATTATTTTTTTACATTAGTCAGTCTGCTCAATCTATAATTACATTAATTAGTAAATCATAATATTTACTTAACACATTCTTGACAAATATAAATATCCGACAGTATGATGGCCGAGCCGTATTCAATAGTACGGCCAGCTCTGGAAGGCTGTTTTATCAGACAGATAAACCATTGAATTTTTGCAATAAATGGTTTTTAAATCTGTATACCAAGTCATTGACATACCTTTTCCATGGTAGACAATGGCAGGGAGGCATCATGCCTGCCGGTTCTGATTAACGGTCTTCCAGCCTTGCCATTCTTCTGCCGCCACATGCGTCTGGAAGCGCAAAGCGGTGTTGGTAGAATAATCAGGAAAGGCAGTGTTAATGACTATTTTTTTGGCAGTAAACCGCCATCTGGAGGCGTATATGTTACGCCTGTTTCCGCCAGCGAAATTTACAATAGGCGGAAAACAGGCAGTATTGGGATTTGTCATATCAATTGGCGTAAAAACAACACCTTTGGGTAAGATGAACCGGCAATTTTCAGCATCAGCCTAAAATACCCCAGAAAACCGATTATTTACCTAATGAAACCTGACAACGTAGCAAATTGAGTATTATAATCAATAATGAAGTAGTTAAATTTTAATAACACTAAATTTATTGTATAAAGTATATTTTTTTCATTACTACAATTTTATCTGATTGTAAAAAGGGGTTGAAAAAATGCTTCAGAAAAAAGCTTACCTATCGAATTTCGGATGATGCCAGTATAGCAATAAAATACTGAGCATCTTCTACCGATTAATGTTTATTTGTCTATGTTTCCTGGTTCTTTAGCTTTTAAGGGGCGGAACCAGGCTTTTTGCATTTTGGTACAACGTTATAATTTTAACATATCATCTGCATAATCCACAGTCATTTCAGTGCTTCATGGCTGCATGCCCCTCATCTCGCAACTGCAGAATTTTTCTGCCCTCGGTTTTGGCTTCAGCCAGTTTGCCGGCATTCACCAACTTACCAGTTTTATCAATTTCAGCAATCAACCTATCTATTTCAGACTGATAAACTTTCAGTTTCGGATTATTAGTCGGTGCCTTGGCCAGAGCGGATGGTTTTTGTGCCCGTGCAGCCACGGCCGCCGTACGCATATTAGCTAAAGCCTTCCGCGCATCTACAACGGTCTGAGCAGCATTGAATCGTGCATAGCTCATAGTAATCGCCCCCATATACATATTCACTTCATTCGCCTGTACAGTTACACTGGATACGGTCAGCGATAAACACAATATTCCTACTGACACGAAATCTTTTGTCTTCATTTGATTTTCCCATTATTACAATCATTGGTAGCATTGCATATGCAGCTACATACGCGGAACAACAGAGCAGCTTTATCCACTGTGGTGAATCAGGAAAGCGTACATCTCCTGACAAATTATTTTAACAAGTGCTCATCTTGATACAGAATCGGCCTAAGATATCTCTTTTAATAGCGCTTACATACTTTGTATCTGAATCAGTTTGCGCAGAAAAACATCACAGCGACTAAGCTGCTCTAATTCAATATATTCGTTAGCCTTGTGTGCCACCGTAATACTGCCAGGACCACACACTACGGTATTGATACCACTATTTTGAAACTGCCCCCCCTCAGTAGCGTAAGCTACTTTAGCCTGTTGTTCAACATCCACAAGACCAGCAATCAGCTTATGCAGGTAATGATTATTTGCATCATTTAAAGGAGGAACATTCACGACATGGTTTAGTTTGATAGCAGCTTCCGGCGCCACTTTGCGCATAGCCGGCAAAAGTTGGGTCGAAATATATTGCCGGATAGGCTCAATTAGTTCGTCGACTGTCATATGTGGAAGATTACGGTAATCAAATTCAAAAGCACAGTAATCAGGTACAATATTAATAGCTGTACCACCACGAATTAGGCCAGTAGAAACAGTAGCAAACGGAACATCAAATGCATGATCCAAATCAGCACGTTGCTGCAATTGCTGAGCCAGCTGATTAATAAAGACAATTAAACGAGCGGCATACTCAATTGCGTTTACTCCATCCGGAGTCAGTGAAGAATGTGCGTTTTTACCCTGTACCTCGCAGCAGAATGTATGAATTCCTTTATGTGCCACCACCATCTGCATCGATGTAGGTTCGCCAACAATACACGACTCAGGCTGTAGCCCCCTTCTCTCCAGTTCTGCCAGCATCACCGGTGCACCCAAACATCCCACCTCCTCATCAAAAGACAAAGCAATATGCAAGGGTGCTTTCAGTCTCGCTGTCTGCATGGCAGGCACCGCAGCAAGCACACTGGCAATAAAACCTTTCATGTCACTGCTGCCTCTGCCATAAACACAGCCATCCCGCACATCGGCCACAAACGGGTCTGACAGCCAGTTCTGTCCATCTACCGGTACCACATCAGTATGGCCTGAAAATATCAATCCACCGGAAATACGACCATCTGTGGCAGGGATCGTTACAAACAGATTAGCTTTATCACCAGCAACATTTTGTGCCAGCCAAGGAGACAATTTCCGGCTTTCCAAATAATCTGCTACATAATTAATCAAGGCTAAATTACTCTGACGACTGGTGGTATCAAATGAAATAAGCTGACATAACCAGGAAAGGGTATCCACAAATAAATCTCCAAAAAATTTCCGGCTTAATAAGCCCCTATTTTATGCTTTTAACTTAGCATTGACATCAAACAATACACTGCTTGATGCTGATAATCGCTACAATATACATTTACTGAAAGGCACCACACATGAAACAGCATTTTGATTTAGCAGGACATCCATATGTAGCTTTATGTGATTTACTCAAACTGACCGGACTGGCAGAAAGTGGAGGCCGAGCCAAACAAATGATTGCTGAAGGCCTGGTTCAACGTAATCAGCAGCCAGAGACACGTAAAACGGCCAAAATTATCGTCGGAGACTGTATCGGCGTGGATAACACTGAAATCTACGTGATTAACACTCAGGTATGAATACGCTATCATCATTAACACCACCAGTACCACCGGAAGACTGGGAGTGCTGCAACAGCGATTGTGGCGAGGCCTGCGTCTGGCAGATTTATTATCGTGAAAAAGCCAATTATGAGGCACATCTGGCTCAACTCACCTCATCTTCTTGCGACCAATAATATTTATTCATGAGTATTGATTTACATTGCCATTCAACCATTTCCGATGGGGCGCTGACTCCAGCAGAAGTTGTTCAACGTGCACATTCCAACGGTTGCACGATGCTGGCGCTGACTGACCACGACCACACCGGCGGGCTGGCGGCAGCTCGTAAACAGGCAGAATTATGTGGCATCCAATTAATCAATGGCGTAGAAATTTCCGTAAGCTGGCGCGGGCGAACTATACACATCGTTGGCCTGAATATTGTACCTGAAGATGAGCTGTTGCAAACCTTGCTGCTGCGCCTACGCAGCGGCCGGCTACAACGATTACAGGCCATTGCCAATAAACTGGAAAAAAAAGGTATCAGGGGTGCCTATGAAGGCACACTGGCACAGGCCACTAATATTGACATGGTAACACGCACCCATATAGCTGATTTTCTGGTTAATAGCGGCCATGTAAATAAAAAAGCAGATGCTTTCCGCAAATATCTTGCCGATGGTAAATCGTGCAGTGTCCGTCATCAATGGGCAGAACTGACCGAGGTTGTTGCTGCCATTCGCCATGCAGGAGGCATTGCAGTGATAGCTCACCCCATGCGTTATGAACTTTCGGCTACGGCACGACGTAATCTATTCAGTGAATTCAAAGCTTGTGGTGGAGTAGCTATAGAAGTACACAGTGGACGTTCTGGACTCAACGATCGTCTAAACTATGCCTTAATGGCACAACAATTCGGATTTTTGGCCAGCTGTGGCAGCGATTTTCATCGAGATGGTGATTTCGGCGGAGGCTTACTAGGCTGCTGCCCAGAATTACCACCTATCTGCGTACCAGTCTGGCATCATCTGACAGATTAACGGCATATGTGATTTAATTCAGACAAGTAAAATCTTATAGGCATGGATCACCAAATGCATATTGACGGTTTACTTAGTGCAAACAAAGTTTATCAAGCATTGTGTTATTGCAGCAGAAATACCCTCCGTTTGCTGCCCGCCCAGAGGCACACAAACAATAATGCAAAATTGTTAAACCGTCTTCCCGCTTTTTATTCGATGTCAATACAATTCAAATATTTGTATGCATAAAAACAGCGCATCATTCAACAAAGCAAATAAATTATACCGATGGGCACCCTGACTATCATCAACGCATTACCTCAAAAATAATAAAGCTACATTTCTAACGGATACTGGCATCATTTTTCTGATTATATTTCACAATCCATAGCAGCAATCACAAATAAGATAGCTGTTATACTGAGAGCATTTGGCTGGTTCAGCTAAACTCTCAATATAATCAACCCTGAGGATAAAGAATGAAATCTCGTGCCGCCGTGGCCTTCGCACCGGGTGAAGCATTAAAAATTGTAGAAGTAGATGTTGCACCGCCCAAAGCGGGAGAAGTTCTCGTCAGAATTACCCATACCGGTGTCTGTCATACCGATGCTTTTACTTTGTCGGGTGCCGATCCAGAGGGTGTATTTCCGACGATTCTAGGCCATGAAGGCGCTGGTATTGTGGTAGAGGTAGGTGCAGGGGTAACTTCGGTCAAACCAGGTGACCATGTGATTCCTCTCTATACCGCTGAATGTGGTAAATGCTTATTTTGCCGCTCAGGCAAAACCAATTTATGCACCGCAGTGCGCTCTACTCAGGGTAAAGGACTGATGCCAGATGGCACCACACGTTTTACCTATCAGGGTCAACCCATTTATCATTACATGGGCTGTTCAACATTTAGTGAATATACCGTTGTAGCGGAAGTTTCATTGGCTAAAATCAATCCAGCCGCCAGACCGGAAGAAGTGTGTCTGCTCGGCTGCGGCGTCACCACCGGCATTGGTGCGGTACACAACACGGCTAAAGTACAAGCAGGCGATAGTGTGGCCGTATTCGGGCTGGGTGGTATTGGGTTGGCTGTGGTTCAAGGGGCACGGCAGGCTGGTGCTGGACGGATTATCGCCATTGATACCAATCCGGCCAAATTCACGCTAGCCAGACATTTCGGCGCTACCGAATGCATCAATCCTGATGATTATGAAGAGCCCATCCAGCAGGTTATTATCCGTCTCACCGAATGGGGTGTGGACCATAGCTTTGAATGCATCGGCAATGTGGACGTAATGCGAGCAGCACTAGAATGTGCTCATCGTGGCTGGGGGCAAAGTATTATCATCGGTGTAGCTGGTGCCGGCCTAGAAATCGCCACACGCCCTTTTCAGCTGGTTACCGGACGTATTTGGAAAGGTTCTGCATTTGGCGGCGTGAAAGGACGATCACAACTTCCGCGTATGGTGGAAGAAGCCATGCAAGGCAAAATTGAGCTATCTCCTTTCATTACCCATACCTTGCCACTAGCTGACATCAATCATGCTTTTGAGCTAATGCACAGCGGAGAATCTATCCGCACCGTGATTTACTATTGAATCCACACCTTGCTATGGTTTCAATTTTAATCATAATACTGCGGTAAATCATATTCATCCAACGAGCAGAACGGATAAGCTACCATGACTGAAATCACACTGCTGAACAAACATAAACTTTTTAATGGCGAACAACGGCGCTACCAACATTACAGCCACTTCAACCACTGCAACATGACTTTTTCTATATATTTGCCATCACGTGCATTACAAGGGTACGCGCTGCCCGTAATCTATTGTCTTGCTGGCCTTACCTGCACTGATGAAAATTTTTCCATTAAAAGTGGCGCCCAGCGTTTTGCTGCTGAGTGGGGCATCGTTCTGGTAATGCCCGATACTAGCCCACGCGGAGCAGAAGTTGCCAACGCCGATAGTTACAGTCTGGGACAGGGTGCCGGTTTCTACCTCAATGCCACTCAACAACCTTGGGCACAAAATTATCAAATGTACGATTATGTAGTCACAGAACTACCCGAACTTATTGAAAAGCATTTTCCTGTTACTAGTCAGCGCAGCCTGTGTGGGCATAGCATGGGCGGCCATGGTGCATTAATGATTGCACTGAAAAATCCACAACGCTATCTTGCTGCATCAGCATTTGCTCCCATTGCCCATCCCATGAACAGTGCATGGGGAAAAGAAGCATTTAGCACTTATCTGGGCAATAATCAGGCTGAATGGGCAGCTTACGACAGCACTGAGCTTATTCAGCTATACCCACCATCCTTACCCATTCTGATTGATCAAGGTAGTGTAGATGAATTTTACCCTGAACAATTACATCCGCAGGATTTCATAGTAGCAGCTAAAAGCAAAGGAGCTAATATCCGTTATCACCTACGTGAACATTACGATCACAGCTATTATTTTGTCAGTACCTTTATCGAAAGTCATATCAGCTTTCATGCTGAAGCCTTCGGTCTATAGGTCATCAGGCTTCAATCACAGATTCGCGCGTAAAGGTTTTCTCACAATAATGACAGCGTAAACGGGTTTCGCCATGGCTCAACCGCACTGTAAAACGGCTTTGTACCGGTTCACCATGGCTGGCACAATTGCTGTTCGGACAGCGAAAAACCTCAGTAATGGCTTCTGGCAGCGTGAGCATGCGTTTACGCACCACTTTAAAATTTTCAATATCATTGACAGTTGCTCGAGGTGCAAACAAAGCCAGACGGTTAGCCGCTGCATCATCCAGAAAATGACCAGCTATTTTAATGATATCTTTGCTGCCATTGGACTGGCTACTCAGATTAAAACCCACTGTAACCGCATTACCGGAATGCAGCAACTTGAACTGGCGCAGAATATTCAGCCCCTGCCCTACCGGAATGTGATCAATTACCGTACCGTCTTTAATCGCCTCAATACTTAATCTGGTCTGATTCATCATTGCTTTAACCTCGTCCACTGTCCGCATCAGTTTCTTCATTCAAAATTGCTGCCAAAATCGCCTGACGCGCATACATACCATTATTCGCTTGCTGAAAATAATAAGCATGAATACTCTCATCGACATCCGCATGAATTTCATCTACCCGTGGTAAAGGATGCAGAATTCGCATATTCGGTTTTGCCTGCTTCAACATAGCCGCACAAAGACTAAAATGACCATTAATTCGTGCAAATTCTTGCTCATCAAACCGCTCCCGCTGTATGCGTGTCATATACACAATATCAGCCCAAGCCAGCGCTTCCTCAAGATTATCTGATGTGCGACAGATAACCCCGTCCTCTTCCAGTTGTTCACAGATATAATTTGGCATGGACAGAGTAGGAGGAGATACAAAAATAAACTCACAGCCCCAGCGGCTCATAGCCTGAGCCAGTGAGTGTACTGTGCGCCCATATTTCAAATCTCCAACCATGGCAATCTTCAAATTCTGCAAGGTCCCCTGTGTTTCGTATATCGTCACTAAATCCAGTAAAGTTTGCGACGGATGCTGATTTGTACCATCACCAGCATTAATCACTGGAACATGAGAAAATTCACTAACAACACGTGCTGCACCGTCTTTAGGATGGCGCATAACGATTGCATCAGCATAATTACTGATAATTCGTGCAGTATCAGCCAAAGTTTCGCCCTTTTTGGCACTGGTATTGGCACCATCAGCAAAACCGATAACTTTTCCTCCCAGCCGTTGAATCGCCGTCTCAAACGATAACCGGGTTCGCGTAGAAGGCTCAAAAAAACACGAACCAATTAATCTTCCCTTCAACAACTCAGTCTGCGGCTGCCGCTTTAACTGCAACGCAAGCGTCAGTAAGAACTCCAGTTGCTCTGTGGATAAATCATTTATCGAAATAAAATGTTGACGAAAAAGCGGATTAGCCATAATTTAACTTTCAGCATCTAACAACAGGCATAAAAAAACCCGCTTGGAAACGGGTATACATATGGTCATTAACTGTTCAAAAGTAACAACTGCTTCAGACACAACAATAAGCTGGCTGCATATATTGTCATTTTTCAGTCACTCCATATTAACTAAGTGAATTATCTCATAAACACTCCCACGGTAAAAGCCAGCCACTTTGAGTTACAATAAACAAATCATTGCCCATTTACTCCTGATTACATTGATTTACCATCAACTGGCACTGAACGTGCCCCTCTACCCACTGTTAACATACGCCCATCCAACCACATTGCCGGCAGGAACAAGGGTAGCCGTACGCTTTCGCAACCGATTGGTAGCAGCCATAGTATGGGAAAGTGATATACAGCCAGAAATAGACCTTAGTAAAATACGCCCTATTGAGAACATTTTATCGGATGGCTGGCAATTGCCCGCAGACTGGCGTGCACTACTTAGCTTTACTGCGCGCTATTATCATTATCCTCTTGGACAAGCCGTGATGGCGGCCCTACCCAAAGGTCTGCGTCAGCCTCAAGCCGTGCCATTACCGAAACAAGAACACATTTACAGCCTCAATGCCCTTGGACGCATCCAGCCAGCACCTCCGGCTCGTTATCATAAACAAAATGCATTATGGCAGAGACTATTAGCCGCTCCAGCCACTCTGCACCAGCTTAAAATCATACATACTCAGGCATCACAATATCTTAAACAGTGGCAACAACAAAACTGGATAGAAGCCAGTCACATTCCGGCTTGTGGACCTATACCGACCAGTCGGCATCAGCTCAATCAGCAACAGCAACTAGCCAGTGCAGAAGTACAAACCAGATGCGGGCAATTTGCCCCATTTCTATTGTATGGCATTACTGGCAGTGGTAAAACCGAAGTCTATTTCGACATCATGGCCAATATAATGCAGCAAGGTAAACAGGTACTGTTTTTGCTGCCCGAAATCAACCTCACACCGCAGCTTATGCAACGGGTACGCCAGCGTTTTCCACATACAGTTACTACTGTATTACACAGCCAGACCGCAGCCGGACAACGTACCACCAACTATCTTCAGGCAGCTCTGGGGCAGGCAGCTCTGGTCATCGGTACACGTCTGGCCATATTTACCCCCATGCCTAATCTAGGCCTGATTGTTGTCGACGAAGAGCACGATTATTCATTTAAACAAGAAAGCGAACTACGCTATCAGGCACGTGACCTGGCTGTCTGGCGGGCGCGGCAGACAGCTTGTCCAGTGGTACTGGGTAGTGCCACTCCGTCATTAGAAAGCTGGTATAAAACGCGGCACGGAGATTACCAATTACTGCAACTGAGCGAGCGGGCACACACCAACGCCCAATTGCCACAAATACATTTACTCGATATCCGCCGCTTACCACTGGATAATGGTATCAGCGATATCATCAAGCAAAAACTGCAAACCAATGTCGCTCGCGGTGGTTTAAGCATGGTTTACCTAAACCGAAGGGGTTTTGCCCCAGCTTTATTCTGCGATGCTTGCGGTCATACTTTCGGCTGCCCGAATTGCTCCGCCAAACTGGTTTTACATCAGCATGCAGGTCAGCTACGCTGCCATCATTGTGATTTTCACCAGCCCATACCCCCATCCTGCCCGGAATGTGGCAATCAGGACTTGACCGCCGTTGGACAAGGGACTCAGCGCATTGAAGAATACCTGCAGCATTTGCTCCCTAGTGCACGCATTCTGCGGGTAGATCGTGATAGCACAGCTCACCGACAAGACTGGTCGGAAATCTATCACACCATTATGCGTAAAGAAGTAGATGTACTGGTCGGCACCCAGATGCTGGCCAAAGGCCATGACTTTCCCCATCTCAATCTAGTGGTGGTTTTAAATGCAGACAACAGTCTCTATAGCGCTGATTTCCGTGCTCCTGAACGTTTATTTGCCGAATTAATGCAGGTAAGTGGCAGAGCCGGCAGAGCCGACTGCACTGGTGAAGTATGGGTACAAACGCGTCAGCCGGAACACAAAGTGTACCAAGCTTTGGCGGCACAGAATTATGTAACTTTCGCCACGGCAGAACTGGCAGAAAGACAAGAGCTGGGCATGCCGCCATTTAGTTATATAGCCGCCATCCGCGCAGACGCTCGCACCATGAACGAGGCGCAACAGCTTTTACGGCAAGCGCAACAAGGAATCGAGCAGCAGCATGCCTTACCTGCCAATGTCAATGTCTTCGGTCCAGTACCGATGCTGATGGCCCGACTGGCTGGGTACGAACGCGCACAAGTATTTCTAGAAAGTAAAAACCGGCGCGACCTACACCACAGCATTTCATTATGGCAAAATTGGCTCCTGCATCTGGAAAAAAGCAACCCTCATACACGTTGGCTAATAGATGTCGACCCACTGGAAATGTAGCTATACTCCATATATATCTTTTCCTGAGAATTTGCTCAAGTCTATTCATACCAGACATGCGTTTCAAGTATCGGAACAACTAAACAGTTATTCTAATTTTCACAGTTACTCATAATTTACAAATATAATTATCAAAAAAACGGTCGCTAGCTAGGATAGCAAACGACCAGATTTATTCAAATAATTTGTTTAAGCGCGACCGGTCAGACCGTGCCATGCGCGCGAAAGCCAAGATTTCTGTTTTTTCTGACGCGTCACTTCATTACCATCATAACCAACTTGTGACTCTTTCGGAAATGCACCAAATGGTTTAACAGCATAATTTTCCAGTTTATAACCAGCATCCAGCGCCTCCTGATAATACTGATCAAACAATTCAACCAGATCCTTACGCGGATGAGGCAAAATATCACTGTCAAACCAATGTTTCTGACCAGCAGCGGTTAGACGCGGTATGGAGTATTTATGACTGAACTGCGTACCCATGTCTGAATAATGCAAAATTTTCATCTGTTCAATCGGCATCCCTTCTCCATCGACACAATTCCAAGCCGCCTTATAAGCCTGTACCCATTCCGGATGTTGCTTAAACTTTGCCATCATTTTCTTATGCGAATCAGGGTCAGCGCGCAAACTAGTCAGCTCAGGCAAAATCGATTTAGCTTTGGCGCAATCCCAGACACAAGTACACAATCGAGTAAATCGTTTACCCTTAGCATGATCATGTACTTCTTTAGCCGCAACAATCGCTTCGCCTTCAATCGGATGTGCCCACAATTCCGCTATATCAGCCAATACAATCATATCCGCATCCATATAAATGGCGCGTCCCTCATAATTACAGGCGGCTGGGATCCCCCAGCGAAAACCGGAAAATGGCGTTGCCCACTTTTCTGTATGCCAGCCTGCACCCGTTTGTGGATCAGAATACCACGGACTTTTCGGATCATGACTTAATTGCATCCAGACGATTTCTACCGGCCGCGATGTGTGTTTGTGGATACTGTAATCCACCACCATCATCTGCTCCAGATCACAGTTATTCGGGTCACAACCCACAAAAACCTTAATAACATCGTTGCTCATGCATAGACTCCCGATTTTGCTTACATTTTGAGAATAATTGTAATATTACAGCAAAAAATACCAAGGCAAATGATAAAAATAATCAAATAACACTTGATTTGGAGCAAATAATGCCACAACACTAGACTAAAATTTGCCACATCTGAATCATAACTCGCTACGAAATACTAACTTTCAGCCTACCCAAACCATACTTAACCAACATTATCAGCCACTGTCTTAAAAATATTATAAGACTCAAGCAACTTATCCATATCATAAATATAGCTGACTGCCATCACTTCATCCGGCTGCAAACGCAAGACATATCCTTCTAACTGCTGCCTAACTGTTTCTGGTGCGCCCAATAAAGTACAAGCGGTAAAATTTCGTACGTAGGCTTCTTCTTCAGCTGTCCACAAACCATCCATAGTCGGTACTGGCTGATGCAGCGCTTTCCGATTATTCTGAATCAGCCCCAGCACAGACTGCAACTGCGTCGTTTGTAAATAAAGAGCCTCATCATCAGTAGCAGCCGCCACCAGATTTAGACAGAGCATAAAAAAAGGTGCAGCCAGTTGAGCAGACGGCTGGAATCGCTCACGGTAAATAGCAGCTGCTTCATCCAGAAAACGCGGAGCAAAATGCGCCGCAAAGACATAAGGCAAACCCAGACTGGCTGCAAGATATGCACTGTCAGTGCTAGAACCCAATATATATAAGGGAATATGAGTGCCCATACCCGGATAAGCCTTTACTAACCCCTGCTGTTGCTCATCACCTAGATAACGTTGCAACTGCACCACATCATCCGCAAATTTAAGCGAAACATCGTTCAACTGGCGCCTCAGAGCAGCAGCGGTTACTCTGTCTGTTCCAGGCGCTCGCCCCAGCCCTAGATCAACTCGGTGCGGATAAATTGTAGCTAGAGTGCCATATTGTTCAGCCACCAGCAACGGACTATGGTTAGGCAACATCACACCGCCACTGCCTACACGAATATGATGCGTATGGCTCAGCGTATGGCCGATCAATATCTGTGTCGCCGAACTGACCACCATCGGCATATTATGATGTTCAGCAATCCAGTAGCGTAAAAACCCCAGCTGTTCGGCTACCTGTGCCAGACGCAACATATCCCGTATTGCCGAAGCTGCCGTACCATTGTCTCGACGCGGCACCAGATTCAAAATTGAAACAGGTATCGCCATAAAACTTCCCGTCTTTAAAATACACAACAGAGACTAAGTTATTCCGTTCTTCACCAAATTACAAATATATTCAATTCAAATACAAAAAAACCACTGCAGGAAACATGCAGCGGTTTAAAAAAAACTGATAACAAATTATTCTGGCAGTAGTTCAATTTTACTAGGGTCCCGACCTTGCTGCTTCAACGATACCACTGAAGTAAACAGCATATCACTGGAAGAATTCAGAACAGTTTCGGCAGAATCCTGAATCTCGCTGATAACAAAGCCAATGGCCACAACCTGAGCTGCAATGGCTGGATCAATTCCGAACATGCTACACGCTACTGGAATCAGCAGTAATGAACCTCCCGGTACACCGGAAGCACCAAGTGCACATACTGTAGCCAAAATACTCAGCAATAATGTTTGAATAAAGCTTACATCCATACCCAAAGTATGCACAGTAGCCATCGTCATCGTCGTAATTGTAATAGCTGCACCATTCATACTCATCGTTACACCCAAAGGAATAGAAAGTGAGTATATTTCTTCGGGCAACTGCATACGCTGAGCCAGACGAATATTTACTGGAATATTGGCGGCCGAACTACGAGTAAAAAACGCCGTAATGCCACTATAACGCAGGCATGTAAATACCAGTGGATAAGGATTTTTACGGAAATTCAAAAACACAATCAGTGGATTGATTACCAAGGCCACAAATACCATCAAACCAAGTAATACTCCAATCAACTCAAGATAATTTTTTAATTTAGCCAGACCATCACTAGTAAAATGCGAAGCCACCAAACCTAGAACTCCGTAAGGGGCAATGGCCACCACCAGCCGTACTACCCAGATAGTTGCATCAGACCAGTTTTTAATTACCGATTTAGTTGCTTCACTACTGTAACGTAAAGCAATACCCAATGCCGTCGACCACGCTAAGATACTGAGGAAATTGCCAGTAGCCAATGCATCGATCGGATTATCCACAAACTTAAGGATAATATTCATCAGAATCTCAGCTACACCTTCGGGCGGTTTCTCGGAAGCCGGCGGCACATCCATCACCAAATGCAGTGGATACAAATAACTCACCGTTGAAGCCAGTATTGCAGAAATCAGCACCGTTATAGCATACAGCCAAGCCACCGACTTAATACTGGAAACATTATCAAACTTATTATTGACAATCGAAGATATCACCAGTACGAAAACCAGAATAGGTGCAGCAGCACGCAAAGCCTGAATGAATACCCTGCCAAGAAATTCCAGTTTAACCCCGTATTGCGGTAAAAAAGCCGCGATAAACGCGCCAATAATCATACACACTAACATGCGTACAATCAGATTACTCTTAAACAATATCCATAAAAGTTTCTTCATTTACAATCCTTAGTTACAGCCGGATAAAACATATGTAAAACAGATTAAAAACCATCCAGCCATGCATAAAAATTCATTGCATCAAATCAAGTTTTTGAATCCATTTCCATCCACCTCCACAACAGCCTAAACTTAATAGAAAACCATTACAACTTAGCAGCTGGATAACAAGTTTAGCATTAAAATAGCCTGAACCTACGAATAAACATATAACAACCAAAAGAGTTAAAAAACAGCAGCTCTTAATTAACTCAACTCAAATAGATCAAGCAGCCCAAAATACTAAAATGCTATACTGCAAACCTCAAAATCGCCCGATACAGCAATCAATGAACAAAGCTTCACAAAATTACATATTATGTATGAAATGGGGGCAGAAATATGGCGCGGAATATGTCAACCGACTATATCACATGGTAAAACGTAATCTGACCCTGCCATTTACCATGATTTGCCTGACAGATGACGCGAGCGGCATCCATCCTGCAATTCAATGCCATCCACTGATACCATTAAACTTGCCTGCAGGCTTACCAGAACGCGGCTGGAACAAACTTACCACTTTTAGTGCCAACCTGTTTGGTTTACAAGGCACAGCCCTATTTCTAGATATAGATATCGTTATCATCGATAACATCGATTGCTTCTTCACCCAGCCATCCAGCCGTCCCGATGAAGTCTGGATTATCCGTGACTGGAAAAAACCTTGGCGCAAAGTTGGCAACAGTTCTGTTTATAGATTTCAAATTGGTGCAATACCAGATTTAATGGATTATTTTCGCAATCATTTTCAACAAATTCGGCAACAATTCCGCCATGAACAGGCTTTTTTATCATGGTATGTGCGTGAACATCATCAACTTAGCTATTGGCCAGAAAACTGGTGCCTGAGCTATAAGTACAATGTATTAAAAAAAATGCCTTATGCAATATGGCAAGCACCGGAAAAACCTGATTTTGGTAAAATCATCGTTTTTCATGGCGAAGTTAATCCTCCAGATGCCATCAAAGGTGGCGGAGGTAAATGGTACCGTAAAATTTTACCGGCTCCTTGGCTAAAAAATTATTGGCAATAATAACAAACCACTATGAAAACAGTTCAGACTCACAGTAAATTCTTCATTATTGGTAATGCTGACGAACAAAACTCCATAGCACACCTGATTCAGCATGATGACATCGTAGTCCGCTTTAACAACCCCAATCCAAACTGCACACTTAAAGCAGATTGGATATTCATTGCCAATGGTTACACCCAGATTAGACATCTGGTAATCGAACATCAATTTTTAAAACCCGAAACTCAAATATTTTTCCGCTATAGTAAAAAAGATATTTTCTATAGTCGCTACCAGAACATCCCTATGCATAAACGCATAAAATACCTATGGCGTTTTCCCAAATGGATAAAAAAATCGCAATTGGATCAATATTTCATCAACACCATACCAAGCAACATTTACCGCCACTGTGCCGACTCACTGGGTTTCCGTCAACCTAGTACAGGACTTCTTGCCATTGATTATATTTGCCAGCAGTATCCAAAAAATACCGTATATATTCACAACTTTACTAGTGAAGGCTGGACCGGACATAACTGGGACGACGAAAAACAACTAATCCATACCTGGGTAAAAACAGGGAGAATAATTGCTATTTAAAAAACTTCATTTATGCGTCAAGGCAAATAAAGCTGATTTCAACATCAATTTAGCCGCTTTATCCCACAAATGAGTACGCAGCAACAACAAAATTGTTGTACGAATTGACAAACGTTTCACGACAAAAAGCTCAGCCGCCTTGTGCAAAATTGCCTTTTTTTCTTTTTCTGGCATAGCTGTTTTTGCAAGCTTCCGGCATAAACGAAAATAGTACAAATGAGCCTTATACAGCAAATAAGCACAACATTTCTCATCACCTACAATAGTTTCAGCATAAAATGCTTGAGTGAGATAAGCTTCGATACCATAAACCTGCTTTGGACTCATTTTCTGCACAATAGAATTTGGCCATATACGATAATGCACTAAAACCTGCGGATAATAAAAATAAGTTTGGCATTCATGCAGCAGACTAGGTGTATTCGCAATATCTTCGTAGGCAGGAATAGTAAAACGGCAAACTTTTGTCGCCAACTGGCGTCGGAAAACTTTATTCCAGAAATAATGTTTTCCATCCATAATAGCAAGATGGAACAAGTTTCCATTTTTCTGATGCAGTAAAGTATTGGCCGGAGCAATCGATAAATGCTCCTTCGATTTTAACTTACCAGTATTATCAAAAAATACATCATAATCAAATAGAAGTACATCTGGACGGTATTGTTTCAAAATACCCATAATCTGTTGGACAGCTAGCGATTCAACCTTATCATCCGAATCAATAAACCAAATATACTCAGCTTGAGTTGAATGTAAGAGACATTGGCGTACCTGCGTAATACCTTTATTTTCCTGTCCACACAACACGCGAATAAACGCATCTGGGTAAATTTGCTGATATTTTCGGATAATAGCCAGCGAGTCGTCCTGCGAACAATCATCATAAAAAATCACTTCAACATTAACCGGCAAATTTGGCAATAAAGATTCCAGCAATTCAGGTAGATAAACTCCTACATTGAATACCGGAATCAGAATACTTAACTCTATTTTGCCCATATCAGCGAAAATATCCTTCATCTCCCACAAGCTTATTCTTCAAAATCACTTTGTATAATAGGTACCATTAGTCGTTGCGCACATCTTGATACAGACAGCTGACGACAGCCCATACGTAACTGCGCTGCCAGCCGACGGTATTTAAAACATAAATAATGATAAAAATGGTTAGCCTGTGGTTTAACATTATTTTCAGGTGTTATCGTTGAAACAAAAGAAACAGGAGGGTTCAAACCATAATTAGCACATTGATCCAGTTGAATGGCAGCAGCCGGATAAACCTGCCAGCCATTTAAGTCATAGGACCGGCATAAAAAAGCGTCAGCCAATGCCGGAGCCGCAAACTGTGCTCTGTTTAGCAGCTTACGTGCTCCTGATGGAAATAAAACATAAGCAGCAGCACCTGTTCGATCCTGATATAAACGTCGCAATTCATAACCCGCAATCAAAGCCAAGCTTTTTCGATCCAGCCATTTTCTCCGGTGCCTAGTTTCCAGATTCACATAATCTAACTCACAAGTCAGAGAAGATATAGTTGTCAAAAGTTCAGCCGTTTTATGTGAAAGCAACGCATCATCTTCAAGAATTAACCAAGGCTGACCAGTTTCCAAAACAAATTGCCAGGCTGCTTTATGGCTCAAAAAACAGGCTAATTCTGCCGGACGTAATTTACGCTCCCAACCATTTGCCTGGTGTTCATACTGATCAGATAATATATCTTTCGTATTCACCGCATCCAGACGCCGCATGGGAATCTGTAAATGAGTCAGCTGCTGACGCTGGAATCTCAGTCGCTCGGCAGAATGTTCCAGATTAATTACTAAAGCAGAAATCATCTGTTACTTTCATTACAGATATTTATTACAATGAACCATCAAGTCGGTTTGGGAACAAAATATTCTCAATTTCAAGAATCCTATCCATCCGGCGCTGTACCTTACTTTTTCGAATAGAAAACAATTTTCCATTGGTTCGCAGATTTTCATGAACCACGCGCGCGGCCTGCAACTGCTCTATATAAACCCGTTGTTTGGGGGCGAGTAAATTATCCTCACGATCAAAAATCCAACAAAAGCCCACTGGCAAATGAGCAACTTTATAGCGAGGATGGGCAGAAGCTTGGTCTGCCGCAATTACAGATTGTAATACCTCTTGATCCCATATTGTCGGCTGAGCAATACACTGACGGTTCCATTCGGCCAATAAATGTCTGGCAGCAGCTGTATCCTGAAAAAATAAAGTAGCCGAAACTAAATGACCATCACCCAAATCATAATAAACAGCTATATCACAATCCAGACCAGCCAAATATTTTAACGGTGAAACATGGAAAACCGCATCCACATCGACATACAACATCGGACCACTCACCAAATCGCGCTCATGCATCAAATAGTTCGACTTAAAAGAAGTATTAGCTTCCCATCCCCCCTTACTGGAAATCGTTGTAATTTTAACTTTGATATTTAAACGCTCAGCAGAGGCACACATCCGTTTCGCTTCATGCGTATAAAACTCATCATCCGTATGATAAGCCACCACTGTCACCCCATCAGCAACAGAAGCTTTCATTTCTTCCGTTACCACTTCAGCTAGCGGTACCACAACCCGACGATTCTTCGCACGCCAAGCATATTCCCTACCCAGTTTAACCATTATTGATATTCTCAAACATGAACGAGATTAATTATAACCGCGACCAACCATACATGCGTATTACATCCAGTCTGCGTCGCCAATGTCGCCCCTTCACAAAAAATCTTATAAATTTTTGCCAAAATGTCAATTTAAAGCGCACTCGATAAGGAATATCAGAATCCAGTGACTGAAATGCCAATGGTTCAGCCAGAAATCCCTCTTTTAACAAACCACCACAATAATGCCAAACTTTATCGATCGGATAAAAAAGATTATCACTGGCCAAAAGCATTTGTTTTGCCCCTTGCAAAGAGACAATATAACAACAAGCTAAAGAGGGAGCAAAATCACATTCACAGGCAATCATCCCATTATGCAAAGCATGTAAACGATAAATTTTCCACTTAACAATTGCCTTGACCTCTATCATCCGCCAAGCTTTACGCTTTATCACTTGCCAAAATGCTGGACGAATAAGTTGTTTTTGGGAAAGTGATTTTTTAATTTCCACAGCATCAATATCATAATATGGGCGCTTCAAAGTCAGATTCAAAAAATCAAATGAATGATAATTTTTTTCTTCAGCAATTAAAGAAACCAGCTCAGAGCTCAACTGAACATCATCTTCCAGCACTAAAGCAAAAGGAATACTCTCATCTACCATCCGCTGCCAGACGGCTCGATGAGATAAAGCACAGCCAAACTCTCCGTTAACAGCCTTACGTTTACACTCTAAGGCAAATCTCGGCTGATTTAAAAATACTTTCTGCTCATCCGTTAAACAATTACCATCAACAGCACTGATTCGTTCGAAATCAATCCCCAAATTCCCCAATTGCCGTTTAACGAAAATTAACCTATCTGAACGTCGATCCAGATTTATTAAAAAGGTTTTGAGCATTTATTCAACACCATACCAACTAAATCATAATTTATTCATAAATTATAACCAAAAACCACAAAACAATTCACAGATATTGTTTCTCTTAAAACCACTGAAACCTACATATACTGCTAAAATACGGATCTAACTTAACCAATAACCCCTAACAGATTCACAACAATTTAAAACCACAACTCTCCAAAAGTAATTTAACAATGCCGCAACAAACTATTATTCTAGCTATGTCGAGCTATAGCGACTTCGCCTGTGCCATCAAAACTCATCTAGAATATCATAATTACAAAGTTATCTTTATTGACAGTACTTCAGAAACACTGAAAAAAAAGATTGAAGCTAATTTTCATTATCCCAGTCTGAAAACGCATATCATTAATACTATCCGAAAAATATTTTTGTTCGACTTCACCTATAAAGCTGTACTGAAAGAACAAATCTATCACCAGGAGCTATATGACAAAATCCAGAATACACTAGGAAATCATAATTATGACTATACACTAGTTATACGTCCGGATCTGTTTTCCATCGCAACATTAGAGCTTCTGAAAAGCCATACAAAAAAGAAATTTATTGGCTATCAGTGGAATGGTATCAAACGCTTTCCCAAAACCATTCCAACAATAAATTTGTTCGATCGTTTTTTTGTATTTGATCCTTTAGATGTAAATAATCCAGAATATAGCCAATTTCATTTGAAAGGGATGAGTAATTTTTATTTTGACATGTACCATCCACAACCAGTACCCCATAAAGGGCTCATTGCTTACTTCGTAGGCTTACATGTTGACAACAGAACAAAAGCCCTCCAAACCTGTGCAAAAGCACTGATAGAAAATGGCGTGAATTTAGATTTCAATATCAAATTGCGCCCGTCCGAAGCAAGCAAAGCAGTCCAATATACAGAACAAAACATATGTTTAATTGCTCAAAATATTTCTTTTGAAGACAATTTAAAGCACGTTAATAAGGCTGACATACTTATAGATATCGTTAACCCGATACACAATGGCTTATCATTTAGAGTATTTGAAGCCTTGTACTATAGGAAAAAATTAATTACTAATAATTCATATATAAAGAATTATGATTTTTACCATCCTGATAACATTTTTATCTGGACAGAAGAAAAAGACTTGCAGCAATTAAGTGATTTTTTAGTCAGACCATTAATCAGCATTCATCCTGATATCATATCGAAATACAGTTTTGCCAATTGGATAAAAAATATTCTGGACGATTCACCTTACAAAGAAATATCAGTTATATAACATTGAAGCTACTGCCCAATATAGCTAGGCTAAAACCTTACATGCTTAATTGAAAATGAAAGGATTGAGATACAAAATACAGATACGTAAATCTTTTAAAAACCGTATCTTGTATTTTGTATATACAAACTATTCTCAAAAAATCAGTACAGTTTATTCATTAAAAATTCAATAAACAACATTTGAAAAAATTAGTATTATCAAAATAAAACATGAAATCAATTATTTATAATTACTAAATATTAACATCAACTGAACTTCTGTTTTCACCAAACTGCATACGGTGTAGCACTGCATAACGACCATTTCTGGCTAACAAATCCTTATGTTTACCTTGCTCAACAATTCTACCCTGATGCATCACCACAATATTGTCAGCAGTTTCAATAGTTGAAAGCCGATGAGCAATAACAATTGTAGTCCGATTTTTCATCAAAGTTTCCAGAGCTGATTGAACCAACCTTTCAGATTCTGTATCCAGTGCACTAGTAGCCTCATCCAGAATTAAAATAGGCGCATCTTTCAACAGTGCACGCGCAATGGCTAGTCTCTGTCTCTGACCTCCAGAAAGTTTCATCCCCTGATCACCTACTTGAGTTTGTAAACCTTCAGGCATATTACTAATAAAAGACCAAGCATTAGCAGCCTTTGCAGCCTGAATAATATCAGCCTCTGTAGCCTCAGGACAGCCATAAGTAATATTATTGGCTATAGTATCATTAAACAAAACAACATCCTGACTAACTAGCGCCATCTGGGAGCGGAGACTTTTTAATTCAAAATCTTTTACATCAATTCCACCAATACTTAAGTGCCCACTAGTCACATCATAAAACCTTGGAATCAGATTAACTGTAGAGGTTTTACCGCAACCCGACTCACCAACCAACGCAACAACACTGCCCTGTTTAATCGTCAGACTCAAATGGTCAATCGCGTTTTTATTTGCTTCACCGTAACGTAATGTTACATTATTAAAAGTTATATCACCTATCGGTGAAATAAGCTGTTTTACCCCAAGATCTTTTTCTTCAGGCTCGTCCAGAAAATGGAAAACACTATCTGCAGCCATCAAACCTGTCTGCAACACACTAGACATATTAGTAATTCGCTTTAATGGATCAAACATCATCAGCATAGCTGATAGAAAAGACATAAAATCACCGGCAGTAAATCCTGCATGACTGGCTCTTTTAGCAGCAACATACAAAATAATCGATAAAGAAGTTGCAATTAATAATTGCGTCACAGCACTGCCTATAGAAGTATAGGACTGACGTCTTACTGCAAGGCTTCGTAATGCTTTATTAGTCTTTTCCAAACGATTCTGTTCATAATTTTGACCGCCATAGATACGTACCACACGAGTACCATCAATGGATTCAGACAAAATCTGCATAACCTGACCAAGATCATTTTGACTTCGTGTAACCAACCGACGGATGCGTTTATTAATAATCCTTACACACCACGCAATCAAAGGAATGGTCACAAAAGTAATTAACGTAAGTTGCCAATCAAGATAAAACAACCAGATTAATAAGCCAAGAACGGTAACACCGTCTTTAGCAAATACAGTAATCACATCAAAACCGGCTGCAGTAATCCCTTTGGCGTCATTCGTAATCCGTGACATCATACGCCCACGGCTATTTTCCTGATAATAGCCGATTGGAAGCATCATCATTTTGGCAAACAAATCCCGCTGAATTACCTGAACCATCTGATTCGAAATATATGCACTAGTGTATTCATTAATATAATTAGCAATACCACGAAAAATAAATAAACCGACAATTTCAAATGGAACCCATTTCATGGCTTCCATGTTTTTTTCGACAAATCCATTATCGATGATTGGTTTCAACAAATAAGCAAACAGAGGCCCTGTTACCCCTACCACAACCATAGCCAGCACAGAGATAAAGAAATACTTTACAAGTCCCCGCATATAGGGGAACAACCTCTTATACAGATTCTTCGGTGAATAGGCATTGGTTTCTTTACTTTTTTTCATTCGTTACCTAGAACAATCAAAACATAAATGTTATATAAGTTTAATATAGATCGTTAATACATTGTATTAATCAAAATCTTTCAAATACAAAAACTTTTAAAATATTAAACACCACAAGCAATTATCCAAGCTAATTATCCTATCTAGCCTAAATCATCACATCAATCATAACTAAGTATATTCTACCAAAACAAGAAAATCTTGCATGGAAAGTTTAAAAAGATTCATATTTATTGATAATAAAAATATTGATTAGTTAATATTAAAATTATGAGAACATCTATATTAGATAATAATAAATTTAATTATAAACAAACATATTTATTCTTAGAAAATAAACAATGTCTAGTAATCAATTAAAACTTTCTAAATAAAATTTAATACCAAATAATCTCGCAAGATTGATTAAAAAAAACACAACACTTAAAATAATTAGTTTCAAATTGCCAAAAACTCTAGTTTGAATTTGTTTCATGAGAAATAAAACTATTTTATTAGCCATGCCACCAAGTAATGGTATCGTAGACTTAATTGCAAAAAATTTGCAATTTCATGGGTATGAAGTATTTCGTGTGGATAGCATATTAGATTTTGAATATGCAAGCATCAAAGACCGAATATCCAATTTTTTTATTAAGCATGCCTTACGTAACAATAATTACAAAGAAAAATTGAAAGCGAAACAATGTTTAAATAAAGCAGAATTACTAATTGGAAACAAACAATATGATTACACTATTGTTATCCGACCAGATTTATACCCTAAAAGTGTTTTAGAAATGTTAAAACAGCAAACCAAAATTAAATTTATAGGATATCAATGGGATGGACTTAAAAGATTTCCGGTAATAAATCTTATACATTTATTTGATAAGTTCTATATATTCGATCATACAGATATAATAAATAAAGAATATAAAAAATACCATCTACATAAGACTACAAATTTTTATTTTGATATGCTTACGCCCCAAAATATAAAAAATGATGTGATGCAGGCTTATTATATTGGAGATCATCAAACTTGTCGCGTACAAGCAATTGAGCAATGCATAACAAATCTTACCGCCAATGGAATTAAAACAAAGTTTATTATCCCTACAAGCAAAAGAAAAGATATTAATTGCTATCAATCTAAGCATATCATTTTTGGCAAAGAAAACCGAATTAATTATTTTGAAAATTTAAAAAATGTGAATTCATCAGATATACTGGTCGACTTTGTAGTTGGAGGACATCATGGTCTTTCTTTTCGTCATTTTGAAGCTCTTTATTATCAAAAAAAATTAATTACAACAAATATATATGTTAAAAATTATGATTTCTATCATCCAGAAAATATATATATATGGGAAGATAAAACACATAATGATATTAAAGATTTTCTAAAAGAACCTTTTAAACCAATAAAAGCAGAAATATTCCAAAAATATAGTTTCAAAAACTGGATAGAACAAATCCTTTACTCATAAGCTTAATAAGGTAAACTATTAAAATATAACAAATACCTATAAATTTTTTGTTTTATATGATTTTTTATATACAATTTGCTCGTAAAAAGTTATACTAAAAAATTGATTTAAATAAATTTTACAACTAGCAATTTTTCTGACGCAAAGTAATAAGTAAGCAAAAATTGTGAAATATTGTTATCATGATTATTAGGTTTTTGGTGTGACGCATTATGAATTCAACCGACTTTCAATCTATTCTTACCTCTGCGCAACAATACTATGCGCAAAATTTACAAAACATTGATCAAACATATATTAATAATGTTTTAGAAAAATCTAATGACTTTGAAGTAATATCTTTTGATATTTTTGATACGCTTTTAACTCGATTATTTGAATGTCCTATTGACTTATTCGCTTACGTAGAAAATCAGCTCCAAGTGAATAATAGTAATTTAAAAGATTTTGCTAGAAATAGACTCCTAGCAGAAGCACAAATACGAGATATTTTACATCGGCAGAAAAATAGAGATGAAGTGACATTAGATGAGATTTATGACTATCTTTTTGATATAAATAAATATGATAAAAATTTGCTAAATACAGCAAAAAAGCTAGAGTTGATAGCCGAAACAAATAGCAATATCAGTATAGAAGATAATAAAAAACTAATTTTAGAATTAAAAAAGCTTGGTAAAAAAATTATATTTGTTTCTGATATTTATTTATCTAAACAATTTATTGAAACTCTTCTAGAAAAAAATCATTTGAACTTATGTGACGAATTGTATGTCTCATCTGACTTATTATCATCAAAACATAGTGGAAGAATTTGGAAATATGTTTTAGAAAATAATTCAGGCTATAAAATATTGCATATAGGCGATAATAAAGTTGCAGATGTTGTACAACCTAGAAAATTTCACATAAATACTTATCATTATAAGCGATTTTTAGGACAAAGAAGATTAGGTGCACAGCTTTGTCAAGAAGTAGTCCCTTTTTCATTAATGAATAAGGTGTATCATTTAACTAATGGTATCTACTCTTTGAAAGAGTTTAATGAAGATTCATTCTGGAATGGTTTAGGGGAAACATTTGGAGCTTTAATTTTATATAGTTATACTTTATGGTTAAAAGAACATATTAAAAAAAATAAAATTAATCACATTTATTTCTGCGCAAGAGATGCACAATTAATTCAAAAAGTATGGGAAACACTTGATTTAGATAAAGAATGCCATACAACTTCAAGCTATCTTTATCTTTCAAGGAAAGTATTAAGATTTCCGACATACTATATTGAATTAATAGAAAATGGCAAATTATCTGAAGACTCATTAACGTTTATTGTAAATGAATCTTTAACAGCTAATGATACCTATAAGACTTATTTCAATCGTTTAGGTATTAACGAGCGGGATCTTTTACAAACAAACTTCGTTCACCAGTTTGGTTCTTTTGGTGCTGCCGTTGATTTTAAGAAAACAGATCTAATTAAAAAATTTATACAACAAGAATTATCATCAGTCTTATTGAATGCATTTCAAGAAGAATATAATAATGCAAAAGAATATTATAAACAGGAGGGCTTATTTGATAAAAATAAAAAAATAGCTATTATAGATTTAGGATGGGGCGGAACGATTCAATTCGGGTTAAATGCATTCCGCTCTCATATGGGCATTGATAGTAAATTATACGGATATTATTACGGATTATTTGGAGAAACTGCGAGTGGAAGACTTTTTAAAAATGGCCCCATGAAAGCCGCATTTTTTAATATTTTTTCCAACTCAGAGGAAAGAATAATGTATCAAAACTGTGTTAATATTCTAGAAAATTTGCATTCAGCAGATCATGAAACAACCACAGGTTTCATCAAAGACCAACAAGATGGTGTCATTCGTCCTATATTAAAGCAAACTAATAATAGCTTATATATTCAACAATATGAAAAGAAGTTTTTAATTTTTCAAAAGGGCGTATTACATAGTATAAATAAGTGGAAAAATAATGAATTAGTCTATGGTTTGAATAAATGTTACGTTGGAACACAAATTGCAACGGCAGCTATTTTTCAAGTTTGTATAACACCAAATAAAGATGAGGTAAAATATCTCGGTAATATTAAACACGCTACAATGTTTGACCATAAAATCACGGTTCCTTTAATAAACCAAAGGTTTCCAAGTAATCTTAAGGAAGTTCAACCCTTACTTCAAGCTGGAGGTTGGCAATGCGGTGTATTACAATATTGGAAAGACAATAGAAAAAAAATTAAACCGCATGTATATAATTCTGCGTTGCAATTTGTTAATTTTCTTCCATCCCTAATCAAAAAATTTTACGAAAATTGATATGAATATTTCAGTTAACCAAAGTTTGTATCCAATAAATTATTTAATTAATGAATCTGATAGTAAAATTAAAAATGATGGTTCAGTAGCCATCATTATGCGGACAAAAAACAGACCCATATTGCTAACCCGAGCTATAGAAAGTGTATTACAACAGTCTTATCCTTTCTGGCATTTATACCTAATCAATGACGGAGGCGATGCTGAAGTTGTAAACAACTTAATTGAGTATAATTTACCATATTTAAAAGATAAAATTACTATAATACATAATCCATTATCTTTAGGTATGGAAGCAGCATCAAATTGTGGTTTTAATATAGCTAATGAAGAATATATAGTGATACATGATGATGATGATTCATGGCATCATAATTTTTTGCTGGATACTGTAAATTATTTAAATTCTAATTCAACCGCGGTGGCAGTTGCCACTAATTGTTTGGTAATTCATGAGGAAATACATGGAGATGTAGTAAAACAGATTCATGTTGAAAGTTGGCCACATTGGCAAAATACCATCGATATTAGCTTTTTGATAAGACACAATTTTACGCCACCAATTTCTCTGTTAATTAGAATGAAAGTAGCAAAACAAATAGGAAAATTCAATGAGAACCTACCAGTATTAGGAGATTGGGATTACAATTTAAGATTGTTTAGAATAGGTGAAATACATACAATTAATAAAGTTTTGGCTTTTTATCACCTAAGACCTTCTTCTCAGAATATTTACAGTAATTCAATTGTAGCAGGTGAAAATCTTCATAAAACATATAATATAAAATATAGAAATTCATTAGTAAGAAAAGCATTACTCGAAAATTCTGGAAATTTTGGTATAATTCATATCATTATAAATGAAATGGATAAAAAAACCATTGAATTAACAAATAAAATAAATGAATTAAATCATAAAATAAATGACATCCAAGGCAATGTGTGGTATTTAAGAAGAAAATCATTTCCTTTGAAAAAAATTGCAGCAAAAATTAGGGATACGATAAGAAAATGGAAGAAAAAATAAAAAAATTAATGTAATTAATTTATTGACGTCGTTGTTAGATAAAAAATTTTATTATTGGAGTAATCCAGGCAATCCTGGTGATGCACTGATAGCTCATTCTACTTATTTATTATTTGATTCTTTAAATCTTAATTATGAAATAATAAATGATACATCACTACTTAAAAATCAAACCATATTATTTGCTGGTGGTGGTAATTTAGTTGAAGAAAAATACGATAAAATGTATAAAGAGATTTTAAAATCTGTAAAGAACAATTTATGTATTGTTTTTCCACATACAGTTATAGGGTATTCTAATTTAATGAATGAAACTTTTGGAAATTTAAAGATTATTTGTAGAGAAAATTATTCCTTTAATAGCTGCATTTCTAGCCAAGCTAATATGGATAATATATATTTATCGGATAATATGGCTTTTTATTTTCCGAAATACTATTTTTCACATTTTGAACAAAAGGGAGCAGGCACTGCATATTGCTTTAGAACTGATGCAGAATCAGCAAATCTATTTAATTTATCAAGTAGCAATGTGGATATTTCTTTATCTTGGAATGGAAGTCTATGGTCTAATAAACATCTAGCTAAATATGTTTCTTTTAGTCTAGCTGGCTACTTGTCGAATTTCGAGACTATTGAAACAGACCGTCTTCATATTGCAATACTTGGTTCCATATTAAAGAAAAAAGTAAAATTATTTGCAAATAATTATTTTAAAAATAAAGCCGTTTATGAAAATTCATTATTAGAACAGTATCCTCATACTTATTTTATCGATATTAATCATCTCCATTAAGAATATCTGAAAAAATTGATGTATAACAATTGGTACAAATAGAGTATGTTAAATTTTTAAGATACTCTATTTCAATAATATTAAGTTTTATTATGGCAAGGTAATTTTTTGATATGAATCTAGGTTTAAAATATTTTTTATCCAATTGCCAAAACTATATTTTTGTATGATTTCAGAATCAATTATAACCATCGGTTTTGCAAGAAATTCTGTTAATAAATTGTAATTAGGTTTTTCCCAAATCATTATATTATTGGGGTGAAAAAAATCATAATATTGAACGAATGGGTTATTTGTAATCAATTTTTTCTGATAGTATAATGCTTCAAAAACTCTGAATGATAATCCATGATGTATGGGATTAACTATATCAACTAAAATATCTGAATAATTAATATTAGATATATTTTCATGGAAGCTTAATTTATTTTTAGCTCCAAAAGTAATAAGATTTTTTTGTTTATACTGAGAAATTTTGCAAGGATCGTCTGTTGGAATTATAAATTTTAGTTGAATATTATTTTTATTTAATTCAAATGCACAGCTATCGATTGCACTTACCCGTTCATCTATATGAGATCCAACAAAATAAGCTACCTTTTTAGTATGACTAATAGGTACAGGTTTATTAACATCAAAATAAAAATTTGTTATTCCAACCAAATGGAATTTTTTAAAATCATTGTTTTGGATATCATTAGAATCAAATACAAAAAAACTATCAAATAAATCAATAGCTTGCAAAACTGACGGAAAACGGGTTAAACCGTCCCACTGATATCCTATCATTGATTTAGTAACCTTAGTTTTAATGAGTTGCAACAATTTTAAAGGATAAGTATCAGGTCTTATGATTAAAGCATAATCATACTGTTTAGACGATAAATACATTTTTGTATTATCGACTAACAATTTTTCTTTAAGCAAATGTTTATATGAATTATCCCTAAAAAAGATTTTACGTACTAAATGAAATATTCTATCTAAAACATTTTTATATTTAAAATTTTTAATATATTTAGGGTTGCTGTCTACAAACGTAACATCAAATTGATAATATTCCAAATTTTTTATTATTTCAGCAAAAATATTGTTATGCTTTGGCATAGCAAGAATAATCCGCTTTTTAACCATCCATCAGCCTCAAAAACTTTAATACTTCCCTTTAATTATACTTTAATCAAATTGATAGTGAAAATATTCCCAAAATTTAAACCCCCTATAACACACTTTATTTATAGGGTGCATTCTTAGGTGCAAAATTTTATAATAAGTATATATAAAAGCATTATCCCTTTTACGAGGCCCATTTCAAAATAATTAAATTTTTTTGATTTTCTGAAATAAATGTTGTAGGAATGAAATGAATATATTAGTTACAGGTGGAGCAGGTTTTATAGGTTCTGCCCTAATCAGATTTTTGATCGAACATACAAATCATCAGGTTTTGAACTTAGATAAATTAACCTATGCAGGAAATTTAGAATCTTTATCGTCAATAGCACGAAATCCAAGATATCATTTTTATCAAGCAGATATTATTGACTCCTATGCTTTAGCCAAAATTTTTGATAATTTTCAACCTGATGCAGTAATGAATCTGGCGGCAGAAACACATGTCGACAGATCAATTAATGGGGCTTCAAATTTTATTCAGACCAATATAATAGGAACATTCCATTTACTAGAATCTTCTCGTATATATTGGCAAAAATTAAGTAAAGAAAAACGGCTATCTTTTCGTTTTCATCATATATCTACTGACGAAGTATTCGGAGACCTCAAGGACAGCAGTCTTTTTTTTACAGAAATGACACCTTATGCACCTAGCTCACCATATTCTGCCAGTAAAGCCAGTTCAGACCACCTTGTTCGAGCATGGTACCGCACGTATGGTCTGCCCATTGTACTCACAAATTGCTCTAATAATTATGGTCCTTATCATTTTCCAGAAAAACTTATACCGCTTAGTATCTTGAATGCTTTATCCGGTAAATTATTACCGATATACGGTAATGGTGAGCAGATAAGAGATTGGTTGTATGTTGATGATCATGTAAGAGCACTCTATACCGTTTTGACAAAAGGTAAAACTGGGGAGAGCTACAATATTGGTGGACACAACGAACAAAGAAACATCGATGTTGTAAATCACATATGTGATCTACTTGAAAAATTAGCTCCAAACAAACCCCTTGGAATTAAGAAATATAGAGATCTCATTACATATGTTAAAGATAGGCCTGGACATGACTTTCGTTATGCAATAGATGCTAGTAAAATTAAGAATGAACTAGGCTGGGTACCAAAAGAAAGTTTTACTTCAGGTTTAACCAAAACTGTTAAATGGTATATTGAAAATCCAATATGGGTAAAAAACATACAAACTGGCGAATATAAAAATTGGATAAAAAAACAATATAATAATATTTGAAGTATATATATAACAGTATTTATTGACTATATACTACTTTTAAGTTGAAATTTAGTTAACAACCTAAATAATTTTAATAAGGTTTGCTTTTTATTAATTTGACAAAATAATTCGCTATAAAACAATTTTTAATGCACATGCGAAATTAATATACTTAGTTAAAATCAATCTGAAAAATTTACATTTAGGTTATAATATTCCTCTTTTACATTAGCTTAAGACTTGCCAGAAAGAAAATCATGAAACGGAAAGGTATTATTCTTGCTGGAGGATCTGGTACGCGGCTGTATCCTATTACATTAGGAACTTCAAAACAGCTATTACCGATTTACGATAAACCTATGATTTACTATCCGTTATCTATTTTGATGATGGCTGGAATTAATGAAATACTTATTATTTCTACTCCAGAGGATTTACCAAATTTTCAGAAACTATTTCATGATGGTAGCTCTCTTGGGATTAAAATTGAATATAAAATACAACCATCTCCAGATGGTTTAGCCCAAGCATTTATTTTAGGAGAAGAATTCATCGGAGAAGAAAACGTAGCTTTAGTATTAGGAGATAATATATTTTACGGCCAAAGCTTTGGACAACAATTACAAATTGCTTGTAATCAGACTTTAGGCGCTACTATATTTGGTTATTATGTTAACGATCCTGAGAGATTTGGTGTTGTAGAGTTTGGGGCAAATGGCAAAGTACTTTCAATCGAAGAAAAGCCTTCCCATCCTAAATCCAATTATGCTGTTACCGGATTATATTTTTACGATAATCAGGTTGTTGAAATGGCTAAAACTATACGTCCTTCAGCAAGATCCGAATTAGAGATTACAGATATAAATAATCTTTATTTAAGTCAACAACAATTAAATGTTCAATTGTTAGGAAGAGGTTTTGCATGGTTAGATACAGGTACACATGATTCTTTGATAGATGCCAGCCAATTTGTACAGACTATTGAAAAACGGCAGGGCTTAAAAATTGCATGTTTAGAAGAAATTTCATTCAATAACAAATGGATAACAATTGAACAACTATATGAGCGTGGGAAATTTTTAAATAAAACCAGCTATGGACAATACTTATTAAAATTATACAACGAATATCATAAATAATTGATTATGAATATAATTGACACTCCTATCAAAGATTTATTAATAATTGAGCCTCACGTTTTCGAGGACGAACGAGGCTGGTTTATGGAAAGCTTTAATCAACAACTGTTTGAAGAAGCTTTAAATAAACGTCATCTACATAGTCCTGAATTTGTTCAAGACAATCATTCTTTGTCCCATAAAGGTATTATTAGGGGTCTACATTATCAAATTTCACCACACGAACAAGGAAAATTAGTTCGTGTAGTCCAAGGCAGGGCTTGGGATGTAGCTGTTGACATTCGACCTGATTCTATAACATTTGGGCAGTGGTATGGAGTAGAACTATCGGCTGTCAACCATCGACAGTTTTGGATTCCTGCAGGTTTTGCACATGGATTTTTAGCTCTTGAGGATGATACTCAGTTTCTTTATAAAACAACTGATTTTTATTTTAAAGAATGTGAGCGTAATCTTCGCTGGAATGATCCTGAACTAGCCATTTCATGGCCTATCAGTTCTGATATGGTAGTCAGTTATTCACATAAAGATGCTCAGGCTCATGATTTTGCCCATCTTAAAAATTGTTATAGCTAAAATCTTAAAAAGATAATTTATAAATCAATTTAATTTATATTTTTTAAATATAATTCTATTTATTAATTCTTGTATAGTTACTGCCATGATCCCATTCTGTTACCTTCGTTAAATCGATTTCACGGTTTATTTTATTATGAAGACTGTTTTTACTTTTATTTGGATTGTTTCCATCCTCATTGTTGCAATAATTATATATTTAACATATCGACACAAATCATTACAAGAACATCAGTCCGTAAAGAAGCAGTTATCAGAAGCCTTGAATGAGTTGATTCGTGTACAAACAGAAGTTAATTATCTTAAGCAAAATAAACAGATCAATGATGAAGAATTGATTCGGTGTCGTCAAGAATTACAAGTTGTATACAAACGCTTGAGTGCTGCAGAAGCAGTAAATGTCCAGTTAACTACTGCTCAGGAAGCATTTCAATCAGAATGTGAACAACTGCGGTCTGCCACCATCGATCTGGCTGCAGCAGAACAGCAGTTACAGGACTGGCAACTGCGTTCTGAGGACTGGCATACTCGTGAACAAAAGTATATAAATGCTGCGGAAAAATTAAATCATATACAAATTGAAAACAGTCGTCTTAACACGCAACTTAAGCTTGAACGCGAAGCCTTTGAGGAGAAGCTGGCTTTATTAAACGAAGCGCGTAATAGTCTCAGCAATCAATTCAAGTCATTAGCTAATGATATTCTGGAAGAAAAAAGTAAACGTTTTAGTGAGCAGAATCAGGCTAGTCTTAGTCAGTTGCTGAATCCTTTACATGAGCGTATGCAGGGATTTAGTCAACTGGTTCAGCATACTTATGAAAAAGAGGCAAAAGAACGTACAACGCTGGAAAATGAACTAAAACATCTGCAGCAGCTCAATGCTCAATTGCATTGTGATGCTAAAGCGCTTACCGATGCCTTAGCTGGTACTCAGAATAAAAATCAGGGTAACTGGGGCGAGATGATTCTGGAAAAGGTATTAGAAAATTCTGGTCTTCAAAAAGGACGTGAGTACGTTCTACAGGCGTCTAATACGATTATTGATGAGTTTGGTCGTCAGCGTCGTTTGCAGCCGGATGTGTTGGTAAATTTACCTGAGAATAAACAGATTATTATTGATGCTAAAACTTCACTGACAGCTTATGTCCGTTATACTCAAGCAACAGATGCAGCCAGTGCGGAGAAAGCGCTAGCTGCACATATTCAGTCTGTGCGCCATCATATTAAGGAACTCTCGTCTAAATGTTATGATGAAATAGATGGGTTAAATACACTTGATTTTGTGTTTATGTTTATTCCTGTTGAGCCGGCATATCTACTCGCTCTACAACAGGATAATCAATTGTTCGATGACTGTTTCCAAAAGCGGATTATGCTGGTTGGGCCCAGCACTTTACTGGCAACATTACGTACTATTGCTCATATCTGGCGTAGTGAACAGCAAAATCAGAATGCGCTAACTATTGCAAAAGAAGGCGGTAAGTTGTATGACAAATTTGTTGGTTTTGTAAACACTCTCGAAGGTGTTGGAAAAAATCTGGATCAGGCTCAAGGACAATTTCAGAAAGCCATGGGGCAATTGGTTAACGGGCGTGGTAACCTAGTGAACAGAGCGCAAAAGCTGCGTCAGCTGGGGATACAAAGCAGTAAAAATTTGCCTGAATATTATCAAAAAGGAGAGGAAGATGAAGATGAGCTACTTCTTGCTACCTCAGACTCTCCCTCAGAATGATCTGCCTAATTTCATGAATTTTTCTATACATGAATAATGTTGGCTTACAGCTAAATTAAGCTTTTATTGCAACCTTTGTCTTGTTTAAATCTGGCGTACAATAGCGTTTAATTGTCAGCTTGCTGGCTAGGTAAACTTATACTTCTGCATAAATAATTCGGATTTATGCATTCTCTTAGACATATGTAATTTGCTGTTGGATTATTGCTGTATGACTCAGAACGCTCATCAATCGCCTCCATCTATCTGGCAGCGAATTTTTAGTCAGCATATGCTGATTTGTGTGTTTACAGGTTTCAGTTCAGGTTTGCCACTGTACTTTCTGATAAATCTCGTTCCTGCCTGGCTGCGTAATGAAGGTGTGGATTTAAAGACTATAGGATTGTTTTCTATTATTGGTCTGCCATTCACATGGAAATTTTTATGGTCCCCTCTAATGGATGCTGTGCAATTTCCATGGTTAGGAAGACGGCGTGGATGGATGTTTGTCACACAGTCAGCTTTATTGTTGTCTATTCTCGGTTATATGCTGCTCAGTCCTCAGCAAAATATGAATCTCATTAAAATTTTATCTCTGTTTGTGGCTTTTTTTGCGGCCAGTCAGGATATTGTATTGGATGCATTCCGGCGAGAAATATTACCTGATAGTGAACTAGGACTGGGCAATGCAATCCATGTAAATGCTTATCGTATTGCGGCTCTTGTACCCGGCTCTGTGTCTCTTATTCTGGCAGATATCTATCCTTGGCCGACAGTATTTGCTATTACTGCGTTATTTATGTTGCCGGGTATATTTATGACTTTATTTTTAGCTCACGAACCCACTTTACCGATAACTGTACCCAAAACTTTTAAAGAAACTGTAGTTGAGCCTTTTAAAGAATTTTTTGCACGAAAAGGTGTTAAAAGTGCTTTACTAGTACTGTTTTTTATCTTTTTGTACAAGCTTGGTGACAGTATGGCTACCGCTCTGGCCACACCATTTTATATGGATATGGGCTTTAGTAAGATGGATATTGGTCTGATAGCCAAAAATGCTGGCTTATGGCCAACAATTATCGCCGGAATTCTTGGCGGTATATGGATGATTAAGCTGGGTATAAATCGGGCGCTATGGTTATTCGGTCTAGTTCAGGTTTTTTCTATCCTAGGATTTGCCTGGCTGGCCAGTCAGGGGCCTTTTATCCATATTGGTTCTAAAGAGCTTTTTACTTTGGCTTTGGTTATAGGATTTGAAGCTATTGGTGTTGGTTTGGGTACGGCAGCATTTGTGGCCTACATGGCCAAAGAAACTAATCCTGCTTATACTGCTACTCAACTAGCACTGTTTACTAGTCTGGCTGCTGTGCCTAGAACATTGATTAATGCTACTACTGGATATTTGATTAACTGGCTAGGTTATGTGAGCTTTTTCTGGTTATGCTTTTTTCTGGCCATTCCAGGAATGTTGCTGTTGTTGAAGGTCGCACCATGGAATAAAAAAGTAACAGGCATTTAAGCATAACTAAGATTCATTCTGATAAAAAGTTCATTCGGCAGCAATTTAATATCATATAGATAGTGTTTTTTCACCCAAATTTCTATATATTATTCGCGAAAAAACTTTGTCTATATTATAAATTCATTAGAAAATACGGCTGCTGGTTAGATTAATGCAAAAATGGATTATGCTGCTTTTCGTGACCTATGGTAGTCATGGAGCCATGGCCTGGTAATACGCGGGTATCATCAGGCAAAGATAATAGCTTTTCCTGAATACCGCGGATTAGATCAGAATGATTACCACCAGGGAAATCTGTACGGCCGATAGATTCTCGAAATAACACATCACCTGCTATCAGCAATTTATTAGCCTGACTGTAAAATACAACATGGCCTGGAGTGTGGCCTGGTATGTGAAAAACGATAAATGTATGCTCACCTACTTTTAATGCTTCTCCTTCCTTCAACCAGCGTGTTGGTATAAATGGCTGACTAATGGGAAAACCATAACTGGCAGTCACATCTGGCAACGCCTGCAACCAGTAGTTGTCAGCTTGATGCGGCCCCAAAACGGGTACCGGCTGCAAGGTAGTTAATTCTTCTACGCCGCTTGCATGGTCAAGGTGCCCATGTGTTAACCAAATAGCTTTTAAGTTCAGCTGATGTGTTTCTACTGCCTTCAGTAAGCGTTCAGCTTCACCACCTACATCTGTTAATACGGCTTCTTTGCTGACATCATCCCATAATAATGCAGCATTCTGTTGAAATGGTGTTACGGGTAAGATCTGCACGTTTAAAGCCATTTATTACCTCGCTTATCAGTTATAACAATACAGCTTTGCTCAAAAAATACAGGCTCATGAAGAGCAGCAGACAAGCAAAACATTTTTTCAGCTTTCTAGGTGAAAGATAATGCGCCACTTTAGCACCCTGTCTGGCTGTGATAAAACTCATGAAACTGATGCCAATAAACGCATAAATATGAACATATCCTATGGTATGCTCAATATGAATTTGTTCATGGGCACCAAAAAACATAAAGCCTATGGCACCAGCAAGCGCAATTGGCAGACCACATGCGGCAGAAGTACCTACAGCTTGCTGCATAGCTAGTCCACTTCGATTTAGATAAGGTACCGTTAGACTGCCCCCGCCAATACCAAACAAAGCTGACGCAATACCGATGATTACACCAGCCAACCAGTGCCAGTGAGAATTAACCAACTGAGTTTGCTGTAAATTTTGTTGACTGCAGGCGGTGCGAAACATATTGATACCAACCAAAAGGGTAAAAATACCAATAACCAGTTGAAGCTTTTCTCCTGATAATGCATCTGCGATGGCTGCACCGCCAAACGAACCCAATACAAGACCAGGTGTTAAACGCCCAACAACTGGCCAGATTACTGCATGATTTTTGTTATGCGCCAGCATGGAACTAATAGAAGTAACCATGATGGTTGCTAGAGAAGTACCCAGCGCCAGATGCATCGTGACCGCTTCACCATAACCTGCATGCATAAAGACGATATACAGAATAGGTACAACAATCAAACCACCACCAACGCCAAACAGTCCAGCAGCGAAGCCTGCTACAGCACCTATTAATAAATAAGTAAGCAGTTCCATAAAATTAGCTTAATTACAATTTTTGGTCAGAAGATAAACAAAAATAGTAGCTTTTGTATCAAAGTCATGGAAAAAATTAATGGCGGAAGTGGCGCACGCCTGTGACCACCATAGCAATTCCATGTTCATTGGCAGCAGCTATTACTTCCTCATCCCGAACAGAACCACCGGGCTGGATAATGGCTTTGATACCTTGTGCAGCAATCACATCCACACCGTCTCTAAATGGAAAAAAAGCATCTGAAGCGGCACAGGCACCGTTTAATTCGAAGCCAGCATCCTGTGCTTTTCGCGCAGCAATTCGCGTGGAATCGACACGGCTCATTTGTCCTGCTCCTATACCATACGTCTGCCCGTTTTTACCAAATACAATAGCATTAGATTTCACATACTTAGCTACATTCCATACAAATAGTAAGTCTTTAATTTCCTGTTCGCTGGGTACTCTTACTGTTACGACCTTTAAATCACCTGCATCGATATAGTGCCTGTCTGGTGTCTGCACCAGCAGACCACCACCAACACGTTTTAATTCAAACTGATTTGCTCCGGCAGACAAAGGAATTTCCAGTACTCGGACATTCTTTTTGGCCGCTATGATGACCTTGGCTTCGTCTGTGAAAGCAGGAGCCAATAAAACTTCGAGGAACTGACCGGTTACGGCTTCTACAGTGGCCGCATCTACTTCACGATTGAAGGCAATAATTCCTCCAAATGCACTGGTTGTATCGGTCGCCAGCGCTAATTGGTAAGCGGTTAAAGTGTCACTGGCTACGGCAACGCCACAAGGATTAGCATGTTTGACAATAACACAGGCCGGCTGAGTAAAAGATTTGACTGCTTCCCATGCTGCATCGGCGTCCGCAATATTGTTGTAAGATAATTCTTTTCCCTGCAGTTGCTGATATTTAGCGAGACTGCCTTCAGCAGGCTGCAAATCCCGGTAAAAGGCAGCCTGCTGATGTGGATTTTCGCCATAGCGTAAATCCTGAATTTTCAGCCAACTTTGGTTATATTGCTGGGAAAAGGTTTGTAAATCTGGTATTCCAGATAAATTCTTATCGTCAATGCGTGTCAGATAATTGGCAATCATACCGTCATATTGAGCTGTATGCGCAAAAGCTTTGCGTGCTAGATTAAATCGGGTTTGCTCAGACAGGCCACTTTGCTTTCTGATTTCATCGATTATGGCAGTATAATCATTACTATCAGTTACAATAGCCACATCACGCCAGTTTTTGGCGGCAGAGCGAACCATTGCAGGACCACCGATATCGATATTTTCGATAGCGTCTTCCAATGTACAATCCTGTTTCGCAACAGTTGCAGCAAAAGGGTACAGGTTTACACATACAAGATCTATGGTTCCGATAGCTTGTGCTGCAAGCTGATTCATGTGTTTAGCATTATCACGCCGTGCCAGAATACCACCATGGATTTTAGGGTGTAGTGTCTTTACTCGCCCATCCAGCATTTCCGGAAATCCAGTATGGTCTGCTACTTCAGTCACCGCTATATTTTCTTTGGCCAATAGACTGGCAGTTCCTCCGGTTGACAGTAATTCAACGCCCAGTTGTGCTAACTGACGCGCAAAATCAACCACGCCAGTTTTATCAGACACGCTGATCAGTGCCCGTTTGATTCCCACCATGACATCTCCCTTAGTATTCAGTTGAAACTGCCTTAGTCCAGCAAATGATACTGCATTAATTTTTTTCGCAGAGTATTGCGATTGAGACCCAGAATTTGTGCAGCGCGAGTCTGATTGTGTTCACAAACATCCATCACACAACGCAACAATGGTAATTCCATCTGCTGCAACACCATATCATAAACAGCACAAGGTGTTTCTCCATCCAGATCTGCAAAATATTGCCTTACATTGACCTCTATACATTGAGCGATACTTACTTTGGGTGCTTCACTCATTTATATTATCCTCGTATGACAAGGCAAACAGTTACTGCTGCCGATAGGAGCAAGGCCATACCGATAGTTGTGCTACCTGCCTGTCTAAAAAATCATTAATCAGCTGTAACTGAATCTTCGCATCGTTCACGCCATTGACCTGATTGCGAAAATGCTCGCCCTGCGGTAAGGCAGCGACGTACCAGCCAATATGCTTACGGGCAATACGGACACCCGTTATATCACCATAGAATTGATGCATAGCCACAATATGTCCTATTATAACCTGTGCATGCTGCGCTACCGTCAAAGAGGGGGGCAAACATCCATACTGATGATAATGCACAAGATCTCGAAACAGCCACGGTTGCCCCTGAGCTGCGCGCCCCACCATCACGCCATCAGCCTCAGTCTGCTGCCATACTTTTAAGGCTTTTTGTGGACTGGTTATATCTCCATTAACCCACAATGGCAGGTTTATTTGCTGACGTACCTGAGCAATCAGATCATAGCTCGCTTCACCACGATACATTTGTGTACGTGTACGGCCATGTACAGCCAGAGCGGCAATTCCTGCCTCCTGCGCCAGATGGGCAATGGTTAGTATATTGCGATGCTCATCATCCCACCCAAGCCTTGTTTTCAAAGTTACTGGCACATCTACTGCATTAACTACAGCCTGTAAAATTGCTTCAACCAATGATTCATTCTGTAATAAAGCACTGCCTGACAGTACATTACAAACCTTTTTGGCTGGACAACCCATATTGATATCAATGACGTCTGCACCACGGGCAACATTATAGCGTGCAGCTTCTGCCAGTTGCTGCGGTTCACTTCCAGCTATCTGAACTACCTTGATACCGCTTTCACCCTTATAATCTGCTCGCTGCAAAGTTTTACGAGTATATTGCAGGCTTGGATCACTGGTAATCATTTCACTGACTGCCCAGCCGGCTCCGAACTCACGACACAGCTGGCGAAAGGGTTTATCAGTTATACCAGCCATGGGAGCCAACGCAACAGGGGCTGTCAGCTGATAACAACCTATTTGCATATTCAGTAAACTAATTATGGGAAAACAATATTCAGAGGTGAATTATTGTACATTTTTTAGGCAATCACTCCAAATATAAATACCAATATTTAACCAAAGAGAAGTGATGCTGCATCCTTTCTACTACTTGTAAAATGGAAATTCGTTTTAAGCAGAAGCCATTACAGCAAAGTTTTTGTGTAAGATATTAAATTAAATTTTCAACCAACTAAAGACATCAGTAATAACCAAAAAGCAGCTAATGAAGAAATATTAAAACTGACGAATAACAGATTTAATTATTGAATTGATTCGCATATAACTAAAATTAGCTACTGAAAACTGACTAAAATCACTATAAGAAAACGTCCAACGAAAATAGGTTTTTAAACCATATCATCATATATTAACAATTGAATCAATATAATGTTGAAAAAAAGCATAGCACCTGATTTTTTCTGGCTGTTAGATTAGCTGCTATTTAATTTGCAACTGCAACCATAAGAATTTATGTCAAATATGCTTAGAAGATTTAGAACATTGAAACCAAGCCTAAACCAGAAATTTAGCTAAAAACTAAACAAGCCAATCAAGAATGTGTTGCTGAATTTTGGCAGCACTCAGTCCCATCTGATCTAATAGCTGTGCTGAATCACCATGCTCAGTTACAATATCAGGTATGCCCAGTGTGAGAACCGGTTTGACTAAATTATGCTGTGCCAGCACTTCAAGCACTGCACTACCAGCTCCACCAATCCTACTATTTTCTTCAATGGTCACCAAATAATCATGTTCAGCAGCCAGATGAAGTAAAAGTTCGGTATCCAGTGGTTTAACAAACCGCATATCAGCCACTGTAGCGTCGATAGCATCCGCTACACACATAGCAGCTGATACCATACTTCCAAATGCAATTAAACCAATCCTTTGCCCCTGACGACGTACTACCCCCTTACCAATTGCTACAGTTGCCAAATTCGTACCAGCTGGTACACCTGTACCTGCCCCTCTAGGATAGCGTACAGCAGCTGGCTGATTGAGCTGGTAACAGCTAGATAGCAGTAAACGACATTCATGTTCATCGCTTGGTACGGCAATAACCAAATTAGGCACACAACGAAGATAGCTTAAATCATAAACACCTGCATGTGTCGGACCATCAGCACCTACAATTCCGCCACGGTCAATAGCAAACAAAACTGGTAAATTCTGCAAAGCAACATCGTGAATGAGCTGATCATACGCTCGTTGCAGAAAAGTGGAATAAATAGCTACTACCGGCTTCATTTGCTCACAGGCCAGACCTGCCGCAAACGTGACTGCATGCTGCTCCGCAATTCCGACATCAAAATAACGTTCGGGATAACGACGAGCAAACTCCACCAGTCCACTGCCTTCTCGCATAGCAGGGGTAATAGCCAGCAGTTTTTTATCTGCCGCTGCCTGATCAATTATCCATTGGCTGAAAATCTGGGTATAAGTCGGTTTGGAAGCAATTGCACCAGATGAATACAGGCCCTGAGCCGGATCAAAAGCACTGACAGCGTGAAAAGTTACAGGATCATTTTCTGCCAGTTTATAACCTTGGCCTTTTTTGGTAATGATATGCAATAATTGCGGCCCTTTCCGGTTGCGCATATCCTGAAGCACATCTACAAGCTGAATAACATCATGTCCATCAACTGGTCCAGAATAAGTAAAGCCAAAATTATCGAATAAGGACAGCGTTTCCGAAGTGGTACTTTCTTCAATTAGGCCTTTGATTTTGTTTTCTACCCGCTGGGCTACATCCAGCGCCCCGGGTACCATACCCAAAACCTTTTCTGATTTTTGCTTAATTGATTTCACCAGTCCTTTAACATCATGCAAAGGATTTCTGGCCAGATATTTCGGAAGAGCACCAACATTAGGAGAAATAGACATCTCATTGTCATTTAAAATAACAAGTAAATCCACGTCCATATCACCAGCATTATTCAATGCTTCAAATGCCTGCCCTGCTGTCATAGCACCATCACCAATAATCGCCACACTTCGATTGTTTCTGTGCTGCAATTTATCGGCCACCGCCATACCCAATGCCGCACCGATAGAGGTAGAAGAATGGCCTACACCAAATACGTCGTATTCAGATTCACTGCGTTTCGGAAATCCAGCCAGACCGCCAAACTGGCGCATCGTAGCCATTTTTCCTTTACGTCCGGTCAAAATTTTATGCGGATAACTCTGATGACCCACATCCCATACCAAATGATCCTGTGGCGTCTGGTACACATAGTGTAGGGCTACAGTTAACTCAACTGCACCCAAATTACTCGCAAAGTGCCCCCCTGTCTTGCTTACTGATTCCAGCAAATACGCGCGCAATTCATCTGCCAGTTGGGGTAACTGGCTTTTTTGCAAACGACGCAAATCCTGTGGTAGATCAATTGTATCAAGGAGAGGGGTAGGATTCATGATCAGACTTTACTTATTATGAATAAATTCAGACAATATAGGCTATTAGCATTACCAATCTGATTGCAGCGCAATTATATACTAGCCTACCCCCTGTTCGGGGGTATTCATTCTATGTCAGGACATTATTTCAATCTAGATTAATTATAAATAATTAGCACCTCCAGCCACATAAGCTCTGCTACCAGAGGCAGTAACTACCTTAAGAAATTATTCACGATGGTAGGGATGATTATGCAGAATAGACTGAGCACGATATAGCTGCTCAGTCAGCAACACCCGTACCATTCCGTGCGGTAAAGTCAGGCTCGACAATCGCATCAACATATTTGCCCGCTGTTTCAAATTGGTCGTCATGCCATCAGCTCCACCAATAATAAAACACAGATTGTCGCCCTGCTGCTGCCATTTCTTTAAACTATCGGCCAGTTCCATTGAAGTGGGTGCCTTACCACGCTCATCCAATACAATCAGATAACTATGTGCGGGTATGGCTGCAACAATGCGCTGTTCTTCAGCTGCCATAGCCTGCGCGGCATTAACACCGGCACCTCGTTTTTCAGGTTTGATTTCTTTAAGCTGAAACTGAATTTCTCGGCCAAATCTTTTGCTGTAATCACGCACCGCATGATCCACCCATTGCGGCATCTTCGTTCCTACAGCCAATACGGTAATATTCATTCAATCACAAAAAAAATCAGAATCCGTCAATCAGCAGCCTGCCATGGTTTAGCTGCGCCAGCATGAAAAGAAGGCTTCTCACCACCCCATAATGCTTCTATATCATAATAATCACGCACCGCTGGCTGCATTACATGTACGACAAGATCACCTGCATCAACCAGAGCCCATTCACCACTATCCAGCCCCTCAGTACTGATAATTTCATAACCAGCTTCTTTTAATTCTACAGCCACATTGTTAGCCAGCGCTTTTACCTGACGCGTACTGTCACCACTGGCAATAATCATTCGCGAAAACAGCGAAGTTTGTGCTGAAGTATCCAACACAGTAATATCTTTACCCTTAATATCTTCAAGTGCATCCACGCAAATGGCAACCATATTGTCCCATTGAGCGATAAGATTTTCATCCATACTGTTTATTTCCTAATGTGTAAAAAAGCATTTCCTGCTCGAAAATGCATTAAAACAGGCAAATTATGCCCGATAAAGGTTTTCTTGGTCGATATATTTGGCTACTGCAGCCGGTACATCATCATGCTTTCCTTTTGGCCATTCTGCACGGATTTCATGTGAACTTACCGGTAAAAATGATGCCTGTAATAATTTAGCCCGACCGCCATCCGCACCGTCTGGTGTAGTCAAATTCTTAGCCAAAGCTTCTGGTAGCCAACCCTGTAAATCATTCGGCAACTCAGTTAAACCTTGTTCGCCACGCTGAGCAATAGCTAGATTCACACTTTGCAATAAAGCCTGATAACGATACCATTTAGGCAATTGTAATAATGAATCCATACCCAGCAACCACCATAACTGTGTCTGTGTAAACACCTGTCGAAATAAAGAAACCGTATCAATCGTATAGGTAGGTCCTTTACGCCGCACATCACAATCAGAAACACTGAAACGTTTATCCATAGCAATTACCTGCTCTACCATGTACAACCGTTGTTCTGCGGTTGAATTAGACTGTCTCAGTTTATGATATGGATCACCAGCCGGAATAAATATCACATTATCCAGCTTTAATTCATCTGCAAAAGCCTGCGCAATATGAATATGGCCATTGTGTGGCGGATCGAACGTACCACCAAACAAACCAACTCGCTTCATACTTTATTTCCATTCACCACAATATTCAGTTTTCCCGTAATGGGATGGATCACCAGACCGTGTACCTTTATTTCACTTGGCATCAACGGATGCTTACGTATCATATTAACAGAATGCATAATCGCGTCTTCCACACTATCAAAATCTGTCAACCACTTATGAAAATCCACACCAGCATTCTCCAGTATCTCCAAACGTTCATCACTGATACCACGTGCGCGCATACGATCCAACATATCTGGTACATGTAACTCCTGCATACCACAGTCATAATGCCCAATTACCATGATTTCGTGTACGTTCATTTCAAAGACTGCCACCAGCAACGAGCGCATCACTGAACCCCACGGATGAGTAACCAAAGCACCGGCATTGCGAATCACTTTGGCATCCCCATTTTTCAATCCTAGCGCCCGAGGCAGCAAATCCAGAATTCTTGCGTCCATACAAGACACAATGGCCAGATTTTTTTCAGGATATTTGTCAGTAAAAAACTGCTCGTATTCTTCAGCATCCACAAACTTCTGATTAAAGTCCATAATCTCATCAATTAAAGACATCATTTCTCCATTATCATTTATATAAATCAGTGATTACGAATCATATCGGGTACAATCAGCATTCAAGACCGCGGCTAAAAATATTCAGGCAGCCATAACGGCTGCCTGTTATCAACCAAACTACATTATGCTCCAAGCCATAAAAGTTTAAATGCCCATAAAACCGCAATTATCCATACCATATAAGATACATCTTTAACCCTACCACAGAACAATTTAATCAGGGCATAACTGATAAAGCCCATGGCAATACCATCCGCAATAGAATAAGCGAAAGGCATAAAAATCAGAGTAAAAAATGCTGGCGCTGCTTCAGAAACATCTTTCCAGTCAATCTCAGTCATACTGCGCATCATCAGCACGCCAACATACATCAATGCAGGAGCAGTCGCATAGGGAGGAACACTCGCAGCCAGTTTAGAAAACCATAAACTTGCCAGCATCAAAATACCTACTACAACCGCCGTTAAACCTGTGCGCCCGCCAGCAGCCGCGCCCGCTGCTGATTCCACATAAGCCGTAGTAGAAGAAGTACCTAGTCCAGCTCCCACCACAATGGCCGTAGAATCAGCCAACAATGCTTTTTTCACCCGTGGCAACTTGCCGTCTACTAACAACCCTGCGCGACCAGCTACGCCAATCAGAACCCCTGTACTGTCAAATAAATCGACAAAGAAAAAAACAAAAATAACACTTACCAGACTCATGGTAAATAAATCATGAAAATCCAGCTGTAAGAAAGTAGGAGCTAATGAAGGTACTGGTGCAAACACACCCTGAAACTGATTGATACCCATCAACGAAGCCACAGCCGTAATGGTTAAAATACCAATAATAATCCCGCCGCGTACCCGAAAATGCTCCAATGTGACGATAAAGCAGAACCCAACAATTGTCATCAATACCTGAGGTGAATGAATATCGCCCAAACTAACCAAAGTTGCCGGATTAGAAACCACAACACCGGCACTTTTTAAGGCTACCAGAGCAAGAAACAGCCCAATACCCCCACCAATGGAAAACTTAAGCGAATTCGGTAAAGAATTCACTATTGCCTCGCGCACCTTAAATAAGCTCAGGATAATAAAAATGATACCCGAAACAAAAACCGCGCCCAACGCCACTTGCCATGAAATACCCATACCTTTCACTACTGCATAGGTAAAATAGGCATTCAGTCCCATACCCGGTGCCAGAGCAATCGGATAATTTGCTATTAGTCCCATCATCATGCAAGCAAATGCCGAGGAAATACAGGTAGCCACAAAAACGGCACCGAAATCCATTCCTGCATCCTTCAGAATGGATGGGTTGACTACCAGAATATAACTCATTGCCAAAAAAGTAGTCAGGCCTGCCAGCACCTCAGTGCGCACACTACTGCCACTTTCTTTAATTTTAAAAAAACGATCCAAAAAAGAAATACCCACTGGGCTCATGCCAATTCCTTTTAATACCGAAAAAAGGCCACACAAAACCGGCTAACACAATTAAACAGATAGGTAACCGGACAAAAACACTACCATATTGCAGCTAATCGAATAACCAATACAGCCTTCTTGTTTGTATTTATATGCATATTGATCTGCATTTCCAAACCTCATTAGCGCTTTGCTTTCCTCTGCTTTCCTAATGAATTATTCATTCGGCCAAAACAATTTTTCCGCGTAACGAGAATGTATGTGCCTCAGTAATTTCCAACTCAACCATTTGATTTATCAGACGTGGATGGCCGGTAAAATTTACCACTCTGTTATTAGCTGTTCGAGCCTGCAACTGATCTGGATCCTTTTTGGAGACACCTTCCACCAGACAGCGCTGTACACTTCCAAGCATTGATTGATTAATACGAGCCGTTTCAGCCTCTATCACTTCATTTAAAGCCTCCAGCCGACGTACCTTTTCAGTATGTGGCGTATCATCTGGCAAATTAGCCGCAGGCGTACCTGGCCGCGGACTATAAATAAAGACGAAACTTAAATCAAAAGCCAGATCCTGTACCAGCTTCAACGTCTGCTCAAATTCTCGTTCCGTTTCACCCGGAAATCCTACAATAAAATCTGAGCTCAAACATAAATCCGGACGTATAGCACGTAATTTACGAATAATATGTTTATATTCCAATGCAGTATAGCCACGTTTCATTGCTGCTAGCACACGATCAGAACCAGACTGTACTGGCAAATGCAGATGCGATACCAATTTTGGCAAGTCCCGATAGCACTCAATAATAGCGTCAGAAAATTCACGAGGATGGCTCGTTGTGAAACGCATGCGCTCAATACCAGGTATCTCATGGACAATACGCAGCAAAGTAGCAAAATCACATATTTCACCATTGCCCATATCGCCCCGATAAGCATTTACATTCTGCCCTAGCAGGTTAATTTCCTTAACACCTTGTTGAGCCAATCCGGCAATTTCAGTTAACACATCCTCCAATGGACGAGAAAACTCTTCACCACGCGTGTAAGGGACAACACAGAAACTACAATATTTGGAACAGCCTTCCATAATGGAAACAAAAGCCGCTCCTCCCTCTACACGTGCCGGTGGCAAATGGTCAAATTTTTCTATTTCAGGAAAAGAAATATCTACCTGAGAAAGACCACTCGTCTCCTTATCCAAAATCATTTGCGGCAAACGGTGCAAAGTCTGCGGTCCAAAAACAACATCTACATAAGGCGCCCGCTGAATGATTGCCTCACCTTCCTGAGAGGCCACACAGCCGCCCACTCCGATGATTAAATTCGGATTTTTAGCCTTTAACGGCCGAATACGTCCCAAATCTGAAAATACTTTTTCCTGAGCTTTTTCCCGTACTGAGCAAGTATTAAACAGAATAATATCCGCATCTTCAGCTCTGTCAGTACGCTCTAAAGATTGTCCTTCCGCAAGTACAGACAGCATTTTTTCGCTATCATACTCATTCATTTGACAACCAAAGGTTCGTATAAATACTTTTTTCATAACACCTAACAATATTATTCAACCTGAGGATTATTCGGGCGGATCAACTCATTCTGTTCCTCATCCGTCAACACCCAGATTTCTAGAATCTGATTCATCCTGTCAAAGCGTACCGCTATCGGAGAGTTCTTGAATCTAGACAAATTATTATAAGTAATAAAACGGTTATTGGCATCATGCACTCTTACGGCACGACTCAATTGAAATGTTTTATTACCATTGATTAAGCCCAGACTCAGCGTACGTAACCAGGCCTTTTTCGCAGTTCCCAATACAACCTGTTGCCCCTCAGCATTTTTCAGCACTACAATCTGAACATCGCGAGGTAAAATACGGCCTGCCCATGCAAATGAAGCAGTCAACAAAATCAAACCACATAACGCCAAACGCAAGTACTTCATAGTTTCTCCTTGAATAACAATGGTTAATTTACGGGAAACAATTATACGCAGAAGACGATTTATCAGCAGCCATTCCAGCAAAGCAGTAAAATGAGAGCTGATAAATAAAAATAATGAAATTATTAATCTGCGTTTAAACAATTAGTTACATCATATCGAGCTACAACTAAAAATAAATAAATGGATGGAATATCACCATATACAAAGATTTAGCTAAGAATTAAGAATTTAATAGCGCTACTAAATAATCAGCGTTAACAAATTCACCGAGCAAATTATTCAAGTCATACCATACTTCTTATATTTATAATTATTGCTGTTTATACCCATTAATTATTGCGTAAATCCTCATTTCACTTAGTGACAAAGCGACCAAATCTTCTTTTAATAAAACTTCTCGATACCTATCAAGCATTTAAATAATTTCACAAGTAAAATTTATACACAATCATAATTGTATTAACAAGCAAATAAACAAAATGAAACAAGCCAGCCTAACGGCTGGCTTGTATTTGAAGTCTGATTACTCAGCAACAGCTTCAGTTTCAGGTGCTTTCTCTACTAACTCAACCAGAGCCAATGGAGCATTATCACCTTTACGGAAACCATATTTCAAAATGCGCAGATAGCCACCATTTCGATTAGCGAAGCGCGGACCCAATTCATTAAATAACTTTACAACAACTTCACGATCACGAGTACGATTAAAAGCTAAACGATGATTGGCCAGTGAAGGCTTTTTACCCAAAGTAATCAACGGTTCAGCTACACGGCGTAACTCTTTAGCTTTTGGCAAAGTAGTTACAATCGCTTCGTGAGTCAACAATGAATTAGCCATATTACGCAACATAGCAGCACGATGACTGCTGGTGCGGTTTAATTTGCGGTTACCATTACGATGACGCATGTCATTATCCTTTAATCATCAAACTTGTGGCTTTTCCAGACTGGCCGGCGGCCAGGCTTCCAGTTTTGAACCCAACGTCAAACCTTTGGAAGCCAGGACTTCCTTGATTTCATTCAGAGATTTTCTACCCAGATTCGGAGTTTTCAACAGTTCAGTCTCTGTACGTTGAATCAAATCGCCAATATAGTAAATATCTTCAGCTTTCAAACAGTTTGCTGAACGAACGGTCAACTCCAGATCGTCCACAGGACGAAGTAGAATAGGATCAATAGGTGGTTCTTTTTCTTCCACTACTGCTACCGGCGTACCCTGTAAATCAGCAAAGATTGACATCTGATCAATCAAAATACAGGCCGCACTGCGTACCGCTTCTTCCGGATCAATTGCACCATTGGTTTCAATATCCAAAACTAAACGGTCTAAATCAGTACGTTGCTCCACACGAGCCGGTTCCACTTCAAAGCTGACACGACTGATAGGCGAAAAGCTTGCATCCAGTTGAATAGCGCCGATACGTTTGTGATCGTCTTTATTTCGACGACCAGACACAGCTTCATAACCACGTCCTTGCTCAACCTTGATTTCCATATTAATACTTCCACCTTCTGACAGATGGCAGATAACATGATCAGGATTAACAATTTCGACGTCATGTGGTAACTCGATATCAGCAGCAGTAACAACCCCTGCTCCAGACTTTTTCAGACTTAAAGTTACCTCTGTGCGGCCATGCACTTTAAATACTACGCCCTTCAGATTCAGAAGAATATCAACAACATCTTCCTGAACACTGTCAAGCGTAGAGTATTCATGCAATACGCCTTCAATCGTTACTTCTGTCGACGCATAACCATTCATTGATGACAGTAAGATACGACGCAAAGCATTACCCAACGTATGGCCGAAACCACGTTCAAACGGCTCCATAGACACTTTGGCTCGAGTAGCAGACAAGGTGTCAACGTCAATTTGACGCGGTTTCAAGAATTCGGATGTGTTTTGCATTTAACTGTCCTCACTTAACCAGCTTTATTTAGAGTAAAACTCTACCACCAGCTGTTCATTAATATCGCCACTCAATTCAGTGCGATCTGGCATGTTTTTGAAAACACCTTCCAGTTTGCCTTCTTCAACAGAAACCCAGCTTGGTAAGCCGATCTGACTGGCCAGACTGAAAGCTTCTTGAATACGCACCTGTTTTTTGGCTTTTTCGCGAACAGCAACTACATCACCAGCTTTTACTTGAAAAGAAGGGATATTGACAACTTGGCCGTTCACGGTAATGGCTTTGTGAGATACCAACTGACGGGCTTCAGCACGTGTAGAACCAAAACCCATGCGGTATACCACGTTGTCTAAACGAGATTCCAACAACTGAAGCAGCAATTCACCAGTCGAACCTTTACGACGGGCTGCTTCAGCAAAATAACGGCGGAACTGACGTTCCAAAACGCCGTAAATACGACGAATTTTTTGTTTTTCACGCAATTGCAATCCATAGCCAGACAGGCGAGGTTTTTTCGCACCGTGCTGACCTGGAGCAGAATCCAGCTTACATTTAGAATCCAGAGAGCGACGAGCACTCTTCAGAAAAAGATCAGTACCCTCACGACGGGCTAATTTACATTTCGGGCCGGTATAACGTGCCATACTCGAATACTCCTGTTAGATACGACGTTTTTTAGGTGGCCGACAACCATTGTGTGGCAATGGAGTAACGTCTGTAATACTGGTAATCTTGAAACCAAGAGCGTTGAGCGCACGTACAGAAGATTCGCGACCAGGACCCGGCCCCTTTATACGAACTTCCAGATTTTTTACGCCATACTCTTGGGCAACTTTGCCAGCTGCTTCAGCCGCAACCTGAGCGGCAAATGGTGTGCTTTTACGTGAACCTTTAAAACCAGCACCGCCAGAGGTAGCCCAAGATAATGCATTGCCCTGACGGTCAGTGATAGTAATGATGGTATTATTGAAAGATGCATGTACATGCACAATACCTTCACTTACGGATTTACGTACTTTCTTGCGCACACGAGCTGTGTTTGCTTTAGCCATTATTGTTCCTTATCAATTATTTCTTGCCTGCAATCGCTTTACGCGGGCCTTTACGAGTACGCGCATTGGTACGGGTACGCTGACCACGGCAAGGCAAACCACGACGATGACGCAGACCACGATAGCAGCCCATATCCATCAATCGTTTGATGTTCATGGTTACTTCACGACGCAAATCACCTTCTACATGGTATTTGGCAATTTGTTCACGTAAAGCATCAAGTTGAGCCTCGTCCAAATCTTTAACTTTAGTGCTCGGCACAACGCCGGCAGCTTCGCAAACCAGTTTAGCGCGAGACGAACCAATACCATAAATAGCCTGAAGGCCAATTACGATATGGGCATTGTTAGGGATATTCACCCCTGCAATACGAGCCATATTTTTTCCTTAGGGCAAAAAGTCTGTCACTATAACATAAAGACTTAGGGTTATCCAATTAGCCTTGACGTTGTTTGTGACGAGGGTCGGTACAAATCACACGTACAACGCGGTTGCGACGGATGATTTTACAATTGCGGCAAATTTTCTTTACCGACGGCTGAACGCGCATATTATTTCCTTTCTACTCTTAGCGGGCGCGGAAAACGATGCGAGCACGAGTCAAATCGTACGGAGTCAATTCCACAGTCACCTTATCTCCAGGAGAAATACGTATGTAATGCATACGCATTTTTCCAGAAATATGACCTAAAACGACATGATCGTTTTCAAGTTTAACTTTAAAAGTTGCGTTGGGCAGGGTTTCAAGGATTTCACCCTGCATTTGTATGGTATCTTCTTTAGCCATAATACTTAACGACGTGATGATAATGATTTCATCGCAGAACGCTTCATCAGATGTTCATACTGACTACTCATCACATAAGAAGCAATTTGCGTTTTAAAATCCATGGTCACCACCACCAGAATAAGTAGTGAGGTGCCACCTAGGTAGAAAGGTACATTCATCGCAGAAGTTAATACTTCCGGAATCAGGCACACGATAGCTATATAAATTGCGCCCCAGAAGGTTAAACGCAATACAACTTTCTCCAGATAACGACTGGTTTGTTCACCAGGGCGAATACCCGGCACGAAAGCACCACTTTTCTTCAGATTTTCTGCCATTTCTCTTGGACTGAATACCAACGCCGTATAGAAATAACAAAAGAAGATAATAGTAGCTGCAAATAGCAAAATATAAACAGGCTGACCATGCTGCAAGAGTGTGGCCAGTTTCTGCAACCATCCATCTTGATTAGCTGAACCAAACCAGCTTAATAGAGTAGAGGGAAACAGAATAATACTAGACGCAAAAATTGGCGGTATCACGCCGGCCATATTCAATTTAAATGGCAAATGTGAATTCTGAGCCTGCATAATGCGATTACCTACTTGCCGCTTAGCATATTGCACCGGTACTTTACGTTGTGCACTTTCGATGTATACAACAGCATAAATCAAAGCTAATGCCCCAACAATCAATGCAACAGCCATCAAATAACTGATTGAACCCTGACTAGTCAGTGTTAGTAAGCGACCAATACCGGCAGGCAGACTGGCTGCGATACCGGCAGTAATAATCAACGAAATACCATTACCAATACCACGTTCTGTAATCTGCTCACCAAGCCACATAAGAAACATGGTTCCGGTAACCAGACACACCATGGTAGTCAAATAAAATTCAAACTGGCCAGATACCACTACATTTTGTTGATAAACAAATGCTGCAGCACCGAAACTTTGTAGAGTAGCCAACAATACAGTGCCATAACGCGTATATTTCGTCAAAGTCCGACGTCCAGCCTCACCTTCCTTTTTGAGTGCTTTCAGGGAAGGGATAATTTCAGAAGCCAGCTGTACAATAATTGAAGCTGAAATATATGGCATAACACCAATTGCAAAGATACTGAACCGTTGCAGTGAACCGCCGGAAAACATATTGAGCATGCTCAATATACCTCCGCCGGCACTTTCATACAGTTTGGTCAAAGCAGCACCATCCACACCGGGCACTGGAATATGCGACCCGATGCGGAATACAACCAACGCACCAAGCAAAAATAACAGACGATTTTTTAAATCACCAAACTTTGAAAGTCCTGTTGCGGATTGCGGATTAGCCACTTGTTTCCTTGCCTTATTCTGCTACTTTACCACCGGCAGCTTCAATGGCCTGTTGCGCACCTTTGGTGGCTTTAATACCATTTAAAGTTACCGCCTTATCAATGTTGCCAGATGCAATAATTTTGACATTCAAAGCAGTTGCAGGTACCAATCCGGCCTGTTTCAATACCAGAACATCAATTTCGTTTACTGCAACTTTTGCCAGTTCATCCAGACGCACTTCAGCATTTAGATGAGCTGTCATAGATTTAAAGCCACGTTTCGGCAAGCGACGCTGCAAAGGCATTTGTCCACCTTCGAAACCAACTTTATGATAACCACCTTTACGGCTTTTCTGACCTTTGTGCCCACGGCCACAGGTTTTGCCTAAACCACTGCCGATGCCACGACCCACGCGGCGAGCCGCATGTTTAGCACCTTCAGCAGGCTGAATGGTATTCAAAAGCATGTTACTTCTCCACTTTCAAAAGGTAGCTGATTTTGTTGATCATGCCACGATTTTCGGGGGTATCAAGCACTTCAACAGTATGCTCACGATGACGCAAACCTAAGCCACGTGCGCAGGCACGGTGAGCGGCAATAGTGCCAATCAAGCTTTTAACCAGTGTAATGCGTACGGTTTTCTGCTCACTCATGATCTGCTCCTAAAATTTCTTCTACGGTCAGGCCACGTTTGGCAGCAATTTCAGCTGGTGTATACAGTCTAGACAAACCATCCAATGTTGCACGAACAATATTGTAAGGATTTGTTGAACCATGCACTTTAGCAGAAATATTATGAATACCCATTGCATCAAATACCAAACGCATCGGACCACCTGCTTTAACACCATTACCTTCTTTGGCAGGCTGCATGAATACGCGAGTAGCGCCATGACGACCGATTACTTCATGATGAATTGTACGGCCATTTAATGGCACTTTAATCATGTTACGACGCGCATGATCCATGGCTTTCTGTACAGCAACAGGAACCTCTTTAGATTTACCTTTGCCCATACCGATGCGACCATCGCCATCACCTACTACGGTTAAAGCTGAAAAAGCCATAATGCGGCCACCTTTAACCACTTTGGTCACACGGTTTACGGCAACCATCTTTTCGATCAGGCCGTCACCGCGTTCTTCAGTTTCGTGTTTTGCCATATTTCTGGTCTCCAGTTTATTAGAAGCTTAAGCCGTTTTCACGGGCTGCCTCAGCCAAGGCTTTAACGCGACCATGGTATTGAAAACCTGAACGGTCAAATGCCACAGCTTCAATGCCGGCTGCTTTAGCTTTTTCAGCAATGCGTTTGCCAACCACTACCGCAGCATCTACATTGCTGCCGTATTTGATGCTGGCACGCACATCAGCCTCAAGAGTAGAAGCCTGAGCCAATACTCGATCACCTTCAGCGCTAATAACCTGGGCATAAATGTGATTATTGGTACGAAAAACGCACAATCTCACTTTGTTCAGGGCTGCAATTTTGGCACGGGTTTTACGTGCACGACGCAGTCTTGCTACATTTTTATCCATCAGTGAGCCTCAATTATTTTTTCTTGGTTTCTTTAATAACGACACGCTCATCAGCATATCGTACACCTTTACCTTTATAAGGTTCAGGCGGACGGAATCCACGAATTTCAGCAGCAACTTGCCCTACTACCTGTTTGTCAGCACCAGCAATGATAATTTCGGTAGCTGAAGGTGTAGTAGCTGTAATGCCTTCTGGCAATTCGTAATTAATCGGATGAGAGTAGCCCAAAGAAAGATTCAATACCTTTCCTTGAGCTTGAGCGCGATAGCCTACACCAATCAATTGCAGTTTTTTCTCAAAACCATTGCTTACACCAACAACCATGTTGTGCAGTAACGCACGCACGGTACCAGATAAAGCATTCGCTTTTGTACTGCTGTCGTTGGCAGTGATAACTAATTGTCCATCATTTAATGCTACATTTACTTCAGCATGCTGATGCAGGGACAGTTCGCCGTTTTTACCTTTAACAATGATAGCTTCTGGAGAGAACTTAACGTCAACGCCAGCCGGAACGACTACCGGATGTTTAGCAATTCGAGACATGTTTTCCCCTTAGGCAACCACGCATAACAACTCACCGCCGATACCATTGGCACGGGCTTTGCGGTCAGTCATTACACCTTTAGAAGTGCTCACAATCACAACGCCCAAACCATTCATTACTGAAGGAATGTCGTTGGAACCTTTATACACACGCAGACCAGGACGTGAAACGCGTTGAATGCGTTCAATCACAGGCTGACCAGCGTAGTATTTTAATTGTATTTCCAATGTCGCCTTGGTTTCGGTAGATACGGCAAAGTCTTCTACGTAACCTTCTTCTTTCAAAACTTTGGCAATAGCCACTTTCAGTTTGGAAGACGGCATGCTTACAGATGCTTTGTTAGCACGCTGAGCATTACGAATACGGGTCAACATATCGGAAATAGGATCATGCATACTCATATTTTATACTCCTATTACCAGCTGGCTTTGATTACGCCCGGAATTTCACCACGCATGGCGATTTCACGGATTTTAGTACGGGCCAAGCCGAATTTACGGAAATTACCACGCGGACGACCTGTCAAAGCGCAGCGACGACGTTGACGAATCGGAGCAGCATTACGCGGAATAGCCTGCAGTTTCAATCGAGCCTGAAAATGCTCTTCATCAGTCGCATTGGCATCATTGATGATAGCGAAAATGGCTTCGCGTTTGGCAGCATATTTTTTTGCCAAAGCTTCGCGCTTCAGCTCACGATTAATAAGTGCTTTCTTAGCCATAATTAACCCTTAAACGGAAATTTGAACAGAGACAACAGTGCTTTGGCTTCTGCATCAGTTTTGGCAGTCGTGGTGATGGTAATATTCAGACCACGCAAAGCATCGATTTTGTCGTATTCAATTTCCGGGAAAATAATTTGTTCACGCACACCCATGTTGTAGTTACCACGGCCGTCGAATGATTTACCGTTTACGCCACGGAAGTCACGCACACGTGGTAGGGCAATGGCAATTAATCGATCCAGAAACTCATACATACGGTCACGGCGTAAAGTAACTTTACAACCGATTGGATAGTTATCACGGATTTTGAAACCCGCAATTGATTTACGTGCTACGGTTACTACCGGTTTCTGACCAGCAATTTTCTCTAAGTCACCAACTGCATGTTCCATTACTTTCTTATCGGCAACCGCTTCGCCCACACCCATATTCAGAGTGATTTTTTCAATACGCGGTACTTCCATAATAGATTTGTAACCGAACTGTTTGGTCAACTCAGGAACAACAGTGGTGTTATAAAAGTCTTTTAAACGAGCCATTGATTACTCCTTAAGCTCCCACGACAGCACCGGTAGATTTGTATACACGTGTACGTACTACTTTACCGTCTACAGTTTCTACTTTAATGCCTACGCGGTCAGCTTTTTGGGTTTCCGGATTGAAAATCGCTACATTGGAGATAGCCAATGGCGCATCTTTGGTAATTACACCACCTTCAATTCCACGCATGGGATTTGGTTTTTGGTGACGTTTTACGCGGTTCACACCATCAACAATCACCTTCTCACCGAGAACACGTACGACTTTACCCTGTTTGCCCTTATCTTTACCGGCAATGATGATCACCTGATCACCAGTTTTAATCTTTTTCATTGCAACCTCACTTACAGTACTTCAGGAGCCAATGAAACGATTTTCATGAATCGCTCAGTACGTAGCTCACGGGTTACCGGGCCAAAAATACGGGTACCAATTGGTTCCAATTTAGTATTCAACAGCACGGCTGCATTGTTATCAAACTTAATCAGTGCACCGTCATTACGACGTACACCTTTTGCTGTGCGAACAACTACAGCATTATATACATCGCCCTTTTTTACGCGACCACGAGGAGCTGCGTCTTTAACGGCCACTTTGATGATGTCGCCTACAGATGCGTAGCGACGCTTAGATCCACCTAATACTTTGATGCACATTACACGGCGTGCACCAGAGTTGTCAGCCACATCTAAGATGGTCTGCATTTGAATCATGTTATTACCTTTTAAAATCCAACTTAATTTACCGCTTTCAATCAGCCTATTACCTCTTTATGGCTGTTTGAAACCTTTAACGGTTCTAGTAAACCAGTCTTGGGTCCCGAAGGGAGAGTTCCGGCGAGCGCCGGAAACTTTCAGGAAACTGAAAGTTAAGGAACGAAGTTTACAGACAATATTGGATTGTCGCAATACTTCGTTCCCTAATTGCAGCACTTTGTTGTGTTAATTACACATTGCGTGCTTTTTCAATCAGCTCAGTTACAACCCAGCTTTTGGTTTTTGACATTGGCCGACCTTCGGAAATGACAACAACGTCACCAATACCGTATTGGTTTTGCTCATCGTGGGCATGGATTTTAGTCGAACGACGAATCACTTTACCATACAACGGATGTTTTACTTTGCGTTCAACCAGTACGGTTACGGTTTTATCCATTTTGTCGCTCACGACTTTGCCCTGCAAAGTACGTACGTTTTTAGCTTCAGTCATTATTCACCATCCTTCTGATGCAAAATGGTTTTTACACGAGCAATATTACGACGCACTTTTTTCAGCTCACTGTTTTTACCCAGCTGGCCGGTGGCATGCTGCATACGCAATCCGAATTGCGCTTTCAGCAGGCCAACCAGTTCTTCGTTTAACTGCTCAACAGATTTGTCTTTCAATTCACTGGTTTTCATTATTGACCTACCTGGCGTTTAACAAATACGGTCTGAATCGGCAATTTGGCAGCAGCCAGCTCGAAAGCCTGACGAGCCAAAGTTTCATCTACACCATCCATTTCGTAGAGCATTTTGCCCGGCTGAATTTCGGCAATGTAATATTCAACATTACCTTTACCGCCACCCATACGAACCTGAATCGGTTTTTCAGTAATGGGTTTATCCGGGAATACACGAATCCAGATACGACCGCCACGTTTGATATGACGTGTCATTGCTCGACGTGCTGCTTCAATTTGGCGTGCAGTCAGACGACCACGACCCACAGCTTTCAGACCAAAATCACCGAAGCTAACTTTATTGCCACGAGTAGCAATACCGGTATTGCGGCCTTTCTGCTGTTTGCGGTATTTCATTCTAGTTGGCTGCAGCATTTCGACCACCTGCCTTTCTGCTGTGTTTCTTTTCCTGTTCCGGCTTGGCCTGAATTTCACCCGGTGTCAGTTCACCTTTGTAAACCCAGACTTTAATACCGATGATGCCGTATGTGGTTTTGGCTTCGCTGGTTGCGTAGTCCACATTAGCACGCAGGGTATGCAGAGGCACACGACCTTCGCGATACCATTCGGTACGAGCAATTTCAATACCGTTTAATCGGCCGGAAGACATGATTTTGATACCTTTGGCACCAACACGCATAGCATTTTGCATAGCGCGTTTCATGGCACGGCGAAACATTACACGTTTTTCCAGCTGGGCTGCAATATTGTCAGCAATAATTTGCGCATCAATTTCCGGTTTACGGATTTCTTCGATGTTGACATGTACCGGCACACCCATGATTTTCTGCAAATCACGTTTTAATACTTCGATGTCTTCACCTTTTTTACCAATTACAATCCCCGGACGGGCACTATAAATGGTAATACGTGCAGATTTAGCCGGACGCTCAATAACTACGCGACCAACAGAAGCATTAGCCAGTCGTTTGCGCAGAAAATTACGTACGTCGATATCTTCTTTCAGCACTTTGGAAAAGTCGCCACTTTTAGCAAACCATTTGGAAGACCAATCTTTATTCACTGCCAGGCGAAAGCCTGTAGGGTTAATTTTTTGTCCCATCGCTTTTCCTTAGTTGCCCACAATCACGTTGATGTGACAAGTTTGTTTTTCGATGCGATTACCACGACCTTTGGCACGTGCCTGAAAACGTTTCAGGCTCGGACCTTTGTCGACATAAATGGTAACCACTTTCAATTCGTCAATATCAGCACCCTCGTTATGCTCGGCATTGGCCACAGCAGACTCCAGTACTTTTTTGATCAGCTCAGCACCCTTTTTAGGGCTGAATGTCAGAATATTCAACGCTTGGGCAATATCTTTGCCACGCACCAAGTCAGCAACCAGACGGGCTTTTTGCGCAGAAATGCGGGCATTTTTGTGTTGTGCACTAACTCTCATGTTTTATCCCTTATTTTTTAGCCTTCTTATCAGCCAGATGGCCTTTGAAGGTACGGGTCAATGAGAACTCACCCAATTTATGGCCTACCATATTGTCGCTAATAAACACTGGCACGTGGGTACGGCCGTTGTGTACAGCGATGGTCAAACCGATAAAATCAGGCAGAATAGTGGAACGACGTGACCAGGTTTTAATCGGGCGCTTGTCGTTATTAGCACGAGCCGCATCGACTTTTTTCAGTAAATGCAGGTCGACATATGGGCCTTTTTTCAATGAACGAGCCATATCAGTTAACCTTTATTTGAGTAACGGCGGCGAACAATCATGTTGTTCGTGCGTTTATTACGACGAGTACGATAGCCTTTGGTCGGTGTACCCCATGGGCTAACCGGTTCGCGGGCTTCACCTGTACGACCTTCACCACCACCATGCGGGTGATCTACTGGGTTCATTACTACACCGCGAACGGTCGGACGAACACCGCGCCAGCGTTTGGCACCAGCTTTACCCAGTTTTTGCAGGCTTTGCTCTTCGTTGCCTACTTCACCGATGGTGGCACGGCAGTCAACGTGAATTTTTCGCACTTCACCAGAACGCAGACGCAACTGAGCATATACACCTTCTTTTGCAAGAAGTACGGCAGATGCGCCAGCGGAGCGAGCAATCTGTGCGCCTTTACCCGGTTTCATTTCGATACAGTGCAGTGTAGTACCAACCGGAATATTGCGAATAGGCAGGTTGTTACCTGCTTTGATTGCAGCTTCGGAACCGGAAACCAGCACAGCACCAACCTGTACATTGCGCGGAGCAATGATATAACGGCGCTCACCATCGGCGAAGCACAACAAGGCAATATGCGCGGTACGGTTTGGGTCATACTCAATGCGTTCAACTTTAGCAGCGATACCGTCTTTGTCGTTACGTTTGAAGTCTACAACGCGGTAGTGATGCTTGTGACCACCACCTTTGTGGCGAGTGGTAATGCGACCACCGTGGTTACGGCCAGCAGTTGAAGACTGTTTTTCCAATAATGGTGCATATGGAGCACCTTTGTGCAAGCCTTCTGTTACCACGCGTACCATGCCGCGACGGCCAGCAGAAGTCGGCTTCATTTTAACAATAGCCATAGTGCTTATTCCTTATCTGCAGAAGCGGCAGCAGATTCAATGTCCAGCTCCTGACCAGCCGCAAGACTGACATAAGCTTTTTTCACATCACTGCGCTTACCGATGGTACGGCCAAAACGTTTATTTTTGCCTTTAATGATTGTGGTGGCTACTGAGTCCACTTTCACATTAAATAATAGTTCCACGGCTGCCTTGATTTCAGGCTTAGTGGCATTTGGCAATACTTTAAACGTCATCTGGTTGCGTTTTTCAGCCAGCATGTTGCTTTTTTCAGAAACAACAGGAGCCAAGAGCACTTGCATTAAACGTTGTTGATTCATACCCATTGCTCCTCAAGTTGTGCAACTGCTGCTTTGGTAAGCACTACTTTCTTAAAGCGTAACAGATTGTACGGATCAGTTTGCTGTGCTTCCAGAACCAGTACATTTGGCAGGTTACGGCTGGACAGATAAACGTTTTCATCCAACTGTTTGGTGATGAACAGTACTTGTTCCATACCCAGATTTTTCACCTGTTCGGCAAAGGCTTTGGTTTTAGGTGTAGCAGCAGATAATTCGTCAATTACAAACAGGCGTTCATCACGTACCAGCTGAGACAGAATAGCTGCCATACCCGCACGGTACATCTTGCGATTTACTTTCTGGGTAAAGTTTTCATCTGGTTTATTTGGGAACGCACGACCACCACTGCGCCACAGCGGAGAAGAAGTCATACCAGAACGGGCACGGCCAGTTCCTTTCTGACGCCATGGTTTTTTAGTGGAATGTTTTACTTCAGCACGAGTCAGCTGTGAACGATTACCAGAGCGAGCATTAGCCAAAAAGGCCGTTACAAGCTGGTGAACCAGATCTTCATTGTATTCACGTGCAAACAATGCGTCAGAAGCAGCAACCGCACCTGCAACCTGACCTTGAGCATCAATTAATTTCAGTTCCATTACGCACCTACCTTCACGCTCGGACGCACGACAACGTTGCTGTTAACCGCACCGGGCACCGCACCTTTCACCAGCAGCAGCTGACGTTCGGTATCTACGCGTACGATTTCGAGATTCTGAATGGTGGATTTAACGTTACCGTACTGACCAGCCATACGTTTACCCGGGAATACGCGACCCGGATCCTGCGCCATACCAGTTGAACCAGGTACGCGATGAGAACGGGAGTTACCGTGAGAAGCACGCTGAGAACCAAAATTGTGACGTTTGATGGTGCCAGAAAAGCCTTTACCTTTGCTGGTACCAGTGACATCAATCAACTGTCCTGCTGCAAATATGCTGACATTAATTTCAGCACCTGCAGACAATTCAGCCAGTTTTTCAGCAGAAACAGCAAATTCAACCAAACCGCGTCCGGCTTCAACACCAGCTTTGGCAAAGTGACCTGCCTGTGCCTTGCTTACGCGATTGGCTTTTTTCTGACCAAAAGTCACCTGTACGGCAGTGTAGCCGTCGGTAGCTTCGGATTTGAGTTGAGTGACGCGGTTAGCAGACATATCCAGTACGGTTACTGGAACGGATGCGCCGTTCTCATCGAACACGCGCGTCATGCCTACTTTGCGCCCAACCAGACCTAAAGTCATAGTTATTTCCTTTTATAAAGGGACCAATTACGATTGATTGGCCTCGCACAAATAAAGAATCTTGCCGACGTAAAATCGGCAAGATTGTGATAATATCATGTTTATTCTGCTTGAATCAATTTTTTATGTAACTAAAGCACGGATTTTTAGGTAAAAACAACGATTACGCCTTACTGATAAAGTCTAGATTGGGTTTTGACGTTTTATCGTCATGAAATATCAATCGTTTAGCTACATTTTTTGTTTGTTAGCAGATGTCATTTGCTTAATTCATCTGTGATATTTTGCAGAAAACGCAACCGCTCTGGTTTTAGCTTACCTTCAGCTAATGCTTGCTTGAGAGCGCAGCCCGGTTCCTGACGGTGAGTGCAGTTATGAAATCGGCATTGTCCGATATAAGTACGCATATCAGGAAAGTAATGCAGCAAATCGCCTGTATGTAAATAATGCAGCCCAAATGCCTGCAAGCCGGGGGAATCGATTAACTGACTCTCAGTATTGAGATCATATAACTGAGCATGAGTTGTGGTATGACGTCCGGAATCCAGCGCAGATGAAATTGTACCCACCCGAGCCTGCTCTTTACCCAGAAGGGCATTGGTTAAAGTAGATTTACCCATACCGGACTGTCCTAGCAGGATAGCACATTCACCCTGTAAATGTTCACGCAATAGAGTTATATCATTCAGAGCGCTGATATTGATTACCTTATAGCCGAAACTCTGATAATAAGATAGTTTTACCAACCATTCAGCATTCTGAGGTAAGTCAGCCTTATTTAAGATAATCAGTGGCGTTATGTCCGCCGCTTCAGCAGCCAGCAATGCCCGCTGCAACAGCAATTCACTTGGTGTAGGTACCGCCGCCAGCACTATTAGCATCAGAGTAACATTGGCTGCTATAAGCTTAGTGCGTGTTGCATCCTGACGGTATAGCAGGCTGCGACGGGGTAAATAATCTTCAATCACGGCTTGTTGTTGGTTGATATGCCCGATATGCACAATATCACCGCAAGCAAAATCTATTCTTTTTTTTCGGGTAGTAGCCTCGTACATTTTTCCGGCGGCAGTACGCACCTGAAAACGCCGACCGAAACTGGTAACAATTTGCGCCGTTAATAACTTATCCGTCTGCTGCACCATTCCAAATGTCCTAATGTGCCTTTATTGCTGTCTGAAGTGCCGCAATACGTTCTCGTGCACCAGGATGAGAATCATAAAAGCGAGAATACCAGATATCTGAGACGAGACTGGCAGCATTGCTACGGTAGAGTTTGGTTAGCGCCTGAATTAAATCCTCAGCATGGGCATATTTAGCTGCAAACCGGTCGGCTTCAAATTCATTTTTACGAGACAAAACACTTGCCAGTGGTGAAAATGGGAAAGTAAACAGTGGTAGCACCAGCATAAACAATAATAAAGCCATGGCATGACTGGGTTCATGCACACCCAGCCCCAGATAAAAACCCGCCTGGGGCAATAGCCAACCTAAAACCGCAAATACAATTAAGGCAAGTATAAAAGTAACAATTATTTGCTTGAATACATGCTTGTGAGCAAAATGTCCTAATTCGTGCGCCAGCACGGCTTCAACTTCGTTTACTTGCATATCTTTTAGAAGGGTATCAAAAAATACAATGCGCTTGTGCTTCCCAAGACCTGTAAAGTATGCATTACCATGTCCGCTACGTTTGGATCCATCCATGACAAAAATTCCATCACTGTGAAAGCCTGTACGTTGTAGCAGATTTTCGATACGAGCACGCATGACATCATCTTGTAATGGTTCAAATTTATTAAATAATGGAGCAATCCATTTAGGAAATGCCCACATCAATAACAAAGAAAAACTTACCCAAACCAGCCAAACTACAAGCCACCATGCACCTCCGAACCAGTTTTCTGCAATCAGAATCTGCATGATTAATAATATGATGTATAGCAAAGGTAAGCCAACAATAATAGCTAGCAAACATCCTTTAAATTGATCAGCAATAAACGTAGCTGGTGTCATTTTGTTAAAACCGAATTTAGCTTCAAGGCAAAAGCTGCGATACCATGCTAATGGCCAGCCCAATACCATATTCACCAGTGCAAACAAACCAATTAACAAAATTCCTTGTACTATATCGTGGTGTGTCCACTTTTGACTTATACGTGCCAACAAATCTAACCCGCCGCCAAGTGTAAACACCAATAGCAACAATGCCTGAAACAGTATTTCGTAACGAGCCAGACGTTGTTTGGCTAAAGTGTAATCTGCTGCTTTCTGATGCTCATCCAGTGATACGTTGGCTAAGAATGCAGCAGGTACGCGGCTTCGATGCGCTAATACAGCTTTACTCTGACGTACAGACAGATACAACTGACCACAGGTTGTAGATACGAAAAATAAAAGAAATAGTAGATAGACTGTTTGGGCAGAAAGATAAAACGCCATAAAAACACACTATAGCTTAAAAATAATGATTGTAGCGGAGTTTGTACGTTATGGGTGGATAAAAGCGGCAATCCGAAAATCCCTTTTTTTAAATAGAAATTTACCACGCTTTTAGCCTGTTTAATAAATTTTCATGCCTGTATTTATTAGTTTCTAAACCAGAATAAATTTTCAAATTATCTTTTAATTTACCGTAAAAAAATAAGCTATCAGCCATTAGAGAAAGCAGCTAAAATGATGTTTTGTTATCAATCAAGATTAAGATATGCAAAACGATAAAAATCTTGTCTGGCTGGATATGGAAATGACTGGCTTAAATCCGGATACTGACCGGATTATTGAAGTCGCCATGATCATAACCGATAGTGATCTTAATATTTTAGCTCAGTCTGAAGTACTAGTTATTCATCAGCCAGATAGTATTATTAATCATATGGACAAATGGAATACGTCTACCCACACACGTACAGGTTTGATAGATAAAGTAAGGGCTTCTACCTTGACTGAAGCGGAAGCGGAAGAAAAATTGTTAGCCTTTATCAGTGAGTGGGTACCCGAAAAAGCTTCACCAATGTGCGGTAATTCGATTCATCAGGACCGTCGCTTTATGGTGCGATATATGCCGAAACTGGAAGCTTACTTTCACTATCGCAATTTGGATGTATCTACATTAAAAGAATTGGCTAAACGTTGGAACCCGCCTGTTGCAAAAGGTATAAGCAAAAAAGGCGCTCATCAGGCTCTGGATGATATTAAGGAAAGTATTGAAGAAATGGCTTATTATCGCAAACATTTCTTAACAGTATCTGCCTGATTTTGTATACTCCGCCTTTATTCTTTGCTGAAAAATTTTCCGGTTATGATGAATCCATCTTGTCCTATTAATCAGACAGCCATCTGGGCACAGCTACATCAACATCAGCGCAGTACCCGTTTTTTGCACATGCGTGATCTATTTCGGCAACAGCCGGATCGTTTTGAACAAATGCATGAGCAATTAAATGGCCTATTACTGGATTACAGCAAAAACCGCATTACTGAAGATACTCTGACATTATTAATAGAGCTGGCCAATATTGCCGATGTACGAGGCTGGACAGATAAAATGCGGCGCGGCGAAAAAATCAATGTCAGTGAAAACCGCGCAGTGTTGCACACAGCGCTCCGGCTTCCCCCTCAGGCTGAAGTCTATGTCGATGATCACAATATCGTTCCCGATATTCATCATGAACTTGAACGTGCCTATAGCTTTGCCGAAGCGGTTCGTTGTGGAGAATACACAGGAGCTCAGGGAAACCGTATTACGGATATTATCAACATCGGTATTGGTGGTTCTCATTTAGGGCCGGAAATGGTTACATTGGCATTACGACCGTTTCAGCAATCTGGATTGAATATTCATTATGTAGCCAATGTTGATGGCGCCAATTTGATGCAGGTATTAGAAAAAGTAAACCCTGCTACAACAATTTTTATTATTGCCAGCAAATCCTTTACTACACCAGAAACCTTACTGAACGCACAGACTGCACGAAGCTGGTTTATACAGCATGGCTTGCGTGAAACTGATATCGGCCGCCATTTCATTGCTATTACCAGTGCAATTGATAAAGCACAGGCTTTTGGCATAAAACCTGAGCACATATACGCTATGTTTGAGTGGGTGGGCGGTCGCTACTCTGTCTGGTCAACAATTGGTCTGTCGGTTATCTTTGCCATTGGTAAAGATAACTTTCAAAATTTCCTCGCTGGCGGTCGGGCAATGGATGAACATTTCTTTCATGCGCCATTAAGACACAACATTCCCGTTTTACTTGGTTTGATTGGCCTGTGGTATCACACATTTTATACCACCACCAGCCATGCAATTATCCCGTATGACCACGGATTGCGCCGTCTCGCAGCACATTTACAACAACTGGATATGGAAAGTAATGGCAAACAGGTAAGCCGTTATGGAGAGCGACTGGATTTTGATACGGGGCCAATCATCTGGGGTGAAGAGGGCGTAAACTGCCAGCATGCTTTTTTTCAGCTCCTTCATCAAGGGCCACGTCTGATATCCTCTGACTTTATCATTCCGATTAATAGTTTCTACCGTGTGAGTACGCAACACAAGGTACTTGTAGCCAATGCGTTTGCTCAGACTGAGGCCTTAATGCATGGCAAAACACTGGCTGAAGCCTATGCAGAACTCATGACTTTAGACAATAAACGTCGTGATATCATGGCACCACAGAAAGTATTTCCTGGTAATCAACCATCTAATACCTTGCTGCTAGATGAAATCAATCCTTTTAATCTGGGGATGTTGCTAGCAATGTATGAACATAAAGTCTTCGTTCAGGGCGTGGTATGGGGGATAAACTCTTTCGACCAATGGGGAGTAGAGTACGGCAAAGTTCTGGCGAAACACATAGAACCCGAATTGAGCAACACAGATACGCTTAACCATGATGCATCTACCAATGGCCTCATAGACTACTTTAGAAAACATCACCATGAGACAAACCCTGCATGATATCACCACGAAACTAGAAGAACTTGGACACACTGTAACCTGTGCAGAATCTTGTACCGGTGGCCTACTGGCAGCTGAGTTGACTCATCTTCCAGGAAGTTCCGGCTGGTTTAATATGGGCTATGTAACTTACAGCAATCAAGCAAAGCAGCACTTACTCAATGTTAATGAAGTTACTTTACGACATTATGGTGCTGTAAGTGAAGAATGTGTACGTGAAATGGCTCTAGGAGCACTGATTGACGCCAAAGCTGATTATGCCCTTTCTATTTCCGGTATTGCCGGACCAACTGGCGGCAGTACTGAAAAACCTGTTGGCACGGTCTGGTTTGGTTTAGCTACCAAACAACGCATTTGGGCCAAACAACACCTTTTCAAGGGAGATCGTGACGTCATTCGAGCACAGGCTGTGGAATATGCACTGCGGTTTTTGCGTCATTATTTATACCGCTAAGAAAATAAATCTGTCTAAAAAATAAGAAGCTGGCCGTAAACAATACCGGCCAGCTTGTTTTATTTTCTGCACAAACAAATTAATTATTCAATACGTTCACCATGAATGCTGACATCCATGCCTTCACGCTCAGCATCATGATCGATACGCAAACCACGGCACACCAGTGCTGCTATTTTAAGAATCAGATATGTCATTATTACACTATAAACAACGGTAATTGCAACGTCTTTAACTTGTGCCAGCAGTTGACTGCCAACAGTGGATTCACCTCCGAAAATAGCATTACTGAATAGCATACCGGTTAAGATCGAACCCACTATTCCGCCAAAACCATGAATACCGAAAGCATCAAGCGAATCATCATAGCCAAATCTGCGTTTTAAAAATACAGCAGCAAAATATGCTGCTACCGCCGTTAGAATGCCAATTACCAGTGCAGCCTGAGGACCGACAAAGCCAGCAGCCGGTGTAATCCCAACCAGTCCAGATACGGCTCCGGAAGCCATCCCTAAAGCAGAGGGTTTATGTCCGGCCAATTTTTCACAAAGCATCCATGTCAATGCAGCTGAAGCCGCCGCTACCTGAGTGACCGCCATAGCCATGCCCGCTGAAGCATCCGCCGCACCTGCAGAACCAGCATTAAAACCAAACCAGCCCACCCATAACATCGCAGCACCAGTTAATGTTAACACCATATTATGAGGAGCCATAACATCTTTGCCATAACCGAGACGTTTACCAATTACCAATGCCGCTACCAGACCAGCAATACCGGCATTAATATGAACGACAGTACCTCCCGCAAAATCAAGAACTGGCGTATGTGAGTCAGCCATAAAGCCACCACCCCATACCCAGTGACAAACCGGAGCGTAAACTAAAGTTACCCACAATCCAGAAAAAACCAATAATGCAGAGAATTTAAGACGTTCAGCAAAAGCACCGGTAACAATCGCAGTAGAAATAATCGCAAACGTCATTTGGAAAAACATAAATACGGACTCGGGAACAGTACCACTACCATTTATAATGGTAGTCATTTCTCTGGTTTTATCCAATCCCATGCCAACAAGCATAAATCTGTCTAGCCCGCCAATGAAAGCATTTCCTGGAGTAAAAGCCAGTGAGTATCCTACTATCATCCACAAAACACTGACCAATGCTGCCACAACAAAACTGTGCATCATGGTACCTAACACATTTTTTTTGCGCACCATACCGCCATAAAACAATGCAAGTCCTGGTACGGTCATCAGCAAAACAAGTACGGCGGATGTCATCACCCATGCAGTATTACCAGCATTTATTTCCGATAGTGGCCGCCACCAGCCGGACAAATCGCCTGCTAGCAGCGGCAATGGCATCAGCAAGACTGCAGCTAACAAACATTTATTTATTTGATTCATTTTATTTTCCTTATTAAATAATACGTCTGCATTTACACCGCCGCAGCACCTGATTCTCCGGTACGGATACGCACTACCTCATCGACAGGCGAAACAAAAACTTTACCGTCACCCACCTTACCTGTTCTGGCACAAGTGACAATCACTTCAATAGCACGCTCAACCAGTTCTTCCGTCAGAACAATTTCCATTTTGATTTTGGGTAAAAAATCCACTTCATATTCTGCTCCGCGATAAATTTCAGTATGTCCTTTTTGCCGGCCAAAACCTTTTACTTCACTTACCGTCATTCCTTGTACTCCTATCTCAGCCAATGCTTCACGAACATCATCCAATTTAAATGGTTTAATCATTGCAGTGATTTTTTTCATATAACACCCCATCATCGAATTTCACTATTTATCATCAATCAGGCAGAACCATAATTTATTCGAACCAGTATATTTATCTCAGTAGCGTAGTTTACAGTTATCTACAGTGACTAATCACACCATACATTTTTCTTTTAAATTTGCAAAGATGTATCAAAATTACTGAGGTATCAAATGCCGTGTTCTGTTGATTTGATCTCTATCTTTTGATGAAGCAATCCCCATATAAGGCATGAAACTAAACAATTACAATCAAAAATATAATTATTTAAGCACAACTATCAAAAATATTAATTCAAAACAACAAATGATTGGCGGCTCCCTTTTTGGGAAAATTTCTTTACCTCAATCAGTCTTTTTTCCTAAAGCCAAACCTCAATGTTATAAAACTACATATACCCTTTGAAATTTATAACTATTCTTAGAACAGCCCCACTCAAGTGACATGCATCAGACAGATACAATCAGGTATAATTGCACCCTAATAGCAAAATAAATACATATACGTCATTGAAACGTTTGTTTCTGTTAAGAGGCCAGCATGCTAATTTGCAATCCATACGAAATCGTTATTCAAGGCATGACAAATAATGGTAAACGCTTTCGCCCGAGTGACTGGGCTGAACGTTTATGCGGGGTATTGTCTTCTTTCGATCAAGGGCACAGGCTGTCTTATCACCAATGGGTTCGTCCTATTCTGGTTGATAATATCCGCTGCGTAGCAGTCGATCGCAAGTTAGAACAGATTAGCGCCACAGCCTTTAATTTTATGATGGATTTTGCGCGCGATAACGATCTGCGCATTCTGGATTGCAAAGCTTTATTAGAAGAACAGGAACACAGACAAATCAGCCTGACAGATGCTGTTGCACAGGAAAATATCGTAGCGAAACAAACCAAACAAATCGACTCTTCAACCTCTGTCGAAACAATTTCTCAGATTCCAGTCAGTCAATTACGAGAACTGAAACCAGCCGAAATAAGCTCTGCCTTTGCTGCATTACATATGTTACATCCTGATATTCGGGATATCACACAGTTTCAGGAATTGGTAACTATTCAGCAAGCAGAAGGTTATAGATTGCTGGGAATATTTGAAGAAGGTAAACAAAATGCAGTAACTGTTTGCGGATTTCGTATCGTCACCAACTTCACAGCCGGACGACATTTACATATAGATGATTTGGCCAGCTATCACTTACCGGTTCAGGATCATCAGATCAGCCAAATTTTAGATGCATTGAAAGCCATCGGACTCAAAGAACAATGTAAGTGTATTCATGCAGATTCCAGTGTTTCATCTGATAACACTAATATGCATCACCTATACCTGAAACATGGTTTTATATTAACATGCCATAAATTCAGTTTTACGATTGAATAATAATTAGTAAAATAGCTCAATCAATCATTGTCTCATTAAAAAAAACCGGATTGAATAAATTCTTCAATCCGGTTTTTTTATTCAACTTCATCATTCTGCTTCGGCCAAATAACCACGTAATTTCTGCATTGCTTTAGCTTCAATCTGACGAATACGTTCGGCAGAAACACCATATTCACCAGCCAGATCATGTAAGGTTAATCCGCCATCATCCGCAAGCCAGCGACTTTCCACAATATGACGGCTGCGTTCATCTAATTTGGCCAGAGCTGTTTGCAGACCATCAGTCTGTAACGCGTAATGAGCTTGCTGAGCCAGTACCTGTGTTGGTTCGTTAGAGCTATCTGTTAACCAGTCTATCGGCGCAAAATTGTCTTCATCATCATTTTCAGCCAGTAAAGACATATCCTTACCAGTCATGCGCTGTTCCATTTCCAGCACTTCTGACAATTTTACTCCAAGATCATCTGCAATGGACTGGGCTTCTTTATTACTTAAAGCGGCCATTGATTTACGCATGCTACGTAAATTAAAAAACAGTTTACGCTGCGGTTTGGTGGTAGCTACACGTACTAAGCGCCAGTTACGTAAAATAAATTCATGAATTTCTGCTTTGATCCAATGTACCGCAAACGAAAATAATCGTACGCCCCGGCTAGGCTGAAAACGTTTTACGGCTTTCATCAAACCAATATTGCCTTCCTGAATCAAATCAGCCTGATTCAGGCCATAACCATCATATCCACGTGCAATAGAAACCACTACACGCAAGTGTGACAGAATCAATTTTTTTGCAGCCTCTAAATCTCCTTCGGTCTGGCGTACCGCTAAATCCTGTTCTTCCTCGGGAGAAAGCATAGGAATATTATTTACGGTATGAATGTATTGCTCCAAACTACCATGCCCAGTCGGCACGGGTAATGCAAAAGCTGTATTCATGCCTATCCTTTCTGTTCGTGTTAGGTTATTGCTATTAATGTAACTGCAACACATTGTTTGTTACCTAAAAATCAATCAATAACCCAACTAATAATTTATCATTGTAATTAAAATAAGAATGTACTTCAATCACTATTTATGAATTGTTCATCATTGGTAAAATAATGTATTTTATCAATTTCGATTGTATATTTTAATGATTATACACATCAGGATAATTTATTCAACAACGATAACGACTAAAAACATAGATTATTAATAATAAAATCAAGCTAATAATAGCTAAGGGCCAGCTGCTACCCAGCCACATATAGGGTGTAATGCCCTTGTAGCCGTAAATTTTACCTTCCAGCACACCTGCTGTATCCGGTTTCAGATGTGCGACAATCTGACCTTTGGGATTGATAATGGCTGTCATACCGGTATTAGTGGCTCGAACCATATAACGCCCTGTTTCCAATGCCCTAGCCTGAGATTGCTGCATATGCTGTTCCATAGCATGGGAGTGTCCATACCAAGCCATATTACTTACATTGGCCAGCATACTGGCCTGACTGGCCGAATTAATGATTTCATCACCAAAACCATCTTCATAACATATATTAAAGGCTACACGCTGATTAGCCAGCTTTAAAGGTGCTTGAACAGCACCACCGCGAGAAAATCCGGCTAGCGGCATATCCATCCAGCGATACAACCCGCCCAGTAGAAAAGGTAATGGAATATATTCTCCAAATGGCACTAGGTGATTTTTCGCATAGTAAGGTAATCCACTGACGGATAGTGGGGCTGTAAAATTTACTACCGAATTCAGATAACCTGATCCATCGGCGGTATACTGAGGAATACCAACTGCTAAAGCAGAGCCATTGTTTCGCGCTAGCTGGGTAAATACAGCTAGCTGCTTTGGTGACATATCCTGCCGCATTACTGGAATGGCTGTTTCGGGCAGAATAACAATATTGGCGTGCGTACTGTTTATGAGGTCAAGATAACGCCTAAGTGTTGGCTGTAAAGATCGTTCATCCCATTTAAAAGATTGGGGAATATTACCCTGTGCTAAAGCCACTGATGCATGCGTACCGTCAGGCTGAGTGAACTGACAATGCAATAAAATTGCACCGAGTAGCCACACGCTCAATAAGCTGATACCACACCCTGTTTTAGTCTTAATTGATTTAGCCAGTAACAACTCTGCTAACCATGAACCAGTGGCAACAGTAAACACGGTAACCAGAAAAATTCCGCCTAAAGGTGCAAGACCAGCTAAAGGTGAATCAGCTATCTGGCTATAACCCCATATACCCCAGCCGAAACCGGTCAGTGCCCGTTCCCGTACGAATTCTGCCAACGCCCATAGCAACGGTAAAACTAGTGCATGACGAACGCTACGAGAAATTCTGAATTTTCCGAGTAGCCAGAATACTAGAGCAGGATAAACAGCTAGATAGGCAGGCAGCAGCAAAGTTAATGGCCAGGCCATTATCTGCGGTAAACCAGCTACATCATGCAATGCAATATCTATCCAGTAGAATAAAACAGTATAGGCTGTGAATGCCCAAAGATACGCTGAACGAACACGCCATTGTGGCCGTACTGATTGTAAAATCAGCAATATGGCCAATAAAACAGGTAAGAGCCAGAAATGATAATAGGGGGCATAAGCAAAAGGCACCAGAGCAGCAGATAAGAATAGAAGTGGCCAGTACAGCCAAGGTTTGGCTAAAACAGCACCATATTTGAATTCATAAATAGGCTGTGCCGACTTATCCTTTTGTTTGGTCACTTCTATCTTCTCCAGCGTTTTAACCGGTTTAGTAGATACAGATTTTTATAATCACTACTGACTTTAAGCTCGTATTGTAGCTATAAGCAATAAAGAATAAATATCCGCTTACTATAATCTGTTATGGTGCGTATCAACGCAATCAGACTGGATTTATTATTCCTTCCAATCTTGAAATATATGCAATACAGATAAAGTTTAATATAGTTTAAGCTTTAACCTTATCTGGTTTATGAATGAGTACTATTTTTTACCGTTACCATTAAAGTCTGTAGACGCCTTGCATCGGCACGGGCGACAGTAAAATTTAATTTTCCAATAGTAATTTTTTCGCCACGTACCGGCATATGGCCCAACTCTTGAATCACCAAACCTCCTATGGTATCAACTTCGTCATCTGAATAATCGGTACCAAAAAATTCGTTGATGTCTTCTATTTCGGTTACTGCATTGACGCGAAAACGTTCAGCTGAAACTGCGAAGATATTGTCGGCACTATCATCTTCATCAAATTCATCCTCAATATCACCTATGATTGGTTCAATCACATCTTCAAACGTCACCAATCCAGAAGTGCCACCATATTCATCGACGACAATGGCCATATGATTCCGTTGTTCACGAAATTCCTTGAGTAATGTATTCAGGGATTTTCCCTCTGGCACAAAGACAGCCGGTCGTATTACCTGTTCTAACTGAAAATGTTCGCTTCTGCCCCAGTACTTAAGCAAGTCCTTAGCATGTAGGATACCCAAAATCTGATCTTTATCTTCTCCGATTACGGGGAAACGTGAATGAGTGGTGTCAATAATATAGGCAATTATTTTATCCAGCGGATCTTCAATTTTGATTACATCCATCTGGCTACGCGTTATCATTGCATCACGCACTTCCAGATCAGCAAAATCCAGCACATTTTCCAGACATTGTAATGTATCAGCATCAAAAACCTGCCGTTCATGTGCTTCCCGTAACGTTTGTAAAACTTCAGCTTCAGTCTCTGGAGCCTCTCCAGAGATACGATTTACCAGTCGCTCAAAAAAACCGGGTTTCGACGAACTTTCGTCCATAATCAATATTCATCCTGTGCATATGGATTTGCATATCCTAACTGATGCAGGATACGGATTTCAAGCGCTTCCATAATTTCTGCTTCTTCATCTTCAATATGATCATAACCCATCAGATGCAAGACTCCGTGGACTGTCAGATGAGCATAATGCGCTATCAGTGGCTTTTGTTGTTCAGCAGCTTCTTTCTCAATCACCTGCGGGCAAAAAATAAGATCCCCATTCAGCTCTCCTTTGTCCGGCATAAATATATTTTCGCCCTCATTTAGTGCAAAGCTTAATATATTAGTCGCATAATCTTTATGCCGATAATCATGATTAAACTGGCGTGCTTCTGTTTCATTGCATAAAAGAATAGCAATATTGGCACGTTTAAAACTATTTTTGCAGGTTTGCCATATCCACTGACGCCATTGGCTGAGTGTAGGAATATTTTGTGCATCACTGTGATTATCAAAATGTAAACTGAATACAGCATTTAAATGCTGTAAAAAAAGGCTTTTTTTGGCAACTTTCATTTAATCATTTTTGTATCCTAATACAGATATTTTAGCAATTTCGGCTGGGAAATGCATTACTCTGCAATTTTGATTAGACTGTGAACTGAATCTTTATCAATGAATTCAAGATAGGCTTGCATGTTTTTAAGATAAGAAGATTTCAAAACAAGTTGCCAGTGATATCAAAAAAATTGTTGTCAACTCAGGCTTAGTCTATAAACAATTACAGAAGTAATATCACGTGGTATGTTTTTAATATTGCTGAAAAGAAATCATTTTTTTAGTCTAAATGCAATCTGAGACAACTTTGAATCACTATTATGAATTCATAAACAATATATCCATCTGGATTCAGTGATAAACGCTAAAGTGAAATAATAAATCCATAAGTAGATTCTGCTTTGAGATAGGAAACATGAATCTACTTATGGTTAAAGATATCTAGCAAATTGATTATGCCAGAAGAGGATATGAAGTTATAAATGGGTTACTTCAGACATGAACTTATTTAAAGTATGGCTATAATAGGCTACCGCCCTGTTTAAGCTTTATAAACAGGGCTGTATGCTGAATTTTCTGTTATCGTAAAATATCCACAATGCTGCGGGCAGCACGACGGGCATCCAACAAAATCAAACCTAATTTGGCACCTTCATTAGCTGTCACAGCCAGTACATTGGTATCACCTGCTTGAATCAGCAGAATATAACCATGTTTACCCTTTACCATAACTTGCTCCAGTTCATCACACTGTAATTCACGTGATGTGCGGTTACCCAGAGCAAGCAAAGCTGCCGCCATTGCACCAACGCGATCCGGATCAACACCATTTGGTAACAAGGTTGCTACCGGCAGACCATCGGAGGAAATTACAGCAGATGCGGTAATGTCAGCCGAGGAGCTGTTTAAATCGCTTAATACCGAAACCAGTAATTGTTCTTGCATCTTGATGTCTTTCTATTGATGTTATTCATTTACCACATGAATGTCTTCACCAGCCAATACATACAGGCCACGTACCATAGTGACGAAAGCCTCACTGTTGAGTAATGGCAATCCGGCAGTGACCAAAATATTTTTGGTATTCCCTATATATAAAGGGAAGAATGTTAATTCACTCTGACCGGCAGGATCACATATCCCGATAGCATTGTTGTATATATTGAGGTTATTTTTAATCAGCAGGCTGTGTTTTTCAGTCAGCCGTGTTGCCTCGCTGGCCAGATTGGCCACTTCTTCGGCAGTCTCATGATTAAAACCGACATTAGCAAAATAAAAACCATCCTGATCAACCAGCAATGCCTTATGGCTGTCTGACAATTGACCCAGAATATCTTCGAATCCATCTGATGTTACCTTCACCAGCTGTGAGCTTGGTTTGGCTTCACCATATAAAAATTCCAGACGTTGCAAGCGATATAATAAATTCAATGCAGTATGAACATCATCTGTCTCAGCCCATTGCTTTAAACGCTCTTCAGTTAATTTGGCGTTTATGTCTGCCTGCAGAATGTTAGCCAGTAACATACGGCTTGCACTGTGACTAGGGCTAGACACTGCATAAAATGCACCAGCCGGCATCACTTTTGGATATAAATCATGATGTAACTGTAATGTAGAATCCATACTGACTATCCTTCCAATCCCGGATCAATGGAATACAGCATAGCAGTAACCAGTTGTTTCACGTCATCTTCATTGCGTGCATCAACTTCAAACACAGGTACATTTAGATTGTGTTGTGCCAGATACTGCTGATAAACATCCACACCTGGCTGTGGATTTAAATCCATTTTGGTCACACCCACAACAACTGGTGCATCTTCCAGCAAATCGTGAAAAGAAGTCAGGAAGAATTTCAAATCTTTCAATGGATTCTGGCGAGTATTATCCAGTAACAGAATTAAACCCATACTGCCCTTACTCAGAATACTCCACATGAAATCGAAGCGTTCCTGACCTGGGGTACCATATAGATGAACTTTGGTATTATCGTCCAATCGAATAACACCATAGTCCATGGCGACAGTAGTATAGCCTTTTCTGTCCTGAGTCATGTCCGACGCACTGGCATCTGTCTGTACCGGAGGATCATCCGATAATGCAGCGATAGCAGTTGTTTTTCCCACCCCAACCGGGCCGGTAAAGATAATTTTATTTTCAACCATGATTACTCCCTGCTTAGGTATTAATTGCCACGCAAGCGACCCATCAAACGTGCCAGTAAACCTTTCGGCTTGTCGTCATCGCTTTCATTATACTCTGACGTTGGTGCACCACCATCTGGTTTGGAAACCTTCTGTGGTGCTTTCCGGGTCAGAACCATTTCTTTTTCCTGTTGCGCAGCAGAATGAGTCAGCGGCTGCTCAATAATCAGGGAACCAATTGAATAAGTAGCAGCTATGTAGTTCAGGACATCTTCCAGAGATACGGGCAACAACTTGTATAAAGTGTTGAGTGCTACGGGCGTACGTACCAGAAAAGCGGATAGACGCATAGCTTCAGGTAAAAACGCCAGACGAGTCATATTCGGCCAAGCTTTCAGCTTGATGATTGTATCTGGTGTAATCGGATCGATTAGGCGGCCGCGAGCTGTCCAAATTGATAGCTGCCATATACAGGACTGTAAGGTAAGTTTAGCTTTGTCATGCAACTGTGCGGTAGGTGCGGAAGCTGGGACAGTTTTAGTCTGCCATTCTGCATCAGTCTGCATACACAATTGTTGTAAAGCATCATTATCAACAGCCAGTAATACTTTTTCAACACTTGGAAACACAATCAACACAGGTTTGTTTTCAAACAGAATTGCAGTATCTTCTGATTGCTGTGCCAGCTTTTGCACCATGCCCAGCAATGTTCCTTTTGTGTGAAAACGTACTACTGATACGGCTTGCTGAGTATGTTCAGACGTGTTGTGCTGCTCTAGTCTCTCGGCAGTTACGGTTTCCTCGCTGGCCGTTTCCTTGTGTGCAGCAGCTTTATCAGCCAGCCAAACACCATTGCCCTGCTGTAAATTACGCAGATGTTGAAACAGGGTATCGAATCTGATGGGTTTCATCAGATAAGGAGCAGTAAATGACGGCGCATTACGTCCAAAAAATACGACTACAGCTTCGGGATATTTCTTTTTGGTCTGTTGCCATACTTCTTCACCATCGGCTGTGTCACCATCTACCAGAACCAACTCGGGTTTGAGGTTATCTTCAGGCTGTATCAGCTGATAGTTAACGCTATTGTACATTTTGAATGCCATGCGCAACATGGCTGTCTGGCGATCATCCACATTGACGAGCAAAACATAGGCAGTTTTTACTTTAGGTATTGAATTGTTCATCATTGATTTTGCACACCACCGTGGTTAATACGTTTCAATAATTGACTCATAGCCAGTACAACTTCCTCAGGCGGGGTCTGAATTTCAGCACGGATAACCTGTAACATTTTTTCCAGACGTGTCCATTCTTCTGCACGTTCGTATAAGTCAAATAAAGTAATGTAGAGCTGGGACTCCTGTGGATAAAGCAGAACTGATTTTTCCAGTAAATCCATGGCTTCATCAAATTGACCGAATGTAAGCAATGATTCCACATCACGCAATACGCGTTCGGCCGGTGTTTCAGCCACATCATTATCTGAAGAAGCCTTATCAACCAGTGATAAACGCTTAGCCTTCAGTGCACTGCTATTCATGGGTAGATAACCCTGCGTTACCCCAATATCACGCAGTACGGTTTCACTAGGTCTGGTTTCTAACTGCTCAAACATCGGATGTTGTCCAAGGCTATAGCCCCATCCAAGCATACGCTCTTTTACGACATTACCATATTGACCAAGCGTATAATATAAACGCCATAAATGCTGAGCGAATACATTAATATTATTGTGGCGGTAATCCAGCACCAGAGCATCAATAATCAAACCCGCCGGTTTTTTGGATGTTTTGATGGCTTTATTCAGACAGCGGATAGCAGCATCGTAGGGCAACTGCTCTTTCAACAGTCCGTAGCTGTTTTCCGGTTTAGAGAAGCTTAGCAGTACGTCACGCTCATCCCCTCTAATTTTAAAATTACCAACATTGCCTTCGACTAACAATTCATGCGGCTGTTCGTCGGTGTTTGACCCATTATTGGCTGATTCAACCGCCGGCTGTATATCTTCAGGTTTTTTATCCTGATTGATTCCGACTTCTTTTTCAGTTTCCTTGACATCCCACTGCAGCAAGTCTTCGGCCAGAACACGCAAACCCAGATGATTTTCATCCAGGGCAAGCCCCTGACGAATCAGATTTTCTAGCTCAGTCCGATTTAAACACTTGCGGTACAGATCAATGACTTCGGCAAGTTTGTCGGTATTTTTGGCTTCCAGACACAGTCCAGCCAGCTCGTTGACCAATGTATTGGCCATTGCTGGGCTTAACTGGTCGGCATTCTGTTCCAGATAGGCAGAGAGTGAGTCTGCTGCTTTCTGGAAATAGCCAAACTGTTTGTAAACTTTATATTCAGTCAGGTGATCCACAGTGGCAACAGATACTGTGGCTTTATCCGGCCTAGTTGGCTGCCAGTCCCAATCGTCGCCATCAAGTGCTTCTGCTGTTTCTTGTGCTGCGGGTGCCGTCTGAACATCTACAGTTTTACTTCCAGTTTTTTTCTTACTTTTGGAAGCAGACTGCTTTTTACGAGCAGTATCTTTACTTTTAGCATGGTCGCCCGCTTTCTGACGCTTTTTCAGAATAAGCAATGCAACCAGCAATATGACTAAAAGGGTAATTGGTAAATATAATTCCATAATTTACATCCCTTTTACGATTATCTGCCAGAAGCATGAGCGCATGGTTAAATGCATGTTTTTCATTTACGGTAACGCTTCACATACAATTGTCAATACTGTAACTATTTTACCTTAGCTTGCATTTGTTCGCCAGATTTTTATTTGACCTGGGGCAGCATTCCGTTAGGTAACAGTTGCCATACATAACCAGGGTATTTCATTTTACCAGCTAATGCGCCGGCTTCATCGCCATAACCCCAGAAATAATCCACTCTCACAGCTCCGTTGATGGCACTACCGGTATCCTGTGCCATCAAGAGCCGGTTTAAGCCGAAACCATTAGCTGGATGAGTGGTAGCGACGAACAATGGGGCACCGAGGTTGACAAAATGACTGTCTACTGCGGCGGAATAGCCCTTAGTCAATGGAACACCTAATGCACCGGTAGGTCCGCTAGCCGGCTCTGCTGTAGCTCGGAAAAAAACGTAGCTCGGATTCTGACCCAGCACTTCGGCCAGTTGCTGTGGATGCCGCTGTAACCATGCTTTGATACCTTGCATTGAAGTTTGCGCAAGTGGCAAATATCCCTTGCCGGCCATATATTTACCAATGGAAACGTATGGGTAGTCATTTTTGTCGGCATAGCTGAGACGCAGCATCTGTCCATCTAGTGTTTTTAATTGTCCGGAACCCTGTACATGCAGAAAGAATAATTCTACTGGATCATTAGCGTAACCCAGAATGGGGGCTTTGCCATTGAGGGCTCCGGCATTAATCTGTGCCCGAGTGTAATAAGGTACCAGCTGGCTGCCGCTGATTCGACCTTTTAATGCCCGTGTTTTCTCATTGAGGGGAAAAGCAGCCAGATTGGCAGTGTAATTACCGGTGGGTGTGATGACTCCGCTGTTGGGTCCAGTGAGGCGAATGCGCACTATCCCCTGACGCTGGCCGCTTGTAAGCGGTACGACAATAAAGTCATTGGGGATGCCGTAAATTGGAAACCGTGCCTGAGCTGTTTGTTTAGTATCGCCCTGTAGCATGGGTTCGTAATAACCAGTAACTGTGCCGGCGAGTTGTCCATTCTGACTGACCTGCCATGGCGTGAAATAGCTTTCAAAAAAAGCTTTTGCTTGATGATTGTGTCTGCCTGTTCGGGCAGCTTGCTGACATACCGGCTGCCATGCAGGCTGCATTTGCAGTTTGCCGCAGCTGGTTTTGAATGCTTCTAGGCTGTCTGCAAATGATTGGTCTGACCATTGGGGCAAATCGTGATAATTAACGACGCGATAGCTGACACCAGCTTTCCCCGGTGTGAAGACGTAACTGGGTGGCAATGGCTTGCCGGGTGCAATAGCTGGACCACTGATACCGGACAAAATTTTATCTGTCGGTTTGTGTGTGATGCCACAGGCAGCAAGACATAAAACGCTAAACCATAATAGCCAATGACGTATTGAGCTCAATTTTATTGATGGTTTCATTTGGACATGTTCTTGTGTAATGAATGGTACAGATTCTTACCGTATTTTTATTATTATGACAGTCCTTAGCCCTTTTAAACAAGGGTAGACAAGTGGTGGTAGCTGTTGTGAATATGTGCTAGAGCATCAATTCAGGCTGAACACTCTGTTACAATAGCTTTTTTAGCCAAATCAAATATCTTGCCTACACCATGAGTAAACCTTCCCTGACACCGATGATGACGCAATATATGGCCATTAAGGCCGACCATCAGGACAAGCTGTTGTTTTACCGGATGGGCGATTTCTATGAGCTGTTTCTTGATGATGCAGTGCAAGCAGCTCGTTTACTGGATATTACGCTAACTACCCGCGGGCAGATCAACGGCGAGCCGGTGAAGATGGCTGGGGTGCCTTATCATGCAGTGGAACAATATTTGGCCAGACTGGTAAAGCTGGGTAAAAGTGTGGCGATTTGTGAGCAGACGGGTGAGGTGGGCGCAGGTAAAGGGCCGGTGGAGCGGAAAGTTGTGCGCATCGTAACGCCTGGGACGCTGACTGATTCAGCTTTGCTGGAGGATAAGGAAACCAATCGTATGGTGGCGGTTTCTTTATTAAAAAAACAGCTTGGTGTGGCCTGGCTGTCCCTGCAAAGCGGGGAATTCCGCTGCAAAATAATTGCACCAGAAGCTTTGCCAAATGAGCTGGCACGTCTGCAGGCAGCGGAAATCTTGATATCTGACCAGACACTGGAAAAGCTCAATCTTGATGAACAAAACCGAAAATTGACTCGTTTACACGCGTGGCAATTTGCTGCTGATACTGGAGCACGCCTGATTCAACGTTATTTCGGCAGTCAGGATTTACGCGCTTTTGGTCTACAGATCGGTGACCATGATGCCGCTATTGGTGCGGCAGGAGCGTTATTGAATTATGTTCAGCAGACCCAGATGCAGCTGCCAAAACATCTGGACAGTCTTACGCTGGAGCAGGAAACCACTTATATTGGTATGGATGCGGCTACGCGGCGCAATCTGGAAATAACTCAGACGTTAAATGGACATAAAGCGCCTACTTTGTTTTCGGTATTGGATACATGCGCGACACATATGGGCAGCAGACTGCTCGCACAATGGTTGCATCAGCCATTGCGCAGACGCGGACAGATTGTGGCTCGTCAACAGGCCGTGGCAGCACTCTCTTCTCAGCGTGAGCAAATAGTAGCCATGCTGAATCAGGTGGCGGACATTGAGCGAATTGCAGCTCGTATTGCTATTGGGAGTGCACGGCCACGTGATTTATCAGCTTTGCGTGATAGTCTGGCAATATTGTCGGCATTTAGTTTGCAGGAGTCTGACCAGAGCTCGCTGGTACAGACGCTGCTGGAACAGTTTCCGCCTGCTGCACCGATTGCGCGCCAGCTAAGCAAAGCCATTATGGCCGAACCAGCTGTATGGTTACGTGATGGTGGTGTGATCAATGATGGTTTTGATGCTGAGCTAGATGAGTTGCGCCGTTTACAGAATCATGGCGATGAATTTTTGCAGCAATTGGAAAGCCGTGAACGTGAACGTACGGGATTATCCAGTTTGAAAGTGGAATTTAACCGTGTGCATGGTTTTTATATTGAACTGAGCAAGCTACAGTCAGAACAGGCACCTGCAGATTATCAGCGTCGCCAGACTTTAAAAAATGCAGAACGTTATGTGACGCCGGAGTTGAAGGCTTTTGAAGAAAAGGTATTGAGTGCGCAACAGAATGCACTGGCACGGGAAAAACAGCTATATGATGCTTTGTTGCTGCAATTGCAGGCAGAACTACCAGTATTGCAACGCTGTGCCCGTGCTGCGGCCAGTCTGGATGTGCTGGCTACGTTGGCAAAATATGCGGATGAAGAACATTACTGCTTCCCTGAATTCGTAAATTATCCTTGTTTACAGATTAGTCAGGGACGTCATCCGGTAGTGGCTGCTCAGGTCAGTCAGTTTACTGCTAATGATACCCAGCTGGATGATAAGCGGCGTCTGATGTTGCTTACTGGACCAAACATGGGTGGTAAATCTACGTATATGCGGCAAGTGGCTTTGATTGTCCTGCTGGCGCATATTGGAGCCCCAGTACCGGCAGCCAGCTGCACTCTGGGTGAATTTGACCAGATTTTTACCCGTATTGGTGCTTCGGATGATCTGGCCGGTAATCGTTCTACTTTTATGGTAGAAATGTCAGAAACGGCCTATATATTGCATCATGCAACTGAGCGTTCTTTGGTGCTGATGGATGAGGTAGGACGTGGTACATCTACTTTTGATGGTTTGGCGCTGGCACAGGCTATTGCTGAACATCTACTGCAAAAAAATCGTAGCTATACACTTTTTGCCACGCATTATTTTGAATTGACCCGTCTACCGGAACAGTATGCGCATGCTTTTAACATGCATCTGTCAGCACTGGAACAGGGACAAGATATTGTGTTTTTACACCATATTGAACCAGGGCCGGCCAGTAAAAGCTATGGTATTGCGGTAGCCAAATTGGCGGGACTACCGGTACGTGCGCTGAATGCGGCTTACCGGCACTTGCAGACACTGGAACAGCATGCGTCTCGTGACCAGGCGCAATTAGATATGTTTCAGACGCAGACAACTGAACAAGAGTCAGATGAAGTAACCCAGAGATACACCGGTAAGGATAATACGGCTGTTGTGATGCCAGCCGATTTATCAGTGCTGCTTAATGCTCTTAATCCGGATGAGTTGACCCCAAAAGCGGCTCTTACCGCTATTTATGACCTTGTACATTGCTGGAAAAATCATCTATCAAATCATACGACATCATAAAATATGTATGAAAAATAGGTTTAGTTGTTGACTTTGTTTTGTTAATGCGTATAATGACTTTCTTACCAGACGCGGGGTGGAGCAGCATGGTAGCTCGTCGGGCTCATAACCCGAAGGTCGTAGGTTCGAATCCTGCCCCCGCAACCAGATTTTAAATGCCCTGTTTTTAACAGGGCATTTTATTTTGGTGTTTAATCGATACGAGCTATGCGTAAGATCTTTTATTCGGTTATGCCAGCACTTTTCATTCTCACCTAGACAGCTCTTTGCTCTTATTCAGGATTTTTTTGTTGGTGAACATTATCTAAGCGCTAAACTAGTAAGTTTGAGTTTATGTTTGCTCCATTCTGGATTAACTTTCTTGATTTCTAGTTATTTGTATTTGTTTATCAAGAAGTATCTGCAATTTATTTAATTCTAAATTTCTTAAAATATATATTCTTAATGGTTATTACCTCTGGCTGTAAATCTTGTAATTTATTAATTTATACATATATTTAATTGCTAAGCAGATTATTTATAAAAATAATTATATTAAAATATCATTTTTATGCTGGTTACCCCACTGACACATTAAATCTAAAACGGGAACCAGAGATTTTCCCCGTTCTAATAATCCATATTCTACTTTAGGCGGTATTTGTGGATATTCTTTTCGGAATATCAGTTTGTCTTGCTCCATTTCTTTTAATGTGTTGCTTAAGGTTTTATAAGATATGCTGTTGATGCGGCGTTTAAGTTCGTTAAAACGCATCACTGGCTGGTTTTCATTAAGCCAGTAAAGAATGAGTATTTTGTATTTTCCCCTGATAATAGAAAGAGTGTAGTTAAAACCACTATTTTCGAGCTCTTCTTCACTGCAATGGTGTTCTGACATCTTTTCACTTCCCTTTTGGTTAGTATCTATCTTTATTTACCGTACTTTGAATCAGTTTTTGGGTGAATTATTATATTTCGTTAATTATTAAGCTTTGGATTGTCTGTTATGAAAGAAACGCTGGTGGTTGTCGCTCATCCTGATTTAGCTTCTTCTAAAGTAAATCAATGCTGGATTAATGAACTATCTGTTTATGCTGATCAGGTAACGATACATGATTTATATGCATCTTACTTGAGTAATGTGATAAATGCTGTTTCAGAACAAATTTTGATTGAAAATCACCGAAATCTGATTTTACAGTTTCCTCTTTACTGGTTTAATTGCCCACCGTTGTTAAAATTATGGTTAGATGAGGTTTTAACATATGGTTGGGCTTTTGGGCGCAACGGGCTTAAGTTGAAGAATAAAAAAGTTGGCTTGGCGGTTTCTGCCGGTATCAGAAAAAGTGATTATGCTCCTGAAGGTCGCTTTCATGTTTCATTGGAAGATATTTTAAAGCCATTCGAATTAACTATGAATTATGTGCAGGCTAATTATCAATCTGTATTTGCTGTATATGGCGCTAATAATGAACCTGAAGCTGGTTATGGCATAACTCAGGAAGAAATTGATAATAGTGCCAGAGACTATATACACTGGATGAAAACATGTGAAATGCTGAAGTAGCTCTGATGAAGAACTAATCTTCTAGGAATGTGTGTGTATGAATTTTAAATAAGATTTTAATTTGTTTATTTGATATCTGGATAAACCCACAGTTTATGTTCATGTACTTCGGCTAGGAAAACTTCATCTAGTTTCTGTCCTAGACGGTCTAGTTCTTTTTCTAGCCATTCTTCATTATGACCCAAAGATTCAAGACTGGGATAATTGATAACGCCGTTTTCAATCACAACAACTGCCATTGCTGGGTCACCTTTTTTTACTACGGTCATTTGGCCATTGTATTCAAACCAGACATCACTGAGCATTTCCAGACTGGTATAACCACGCTGATGAAGCAGCATAATGAAATCTCGGATGGATAGTTTGGCCTGACGGAAATTCTGTGATAGTAAGATGCCGTTTTTCATCAGTCGGATTGATGTGCCGTCGACAAAATCCTTGGCGATACTGCGTTTAAATGTGGCATAACGAACCAGTAATAACAGGCCAGCCCAGAAAATAGAGGCGCTCATGAGTAAGGTGATGCTGATGGAGGGATTGTATAGGGGGCCGCCGATTATTGCACCCAATACGACGTTACCTACTTGATCAATAGCTGAAATCGGGGCAAGTGCACCTTTGCCGGATAAATTGATGTACACCAGCAGGATGCAGAAAGCGACCAGCATTTTGTAGATGATGTTGATGTAGATGGGATTCAAGGTGGCTTCCTTTGTCTGTGCGGTGGCTTTAGTCCAACATGATTTGCATTTTTGGTTTTTGCAATCATGGTTTTATCGATACCATGATGTGTTTACTGTAGCTGTTATATTTGCGGCAGACTATGGTTGACACCTGTTTTTTATGGCTTATTTACATTAATTTCCTTAAATGTTCTTTTTTGAATACATAATTTTTCTGTGTTGGTTTAAACACAAGTATTTTTATGTCTTTTTTGTGCTGAGCTGTCTCTGTGATTTGAATATATTTTTATTTCTTCGTTATATTATATTTTCGTCAAATTGTAAGCCACCATCACAGATAGAATCCCAGTTTGCTTTGGATTGAGTGTAAATATGTATTTTTTGCCGGGGGTAAATTGCTGTATTTAGTGTGCCAGCACGCAAACGATAAATATTTGGCATACTGTCTCGTGAAGTATAGAGGTTTGATCCACATTCAGAACAGAAAAAACGGTTTACGCCATTAACTGAAAATTTTTTTAGCTTATCCCGACCTGATAGGATTGTGAAAGCATCGCTATTTATTTGAACCGCTGAATTAAATGCGGAACCACTCCATTTGCGACAGCGTTGACAGTGGCAGAAGACCATTTTTTCAATTTGGTCGCTCATGGCAACCTGGTATTGGATTGCAGTACATAAACAGCTTCCTGTCAGCATATATTTCTCCAGTACTTTTCCTGTAAATTGCTATCTTCTGGTGCATTGGCACTGGCATAATATTATCAGATTGACGCTAAACATTTCTTTATTGACTAGATTTTTTGTGTGAGAGGGTTTATCCGAATCTGTAGTCAGTGATTTCTGTGCTCAATATTATTATCACTGCTAAGCTGACTGGTGTTTGTACTGATATGTGTTTATCACCGTATCATTGTGGATTAAATCGAATGATTTGCGGCAAGATTCTTTGATTGTGCTAAACATTTTATTCGTTTGCGTGAATAAATCAGAATGTGAAATGGATCATGCTATTCGTTTTGCTTAAATTACTTTTTTCAGGTATCTGGAGAAATGTTACACAAATTTTTGCTATCTGACTCTCACACCCCACAGAAAAACACCTTTTTTGATTATCTCTTTCTTTGGTTTAATTAATTCAACTGAGCTTATGTGCTGTAAGCTCAGTTGTGTACTATGAAAATAAAGTAATCAGCTTTATAGACGATGGATGCACTGGTCTAAGACATTATAAAGGTTTGAAATCCTGTCCGATAAATATTCGTTTGGGATTTCCGCGCGCTATTTGATGATGGTGCTGATGACGCTCTGCTTTGTGTTTGGCGTATAACTGTTGTTTCTGTTGCGCCAGTTTGTGTTGTATCAGTAGAACAGCCAGTTTTTTATTGGTATGTTGGCTACGAGCAGTCTGGATTTTTACGCTGATACCGCTGGCTAGGTGGGTGGCTCGGACCGCAGATTCTGTTTTGTTAATATGCTGACCTCCCGCACCGGAGGCACGCATGGTGTCGAAAATAATTTCATCAGATTGATGTTGGGTAATTGTCTCGTAACATGCGGCGCCGATAAACCAGTTTTTACGTTTGTGTTTTGGGCGGTAGGGGCTGGGACAAATCCATTGAATGGTTCCCACCCACTGTTTAGCTAAGGATCTTTCTAGTTCACCATTAAGAGCAAGCAGTACTGAGTGGAGTCCATGCTTTGACTGTTCTTGCTCCAATATGTCTATTTCAACCTGAATCTCTATGGCTTCGTGTTGCAGGCGTGCCAGTGCTTTTGCTACGGCCAGACAGCATTCAGCCGGTCCGTAAGCCGCTGATAATTGTAAAAGCAGCATTATTTCTTCTCCGTTTTTACTTTATAGGTGATAACTGGCTTGAAACGGGCTATTGGCCGGATTAATTCAGCCTGTACCATGGCAGTAATGACGCTGTCGATGGATTTATAGGCCTGCGGTGCTTCTTCATAGATAAGTTCACGGTCAGCACAAATTACACGGCTACCATGGACAGTACGGCTTAGCTGTTCGACGGTATAGCGTCGGGATAGTCTGCCTTTGCAGGCTGAGCGCTGCCATTTGCGCCCTGCACCATGTGCGAGGGAATAAAGGGCGGTTGGGGTATCCAATGGTTGTACCAGATAGCTGTAATCGCCGCGCGAACCCGGTATCACGACTAGCCCTTGTGTGGCAGGTGCGGCACCTTTACGGTGCAGCCAGCCGCTTTCGCCATGGATGCAGGCCGCTTCGATAAAGTTGTGGCTGATGTCTGCTAGTTTTTGCCCTTGTGCACGCAGATTTGTCAGTATGCGGCGGGCAATCAGTTCCCGATTTTGCCGTGCATAGGCCAATGCCTGATTATGCTGTGTCAGATAGGATTTACCGGCTTCGCTGTCTGCGATTAAGCCCTGATGACCAAACTGCCTGATGTGTTTGTCCAGAATCGCACCACCGAGTCCACGAGAACCACTGTGTACCATTAGTTGCAGGTGCTGCTTATTTAAACCGATTTGTTCGGCGATTTCCGCTACATAAATGGTATCCAACATTTGTAATTCGGCAAAATGATTGCCTCCACCTATGGTGCCGGATGCATAGTTATGCTGTTGTAGCGGCTGTATATCTGGCCAGAGGCTGGTACATTCTGATGCACTCAGTGGCTGGTCGAGATTGCCCAGTTGTTTGATTAGTTTGGCCTGATTCATAGCATGGGTTTTAAGTGATGTTTGCCATAATGACATGCCGCAGCCAATATCGCCGCCAATCAGTGCTGGATAAATAAGTTGTGTAGTAAAAAAAGCAGCGCCGACGGGATAGCCGCGGCCGGGATGAATATCCGGCATGGCTGCTGCATAGCTGATGTCAGGTAATGTTGCTGTTGTGTGCAGCTGCTTGATAGCTTCGCCTTCTAACCACAGTTCGGGGGTGGTAATGAGGGTGATGCCGGCAGACGGCTGCTGAATAGAATTGCCCATTCTGATCCATTCCAATTTATTTTATTTAAATAATAAGCAGGCGTCGTCATCCTTGTTCATTGTGTATGAACAGGTATAAACGTGCTGTAAAGAAATTGGCAGGCCGAAGCCAAGGATCAGGAGGTGATTAGCCCTGGATTGACCTGCAAGGGATAGGTAGTACAAACATAATGATTCCTTTCCGTTGCAATATGAATAATTTGATGTGTGCGGTACTTTAAATCAGCTTCTAATGGCCGTCAAATATTCAGTTGTTTTTTTCAGGTCGGCTGGTGCGTTGTGGCTGTTTCACCACTTTCAGGCTGATTCGGCACACTTGTTGGCCTTAGTTTAAGTTTAAAAAATAATAAACAAATTGTTCATCAATCTGATAGCCAGCCTGTTCATATAGGGCTCTTGCCTTGTGGTTGTCGTTGGCGGTACACAATGAAATACCACTGTAGCCATTATCACGTGCAAATTGTGTGACGTATTGCATCAGTTGTGTGGCAATCCCTTTTTGTCTGTGGTTTTCAGGGACATATAGGTCATTGAGTATGATTGTGGGCGATACGGATAATGAAGAAAAGGAGAAATATAGCTGTACAAACCCGCAAGCTTGTTGTTGATCATAGGCAATGAAGATGGCGGAATCCTGCTTTTCCAGTCTTTCTTGAATAAAATTTCTGCTTGCTGTCTGTTTGTCCTTCAGGCCATAGAACTGCCGATAGCTGGCAAAAAGCATGATGGCATCATCAAGCTGTTCTGATGTTGCTCGGATGATTGTAATTTGATTTAACATTAGATAATTTTTCTACTAATGTGATTTAAGGGACACATATTTTACAATAATTACCCGTGCGTTAGTTTCAATTGGTAATAATGTTTCCTGCATAAGTTGCAGTGCCTGCTCTGGACTAAAGCCACCTGAGCCGGCACCAATCAGAGGAAAGGCGACTGAAGTATAATTGCGAGTATTAACTATGTGCATGGCAGAAATAACTGAAGTACGAATTGAATAGGCACTGGCACGCCAGAACATGTTGATACCGGCTACGTGGATAATGGCTTGATAAGGCAATTTACCGGCACTGGTTACCACTGCGGAACCTAATTTAAGTGCACCTGTTCGGCCAAGTTCGCGAAAAGGGACATAGCCGGCTTTTTTCCTGATGGCACCGGATACCCCCCTGCGGCAACAGTAACCATCACGGAATAATATTGCGATTCCATATGTTGACGATGGCTTCGACCGGTTATTCAAGTAAATTTCTCAGGATAACTTCAAGCTGCATGATGAATTTCCCCTTTAAATTCTGTAAATTTTGCAGCGCCATTTTATGCTGGCTGTACCGCTTTACGGTCAGTCATGTTTCTTTATCAGCAATTGGCATATTTTACCTGTCAGTTTGACAGGCTTGTGTTTAGAATAGCTCTTTATTGTAATAAATGTGAAATAAGGAAGACGTGTATGGCTCAGTTTTTTGCTATTCATCCTGACAATCCGCAGGAACGTTTGATTGTACAGGCAGCGGATATTGTACGCCATGGTGGTGTGGTTGTTTATCCAACTGATTCCTGTTATGCGTTGGGCTGTCAGCTAGGTAATAAGGAGGCAATGGAACGGATTCTGCGTATCCGTGGTATTGACCAGAAACACCATCTGACGTTGATGTGTCATGATCTGAGTCAGCTTGGTATTTACGCTAAAGTGGATAACAGTCAGTTCCGGCTGCTGAAATCTTCTACTCCGGGTAGTTATACTTTTATTTTGCAAGCCACTAAAGAGGTACCGGCGCGTACGCTGCATCCGAAACGTAAAACTATTGGGTTGCGGGTACCGGACAACCGGATTGCTTTGGCGCTATTGCAGAATCTGGGGGAGCCGATGCTGTCGTGTACACTGATGCTTCCCCATGAAAATGAACCCTTAACTGACCCTTATGAGATTCGTGACCAGCTGGAACATGAGGTTGATCTGGTGATTGATGGCGGTTGGTGTGGTACAGAACCGACTACGGTAATTGATATGACCGATGGAATTGAGCTGGTGCGAGCTGGTAAGGGGAATGTTGCTGTATTTGGTTTGTAATGGACAAGCTGGTACTATGTTTTACCCACAGTGGTTGTTTATTTTAGCATCTGAAGGATTTTACCTTGCAAAACTTTGATTGGGCTTATTTTGTTCTGGCAATTCTGCCTATTTTACTGGCCATTACGCTCTCTGAAGCAGCATGTGGATATATGGCACGTTTTTGTGGTGACCGTACAGCAGAAACAATGGGTAGGCTAAGCCTGAATCCGGCCAAATACATTGATATTGTTGGCACCATTATTATTCCAATATTCACGATGATTGTTTTACAGGGCTATTTGATGGTTGGCTGGGCTAAGCCAGTGCCGATTGATCCACGCAATTTTAGAAACAGACGTAAAGGTGAACGTTTGGTAGCCATTGCCAGCCCGCTTGCTAATCTTCTGATGTGTCTATGCTGGGCAGTTGTGATGATTATCAGTCAGTGGGTACCTGAATATTTTCAAAAACCGATGGCGCTAATGGGGTTAATGGGTATTCGGTTTAATGCGGTATTTTGCTTTTTCAGCCTGCTACCGATTCCGCCTCAACCGGGTGCTCAGTTTATTGATAGTTTTCTCTCACCCCGCGCTTCGATGCAGTATCGAAAGCTGGCTCCATATGGAACGTGGATAATTTTATTTTTGATTATCAGTGGTTTGCTGATGTTTATTTTGCAGCCATTTATTAACTTTGTTACTTCACTAATGCTGTTTATTGTTAGTCTGTTCTAAGCAAATTGTTTATATACTGGTAATCATACTAGCTATTAGGCCATAGAATCTTTTCTATGGCCTAATGGTTTTATATGTGAATAGTTGATTATGGTGCTTCGCTCTTTATCTGTCCCAATGTCACTCTGTCCAGACCGGCCAAATCGGCAAGCGTCTGGATTTTTCTGAATTTATACTGCGATAATATATTTCGCACTGCCTCCCCTTGATCATATCCGTGCTCGAATAGCAACCATCCATCCGCCCGCAGAAAATCTTTGGCGCTGGCAATAATGATTTCGAAAGCACTCAGACCATTGTGATTATCTGTAAGTGCTTGCTGCGGTTCAAAACGTAAATCACCCTGCTGCAAATGCGGGTCTTGGGCGTCGATATAGGGAGGATTGGAGACAATGACATCCACGCTGTGGGGCGCTGGCTGCGGCTGTGCCTGATACCATGAACCCTGCCCGAACCGCACTTGCGCTTGCAGCGCGCTGGCATTGGCTTGTGCGACTGCCAGTGCTTCCTCACTGATGTCTGCCGCCCATATTTGTGCATCAGGTCGTTCGCAGGCTATGGTTACGGCGATGGCACCACTGCCGGTACCTAAATCCCACAGGGTGCCCTGTGCCGGCAAATGCGCCAGTACTGCGTCGACAAGATGTTCTGTTTCTGGACGAGGAATCAGCACTGCTTCTGAAACCTGAAAACACCGGCCATAGAATTCGCGCCAACCGAGTAGATAGGCCAGAGGTTCGCCTGCTAGTCTTCGCTGGCACAGTTGATTCAAACTTGCCAACTCGCTGTTGCTAAGGAGCTGTGTGCCATGGGCTATTATGTGGCTATGGCTTATTGTCAGTACGTGCTGGAGCAGCATGCGTGCTTCCAACCGCGGCAGACCGGAGTTGTTTAACCAACTTTCTAGGGTAACTGGGGTATTGGGTTTGGTCATATTCTGTTACAGCCGATTTACAACAAGAATAAGGTGGCCAGCCCCAAGAAGATAAAAAACCCGCCGGAATCGGTAACTGCGGTAATCAACACGCTGCTACCAAGCGCAGGATCGCGGCCGGATTTCTGCATACACACTGGAATTAGTACTCCAACGGTGGCTGCCAGTAACAAATTCAGCGTCATTGCTGCTACCATCACCAGTCCTATACCAACGCTGTGATAGAGAAAATAGGACACGAGCCCCATTACTGAACCCCATATCAGGCCGTTTACCAGTGCGACGCCCTCTTCTTTACGCAGCAGCCGCCACGCCTGACTGTTGCTTATCTGGCCGGAAGTCATGGCACGCACAATCATGGTGATGGTCTGATTGCCGGAATTGCCGCCTATGCCGGCTACTATCGGCATGAGGGTGGCCAGTGCAACGATTTTTTCAATTGAATTTTCAAACATGCCAATCACACGGCTGGCGATGAAAGCGGTACATAGGTTAACTGCTAGCCATATCCAGCGGTTTCTGACGGAATCGATAACGGGGGCAAACAGGTCTTCTTCTTCGCGCAAACCGGCCATGTTCAGCATGTCGTTTTCGGATTCTTCGCGAATAACGTCTACCATTTCATCTACGGTGATGCGGCCGATAAGTTTAAGGTTGTTGTCTACCACAGGTGCGGTAACCAAATCGTAACGTTCAAACGCGGCAGCGGCTTCTTCGGCATCATCTTCTGGACGAAAAGTCACCACATCATCGGCCATGACGCTGGAAACGAGTAAATCAGGGTCGGCAACCAGCAGACTACGTATGGGCAGGACGCCTTGTAGGACATCATAGTTATCGACTACGAAGATTTTGTCGGTATGATCGGGCAGGCGTTCAAAGCGACGTAGATAACGCAGTACTACTTCACAGGTAACATCCGCGCGGATGCTGACTAGCTCAAAATCCATGAGGGCTCCGACTTGATTGTCTTCGAACGACATGGCTGAGGTAATTTGTGCCCGCTCTTCTTCGTCGCGGCTGCTTAAGGCTTCGTAAACAACTTCTTTGGGTAAATCGGGTGCCAGTTCGGCCAGCTCGTCGGCATCCAGATTGCCAACTGCGGCCAACAGCTCCTGCTGCGCCATGTTTTCAATCAGAGTTTCGCGTACTGGATCCGATACTTCGAGTAATACTTCGCCGTCTTCTGTCGGGGTAGCCAACCGCCATACCAGCATACGTTCTTGTAATGGCAGAGATTCGAGTAAGGTAGCCATGTCCGCCGGATGAAGCTCATGCAGGGCGTCTATTAGCTCGTTCAGGGCCTGTTTTTGTTCCGGAGTCTGTAAATAGGACTGGGTGGGAGAATGAATATGCTCAGCAACCGGTAACAGGGTCGCTACAAGCGCACAGATGTGGTCGGTATCCAGATGCAGGCGCTCCAGCTCGCTGATGTTGCTATGGCTTTCCATTATTGAGTCGTCCTAATTGGTGTGCACCGAAGAGCAGATGAATACGTCTGCATACAGATAGTTTATCCTGTCACAACAGTGCTGTCCTGATATGATAAATTAACAGCCTGCTGCGGCAGGCTGTGGCTGCGGGTATTGTACACGGATTTTGAGTGTATGCGCTTGCTGTTTCAGAACTTAGCCGGTTCAAAGCTTCTTTAGGCGGCAGAGATTTTTTATTTTTGAACGCATTTTTATCGCCACTAGATGATTTACTAATGTTGTAGATGCGCTTGTGCACCGTTTGTGGCTTCTATTTATCAATATTTTAAAAATGAAATGTGCGCTATGCAGGGTGAGAAATGGAAATACTTAAAAAACATTTCAATGAATTTCAATACTTATTAACTGTTGCCCAAGAAAGAAGTTTTACCCGCGCGGCAAGTAAGCTGGGTATTTCGCAGTCTGCGCTTAGCCATGCAATTAAAGTTCTGGAGCAAAAATTACAGATTCGTCTTTTAACGCGGACAACTCGCAGTGTGGCGCCTACAGCTCTGGGTGCACAGATTATAGCCAGTCTGCAACCGCGCTTAGATGAGTTGGAGCAAACTTTGCAAAGTCTAGTCGAACAAAATGGTACGCCTAGTGGCTATATTCGACTGTCTGTCAGTGAACATGCTGCTCACAGTGTGCTTTGGCCGAGGCTGAAGCCATTTTTGAAGCAGTATCCACAGATTAATGTAGAACTGTTTATTGATAATCAGTTTGTGGATATTGTGCAGAATGGTTTTGATGCTGGAGTGCGTTTAGGAGAGAGTGTTGATAAAGATATGGTGGCGGTGAGGCTGAGTGAAGATATACGCTTTGCTGTGGTGGCGACGGCTGAATATTTTGAGAAACATGGAATGCCCGCTACACCGGCTGATTTGCAGCACCATAAGTGTATCAATGTGCGTTTACCTAGCGCCAATAAGTTATACCAGTGGGAATTTATTCAGGATGGCCGGCCGATGCGGGTTAAGGTAAACGGCCAGCTTACTTTTAATCAGCTACCGGAGCGCATTGATGCAACCTTATCCGGATTTGGGGTGGCTTATGTGCCGGATGATATGGTATCGCAGATGGTGGCCAATGGTGAGCTGATTCAGGTACTGAAAGACTATTGCCCAGTTTTTCCTGGTTATTACTTGTATTATCCGAGCCGGCAGAGGCATCCACGAGCCTTTGCGCTGATGATTGATGCTTTACGGCTGACAAAATAAGGAACGGCGATGTTCCTTATTTGGTTGTTGGGTCAGCGTCCTACTCGAGCTTGTTGCTCGGGAAGATACCGGTCACCAACTACAGCAATTTGATTAAGCGCCTGATTGATATCAGCTATGTCTGTTGCAGACAACTGAATATCAGCAGCACCCAGATTTTCTTTCAAACGCTCTTGTTTGGTGGTGCCCGGTATCGGAACAATCCATGGTTTTTGTGCCAGCAGCCAGGCCAGTGCAATCTGGGCAGCGGTGGCCTGATGAGCCTGTGCTAGTTTCTGCACCAGAGCGGCAAGTTTTTCATTGGCGGCCAGTGCTTCTGGAGCAAATCGGGGTACGCGCCGGCGGAAATCATCTGCACTGAATGCGGTGGAAGCATTGATGGTACCGGTAAGGAAACCTTTACCAAGTGGACTGAATGGCACCAGACCTATGCCTAGCTCTTCGAGAAGGGGGATGATTTCTTTTTCCGGCTCCCCCCGCCACCACATGGAGTACTCGCTTTGCAGGGCGGTAAGCGGTTGTATGGCATGAGCACGGCGAATGGTGGCGGCACCGGCCTCAGACATGCCGAAATGTTTCACTTTGCCTTCTGCAATCAAATCTTTGACTGTTCCGGCCACTTCTTCAATCGGTACATCTGGATCAACGCGATGCTGATACAGCAGATCGATAACATCTGTCTGTAGACGCCTCAAGGAACCTTCTACGGTCTTGCGGATGGTTTCAGGATGACTGTTTAGTATTTGCTGTTTGTTGTCGTCTCCATATGTGAAACCGAATTTGGTGGCAATCACCACTTGCTGACGATAAGGTTTTAATGCTTGCCCCACTAGCTCTTCGTTGAGATACGGTCCGTAAACTTCGGCGGTATCGAAGAAAGTGACACCTTGTGCCACGGCAGCCCGAATCAGCTCGATGGCTTGAGGAATGTCGGTAGCTGGTCCGTAGCCATGACTTAATCCCATACACCCTAGCCCCAGAGCAGATACGGCTAGCCTGTTTTTACCGAGATAACGTTGCTGCATGTTTCTTTCCTTTATGTCTGTTAAACCAAAGATGTCGTTTGACGCAGCTTACTCTGTGTGTATGTGCGGATTAAGTATTGTGATGTTTATAGGCTTATGAATAACATTCATAAATATGTGCAGAATATGGCAACCAGTTTCGCGGCTGAAAAAAAACCACCGTCCGATATTGCCGGCCGGTGGCTGAGAGGGGAAAAGTTTACGCCCAGTATTTCTTTTTCGAGGTTTTACCGATACCGGGATTGAAGCTGTTGGTTGGATCAAGCTGACGATAGAATTTTTTTAATTCCGGCTTGGCATGATACAGGTGTCCGACATTGTGTTCCGCCGGATATTGTGCACCACGCTGATCTAGCAGTACCAGCATTTCGTCTTCAACTTTATTGCAGTCAGTTCCCTTTTTGGCGATGTAATCCTGATGGAATACATGGCAGAAGAAGTGGCCGTAGTACATTTTATGGATAAAATGCTGGTTGATGCTGTCAGGTAAGGTTTCGAACCATTCTGTATCATTGCGGCGCAAAGCGACATCCAGTGCAACAATATTTTCTACTGTATCGCTGTGCACATTGCGGTAGGTAGTGGCGGCACCGGCTGCGGCAAAACGATGCAGCATGGCAGCTTCAGCTTCTTTTTCGTTACAGCGGAAATAGCTGCCGCTTTTCTGCTCAAAAAAGGTTTTTAAAAATGCTTCAGCTTCGGCAATGCCTTCATCTGCCATTTTCAATATTAGGTGATGCTCATAACGGTCTCGATAATCGCGGATGGACTGCGGTAAGTGCTGGGGCAGGAATTTGCAGATGAATACGGCAAAATGGTCAGAGAAATTCTTGGGAAAAAACGGAATTTTGGCCATGGTGCGGTCGACGAAATTCTTGAAGGCAAACAGACGCGGCATGGCATCGGTACCGAATTTCTGGATGGCTACAAATATGTCTTTGCCGTATACCGCTGCGATATCAAAAGCTTCGCGGTGCATGTATTCGCCGGATACCGGCAGATTTTTAAAGGTACCGAGAATATGGCGACGGATGTCGTCTAGCTCATGAGTATCATTGCTGCCGATGTAGAATACGGCAGAGGTTTTTTCCAGTGGGAATGTATCCAGACGTACGGCAAAAACCATCAGACGACCGGCACTGCCGGAAGCTTCATAGTGGCGCGCAGGATCGGCGTTAAAGCGCGCTGGTGTGTCGGCATCTATTTCGCGTACGTGGTTGCGGTAGTCGTGGTCATGCCCCATACCTGCATCGCGTTTGATATCTTTTTCGGTGTAATGGCGGTTTTGCAGATTAGTCAGAATGGTTTCGGGATCGTCTCCCAGCTCTATGCCAAGGTGGTTAACCAGATGTAGCTGGCTGTTTTCATCTAGCTGGGCGAAAACCGCCATCTGGGTATAAGCGGGGCCACGCTGAATAAGCGAACCGCCAGAGTTATTGCAGACGCCACCCATTACTGAAGCTCCAATACAGGATGAACCAATCACAGAATGCGGGCCGCGCTGGTATTTTTTCAGTTCTTTTTCCAGCCGGTAGAGGGTACTGCCAGGCAGACACACGACTTGTTCACCATTTTCAATCACCTGAATACCATCCAGCCGACGGGTGCTGACTATCACAATTGGCCGGTCGTAATCGTTGCCATCCGGTGTGGAACCACCGGTGAGCCCGGTATTGGCAGATTGGGTGATAACAATTACATCGGCTTCGACACAGGCTTTTAACACACGCCACTGTTCAACCAGTGTGCCCGGAAGCACGACGGCTAACGCATTGCCCACACCAAACCGAATACCCTGCCGGTATGGCAAGGTGTGCGCAGGATCAGTAAGGGTATGCTCGTTACCAACTATCCCCTGTAATGTTTGAATCAGTTGTGACTGTGTATGGACATCCATACGACTTCTCCTTGTTATAGCGTTAATTATTCAAAATCAATTGCAGCCATTGTAGAACAGTTATATGTTAACGAAAAGAGTTGTGGTACACTGGTTATATTCAGTTCTCAGGCAAAAAACCGCCGCTCTGGCGCTGCCACAACATGGCATAAACACCGTTTCGAGCCAGCAGCTCGCTATGGGTGCCTTGCTCAACTATCTGTCCTTTGTCCATGACAATCAGTCGATCCATGGCGGCAATGGTTGATAGGCGATGTGCAATGGCCACTACAGTTTTGCCCTGCATCAGACGGGTCAGGTTTTCCTGAATCGCGGCTTCTACTTCTGAATCTAGGGCGCTGGTGGCTTCATCTAACAGCAGAATCGGCGCATCTTTTAAAATCACCCGCGCAATAGCAATGCGCTGACGTTGGCCACCGGACAGTTTCACACCACGCTCTCCAACGTGTGCATCATAGCCATGTCGTCCTCGGGCATCGCTCAGAGCCGGAATAAAGCCGTCTGCAGCGGCCTGCTGTGCCGCCTGCTGCATGGCTGATTCAGAAGCATCAGGGCGGCCATAGACAATATTGTCCCGCACGGAACGGTGCAGCAACGATGTATCCTGTGTAACGAGCCCTAGTGCAGCACGCAAACTATCTTGTGTGACATCTCGGATATCCTGCCCGTCTATTAAAATGCGCCCACTCTGCACGTCATAAAACCGCAGTAACAGGTTAGTAAGTGTGGTTTTACCTGCACCACTACGTCCGACCAGACCGACTTTTTCGCCAGCGCGGATGTGCAGATTAAAATCGTTTAATAGGGGTTTGTCAGCACTGTAGGCAAAGCTGACATGCTCAAAATCAATGGCGCCGTGGTTTACTTTTAATGGCAAAGCTTTAGGTTTGTCGACTATGGCATGAGGACGGGATAAGATGTTCATGCCGTCTTCAACGGTACCAATGTTTTCAAACAGGCGCGCACTTTCCCACATTACCCAGCGTGACAGCCCATTGATGCGTGAGGCCATAGCCGTAGCGGTGGCAATGGCGCCGACTCCCACTTGCCCGTTTATCCACAGCCAGATGCCCAGACCAGCTGAGCTGACCACCAATAAAATATTGATGGCGGTACTCAGGCTGTCTAGCAAAGTTGCCAGCCTCATCTGAGCATTCACTGTAACCAGAAACTCCTGCATGGAAGCTTTGGCATAAGCTGCTTCACGCGCGCTGTGAGAAAACAGTTTCACGGTGGCAATGTTTGTATAGGCATCGGTGATGCGTCCGGTCATCAGGCTGCGTGCATCTGCCTGCTGCTGTGCCGTTTTGGATAGGCGCGGAATCAGAAAGCGCAATACCAGTACAAACAGCACCATCCACATGATAAAGGGCAGCAACAGCCAACCGTCCATACCAGCCAGTATGATGCCGCTGGTGACGAAATACACCAATACATACACCAGCATATTGGCTACTGACATCACAGTGTCACGCACCGCCAAGGCCGTTTGCATCACTTTAGCTGACACGCGTCCGGCAAATTCGTCTTGATAAAAACCCATGCTTTGGCCAAGCATTAGACGATGAAAATTCCAGCGCAGGCGCATCGGAAAGGCACCCTGAAGCGTCTGAAACTGTACATTGGAAGATAGGAAAGACCAGAATATGCTGAACACCATGATCGCTGCCATTAGCAGCAGTTCGTGGCCTTTTTCCGGCCACAATCTGGCCGGTGCATACACCCCCAGCCAATCGATAACGGTGCCGAGAAAGCGAAACACCAGTGCTTCTAGTATCCCGGTACCTATGGTCATTATAACCATCACCAGTAGCCACAGCCGCGCGCCTTCTAGACAGCTCCAGATAAATGGCAGTACACCTTTTTTTGGCGGCTGCGGCAAGGTTTCGGGGTATGCATCAATGCGGTTTTCAAACCAGCTGAAGAATCGGTTCAGTAACATACTGCATAAACTTTCTGCATAATGGTGCCAAAGCGGCGGTACACGCTGCGGGGACAGCAGGAATAATGATGAATGAAATCATTATACATAATCTGAAATATAAATCAGCTTTGAAGGTTTGTGTTAAAATCGCGCCGGCACATCAGCATACCAGACAGTCGCTGTGTACTATTGAGTGCATGGAGGAAAGTCCGGGCTCCGCAGAGCAGAATGCCGGCTAACAGCCGGGCGCCGTGAGGCGACGGAAAGTGGAACAGAAAGCATAACCGCCGATGGCTATGTTTCATAGCACAGGTAAGGGTGAAATGGTGCGGTAAGAGCGCACCGTGCCGTTGGTAACAACGTGTAGCAGGCCAAACCCCATTCGGAGCAAGACCAAACAGAATGCGCTGACGCTGCTCGCCGAGCATTCGGGTAGGTTGCTTGAGCGGCACAGTAATGTGTCGCCCAGATGAATGACTGTCCACGACAGAACCCGGCTTATCGGTTGTCTGATGTGCCCTTGCATCTTTCTAAATTTTCAGCTCTGGCTACTTTTTCTCTGGCAGCCATGTACCGGCTTATCATTTATTACCAATGCTGTCACTGTTGAGTACGGATTGGAAAAATCGTGTGAGACGGGTGCTGATCGTTTTCAGTTCACTGACCTAATCTAGTGCGTTTACCCTTTTATTATCTGCTTTGCTGCTTTATTAATTATTGTATCTTTGTCCAGTGTCAGACATATGTAATAAGAACAACAAAACGCAAAATTATGGTTTTACTTTCGTGCTGATGGAGCAAACCTAGTGTTCACAAATCGGAAAAAATTAGGTATTAGACACGATTGCCCTGATTTATAAAACATACATAACCATCAGGCAGTATCTATTTGTCTGTATTTGAAAAATTAGGTTTTTGTTTGCATGCTAAGACTGCTTACAGCTGATGCTAACGAGTATTAAGCGCGGTTAAACTTCAGGCGTAATACATGCTGTAGCAGGGGCTGGTGTATGAGCGGTTATTGCATTGTCTGTTAATTTAACGTTTATTCTGCTTGCAACAAGCTTTACACTAACGGCTGTTTTATGTCAGGCTTGGCAATTGTTTAATTTTCGGTATCAGCATGCATACACGTCAGTTTCTGTCTTTGTACGGTTCGATTTTTTTTCTGTTTTCCGGTTACGGGCTGTTTCTGAATTCGGCTGGGGTGAAACTGTCCCAGATGGGAGTCAGTAATATCACCATTGGGGTGCTGAATGCTGGCTTTTTTATTGGTGGCACCATATCCGCCATTGTCTCCCACCGTATTATTTCGCGTGTTGGTCATATTCGCAGCTTCAGTGTTTTTGGTGCGCTGTTTGCCATTGCCGCCCTCGCCCATCTGATGGTGGAACAGCTGTGGATGTGGGGTGTGCTGCGTGCTGTATTGGGGTTTTGTCATTACAGTTTGCTGATGGTGGTGGAAAGCTGGTTTACGGCGCGTAGTGTGCCACAGACACGCGCTAAGATACTGGCCTTATATGAAGTGGTGTATTACATTTCTTCTGCTACCAGTGTTTTGCTGCTGAGTCTGAATATGTCCAGCAATAACATCTTTACGCTGGCAGCAATATTGGTGATAGCGGCGACGCTGCCGGTAGGGCTAACCAGAATGAAGCAGCCGGAGATTCCAAAGCGAGAGCGGATTAGTCTACCGCATGTGCTATCGATCGTACCACTGGCGTGGATAGCCTGCTTTATGGCCGGCATATTCATCAATGGCTTTTTTACCATGGGCTCGGTGTTTATGCTGAAACTGGGCTACAGTTTGCCTAAGGTTTCTCTTTTTCTGGGCTCAGCAATGGTGGGCGGCTTCACGATTCAGCTATTTATTGCGTGGCTCTCAAATAAATTTGGCCGTCCGCGCACCATTTTCGGCTGCGCCTGTGTCGCCACGACAGCAGCAATCAGTGGCATGATGCTGTTACTCATTCTACCGGGCAATATCTGGGCACAATGTGTGATTGCGCTGGCCATCGGTTGCAGTGGCTTTCCCATGTATGCTTTGGGGCTTGCACGAGCCAATGATGTACTGCCAGCCAATATGAATACGGTGGAAGTTAACCGCTGCCTGCTGTTTGTATATGGTCTGGGTTCATTAGTGGCACCATTGCTGCTGGGTACAATGATGCAGCTATTTAACCATTTCGGTTTTTATAGCGTTTATGCAATTATGGCTGCTCTGCTGGCAATTTACGCGTTTATGCAGCCCTCTGTTCCGGTTTCCCAGCGCAGTGTTTATGTACCGGTATCGGGTAATGTGGGACCGATGACCGCTGAGCTCGACCCGCGCAATAATGCAGCTACAGACACGCCATATGATGCACATAGTGCTGAGCAGCATGTGCATGATACTTTACAAAATTCTGATAGTCAGCATGGGGATAATTAATACGTGTAGACAATTCCTGCAACTTTACAAAACAAACTGTCCGAAATAGTTAAGCTATTTCGGACAGTTTGTTTGTTGGTGTAAGAACTTTATTGTTTTAACCATGGCGATTTACGCCGGCCTAAGGCCATAAACGGTTTTTCGATATACTGATACGTGAGCGTGCAGAATATTAGTAACACAAATAAAACTACGGTAGATACTAATGTATATCTGGTTCGGCCTAAGACTATTTCGTGAACCTGTATGTATTTATTCATGCCATACCATGCAAGTCCATGCAACAAATAAATGCTGTAACTGGCATCACCCAATCTCACAAAGGCCTTTTGTTTTAATAAACCGAAAAGATCGCCGCCCATAGCAATAAATATGAATAACAAAGCAATAATTGGTAAGTAAACAATATTGTAAACTCTGTCAGCTACGGCAAGCATAAAAAGCACTGTTAGCACAATACCGATATTGCAGATTGATTTAGGGATTTGAATTTTTTCTGGTAATTTTCTGGCTAGCGCACCTATAGTGAAATAGGAAATATAAACTGCCTGATTTTGGTTAGATGGTGAAATGAAATAGACGCAGATAAACAGAATAGTAGTGATCAAAGCCATTAAGCCTATTTTGTCGCGGAGGATGCACATAATAGGCAGTGAAAAATAGAAACCCCATTCCCAGAATAATGTCCATGTAACGCCAGCATTAATTAGATGAGCATTTTCAAGACCGAATAAAGGCGGTTTATTGCCAATTACACCCATGTCCAGCCAGAAATATAAGCTGTTGAAGAACTCGTCAGTATTAAAGTTATCTTTTTGCAGACTGATGGCAATAAATATACATAAAATTGATGAAAGATAAAAAACCGGTGCGATACGACAAATCCGCTTCTGATAAAACTTAATCCATGAGGCTGGCTGGACAAGGGCAAATAAATAGCCTGAAATGATAAAAAATATAGCGACTCCTAAGCTACCCATATTGATTATAACCAGATATGCTGCGCGATTAACATCTTCAGACCAACCTTGTCCATGAAAAAAGGAAAAACACATCATATAATGAAACATGGCAACCATAAATGCCAGAAAAAATCTCAAACCATCCAGACGCTCTACTCGGTTTTGACTGTGGGTACCTTTATCCATAAAAAGAAAAATTTTGGAACCAAAGAAAAGCCAGATGAGCAATATCAGCCCGAACAGCCATAATATGAATTTATATTGAATTAGCATATAAATGTTGGATTATTAATGTTTAATTAACGGATATTATTACATTATTAGTATATGAGCTAATTTGTTCCAATTAATATTTTATTTTCTGTTTTGAATCTTTACCGAGAATCGGAATACCAGCATTCTGGTGTGAATAAATTTTTGCTAAAACTATGTTTAATGTATTAAATTTAGCGGGTGTTTTTACCTAGCTGCATAAATGGTTTTTCTATAAACCGAAAGGTTAAGGCACAGATAATCAATACAATCAGTAATACCACTGTAGCCAATAAAGTGTATTCGGTCTGACTCAAGTTAATTGTATTAATCTGAATGGTTTTATTCAGACAAAACCAACCTATTCCGTGGAGCAGATAAATGCTGTAGCTGGCATCACCCAGCCGCACGAAGGCTTTCAATCGCAGTAATCCGAAAAGATCACCACCCAACGCGATGAGGATAAAGAGTAGTCCATACAAGGGGAGAAAGCTGATTTGGTAGCGGCCATTTGTGATACTAAAAATCAGCAGCAGAATAAGCACGCTCCCGTAATCACACAATTTTTTGGGTGCTTGTACGGTGTCGGACACCGCTCTGGCAAGTACGCCGACGGCAAAGCAGGCAATAAAATACGCTTTTTGTGCATTGAATGCAGCGATTCCATAAGCTGAGATAAATAAGACAACCAATGCCAATGGTAACAGACAGGTTTTATGGCGCAGGAGACACCACAATGGCAGGGAGAAATAGAATGCCCATTCCCAGTATAAGCTCCATGCCACACCAGCGTTTATTAGGCGCGCATCCTGCATGCCAAACAGGGCAGGTTTACTGCCGCTGATGCCGGCATCAAACCAGTAATATAGGTTTAGCAGCATATCGCGGCTGATGAATGTGTGCCGTTGCAGATACAGCGCCAGCAGTACGCAACAGGCGGAGGACAGATAAAACAGCGGGGCGATGCGCAGAAAGCGCATGCGGTAAAACGTCAGCCACGAAGCCGGACTGCTTCGGGCAAACAGGTAGCCTGACAGCATAAAAAACAGGCTGACGCCGAAAGGACCCATACGCAGATTGAGCTGATTATGGCTAAATACCGCGGGTGTCCATGGTTGGCCATGTAAATAAAAGTAACTATAAACAAAATGGTGCATAGCGACGCTAAATGCCAGTATAAAGCGTAGGCCATCCAATCGTTCAACGCGCCTGTCTTCGGCTGCATCCATAAAAGCAAACAGCCGTGAACCGAACAGTATCCAAGATAGTAGTAATAATCCCAGTATCCAGACATACATCTGGCATGAATAAAGCATAATGCTGCCCAGTAATATGGTTGGCTACCACGACATATTAACGGGTTTGGTTAGGATAGTTGAATTTTTATTACCAGAATGATGCAAGGTTCAATAGACATCGCGCTGATATCGCTGCTCTTGTCTAAGTTCACTCAGGTATTCATCGGCGTCTTCGGTGCTAAGCTGCCCTTGCGCTGACACGATGTCTAAGAGCGCTTGCTCTACATCTCGTGCCATTTTAGTGGCATCGCCGCACACATAGATATGTGCACCGCGTTGCAGCCATGCCCAGATATCAGCGGCTTGTTCACGCAGTTTGTGCTGCACATAGATTTTTTCATTAGCCTGCCTGCTCCAGGCGAAATCGTAACGTGTCAGCAATCCGTTTTTGCGGTATTGCAGCCATTCAGCCTGATAAAGGAAATCATCAGTAAATTTCTGATTCCCAAAAAACAACCAGTTGTCGCCACTTGCCCCGTCAGCGTCGCGCTGCTGCATGAATGCACGGAACGGTGCGATACCAGTGCCGGCGGCAATCATGATAATAGGCGTAGTGCCGTCTTCAGGTAAGCGGAAGCGGTGGTTTTCTTCAATAAATACGCGTACGGGTTCGCCCTCTTGCAAGTGCTCTCCCAGAAAACCGGAGGCGCCGCCGGTGTATTGCTGCCCTCGTTGGCTGAAGCGTACCACGCCGACCGTTAAATGGACTTCTTCGCCAACCTCATCCTGACTGGAAGCGATGGAATACAGGCGCGGGGTCAGTGGACGAAACAAATCGTGCAGTGCTTGTGCGCTGAGTACATGGGGGTAGGTAGCCAGCAGACTCACCGGCGGGGTGGTGGCAATCAGCTGTCTGAGCGCTTCGGCATCGGCAATGCTTTCGTTCAGCTCTGTATTCTGTATCTGCTGCGCATAGGCCTGAACCAGCGCTGGCGTGTTTTGGGTAATGTCGAGCTCCTGCTGTAATGCCTGTGCAACGGGTATTTCGCGACCATCGCTCAGTCGTACTGATGCTGCTTTATCGACCTGTGTATGTTGCAAAATTTCGTCTACCAGTGTGTCTGCGTTCTGATAGTACACGCCCAGCGCATCCCCAGGTTGATAGTGGATACCGGAGCCACTGAGATCTATTTCGACGTGTTCGACATCTTTATTGGCATTGGGGGTAGTAATACGTTGACGCAGGCTCAGGCTGGCAGTAAAAGGCTCAGCTCGAGTGAATACCGCGGTCTGAGCGGCTACAACGCTTTTCTGAACCTCTGTATTTTCGCCAGCCTGAGTAGTGTTCAGCTCACTGATGATGGCAACAATTGTGTCCTGCCACGCAGCTGCACTGCTCTGGTAGTCAACGTCACAATCTACCCGTTCGGCCAGACGCTCGCCACCAAGCTGTGCCAGTAGTTGGTCAAAATCCTTGCCACACTGGCAAAATTGCGGATAGCTGCTGTCACCTAGGCCTAGCACGGCAAAGTGAAGCTGATTCAGCACAGGTGCTTTTTTACCAGATAGATATTTATATAACGGCAAAGCTTCTTCCGGCGGCTCGCCCTCGCCCTGTGTAGAGGTGACAAGTAGAAGAATATCTTCACTGACCAGTTGTTTGTTTTTGTAATCGCCGCAAGCAGTTAGGGTGGCACTGATACCGGCTGCTTCTAGTTTCAGTTGCAGGTTTTCAGCCACGCGGCGAGCATTACCGGTTTGTGACGCAGACAATACCCGTACGTTGCGCGCTATTGGTGCTGTGCTGTTGATGGCGGCTGCGGTCGCCGTGGCAGAGGAGGTGGTAACTGTCTGCTGGCTTTGTGCCCATGTATAGCCAGAGAGCCACGCCAGCTGCGTTGGCGACAGCTGATTTAAAGATTGCAACAATTCGGGAGATAGAGGGATGGTCATGGTTTGTGCTCAGTAAGGTGATGATTAATGTAATTATTTGGCGGTAGAATTCCATCCGGCCATACTAGCAAGCACCGGGAAGTTTGAGAAAGAAATGGCACTTATTTAGTTAGAATCGGCAAGCATATATAAAAAGGCAGCCCGCAGGCTGCCTTGAGAAGAGGAATCTGGATTGTTTTAAGACTGTCTGTTTTAACGCTCAATACCGATTTCGGGAAAGGCATTGCGCATCACTTCATCCAGATGGCTGGCGGAGGCACTCATCAGACTTTGCTCTTTTTCGTTTAGGGGAATTTCTATAACCTGACGCACACCGTGACGGTCAAGCACTGCAGGGGTGCCGATATACATGTCTTTGACACCATACTGGCCATTGAGATAGACGGAAACCGGTAGTATGGTGTTTTCATCATCCAACAGCGCCCGACATATACGCGCCAGTGCAGCACCTACTCCATAATAAGTAGCCCCTTTGAGACGGATGATGTCGTAGGCTGCATTGACCACGCGGTCGGCAATAATATCAAGGTCTGCTTCGGTAAAGCGTGGATCGCCTTTAATCCACTCTTCCATTGTCAGGCCACCAACACTCAGATGTGACCATGCCGGAAATTCTGTGTCGCCATGTTCTCCCAGTATGTAACCGCTTACGGTACGCGGATCAACATTGAGAAGATAGCCAACATATTTGCACAAGCGGGCTGAATCCAGTGAGGTACCAGAACCGATTACACGCTCGGCCGGAAAACCTGACAGTTTCCATGTGGCATAGGTAAGGATATCCACGGGATTGGAAGCCACTAGAAAGATGCCGTTAAAACCGGATTCGACGACATGTGTAACAATACTTTTGATAATATGCAAATTACGGTTAACCAGATCCAGACGGCTTTCACCTGGCTTTTGCGCTGCACCGGCGGTAATCACAACAATATCAGCATCGGCGGCGTCGCTGTAATTGCCGGCGTAAATGTTTTTGGGGTAAGTAAAGAGTAATGCATCTGCAATATCTTTTGCATCTCCATGCGCCTTATCCCGCGCTACGTCGACAATCACCAGTTCCTGACCGATACCTTGCAGCGTGGCTGCATAGGCAAATGTGGAACCTACGGCACCGGCACCAACCAGAACAATTTTCTGATGATTTTTGGCATTGGTGGGCTGTAACATAATTCAACCTCTTTCTAACGTAAATGCAAATCTATGCGAATTTATGCATAAATTGTAGCAAATTTGTACATGCTATATGCATTTTTTATTTATATTCATCATTAATTACATTTTTTGGTGAAATATGTCATTAAATATTTTTTTGTATGATTTTTTTATGTTTTCAGCTAATTTTATGGCATTTTGTATATTTATGTTTAATTTTGAATAATAGCAAACTTCTGCCAGCTAACATTTGAATAATTGTTTTTACTGGTTTAGAGCCGCTTTTCTTATTTATGATTACGGTAGGTTTAAATCAGCTGAATTCAATTGTTCAGATTCTAATAAACACATGCAAGAGGCGATGGATTGAAATAAATGTTGAATGAGATGTGTGATTCGGTTTAACGAATTTAAGATTTGCTGATATAGTTTGTCTGCAAAAATGAGAGAATAGAAGATAGTAGGTGATGGGGTAAGCGGTTGGGATGCATTTGCCGGCTATATTCTGCTTAGGCTTTTCCAAACTGGTAGATATTAAACAAAATCAGCCTCTCTGAAACCCGGCAGGCAACCCGTTTGGCCAATGTAAGAGCAGAAAAAAGTGCATCCTGCACCATCTCTTGAATATGACAGTCTGCAAGTAGAGTGTGCATTTACAGCTCTACGGCATAATAAAATACTCGACCAATGATGATGATCTGTTTGACAGGGGCGCATTCATCCTGATACTCAGCAGTATTGTAAGCGTGCAGTCGTACTTCTTCATTCGGCATGGAATACAGTTTCCGGACGCGATAGCGGTGATTTTGCTTTATCAAATACAGGTTGCCATCGATGATGCTGGTACGGTTTAAGTCGACAGCAAAAATGGTCCCGTGCGGAAAAATCGGTTCCATGCTGTTGTCGCTCACTGGAAAACATACTACCATCTCTGCATTGATTTTTTTACGCTCTAAAAGCTCGGTACTCAGGCTGAATTTTTTGCAATGCTGTTTATGTGCCTGTTTGGAACGCACACAGCCGGCCAGCTCAATGGAGGGGTACAGGCAGACAGCTACCTCATCCTGATTATACGGGCCGGAATCTATAGCAGCAGGAATATCGTCTGTTTGCGCTGGAAAAGGATTACCGCGACCTTCACGCAGCCAGGTAAGACTTACACCCAGTATGTTGGCCAGTATGTCCAGATTTTTGGGTTCGTAATTGCCGTTTTCCCATTTGAATACTGCGGTTTTGGAGACGCCCATTTTATCGGCTACCTGTTGCTGTGACAGGGCGATACGCTGCCGCGCCTGTTTGATGCGATCGCTTAACATCTGTTATCTCCCGATTAAAAGACATAATGATGTTAACTTAATTTGTGTTATGTTTTGTTTATAGCAATAGTTATTTTCAATATATAAAACATGTCAGTTTATTCCCTATTTCACTGTAAAAATTATACCATCCACTTTATATAATAATATTAAGATGATAATTCACTAGCAGGCTTAGTTAACATTCTCTTTCTTCTCTCAGCCCAACATCAAAAAAATTAATTTTTACATCATTTTTATCTGTTTTTTACACAAACCTCTTATTCAAATTCAATTATGAAGCTGGATTGATTTTATCCATATAACATATTTTTACATAATATTAACTCGTTTGTCGTATATGTGTGTTTTTATCAACACCTGCCACCTAAACTGCTGCACCTATACCTGCAAAGCATAAACAAGATGCAACAGCATTCATGATTTCTGCATACTGTGTTGCGCGGAGACAGTATATTTTCACCGCGAACTTTTATGCATGTGACGCCTAAGATAAGGCAACAATCATGCCGGCTGCAACGGTATGATTGGTCGCTTCATCGATTAGGATAAAGGCACCAGCCGCCGGATTGGCCTCGTAGGTAGTGGCAATAAGTGGTTTTTGCACGCTGATTTGTACCCGTCCAATGTCGTTTAGTTGCAGGCTGTCGGTGTCCTCCTGATGATTGAGGCTTTGCACATCCAGCAGATATTCAACCTTTCTGATTTTTGCATACACCGTTTGCGTACCATGCTTGAGCCAGTACCGTCTGGCTGAGTTGAGTGGTTTACTGTCAAACCAGCACAACGATGCACTGATGTTGCTGACCGGATGCAAATCACTGCCGGCAGCGACAATACTGTCTCCACGGGATACATCTACATCATCAGCCAACACTAAAGTGAGCACATCACCTGTCTGAGCCTGATCTACGGCACCATCCGGACTGTATATGGCTGCAATGGTGCTACTCTGGCCGGCTGGTTCGATACGTACGGGCTCGCCTATTTTCAGGCACCCTTGTTCTAGCCGACCCTGATAGCCGCGAAAATCATCAGCACTGCTGCCATCCAGCCGTGCGACGCGCTGTACTGGATAGAGAGCGGGTGCCTTCAGCAACTGACTATGACGATTAGCAGCGGGCAGGCTTTCCAACAAAGGCAGCAGCGGTTGCCCTTGATACCATGGCATGTGTGCACTGGCAGTGACAATATTGTCGCCGTTTAGCGCCGATATTGGTACATAACTGACGCGGCGCAAATCTAAAGCGGCGGCCAGCTCGTTGTAGGCGCGTTTAATCGCGTTGAATTTTTCTTCGCTGTAATCCAGCAAATCAAGTTTGTTTACCGCTACGATGATGTGCGGTGTACCCAGCAGTTTCAGAATGGCGCTGTGGCGACGGGTTTGCGGCAGTAATGCCGGTGTCTGTTCGCTGAAATCCAACCGTGTGGCATCTATTAGAATGATGGCGGCATCGGCAGTAGAGGCACCGGTCACCATATTGCGGGTATATTGTTCATGGCCGGGGGTATCAGCAATGATGAATTTGCGTGCCGGCGTTGCAAAATAGCGGTAAGCTACATCAATGGTAATGCCCTGCTCACGCTCGGCCGCCAACCCATCAGTAAGCTGGGCAAAATCAGGGACGCCCTCGGCAGTGCGCTTGTGCTTGCCTCGATACAGTGAGGCTACCTGATCAGCCAGCAAAGACTGGCTGTCAAACAGCAGACGTCCAATTAGTGTGGATTTACCATCGTCCACGCTGCCGGCTGTAATAAATCGCAATACGGAATCAGTACTCATTCGATGTCTCATTGGTTGGTGGTAACGACCTGCGTCAGCATCTGCTTCAGGCTATGCCACGCTGGAGTCAATTCGCTGAAGCCGTCTTCAGCCATTAGATGGCCGCCATTTGGTACATAATCGATGTGGCTGTGCAGTGATGCTGCAATGGATCGGCTGGCGGCTTCTGGCACATAGGGATCGTTGGTGGAAATAATACTGTGCACCGGCATGCTGATGTGCTGCAATGCACTGAAATCAGGCTGGCTGGCATCGATATATTCATCCAGTATATGCAGCGTAGGCAGGCGCGAGGCAAAGCCAGCGGCCAGTATCAATCCGCCCAGCTTTGCAGGCTGGTGACGGCTGAGAAAACGCAGCAGGGTAATAACGCCGAGGCTGTGGCCGACCAGTATGGTCTGAGCTTCAGGCTGGCCGATAATCCGATCCAGTGTCTGCTGCCATACCGCTGCTTGCGGATAATCGGGTGCAGGCATTGCCGGTATGGTGACAACGGCACCGGCAGAACGCGCCTGCCGAGCCAGCCACTCAAACCAGTTATCGTGCGGGCTGCTTTGAAAGCCATGCACAATATAGACCTGTGGCGCTGAAGCGGTGAGTGTGGGAGCCATCAGAAATAACCTGCTTTCTTACGCTCTTCCATGGCCGCTTCCGAAACTTGATCGTCCATGCGCGTGGCGTTGCGCTCGGAAATAGTGGTTTGCGCCGTCTCGGCTATTATTTCAGCGGCGGTTGCGGCTTCGCTCGCCACCGGACAAGTACAGGAAATATCGCCTACTGTACGGAAACGTACACTGCGTACCACGCTCACTTCGCCCTCTTTTTTCGGTGTCAGTGGTGTTACCGGCACCAGCATGTTTCCGCGTTCCACCACCTCACGCTTGTGAGCATAATAGATGGCGGGTAAAGCCAACTGTTCACGCGCGATGTATTGCCAAATATCCAGTTCGGTCCAGTTTGAAATCGGGAATACGCGCATATTTTCGCCCGGATGGAGACGAGTATTATATAAATCCCATAATTCCGGACGCTGGTTTTTCGGGTCCCACTGACCAAATTCGTCGCGGAAAGAGAATATGCGTTCTTTAGCACGCGCTTTTTCCTCATCACGACGTGCACCGCCCATTAATGCATCAAAGCCGTTGGCTTCAATGGTTTCCAACAAGGTGACAGCCTGGGCGGCATTGCGCGAATCGGTAGCTCGGCGCAAGGTAACACTGCCTCGGCGAATGGATTCTTCCACACTGCCCACCACCAGTTTCGCACCCAGCCGCTGTACAGTGGCATCACGAAAGGCAATCACTTCGGGGTAGTTGTGGCCAGTATCGATGTGCAACAGTGTTAGCGGTAATTGCAGGCTGTGGCCAGGTATCTGAAACGCTTTTACTGCCAGTGCCAGCAGCACTACCGAATCCTTGCCACCGGAAAACAGCAGCGCCGGATGGCGTGCTTCAGCGACCACTTCGCGGATAATGTAGATGGATTCCGCTTCCAGCCAATCCAGATGTTTGTTTTGAATACTCATTGGTTTATTCCGTAGTGGCTGCAGCGCATGACAGCGCACCTGCAAGCCTGAGTTAAATTCTGCTTATTTATGCAAACCACATTCTTTACTATCGCGGCTCTCCCACCACCAGCGGCCAGCCCGAATATCCTCACCCACTTTTACAGGACGCGTACACGGCTCACAGCCGATGCTCGGATAGCCCTGCATATACAAAGCATTTACCGGCAGTTGCTTCGCTTCGGCATAAGCCCACACATCAGTTTCCAGCCAATCAGCCAGCGGATTGTATTTGGCCATCGCATGAGTCTGATCTTGCTCAACCAATGCCAGCTCGGTACGGGTGCTGGACTGCTCGCGCCGCTGTCCCGTAATCCATGCATCTGCATCACTGAGTGCACGGTTGAGCGGTTCGATTTTGCGGATATGGCAGCATTCGCGCCTCAGAGCAACGCTGTCATAGAAAGCCAGCTTGCCATGTGCAGCCACATACGCATCAACAGCCGCCTCATCTGGCCGATATTCAACAATTTGGATACCCCAGTGCCGGCCGGCGGCGTCTAACAACTGACAGGTTTCACTATTGAGCGCACCAGTATTAAGAGTAAATACCTCTACAGGCAGCTGCGCGCGCACAATCACATCGGTAATCACCATGTCTTCAACGGCCAGACTAGAAGCAAATTTAACGTGCTGATGCTGGCTGACAATCTGCTCTAAACGGTTTTGTAGTTCGGCAGTAAGTACCGGCAAGCGTTGGGTGGCGGCCGCATCATGCGGTGGGCTCCACAAGCGGGGGCGCAACATATTCTTTTACGTTCCTGAAAGCACAATTTATTAATGCCAGCAACTGTTTAAGCAGCTTACTGTCTGTCTGATTCAGATAGTAGCAAGCGTAGCCTGCGGCAAGGAAAGAATAAAAATTTCTTTCTTTATAACCAAACTTCCGTCCCGAACATGGCCCATACAGATATAACCGCCAACGATTTGGTTAGAAAAAATGCTTCTTTTTCAGCCACACAGCGGCACTTATAAGATAGTGTGCACACAACAAAGACAAACCAACATGAATCACTACCCCATATTTACTCAATTACACCAGCGCAAAGTGTTACTGGTAGGCGGCGGACAGGTGGCCGAACGCAAGGCCAGTGCCCTGTTACAGGCTGGAGCTCAACTAAAGGTGGTGGCACAGCAAACCACCAGCCGTTTTCAGGATTGGTTTGCCGCACAGCAAGCCGAACACATCGCCACAGAATTTAGCCCTGCGCTGCTAAGTGGTGTGTTTCTGGTAGTGGCCGCTACTAACGACCCAGCCTTAAATCGGCAGGTATTTCTGGCAGCTGAAGCAGCGACAACATTCTGCAATTGTGTCGACCAGCCGGCATGTTGTTCGTTTATCGTGCCGGCATTGATTGATCGCAGTCCAATACAGGTAGCCATAAGCAGCGGCGGCCACGCACCAGTGTTGGCGCGGCTGATTCGTCAGCAAATAGAAAAGCTACTGCCGTTTTCAATCGGCAAAGCAGCGGCGCTGGCCGGACGCTGGCGGACACAGGTAAAACAAACCTTGCAGCATTTGAGCGAACGCCGCCGCTTCTGGGAGCAATTATTTCAGCACAGCCGCTTTTCCCAGTATGTGGCCAGTGGTGATGAAAAGGCAGCGGAATCGCTGTTGCAGCAGCAGCTAAATGCCCACCAGCCCCTACCACAGGGTGAAGTGGTGCTGGTTGGTGCCGGCCCAGGTGATGCCGGTCTGCTCACTTTGCACGCCTTACAGGCACTTCAGGCAGCAGATGTGGTTTTATATGATGCATTGGTATCGGCAGAGATACTTGAGCTGGTACGCCGCGATGCCCTGAAAATCAGCGTTGGCAAGCGCTGTGGCAACCATAAGGTACAACAGCAACAAACCAATGAGCTGCTGGTAAAGTGGGCACAGCAAGGTAAACGTGTTGCGCGCCTAAAAGGCGGTGATCCTTTTGTATTCGGCCGTGGTGGTGAAGAATGTGCGGTATTACAGGCAGCAGGAATTCCTTTCAGAGTCATTCCTGGCATCAGTGCTGGCCTAGGCGCTACCGCCTATGCCGGTATTCCGCTTACCCATCGCGATTATGCCCAAAGTGTGCTGTTTATAACCGGCCATCAGCAGCTGGCTGCACAGTCACATGGCTGGCACACACTGGCTGGTGCTCAGCAAACACTGGTTATTTATATGGGTACCCTCACGGCAGCGGAAATCAGCCGCCAGCTAATTGCCCACGGACGAGCCGCCACCACACCGGTAGCAATCATCTCGCAAGGCACACTACCACAGCAAACCGTATCAACCGGCCAGCTTCACCAGCTAGCCTCACTGGCACAGCAAGCTACCACACCGGCATTGATTGTGATTGGTGAAGTAGTCAGTCTGCGCCAGCAGCTGGAATGGTTTCAGCCCAGCAGTGCACACGAAAGCGTAGCAGCCGCTTAGTATCAGCGCCTACAGCAAGCACAAAAAACAGCACTTGCGTAGCAAGTGCTGTTATCCTGTTGGCCGAAACCGTTCAATCTGTTACTGCCGCAGACTGCGCATAATTATTCAATCCAACTTCTTCAATCAGATCAAGCTGCGTACCCAGCCAGTCTAAATATTCCTCATTCACCGCTTTTTGCTGTTCAAGCAAATCACGTGACACAAAATCCAGCTGGTTTTCACACACAGCTATGGCATCAGCCAGAGCAATGTGTTTGGCCTGCTCTGCCCGTTGGTCACACTGCAGAATCTCAGTAATATTCTCACCCACCAGAATTTTGCCGTACTCCTGTAGATTCGGCAGACCTTCCAGAAGCAGGATACGTTCAATCAGCGCGTCTGCGCTCTTCATATCGCGAATCGAATGCTTATATAAAGCCTCACCCAGCTCGTTGAAACCCCAGTTGCGCAGAATACGAGCATGCAGAAAATATTGATTGATGGAAACCAACAACAAACCCAGATTTTTATTCAATGCCTGAATGGCCAAACGATCTCCCTGCATATCGTTCTCCTTACAGCTGGCTTTGCAGATAATTGGGCAAGCCCATCACCTCAATTTGGCGCAACTGTTGTTCTAGCCAGTGTGCATGGTCTTCTTCCGTATCTTTCAGCTGAGCCACCAGAAACTGACGCGTCACATAATCCTGCTCCTGCTCACATAGCTTAATCGCATCTTTTAAATTCTGGCGCACGCTTAGCTCTGTAGCCAGATCATTTTCCAGCATGCTGACTACATCCGTGCCCACATTAATCGCATCCGGTACCATTTCCGGTTTGCCGTTCAGCATCAGAATACGATGAATAAACTGGTGCGCATGGTCGGTTTCTTCCTGCATCTCATGGTCTATACGCTGAAACAGCTTCATATAGCCCATATCTTCATACATCCGCGAATGGGCAAAATACTGGTCACGTGCGGCCAGCTCTCCTGCCAGTAAACGGTTTAAACAATCCAATACAACCTTTTTGCCTTCCATGTTTGCATCCTTTTTACTCAAAACTGCTGCATTTTACTTACCAAGCAGTTGTGATGAATCACTAAACCACTACCAGCCTGACGCGACAAGCATCAAGCGCAGATAACCATTTAATGAAAAATTATGTCTGTTATTTTTCTACCCGTGAGCAGCGTATTTGTCTTGCTTCTTAAGCAAAAAACCACGGTTGGATAGTAACTTATACGTAGAGGATAAATATCTTGCACCAATATTTTCTGCAGTCTGGGGTTGCAGGCTAAAATTAACCTGCAACCCTTTTCCCCCTTGAACAGTTGCACTAAATCAGGTGTTAAAATTACATTACCCTAACCAATACAACTGTTTGGGCTTATCATAACATTAAATATCATGACTATTTTTAATCTAAATAAGAGTAATTTTCATAATAATTAATTGAAAAAATCAAAAATTAACAGAAAAATTCCATAAAAACATAGTATTAAAACAATAATGGTTATCACACTTTATTAGAATCATTCAACTAAACCATCACAGACGGCAAATTTATAATAAAATTTATATAAATTAACATAATTTCACGCTTAGTCTGCATCCTTAGCGGCCACAATATATAGGATCAACAAGCAATTAGCGTAAAACATAACCATTTTCATTCCGTCCTGCTCTATACCTCAGCCTGCCTTTTATTCCCTTTTCAATGAGATCAATTATTCCTTTAGCATCATTATTAATCCTGCCTGTAGCAACAGCCTTTCAGTAGCGCTTATAAATCAGCTCAATCACAGCCAAAACAGCTACCTGCCTTTTATTTCGGCAGGAAATCTAGGCACCCTCTCCTGAACACAGCTTGCTGCGCATCCTGCTGACACATGCTTCTTTCTTATCCAGTACATAAGTGAATTGCGGCAAAAAGGAAATATCACTACTGCTTCTTTACTCCCAATTTATCCTCCGCGATGCAAAATATCATTTTTTTATCTATTGTATGAAAAAACAAAAAATGAGAAATATAAATATTACAAATAAATATTCCTATGCACCAATAGCAAAACAAATATGGTTTTTGCTCACAGAAAAAAATAAAAATCCGTACTAAAACTCATTTTACTGCCGGTATTACACCGGTACAGAAACCGAATTTCAGTACGGATTTATTAGAAAAACAACAAAATGTCTTACAGCAAAATACCGCCGGTCACACCATAAACCTGAGCGGTTACATAGCTGGATTCATCCGACATCAGGAAAACATAAGTAGAAGCCAGTTCGGCAGGCTGGCCGGCACGGCCAAGAATAGATTCGCTCTGACCAAATTTTGGAATGGCTTCAGGCGGCTGACCGCCGGTAATTTCCAGAGCAGTCCAGATAGGGCCGGGAGCCACAGAATTCACGCGAATTCCTTTAGCAGCTACCTGTTTAGCAAGACCCTGCGTAAACGCCACAATAGCGGCCTTTGTAGAGGCATAATCTATCAGATTCGGGCTGGGTTCATAAGCCTGTACAGAGCTGGTGGTCACAATAGTGGCACCGGCAGGCAAATGCGGCATTGCAGCCTGAATCACCCAAAAAAGAGAGAAAACATTAATTTCGAATGTTTTTTTTAACTGTTCCGTACTGATATCACAAAACCGCTCAACAGCCGTCTGCTTTCCAGCCACCAAAGTCAGACCATCCAGACCGCCTAACTGCTGATGCGTTTTTTCTACTAACTGTTTGCAGAAATGCTCATCACTTAAGTCACCCGGCAGGCACACAACCTTACGGCCGGCTTCCTGTACCAGTGCTGCAACCTGTTTAGCATCCTCTTCTTCTTCCGGCAGATAATTAATCGCCAGATCCGCACCTTCACGCGCATACGCAATGGCAGCAGCACGACCAATACCGGAATCGGCACCCGTTACCAAAATCTTGCGTCCACACAAACGGCCATGACCTTCATAGCTTTTTTCACCACAATCAGGTACAGGGTCCATTCTGCTTTGCAGACCAGGCGCTGGCTGACGTTGTTTGGCATAATCCTGATGGTAGTACTTGGTTTTAGGATCTTGTAAACCTTCTTGATGCTTCATGATACATCTCCTTGTTTAACAATGCTTTATCCAGATGGAACAGCAAAACCATCATACGACAGATTATGAAACAGAAAAGAAAACTACTTGTAATTTATGTCAATATTCTAGTTAAAATTTATTAATCTCAATGGCTTGAGAACGAAAAGACAAATCATGCAAAACTAGTGGGCAAAACAAATGCAGGACAGTACCTATACTGTCCTGCATGTATACTGCCTAGGCTGATATCAGAAGCGATGCGTATACGAAACACCAGCGATATGTGCATGCGAACGGTAATCCGCCTCTCCACGCACATTACTCGACACGTGTGCCCCATCATCCTGCTGATTCATTCGCGTATGCTGGATATGCAGATAGGCATACGACACCGCCACCGTATCCTTTTTATTTACATCATATTTAGCACCGGCGCCAAACAGCCAGCGATTACCATCTGGAATAGTAGACAGGCGTGTAGACGAACTGCGTACCGGCGACTGATCATAATTCACACCAAAACGCCATTGCAGGCGTGGGGTTTGCTGATAGGAAGCCCCTACACCAACTGCATAGGTATCACGCCAGTTGGTCGCAATATGCGTGGTATGCGAAGTGGCACCATGTACCGGATCAATCGCCTTATCATTTTCAAAATTGATATCCAGCTCATGCAGGCGTGAAGAGCGCGTCCAGCTCACATTACCAAATAGATTCCATTGTGGATTCACTTTCCACATCCCGTGCACCGATACCACTTCAGGCGTGGTAATTTGTACCTGCGCCCCTTCCAGCTCTTTAAAACCAAACTGCGCAAACAGAGGCGCATACTGTTTTGCATACTTTCCTACCGGCTGCCAGCGCGCTGTACCATGCAGATGCTGATTAATCTTTGAGCGATAGCTCACACCCACCCGCACATCATCATTCACATCCCATAGCCAACCCGCATTGAAACCATAGCCCCAGTCATTACCTTTTACCGTAGCACGAGCATCAAATGCACCTGGCGCCCGCTGATGCAGCATCGCTGGAGGAATCCCAGACTGCGCACTGCCTACCGGCGTGAAATCAGCGTATTTCTGCACTTCTGCATGCAGATACTGCGCGATCAGCCCCACACCCAGCGAATGCCGGTCATTGATTTTAAAAGCCACAGCCGGATTGATATCCAGTGCCTTTACATTGGTTTTATTCACGTTATAGCGCAAAACCGAAGCGGAACTATCATTGGTTCTGGCCGCATACGGTATATAAACACCCAGCCCCACACCCCATCGTTCATTCAGCCGATGAGAAAAATACAGCTGCGGCACCAACTGAGCCGTATTGGCAATATTACCGTGTGCCGGACCACTGACAGCAGAACCATCCGAAAACGTTCCTCGCGCATTCTTATATTTAATATCCGGTTTAATCACAAACAGATTAGTATCAATCTGCGTACCCTCCACATGCACCAAGCCAGCCGGATTACTAACAATCGTCGTAGCATCAGCAGCTTCAGCCGCTGCCGCATTACCGGATGCTACCGACGTCACCGACTGCAAACCCAAATGATATCCGGAAGCCAAAACAGGAGAACTCAAAACTGCGGCACTGATCACAACAGCGCTCATTTCAAACACAACTGGCAAACGTCTTGTCATTATGTCTTTTCTCAAAAAGCAGAAAATAAAAAAAGACCTTTTCACAAGGTCAAAATTAAAAATAAAAATCAAATTCGAGTGTTTATTCTAACCCAAAAAAACTTTCATTGCCGTTTACCGTCCTTACAATTATTCAGATAAATTAAATTGCTTATATCTGAATACAATTATTTTTTACCCTAAATGCATAATCAATCCAACTTTTATTAAGAAACACAACTGAAAATCAATATCTTTCAGCATTCTAAAATATCTCTCTATCCCAATCACAAATGAATAAAAAATAACAGGCACCACCCATTCCATTGATAGAAAATATCAGAACGCCATATAATTGCTTTATTCAGCCTTCTATTGAAATATAGATGCTGCGCTTCTTCTGCCGGCCTCTGGCTCTGTATGACAGCTTTCGCGGCAAACAAACAATTACCGCGTACAGAATAAATATTTACTGGTCATGCATTCATGTGCTAAAGCTTGCTCCGGATGCACTGCTGCCACGGCCATTTACACCGCTTCTGCTTTTGCCCGACTTTGCAATCATTAAATATTTTTTATACATAACATCCAGCAAATAAGCGGCATCAATCAGCCATACTGTCTACCTATTTGCATTCGTTTTTATCAATCTGGCCGCAGCATCTGCTGGTTTTCTAAGCAGAAACATCTACCAGACAGCCATTTACAGCAGCACACAGCAATGGTTACACTGTCGCATTATTATCTGTTCTCATGGTAAGACAACAATGTTTCAACGCTTGAAACGCACCTGGCCGTTAATGCTGCTCTGGCTGGATTTGATTTACAGTTTCATCCTAAATATTGGTGCCAGCGTCTCACTAGAACAAACACCTGCATCAGGCAACAGCTTACCCCTATCACCGGATATTGCCTTCAGCTGGCTACAGGTCATCGCCAACGGCGGCATGGTACTGACTCTTAGCTTCGCCTTCATCGTTCTGCTGCAACTTAACCGCGCCATGCAGCAGCATCAATTCTGGCCGCTCACACCCGTCCGCATTGCCGCTTTACTGATTGTGCTCGCGTTTAGCCTGCCCGCATGGTGGCAATGGCTATGGGCAGGATGGGCACTGGCACACGGGCAAATGGTTGTAGAATGGCACAATTTGCGCTACCTGATCGTTTCCATTCTCTTGCTTTATCCTGCCTATCTTTGCCTGCGCTTAATGTGGATACGCAACCGGCAACATACCCGCAAGCCAGATTCTGGCCATACCATTAGTCCTGATCAAATGCCGCCATCAGCCTAAATTTCGGTTTCCGCCCGCCCCATTAGCCAGTTCATTGGCCAATATAGGGTAAAATATGCGCCAGAAATTCAGCAGCGGATTAAAATTGCATGGACACACAATCCCTTACCACCCTGATTAACAGCATCACCCTGCCAGACAGCAACCGGACACTCGGTAGTGAACAAGCTGTCCGCAACGTTATCATCGACAACGACGGCATCCACCTTGAGCTCGTCTTTCCCTATCCAGTTGCCCACCTCATTCACGAGCTGCAACAGCGCATCGATCACGCCATCACCGCCAAATTCGGTGACAAGCCCCTGTTCGTAAAGGTACAGCTGGCCATCGGCACACATAAAGTTCAGCTCGGCGTCCAAACCATCGCCGGCGTTAAAAACATCATTGCCGTCGCTTCCGGAAAAGGCGGCGTCGGCAAATCCACCACCAGTGCCAATCTGGCTGTAGCTTTAAGCCGCATGGGCGCACGCGTTGGCGTGCTTGATGCCGACATTTACGGCCCCAGCCAGCCAACCATGTTTGGCGTTGCCGGACAAGAACCGTGTCAGCATCAGGGTAAAATGATACCGATCATGGCTACGGGTGAGATTCAGGTAATGTCCGTCGGCTTTCTCGTCGATACCGATCAGGCCGTCATCTGGCGTGGCCCTATGGTCAGTCAGGCTTTACAGCAACTCCTGTTTCAAAGCCAATGGGATGATGTAGACTACCTAATTATTGACCTGCCGCCCGGTACCGGCGACATCCAGCTAACACTGGCACAGAAAATACCCGTAACAGGCGCCGTCGTCGTTACCACACCTCAGGATGTAGCCTTAATCGACGCACGCAAAGCCGTCAACATGTTTCAGAAAGTTAACATTCCCATTTTCGGCGTACTCGAAAACATGTCCGTCCATATCTGCTCCCACTGCGGACATGCCGAATCCGTATTTGGACACAACGGCGGCAAGGAACTAGCACACAACCTCGGTGTTCCCCTGCTCGGCCAATTACCACTTACCTTATCCGTCCGCGAAGCCATGGATAACGGTCAGGCCTACGCACTAGCAGAGCAAAATCCGCAAATTGCTGCCCTGTACCAGCAGGCAGCATGGCAGCTGGTACAGGCATTGGCCGATCAGGGCAAAGACTATAGCCAGCGTTTTCCAAAAATCGTGGTCGAATAAACCGCAGAAAAAGATACTTTCACCAAACCATGCGATAATATTCACATTGATTGTGAACACACAGCCACAAATAAATCCTGCTTGCATCCGGCCATGCAGCAGACCAGCCCCTTAAACCAAACCATTGTTATCAGCAAAACAATGGCCATGCCATTTTATGAACACACCGTTTTGGCCTTTACTGGCCCTGCTTGCCGATGGTCTGGCGCATGAAGTACAGACACTGGCAAAAACCCTGAACTGCAAAATACCCCAGCTCAACGCAGCCTGGCAGGAAATGCCTGCCCATATCCAAAGTCTTCTGCGTCAGCGCAATGGCGTCTGGCAGCTTACCAAAACACTGGCACTGATACCCGAAAACACCTTCAATCACTGCGCGCGCCAGTACGGCTTTGATCCGCATCTACTGGCTCAGACCACCTCCACCAACACCATTCTGCTGGAACAGGTACGCCACGCACCCATAGACAGCCCACCACAAATCTATCTGGCCTACGAACAAACAGCCGGACGCGGCCGTCAGGGCAAAGCATGGCAAAATCGCATTGGCGAATGCCTGATGTTTAGCCTGAGCTGGACATTCCAGCGCCCACAAGCCGAACTTGGCGGACTGGCACTTATCGTAGCAGTGGCCATCTCCCAGACCCTGCGCGAACTCGGCATCCCCGCTCAAATCAAATGGCCCAATGACCTGATGCTGGACAACAGCAAACTTGGCGGCATCCTGATTGAAACCGTCACTCATCAGCAACAAACCACCGCTGTTATCGGCATTGGCCTCAACTTCAGCATCCCCGATCAGGTTGGCACCGCCACCGCCATCCTGTCCCTGCTACCTCAGGCACAAGTCAGCCGAATTTTTCAGGGCATTCTTGCCAAACTGGCTCAATTCCTGCCCCGCTTCAATCAGCATGGGCTCAGCCCATTTCTGGCTGATTACAATCAATTACACCGCGATCAGGGACGGCTGGTACATCTGCTGACAGGCGGCCGCACCCTAGCCGAAGGCACTGTCAGCGGCATCGCTCCTTCCGGTGCTCTGTTGCTACAAACTGCCAACGGAGAACAAAGTTTTGTCAATGGCGAAATCAGCCTGCGCCCAGGTGCAGCAGCTACCGAAACCCAAAACGCCACCAAAAAACGCTGCCTGCTACTGGATGCAGGCAACAGCAAGCTTAAATGGGCATGGGTAGAAAACGGCTGCATACTCAGCTATGGCAAAGCCGCCTATTATGATCTGCAACCCCTCATACAAGACTGGGCCAAACAGGGATGCGGCACAGAACGCATCATAGGCTGCGCGGTCTGTGGAGAAGCTCGCCAGCAGCAAATTGCCGCCATTCTGCCACAACCGGTACTGTGGCTGCCCTCCATGCCTGAAGCCCTCGGTATCTGCAATCATTACCGCAATCCAGCCGAACACGGTGCCGACCGTTGGTTTAATCTTATCGGCAGCCGGCGATACACCAAACAGGCATGTGTTGTGGTCAGCTGTGGCACAGCTGTCACAGTTGACGCTCTTACCGACACCAATCATTACCTCGGCGGCAGCATCCTGCCGGGATTTCATCTGATGAAAGAAGCATTATCCAGACGTACCGCCAACCTCAACCGCCCGCTCGGCAAAGCCTATGCTTTCGCCACCACCACCCCAAATGCTATGGCCAGCGGCATCATGGATGCCGTCTGCGGCGCCATCGTCCTCATGCATGAGCGCCTGCAACAGAAAATCGGCACTGGCAAACCAGTTGACATCATCATCACCGGCGGTGGAGCCAATAAAGTAGCACAGGCCTTACCCAATACATTTGTCTTAGACAACCGCATTGAAATTGTGGATAATTTAGTGCTTTACGGTTTACTCAACTGGGTTGAATACGCATGAAATGGCTGTTTGCAATCTTGGTAGCATTAAATATCATCGTTTTCGGCAGCATGATAGCCGGCAAACTGGTACACGGTATTTCAGCTTCTCCCGCTGCGTCCGGCGCCACCAGCGCAGCCACTGATACCATCGCACCGGCCAGCCCCGACATCAGCGTGCGCCGTGCTACCGATACAACAGCCGCTGCCGGCAGCGCTGTACCTGCTGCGAAAGCTGCCAGCAAGACCGAAACCACCACTGCCGGCAAACAGAAAAGCGACACGGCCGACAACTCCGACAAAACTACCGCTGCACCAGCCAGCACCTGTACCGCCACCGTTACCCTCCCCGAAGACGACTTTCACCGCATCAAAGGCTTGCTCAACCACTGGCCGTTTACCACCAGCCGCTTCATAGAACAAGTAAACGCACCGGCTCGAACCCGTACCACACCCGCACCCACCCGTTACATGGTAGCGCTTTCATCCAGTGGCGATAGCACCACTCGTGCCCGTCTTCAGGAGCAAGGCTTCGACTATGGCATCAATCAGGGCAGAGTCAGCTTAGGTGTATTCAACCGGAGGGAAGATGCGGAAGGATTGATGGCACGCGCCAAAATGCAAGGATTCAGTGATGCCTTCATTACCACATTGGGTGGCAGTAGCGACAGCGATTCAGGCAACACCCCCACAAGCATAGCCAAAATGCGCGTTGTATTCAGCGGCGTAGACAACTCAGCCATGAACGACATCAACGCCATTACCGGCCGCTACGGCCGCATGCAGCGCAGCGGTAACTGTCACTAAGCCGGCACTATCCATTAGAGGCTTCATGAGCACCCGTGCCGTAATCCTGAAAAACATCTCTGCCAACCTACTGCTGCAACTGATCACCGCACTGGGCGGCTTTATCCTGCCGCCCCTGATTGTCGTAACCTACGGCTCAGCCACCAACGGCATGCTCGCATCCGTTAAACAGTTCATCGCCTACCTCACCTTACTGGAAGCAGGCATCGGTGCGGCCGCAATCGTCGCCCTGTATCAGGCGCTTACTGCCCATGACAACCAGCTACGCAACCGTATCCTTGCCGCAGCCCATCATTTTTACCGGATTTCCGGTAGCCTGTTTGCCGTCGCCCTAGTAGTACTGGCCACCCTGTTTGCATGGCTTACCCGCCATGAAATCAGCGCCAACCTGACCTTTTGCATCGTACTGGTCATGGGTGCCGTCAACATCCTTGATTTCTTCTTTTTCGGCAGCTACCGCGCCCTCCTTACCGCAGACCAGAAAACCTACATCATCTCCGGCATACAAGCAGTCAGCATTCTCGCCAACATCGCCATCTGCTACTGGCTCATACGCGCCGGTTACAGCATCCTGAGCGTACAGACAGCATCTACCCTGATACAAGCTGCAAAATTCCTCCTCTACCGCCGTTATGTCCGCCATCACTACTCCGGACTAAACCAGCACTACGACAAACACCATCCCTACCACCTGCAACAAACCTGGGACGCCCTCACCCATCAGCTCACCGGCCTGCTTATCTTCAGCTCGCCACTGGTACTCATTTCACTTTTCCTGTCCCTAAAAGACGCCAGTATTTACGCCGTTTATGCCCTCATTTTCGGCGCCATCAAAATGGCATTGCAATCCTTGTCACAAGGCATGCAGGCCATATTCGGCCATAGCCTCAGCACCAATCCCGCACAGACCCGCCACAACTTCTGCCGCTACAATCGCCTCTTCATGTGCTTTCTCGGCTGGGTCTACACCTGCACTGGCCTACTGCTGGCACCGTTTATCCAGCTTTACACCCACAACATGACCGATGCCAATTACCATCAGCCCCTACTTGCCATCCTATTTCTATTTGTCGGCATCATCGAAAACAGCCGAATTCCAGCCATGACCATCATCATGGCCGCCGGCCGCTACAAAGCCACCAAACCACAAGCCCTGCTTGAAGCCGGCATCAACATCACCTGTTCCCTGTGTTTTATCCAGATATGGGGCAGCGCCGGCATTCTACTGGCCGCACTCATCTCATTTCTGTACCGCAGCACCGAAATGCTCCATTACAGCTGCCGCCATATCCTCTCCCTGTCCTTCAGCCGTCCACTCATATTATGGCTGGTCATATTCATCACCATCGCCGTAGCCATCAGCATCGGCTGGCAGCCCATTAGCAACATCAGCGTGCACAACTATCTCGACTGGATTAAACTGAGCCTCATCACCGGCCTGATTGCAGCCTTACCCTTCAGCTTCCTCCTATTGCTCATTTACCGCCGGCCCGTCCAATGATACCCAAACTCATACACTACTGCTGGTTCGGTCCACAGCCATTACCCACCACCACCCAACGCTATCTGCACAGCTGGCGCCAGTATCTGCCCGACTACGAGCTCCGGCTGTGGAACGAACAAAACTTTGACTATCAGGCCAATCCCTACGCACGCGCCGCCTACGCCGCCGGCAAATACGCCTTCGTCGCCGACGTGTGCCGCATTCAGGCACTGTATCAGCAAGGTGGTATTTATCTGGATACCGACGTCCAAATGGTGGCCTCATTCGACCCCTTCTTGCATCACCACTGCTTCACCGGCTTCGAACAAGGCATGAATCCTTACACCCGCCAGCTCACCTGCAACCCGCAGGCCGGCGTAATGGGATGTGAAGCCGGCAGCGCCTTGATGCACGACATCTGGCAACAATACCAGCAGCTCGAATTCAACCCACAGCAGCTCATCACTATCAACCAAATATTCAAACAGCTATACCAACGGCACGGCATCATCCTCAACAATCAGATGCAGGAAATTCCAGACTACGTCTGCGTCTATCCCAGCGACTACTTCATGGCCAAAAACGCCTATACCCATGAACTAAACCGCACCAGCAACACAGTCTGTATCCATCACTACGATGGCAGCTGGCTCAGCGACAGCAAACACACCGACCAGATCAAACGCTTTCTACTCAGCCTACTGCGCACCACACTCGGCGCCAGCAACAGTCAAAAACTCATCGCCCTGCTCAAACGGAAACTTCGATGAACACCAGCTCAGACCATACCCCCATTGACTTCGTCCTGCCTTGGGTAGATGGCGGCGATCCCGCATGGCTGGCCGAAAAAAACCGCTGGCTGCCACAGCATCAGGGGCACAGCGACGCCGTCAGCAACAACCGCTATCAAGATTTCGGCACCTTGCGCTACGTTTTACGTTCAATTGAGCAAAACTGCCCGTGGTATCACAAAATCTATCTGATTACCGCCAACCAGCGCCCAAACTGGCTACAAACCAACCACCCGAAAATCGAAATTGTCAGCCATCAGCAGCTTTTTATCAGACCCCAGCACCTGCCCGTATTCAACTCATCTGCCATCGAGATGAATCTGGTCAATCTCAAAGGCCTGAGCGAGCACTTCGTCTACCTCAATGACGATACTGTCATCCTTCGTCCCACCCCGCGCGAGCGCCTATTTCAGCACGGCCTGCCCGTCGACTTCCTTTGCCATGGCTGGCTCAAGCGCGGAGCCCTTTTCAGCCGTCTGCGTGGCCAAAACAGCTGGGTAGATGCCCTCAACAACAACATCCGCCTCATTAACCGTCAATTTCAGCCAGCCAGCCTCAGCAAACAACAGCTTTTCGCCAGCAGCTACAGCCTGCGTGAAAAAATTAGCAACATCCTGCTCAAATATTTTTACCGTCATTACTTCTGGTTTGCTCACTGGCATCTACCCCAGCCCTATACCCGCCATACCCTGCAAGAAGTCTACCAGCACTTCGCCCCCGAAATTCTGGCCAGCACGGCCAACCGCTTCCGTGCTCCCAACGACCTCACTATCTACCTCAACCGTTACTGGCAACTGGCCAGCGGTGCTTTCATCCCGCACAAATATAACGATGGGTACGTACGCAACATCAGCAATCTTGCCGACCTTAGCCATGCCATCGACCACTTGAATCAGCATCCCGAAATCCGCTTCGTCTGTCTCAACGACACCTGCACCAGCCCAAACAGCAACGAAGTAGCTCAGCTTATCCACGCGCAGCACACCTTCTACCAGCACTACCTCCCCAACCCAGCCTCATTCGAACTGAACAATAGCCAGACCCTGCTGTAACAGACACAAATGTAAAAAAATCAATACCAATCCTTGATTTTTCAGCACAACCCCACAGCACCCAGCAGGCAGCAGTCACCAGACAACATTGTTGCGATATAATAAACAAATCTTGACAAACCACCGGCATACCTGCCACTGCTGCCAAGCCAATGAATACGCAACACTTTTCCGTTTTGCTCTCACTGTATGCACAGGAACAGCCACACTGGCTCAGTGCCTGTTTTGACAGCCTGTGCACGCAGAGCATACAGGCAGAAGAAATCATCGTCGTACTCGACGGCCCCATCGGCAGCAACCTGCAAGAGATACTTAGCCAATACCAAACCCGCCTGCCCCTGCACATCATCCCGCTGCCTCAGCATGTTGGCCTTGGCCATGCCCTCAATGCCGGCCTCGAACACTGCCGGCATGAATGGATTATGCGCATGGATACGGACGACATCTGTGCACCCGAGCGCTTTGCCCGCCAGTGGGCGTACATACAACAGCACCCCGATATTGCCTTCTTCAGCGGCCAGATAGCAGAATTCAATACCACCCCTGAACACACCAGCACCGTGCGGCAGGTACCCCTTAGCAACAATGCCATCAGACACTATGCCCAATGGCGAAACCCCATTAACCACATGGCTGTTGCCTACCGCAAAAGCGCCGTACTTGCCGTAGGCGGCTACCAGCACCACCAGTGGATGGAAGACTACAACCTGTGGCTGCGCTTGCTTGCCGCCGGCTATCAGGCTGCCAACCTACCTGAAACCCTCGTTTACGCCCGTGCTGGCCACAACATGCATGCACGCCGGCGCGGACTGAGCTACCTCAGCAGCGAATGGCAACTGCTGCGCCTTAAACGCCGCCTCCGCAGCCAGCCCCTGCTGCCAGCACTCAGCTGTTTTGCCCTGCGCGGCAGTAGCCGCCTATTGCCCACCAGCATGCTCACCCACCTCTACCAACATTTGCGCCTGAATAAATAAACCCACTATCATGCGAAGTTTACTTTCCTATAAAAGCCGCCTCTTTTTCGGTTCCCTGCTGGTCATGCTACTCCCTCTGGCCATCATGGAGCCCATCAAAGGCTTCTCACAAGGTCGAGCCGCCTTCATCACCAGCATCATCCTTGCCGGTATCGCCCACCTACTCAACACAAAATCTCTGTCCGTATTCAGCAACTTTCCCGGCCGCAAATCCGCCGTTATCGCCCTGCCACATACTTTCTTCTGGTTTTTCGGCATGTGGATGGCAGCCAAATTCTTCAACCTGCCTTACACCGTATGGTTCCTATTCATGGCCGGCTGCCTATCCCTCTTCCTGTGCATCGCCTACATCTACTACCGCAACAAATTTATCACCACCTATGCCTATTTACCCTACGGCCGCGCTATTAACGCAGATCAGCTACCCAACGTTAATTGGATCAAACTTACCAGCCCAGACCTCCCCGTAGCCACAAATATCAACGGCATCGTAGCCGACTTGCACGAACCCGAGCTTGACCACCATTGGCAAAAATTTCTCGCCAGCCAGACCCTCGCCGGCATGCCCGTATACAATATTCGCCAAGTAGAAGAATTCCTTACCGGCCGCGTTAAAATTCATCATCTGTACGAAAACGATCTAGGTTCACTCCTACCCTCACCAACCTATGTACTGATAAAACGCTTAGCCGATATCCTACTTATTCTTTTGTCTTGTCCCATTACCTTACCAGTAATGCTTGTCACAGCCATCGCCATCAAACTTGAAAGCCCGGGTAGCGTTCTCTTTCGGCAAAACCGTGTCGGCCGCGGTGGCCATGAATTCTGCATATACAAATTCCGCAGCATGTGCAGCGATTCCGAAAAAAATGGTGCCCAGATGGCACAACTAGGCGATAGCCGCGTTACCCGCATCGGCCATATCATCCGCAAAACCCGCATCGACGAATTGCCCCAGTTCTGGAACATTCTCAAAGGCGACATGAGCCTCATCGGCCCCCGTCCCGAACAAAAAATATTTGTCGACCGGTTTATTCAAGAAATTCCCTTTTACGACTACCGCCACATCGTCAAACCTGGCATCTCCGGCTGGGCTCAGGTCACACAGGGCTATGCCGCCGACACCGAACAAACCCAAATAAAAATCGAGCATGATTTTTACTACATCAAACACTTTTCCTTTTCACTCGACATTCTTATCTTCTTTAAAACCCTCAAAACCATGCTCACCGGCTTCGGAGCACGCTGATCAAACAAAATATAAAAATGCTATCCATCAACTTTATAATCTAGATAATCAAAATTAAGAAAATTAATTTTTATCACCAGAAGGAAACAAAAAATGTTTAAACCTAATAGCGTTATTGTTTATGTCAAAGATGTCGATACTAGTACAGAATTTTACACAAAAATACTAGGGCGTCCTCCTATCAATACTTATCCTGGCTTCGCTGTATTTTTATTGAATGATAATTTTATTTTAGGGCTACAAGAGGCTGATAAAATAACGCCAAAGGCACCCAATCATTACGGTGGTTTTGAATTGTCATTTAATGATGTAACAAAAAATGATGTAGATGAGATTTATTCGACATGGAAAGAATTAAACGTCAATATTGAACTTGAACCACAAATGCTCGATTTCGGATACACATTTGTAGGAAATGATCCAGATGGTCATCGACTTCGTGTTTGCGCTACCGACACTTCAAAGTTTGAATAAAAAATATCTTAAGAAATTAAAACAATGGGGGATTCATTATGTAGCCATTATTTATGATGAATCCATTTGATTAAAAAAGTATAGTTGATTACAGGAGCATCTCATGGCTTGGGTTGCGCTTGGGCAAAATCTGCTCTGGCTCAAGGTGATTTGGTAATCGGTGTTGCAAAAAATATTAATAATTTAGATGTACTAAAACAAGAATATTTCTCAAATTTCATTTCAGTTCAGATGGGTGTTATTAGTGAAGCATCAAGTAAAAGAAGGCATTAAATTACATAAAAGAATCGATGTAGTGAATTGGTAGCATTCCAGCTCAGAAGTAAAATAGTGCAATTTGTTTGCAAACAGGCATAACTCAACAGACCAAAAACAAATTAAATACAAAAAGCATAAAATAAAGCTAAAACCTATTTTTATATAATGATCCGTATAATCAATTGATACATAAAATCATATAATTACACAATTATCAATTTTTGATTGCTTGTATAGTATTAATTTTAAAATAAAATACCAAATATCGAATACTGAACCAGAAAAAAAGAATTTTTTTATTAAAAATAATAATATACAAAAATTATTAAAAAAATTTAGCAATTAAATTAAAACAAATTTATTTTGGAGAAATTATGTATGACATAGCTATAGTTGGATTTGGGGCGACTGGAGTTAGTTTAATCAAGCAGATATAAGATGAAATATATTCTCTTAATCTAGATAAACCTAAAATTGCTATAATGAACCCTTTAAATAGCTTTGCCACAGGCCACGCTTTTGGCGATGCTGACAGCATTCATAAAGTTAACACCATTCCTCATTTATTGCCAGTTTCATCCTATGAACCTGACAGCTTTTATCACTGGTTGAAAAAAAATAAAATTATTACAGATAACTACCCAGCCAGACTACAATTTTCTCGGTTTCTATCCCAGCTTTATCATCAAATGAATTCCGCTGATACACTTCACATTACAGAATTTCATAGCTCAGCTACCTCCATAGCCAAAGCAAAAGATAAATTTGTTATTGAAGATAGCAACCATCAAATTATACATTCAAAAACAGTCGTAATGTGCCTAGGTGCCAAGTCTTCAGATAATTTTCCACAATTTTCTACCCAAAAAGGATTTATCCGTCATTTTAAAGAATATGACGATACTGACGGTAAAATCCTGATTGCTGGCAGTAGCCTAACAGCAATAGATGCTTTTAGATATGCTTATAGTAAGGGAAATCAAGATATTAACTTATTTTCAAGAAAAGGTTATTTACCTACCTGCATAAGCAGCAGCAACCAATATCACCCTGTATATTTAACTTGGCAAAATATCATAATAAACAGTAAAAAATCTGGAGATATACTGAACACATTCATACATCTACTGAATAAAGAGATGGGTCAATTAAAAGTAGTAGGAGAATTCAGACAAGCCATGAATCTTTTACAAAAGGGGAAACATCAAGACTATTTTGAATTTTTACTGCAACGTGCCCAAGAAGCGAATCTTCCTTGTCAGGATATACTGGTTAGCACAAGACCCTATATGCATAAAATCTGGGCTTTGATGAATATCAAACAAAAACAGAAATTTATAAACACTTTAGGATCAATTTGGGCAGCATGGCGCCATCCTGTTCCACAAAAGGTATTCGAAGAAATACATGAAGCTATCATAAATAACAGATTAAAATTTCATAAACTGATATCCGCTCCTACATTTAAAAAAAATAAATATATAATTTCAACGAAAAAAGGCACAATCAGCTCAGGAACATTCTGGGATGCTACTGGTGGCGGAAATAATCTTACTCTTATGAAAGATAGCTTATTAAGCTCTCTCAAAGAAAAAAATCTTATTGAACCTTGTCAAAGTGGTGGCATCAACATAAATGTCTCTACTATGGAATGCATCGTTAACAATCAAGCCGTAAAGGGGCTATATAATCTAGGCCCATTAAATAAAGGATGTTTGTTTTCAACTAACGCCTATTGGTTTAATACCCAATGTGCGAATATTGTAGCGAAAAATATAATTCGACAGCTTTCATTAGCGGAACAAAAGGAAAACATATGAACTTTTTCCTACCACTAATTTACTTGCTATGTGGTTTGATCGCAGGGAAAACAAGCTTTGATTTCAAACCACTACTTTCAAAGCTACTGACCAAATTCATTATCCCTATTGTCATCATCTATAATATAGCCACTAACTTTAGCAGTATGAGTGTCGTGCTTGTCACCACTATCATTGTGATGACTTTGATGCTATTGCTAGGAAAAATAATTAAAATCAACCCTGTTGATAATCTATGCTTCACTTACCTAAATATTGGCTGGCTGGGTCTACCCATAGCCGCCTCCCTTTTCGGTAATCAGGCCGCCACTATTTTTATTTCTGCCTATATCGGCAGTTCCATTATTGGCAACTCACTTGGTGCATGGCTACTTACAGGTATCAGATTTAATATACGCAAACTAATTCAAATGCCTCCTGTAATTGCGCTAATAATTGGAATAATTCTTTTACCATATAGCAGACAGATTGATTTAGAATTCAAGTTTATCTATAACATAGCTAAATTTTTAATGAGTTTTTTGGGTATGGCTGTACTTGGCATGTGGTTAGCCAAAGCCAAAATTACCTTAAAAGATCTACGTACCACTCTTTTTTTATTCCTAAAAAAAGTCGCCGGTTATTGTGGAATCATAACCATCTTGCTGGCCTTTGCTCATCTATTCAAACAAAATCTTATTTTGCAAAACAGTCTAGCACTTTATTTGTTTTGCTTACTTCCCCCTGCGGCAAATATCATCGTATTAGAAACTCATTATTTAGGCACCGGCCGCTCAGTTAAGCCCATCTCCTGTGGAACCTGTATTAGTGTCATAGCTATTAGTATTTATTCTTTATGCATAATAATCATTAAACATATTACCTAATCAACTAAAGCAACCAACAGCTATCTGCGTTTGGATCTGAACTTTAAAAGCCTAATAATGATATATTAATAATTAACTTGCTTATTCAATTTTCTTGTATCTTTCACGTATCCCTTTAACACAATCAGGCTATAATTAAAAGTTACTTATACATGAATTGAGGATTTATGTATAAACACTATTGGATAAGTTGTATCTCTTTAATATTAATTAATTTTATTATTTTTTTCCATTATTACGGATAATTTATGGCCATTTTGGTAACAGGTGGTGCTGGTTTTATTGGCTCTCACACTACAGTTCAGTTGTTAAATGCCGGCCACGATGTGGTTATTATTGATAATTTGTGCAACGCTTCAAGTGTAGTTTTAGAGCGTATCAAAGAGATTACTGGCAAGGAAGTCACGTTTTATCAGGGGGATATTCGTGATCGTGGTTTGCTGCAACAGATCTTTGCTCAGCACAGAATTGAAAATGTTCTGCATTTCGCCGGTCTGAAAGCGGTGGGCGAAAGTGTGCGCGAGCCTCTGAAATATTATGATAATAATGTCAGCGGCAGTTTGATTCTGGCAGAAGAAATGGCTAAAGCTGGTGTATTTAATCTGGTATTCAGCTCTTCGGCTACGGTTTACGGTACGCCAGCTACTGTACCTATTGATGAATGTGCAGCTACCGGCGGCACAACTAACCCTTATGGTACGTCGAAGTATATGGTGGAACGGATGCTGATGGATATTCAGGCAGCCGATGCACGCTGGAGTGTGACGCTACTGCGTTATTTTAATCCGGTGGGTGCGCATGAATCGGGACTGATGGGTGAAGACCCGAACGGAATTCCGAATAATCTATTGCCTTATATCTGTCAGGTAGCGGTGGGTAAGCTGGCTCAGTTGTCGGTATTTGGTGACGATTATGAGACAGCGGATGGCACAGGAGTGCGCGATTACATTCATGTGATGGATCTGGCTGATGGCCATTTATCTGCTATGCAGGCTACTGCAAATCGCTCCGGTGTACATATTTACAATCTGGGTACAGGTCAGGGCTATTCGGTGCTGGAGATTGTGCGTGCTTTTGAAGCAGCCAGTGGACAAAAAATCCCTTATCAGATTGTACCACGTCGCGCGGGTGATATTGCTGTATGTTTTGCCAACCCTGAGCGTGCGGCGCAGGAGCTGGGCTGGCAGGCACAGCGTGATCTTGCCTGTATGATGGCGGATGCATGGCGCTGGCAACAGCAAAATCCGCAAGGCTATGGGGCTGATGCTGTAGCTTGAATACCTAAACTATGTTTAAAGCACCAGACCCACTGATTATGCAGTGGGTCTGGTGTTTTCGGTTTTTGAGTTTTGATGCAAAATTTAACGCTAATCGCTAAGCCGCTCCTGAGATAAAGTTGAAAGATGCTTGAGGTCTTTACCGGTTAACTATTGCTAACTAACTGGTGATGCTTATTATAATATAATGAGAATTATTATCAATAACAATTTTTGTTTTTACATATTGTTTTTGTATCATGGGCATAAAATGCTGCTTGTGTTTGAGGGTGGTAGCTGGCATTTACCCAGACACTTCTTGTTTTCGGTATAATTGCCCACAGTTATTTTGTGTTTAAACCCTTTCTCTGTTTGTGCTTTTTGTCACAATTCTATCTGTTATCACACATGCCTATTTCTACTCCAACCGCTCAACTTGTACATCAACAGTTACTGGCCGATAACGAGCTGGCTGTTGCTGACTTTACTCATGCGCTGTCTTTGATGAGCGCACATCATATTGATTATGCCGATATTTACTGTCAACGCAGTACTTATGAAAGCTGGCATTTGGAAGAAGGCATGGTGAAGTCGGGCAGTTTTCAGATTGAGCAGGGTGTAGGGGTACGTGCAGTCAGCGGAGAAAAAACGGCGTTTGCTTATGCGGATAATCTAAACGTGCAGGCGTTAACCGATGCGGCGCAGGCGGTACGGGCAATTGGTCAGGCTGGCCAGCAACGCTCAGTTGGTTTACAAACGCGAAATCTGGCCAAGCCGCTGTACGGAATGGCTAATCCGATGCTGAGCTTGGATGCGGCTGCGAAAGTGGCTTTATTGCAGCGGGTAGAAACGCTGGCTAAAGCTGCGGATCCGCGCATTGTGCAGGTAATGGCTGGTCTGGTATGTGAACATGAGCTGATTTATCTGGCACGGCTGGATGGCCGGATACACACTGACGTCCGTCCGCTGGTGCGTTTGTCGGTTACAGTGATTGCGAAGCAGGGTGAACGGCGTGAACAAGGCAGTAGCGGTGGAGGTGGCCGCTTTGATCTGGGCTATTTCGATGAGGCCAAAGTTAAAGAGTATGTGGATATTGCTGTGGCACAGGCGCTGACCAATCTGGAAGCACGGCCGGCTCCAGCCGGATCGATGACGGTGATATTGGGCAACGGCTGGCCGGGTGTGCTGCTGCATGAGGCAGTTGGACATGGTCTGGAAGGTGATTTTAACCGCAAGGGCACCAGTGCCTTTGCTGGCCGTCTGGGTGAGCGGGTAGCGGCCAAAGGCGTAACGGTGGTGGATCAGGGTAATATAGCTGAGCGCCGTGGTTCGCTGAATATAGATGATGAAGGCAATGCCACCCAGCGCACGGTGCTGATTGAAGATGGTATTTTATGTGGCTATTTACAGGATGAAACCAATGCTCGTCTGATGGGTGTACCGGTTACCGGTAATGGGCGCCGTGAAAACTATGCTTCGGCACCGATGCCGCGCATGACCAATACTTATATGGAAAATGGTGTGCTTAATCCAGAAGAAATTCTTGCTTCTGTGGATAAAGGTTTGTATGCGGTGAATTTTGGCGGTGGGCAAGTTGATATTACCAGTGGCAAATTTGTTTTCAGTGCTTCAGAAGCTTGGTGGGTTGAAAATGGTAAGCTGCAGTATCCGGTAAAGGGCGCCACTATTATCGGCAGTGGACCTGAAGTTTTGAAACATGTGAGTATGATTGGTAATGACAGCCGTTTAGACAGTGGTGTAGGTGTGTGCGGTAAAGACGGACAGAGTGTGCCGGTAGGGGTGGGACAACCAACGCTACGCATTGATGCCGGACTAACTGTGGGCGGCAGCCAGACCTGAACGGAGTAAAACTGGTAAATCATAGCGGGCACCATTTGGTGCCCATTTTTGTTTTTAGCAGGCTGTAGTGTAGTTTTATAATGGATTACGTGTAAATTCTTTTAGCAACAGAGTGCTCAGATTTTCATGGCGGTTGTTGAAGCGGAATTCACACTCTTTCAGGTGTAAATAATATTTATCTACATTTATTCCGTTGAACATCGCTAGCCGCCGTGTCACAAAAGACCAGAAGGCAGCAATCTGATGGATTTTTTCCTCATGCGCCAACAGGCTTTCATCGCTATGATGCAGGCGGGCTCGTTTATTTTCTTCAACGTCAATCAGCATATCATACGGATACCAACTGCGTGCAGGCTGCACGGTACGAATATCTCGCTTACCTCGAATTACCTCCTGTAGCATTAGACGATATCGTTCGGGGATAATTTCTACATGGACTTTGTCATTACGCCACAATAGTCCACACACGAAATTTTTATCCGCGATGCCGTCGTGGTTGTCACTGAACGGTTGAATGTAATCATCAGTGATAGTCATGTCAAAATCTACAGGCGAATCCATAGCTGTGAGCAACACGATGCGGCTGCGCAGTTTATACATCAGTTTATTGACACTAATTCGGCTCACGTCACTTAACTGAGCAATCTTTGATGCAGGTAAATCTTCTACAAACAAGCGTATAATATGGCGAAATTTTGCCTCATTTATGTGAGCATGATAGTAATATTTGTTAAATACTTTCATAATACTACTTTACCATATTATTTATTTAACCTAAGTTACCCTGTGAGCGACAACATGCGTATTAACCGTATCATTAAATCGAATCTAAGTCTAATTAAACCTTTGATAATGTGTGTAATTTTAAGCCTAAACTTTAGTTCTGTTATGGCGCAGGAGGCTTCCTCTGAGATGGCACCGCAGGCCCGTATCCGCCTGTACGGGCAAAACCAAAAACCCACCAATATGAGATACAGCTATGAGGGGCACTTGGTGAAAGAAACAGCTGGCGGCAATCTGAGCGGAGCTTTTACCTCTTTTTTGCACATAGCCCGAAACAGCAGTATTGGTATCCCTGCAACGTCTACGATAGAAACGATGAAACAGCATAATCATAATCTGTCTAAGCTGTTTTATCGCGAATTCACGATTCCGGCCAATATACCGATAACCATTTCTAATGCTTATATGGGTCTGACTACCGTCAATGATACTCATCAAAACGGATCCGTTATTTATAACGAGCCGTCCTGCCAGAGTAATAAATTAACATTTGTAGCCAAACCTGGTCATGATTATGAGGCGATTGCATCTTCTGCTTCGGCACAATGTGGTGTAACGCTGTTGGAGGTACATGCAGATGGTTCGACTACGCCATTGGTAAATGTACAGGCTGGTGGCAATTGATTTTTATCAAGTGCTGACTGAATAGTTTTTCATCCTGCTGGTATTCCAGCCGGCAGGAACATAGTGCGTTAACATAAACATATCAGCTAAAACAAAACAGCTGGTATTTATATGTTTGAGATGAGTTGAGCCGATTACTTTAGTGTGGTTAAAGGAGAAGATACGATATCTGTTTTTAGTGGATGCGGTAACCAATATCGCTGGATTATGCCGGCATCTTAATATGATTGAGTTAATTTTTCTTTTTTATTGGCTAAACAGAATTATTTGCAGCTATGATTTTTCTGGTCTGACAAAAAGATTATGCTCAGACCGCAAGAATTTTTTTCCGGCAGTTGAGTTTGCTTCAAGACAAAATGGCAATCACTGCGACAGATTTACTACCATCAAATATAGAAATAAAAAAGTGGTATGTCCGCCTGATTTGTGGTCAGGCAAGCATACCACTTACTTATCTGTAACGCTTAGTTAGATTCTACTGCAGCCTGTACATCGCTGTAAGGAGCGGCTTTGGTACCAGAATCTGTGGTTGCACAAGCAGACAGTAACAGAGCAGCTAAAACTGCACTCAATCCCAATAATTTTTTCATCATTGTGTCCTTTATGGTTGGTTTGAAAAGCTGTTTTATTAATCTAGCTTAACTTTATTAATATAACAATTACTCTAGGTAAATTTTTCACTTTCAAACTGCATAATATATCCATTTTACGACACTATTGGCTTAACCTGCTAAATTGTTCGTATTCCAACAAAATTTACTTGACCTATAAATTTAATGACTGGTATGAGACGTTTCCACGCCGCCTTTGAGTTGGCCGTAAACTTCTGTATGGCTGCTATTACCTCCGTCAGCAGCACAACCTGCCAGTAAAAATGTACAGCACAACAGGCTTAAAGACAGAATTTTTTTCATGTTAGCTTCCTTATTCAATATGCTTTATATTCTGGGTTGATTGGTGATTCTGCATCAATCTGACATAATGCGCAGCAGAATATTTTAGAAATTCGCGTTCTTTTTCAGTTAAAGGGCGGATCTGCTGTACGGGAGAACCCATGTACAGATAGCCACTGGCCAGACGTTTGCGTGGTGGCACTAGACTGCCAGCGCCAATCATCACCTCATCTTCGATTACGGCATCATCTAGTACGATAGAACTAATTCCTACTAGCACGCGGTTGCCTATGGTGCAGCCATGCAAATTTACATGATGACCGATAGTGACATCTTCACCCATCCGTAACGGTGAGCCTTCAGGCTTGTCTGCGCTTTTATGGCTTACATGCAGCATACAGTGATCCTGAATATTGCTCCGAGCACCTATCTGCATACTGTTTACGTCGGCACGTATCACCGCAAACGGCCACACGGATACCTGTTCGTGCAAAATCACATTGCCGATAACCACTGCTGTATCGTCGATAAAGCAATCTGGCGCAATTTGTGGTTGCGTATCTAAATAAGAACGAATATTGTTTTTCATGTTTTTGACCTTATCCTGTTGCATTATGCAACAGTGTTTATAGCAGAAGATAAACAGCAGCTCCTGCCTTTTCCACCCGATTTACCTGAAAAACCGCAAATTTACAGGTATTTTTCTCAAGAGAATACTATGTCTGAAAATGTTTTGTTGAATCTGGACAGCGAACCGCGATTTGATGCCATTCGTGCCGCTGATATCGAACCGGCTATGACTGAAGCCATGCTTCAGGCCAATGAAGCCATTAAAAAGCTGAAAGCACAACCCGAAGTAAACTGGAATAATACGGTAGAAGCGCTGACCAATATTACCGAACGTGCCGGCCGTATCTGGGGAGTGATTGCCCATTTAAACAGTGTGGCTGATACACCTGAGCTACGTGATGCCTATAATAGCCTGATGCCGAAAGTAAGTGAGTTTTTTACCGCCATCAGTCAGGATATTGATTTATACGAACGCTTTAAGAGTATTAAGGCCAGTGATGAATATGCTCATTTGAGTGCCGCTCAGCAAACCAAGCTGAATCACGATTTACGGGATTTTGTACTGAGCGGTGCGGAACTGCCGGCAGCGGAACAAGCTGAATTTGCCGCTTTACAGGCAGAGGGCGCTCAGCTTTCCGCTACTTTCAGCCAGAATGTACTGGATGCTACAGATGCTTTTGCTTTGTATTTTGCCAATGGTGAGGAGCTAGCAGGTAAAGAGAATACTTCTAGTGGTTGCAGCAGTAAGGCTGATTTTGCTCGCGACAGTGAAATTAGCGGTCTGACGGAAGAAGCGCTGGCCATGTTTGCTGCTGCGGCAGAAGCCGAAGGTAAAACTGGCTATAAAATCGGCCTGCAGATGCCGCACTATCTGGCTGTGATGCAATATGCACATAATCGCGAGCTGCGACGGCAGCTTTATCATGCTTATTCTACCCGTGCCAGCGAATTAGGTGAGGCTAAATGGGACAATACAGCTAATATTAACCGTATCCTTGAAATAGCCACTCGTGAAGCACACTTATTGGGCTTCCAGAATTATGCTGAGCTGTCTTTAGCCACCAAAATGGCTGATACGCCACAACAGGTGCTGGCCTTTTTACAGGATCTGGCTAGCCGCGCCAGACCATTTGCTGAGAAAGATCTGGCCGAAGTGAAAGCATATGCGCATGAGCATCTGGGATTGGATGAGTTACAACCATGGGATGTAACCTACGCCAGCGAAAAGCTGCGGCAGGCCAAATATGCTTTCAGCCAAACAGAAGTGAAAAAATATTTCCCGGCAGACCGCGTGCTGGCTGGTCTGTTTGCACAGATTGATAAGCTGTATGGGGTGCATTTTATTGAAAAACAGGTTCCGGTATGGCATCCCGATGTTCGTTATTTTGAGCTAGAACAGGGTGGCGCCATTATCGGCGGGGTATACATGGATCTGTATGCACGTGCCGGCAAACGTGGCGGCGCATGGATGAATGATTATCGCGGCCGCCGCCGATTCACTGATGGTCATTATGCCGGCCAGCTTCAAACACCGATCGCTTATTTGGTGTGCAATTTTACTCCGCCTGTAGCTGGTAATACTGCGCGTCTGAGCCACGAAGAAATTCTGACATTGTTTCACGAAACTGGCCATGGCTTGCACCATTTGCTGACTCAGGTGGATGAATTGGGCGTATCCGGTATCAACGGTGTGGAGTGGGATGCGGTGGAAATGCCGAGCCAGTTTATGGAAAATTTTGTGTGGGAATACGATGTACTGGCTGGCATGAGCAGCCATCAGGACACTGGTGCCATCCTGCCTGTAGAACTGTACGACAAAATGCTGGCTGCTAAAAATTTCCAAACTGGACTGTTTATTTTGCGCCAGATGGAGTTTGCACTGTTTGATATGGAAATTTACAGCCAGCCTGGCTGTGACTGGCAGCAAACATTGCGGGATGTACGTCGCAAGGTTGCGGTGATGCCGCAACCAGACTTTAACCGCTTTGCCCATTCTTTCAGCCATATATTTGCCGGAGGCTATTCTGCTGGTTACTATAGCTATAGCTGGGCAGAAGTTCTATCGGCTGATATCTATGCGGCCTTTGAAGAAGAAGCTGATGCGTCTGCTACCGGTAAACGCTTCTGGCATGAGATTCTTGCCGTAGGCGGCTCACGCCCTGCCATGGAATCGTTCAAAGCTTTCCGTGGCCGCGAACCCAGTATTGATGCATTGCTACGCCATTGTGGCTTGGACGAAGCTGTCTGAATTTTATTGAAATATAGAAAACGCGGTGCTTGTACCGCGTTTTCTATATTTGATTGTTTTTTCTTGTTGCAAATAAAATTCATTTCATCTATCAAGCACCGCTTCGCAATCATAACCGGGGGGTAGATGCTTGAACTCATCTTTACTGGATGGCTTGGATTTATACTGAAACTCCCGAAGTTTTTTGATATCCAGACGAGTTGTTAATATACAAGCATTTTCTCCTCCCTTTACAAACAATAAGGTTTTATTTTCTGTTTTGGTTGGTCGTAAAACACATGAACCACCATACTGAGAGGTATTGGCCTGAACTGTATAACAATGCAAGTCTCTTACAGCTGATTCAAGAATGTGCTGATAATAATTGGTATCTTTATTCCATACACATGCTATTAATAAATCAATTTCTGATTTGAATAACACTCTGTGAGTAATATCAGAAAGCTCAAAGCAGTTATAAGTGGCAAAAGATACACCTCGCCAAGATACTTTATGGTAAAAAACATCTTGATAAGATTTTCTTTTAGGCACTTCGAGACGCAAACTATCAATCATTTCCATTTCAGCGGGTGCATAATGATTTTTTATACGCGCGGTAACCACACAAGATTTATATTTTTCTGAATTTTTAAAAGGAAGAGCTTCGATAATTAGGTTATAAGCACATTTTTCAATAACCCAGTGCTCTAGACCAAATATTAAACCGATTTGATGCCTTCGGGCAAAAGCGACCATAAATGGCAGCCAGCTTACGGGGATGGCAACTTCAGGCAGCACCAGAAGATCAGCTTTTTCTTTTAAAGCAGAATTCAGAATAAAGTATAGATCTTCCTGCCGCTGAAAAGTTATATTGTTTTTTTGGTCTTTTCGAATAGCCGAATTGATGTCTGCTTCATTTACTTTCAGATTAGCTATGACCAAAGTTAATGTATTGTCTTTATTTTGGGCGTACGTATCTTTTATGATCAAGCTATATTTATTAATACTTTCTTTTTTTTCATCTATTTTTTTGAAAGCTATTGCTGTTGATTGTTCATTATTATTCTTGTTTTCATTATATCCCTCAATAGTTTTTTCGATCCAATCATAGAGTGTATTTTTTGAAATTTGTTTCTTTAAATCAAATAACTGCCATTCATCAGGATGAATAAACCGTGGAGAATATTCAACTTTATCACGATTCAACTCAATATCAGCATCATCTAGATAACTATTTTCGTCAGTCAGATCCTGATTAGTGTCGGTATAGTTAATTAATGGCCAGGCTACAAGATGATGACGGATTAGATTCGCCTGACGAAACTGTATAGCAAAATTTGAAATTTCTTTACAGTGTTTTTTTTCTAAATCTTCTAGATTGGTTAATCCCAAACTAATCGCTAATGCGATATTGCTGAAACTTTCTAAATCATTGTGAATTTTAGTTTCGATTTTAGTTTCGATTTCAGTTTCAGTTTCGATTTCAGTTTCGATTTCAGTTTCAGTTTCGATTTCAGTTTCGATTTCAGTTTCGATTTCAGTTTCGATTTCGGTTTCGATTTCGATTTCGGTTTCGGTTTCGGTTTCGGTTTCGGTTTCGGTTTCGGTTTTAATTTTATTTGAATCTTTTTTACTATATTTTATTTTTTCAATTTCTTTATTTATATATAAATGGAAATAATTAATAAAGGACTGACATTTTAATATAATTGCATATTGGAATATTTTTTCCCATAATCTAAAAAACTGTAATGCATTCTTTCCTTTGAAAAAAAGTTTAATTTGATTTAAAACCATGAACTTATCATCAATCTTACAAAGACGATGCGCAGTAATATGGCTGGCAAGATATTTAGCCAGCTCGGTTTCATTTTCTGCAATGCCAACTATACTGCGTAATTTATTGGCAGATCCTTCATAGAGCACATCATAAGCGAAATGTTCAAGCTCTTTATGGATATGTTCACTGGGCAAAAATTTAAATGCACTGCTTCTTTCATCCAACTCTTTTTTAAATATATCTAATGCAGCTCGGCTGTGTGTTTTATCATAAAATTGTAGGATTAGCTTATCTTTTTGAATGGGAAGATAATTATCTTTTATTTTTATAGAATATCGATTTTGTTCGTTGTCTTTTGCTTCTTCATGAATCAAAATCTTTCCAAAATATTTTTTGATAAATGCGTCAATGGGATCTGAATCATTATGGGTTGAATCATTATGGATTGATGCATTTTTGATTACGATGAGTATATCGTCAACATATCTTCCGTAATATATTGGGTTAACAGTTTTACTAATTTCTCTATCAAAATCAGATAAATACCAATTACCAATTATTGCAGAAGAGGCGAGACCAATCGGCAGTAACTGTTTTTGACTTGAATCATCATGTGTTATTTGCAGGTAAGCAGATATTTTTTCGCGGTAAGCAGCATATATTTGCCCGATTGTGTTATTTAACTTAGTTGCCAATATTGATAAATCACTACCCTTTTTATAAAATTTTTCAATACGACCATTAATATCATTAATATCTAGATTAATTTGATAAAAATAAGAAGTTAAATCTAATGAAAGTAGGGCTACATCATCTTTGTTTTCAGACAGGTCTTTTGCAATCTGAATGGACTGATCACGCCAGCGATTATATTGTTTGATAAAATATTTAAAAAGAACTTTTTCGTTATGGCTGCCTTGATTTTTCGCAAACCTCAAAGCAGATGCAGACATGCGGTTACCATAATTATCTTTACTAATTTCTGCTTCCAGTACTGGCCCCACATACAAACACCAGAGCGTATCAATTATATGTAAGGCGATAGGAGCATCAATCAAATAATTAATTTTTGTTACTACATATGACTCTTTTTCTTTTACATTACTGATAAATAAACCTTCTTGGGGTTTTTTATTATCACAATCCACGAAATCTACTTGCTTTGGCAATATATGAAAATCAATCTGTTCAAGCCAGTTGTTCAATTGGGTTGTATCATTGTGTGTTAAATAGTTAACAATTTCTTCAAACTTTTTCTCTAATTTTATTTGATTTTTTATTTGATTGTCGGTCTCAAATTCGGCAATCTTCTGTTTTAAAAATAGATTTAAATTGTCATAATATATATAATTTTTTAAATATAAATAAGCCTGCTTAATGATTTTGTTATCTATTTCCACTTATATGACCCCTATACAATTCCTGGTAATTGAACAATAAGAAAGCACGTTTTATGGTGACTATCTAAGATAGCTTTTTTCTGTTTGCAATAATTATATTTTGAAATTTCCCTTTATTCATAATAATTTGAATTGATCTGAGTATTGTAGTTTTCATTTACAAATTCTGGATGTTTATTTTACTGGTTGAACTATCTCCAATATAAAATTCAATGATGCAAAATAACTAACTTTTTTCATTAAAAATTTAATTCTATTCCTGATGTAAAGTAATGGGAATACTATTGTTAGGATATATAAAAAGCTGGCTGTTTCGATTAACAGCCAGCTTTTTTCTTGCCAGAAAGCTTATTCCTCATCCTCAATCAATGCATCTACAAATGCTTTGGCGTCAAACGGGCGTAAATCGTCGATGCCTTCGCCTACACCGATGAAGCGTACTGGTATCGGGCGTTTGGCGGCCAGTGCGGCGAGGATACCGCCTTTTGCGGTGCCATCCAGTTTAGAAACGATCAGGCCGGTTAAGCCAAGGGCATCGTCGAAAGCGACTACTTGATTGATAGCGTTCTGGCCGACGTTGGCATCGAGTACCAGCATGACTTCGTGTGGTGCTTCGGGTAATGATTTTTGCAACACGCGTTTTACTTTTTTGATTTCTTCCATCAGATGCAGCTGGGTTGGCAAGCGGCCAGCGGTATCAGCCAGTACGATATCGATGCCTCGTGCTTTGGCTGCTTCAAGGGCATCGAAGCAGACGGCAGCAGAATCACCGGATTCCTGCGCAATTACGGTTACGTTATTGCGCTCACCCCATTGCTGTAATTGCTCGCGCGCAGCTGCGCGGAATGTGTCGCCTGCGGCCAAGAGGACGCTTTTACCCTGACTTTGAAAATATTTGGCCAGTTTGCCGATACTGGTGGTTTTGCCTGCTCCGTTTACACCAGCCATCATGATAACAAAAGGTTTTTTATCAGCAGGTATGGACAAAGGCTGCTGAAGTGGCTGCAGTAATTCATATAAGGCTTCTTTCAGGGCGCTGCGCAGTTCGTTTCCGTTTTTCAATCCTTTCAGGGTAACGCGCTGGCGTACCTGTGCCAGTAGTTTTTCGGTGGCTTCGATACCCATATCACTGGTGAGCAATACTGTTTCCAGCTCTTCGTACAGGTCTTCATCGATTTTGCCGCCACCAAATACAGACGCCAGCGATTTGGCCATCTGGTTGCGCGATTTGCTTAGACCCTGTTTGAGCCGTGCTGCCCAGCCCAGTCGAGCTGGTTTGTCTGTTTCGCTAGGTATTTCTGTGGTTTCTACTGGAATCACTATGGTGTTTTCGCTGGCCGGAGCCTGAACAACTTCTGATTCCGTGCTGGTAGCAATGGCGGCCGGTTCATCTACAGCAGCCGGTACGATGATGTCTTCTGTTGTTTCGGTAGCTGTAGATTCGGAGACGGCTACATTCGCTGTGTGCTCTTCTACGCTTTGGTGAGTAGCAGCCGGTTCAGGCTGAGTATGAGTTTCAGCCGCTGTATCGGGTTGCTCTACTGATTCCGGCTGCGCGGGGTTAACGCTGGCTTGTTCTTGCTCTGACTCTGTATTTTTTTTTCTTTTAAAAAATCCAAACATGGGTTATTCCTGATGCTAGGTGAACCAAAGTTCTGTAAAAGCTTGTCTTTGGTAATGAATATATGGGTGCTATTGTAGCTTAGAGCCGCTGGTTTGATAATGTGTTATGGTATTTAGACCTGTTTATACGGCCGGTTTGGTTTGCCGGTATTTGAGTTTTCTCAGTCACGAAGGTTTTTTTCTACTTATGTTGTTGGCAGGTTCAACCATGCTGGCAGACAGTAGTGCCGAAGCGGTCTATAAACGGATGGATTTTCCTTCCGCCATGCTAATGAAAGCACTGTGCATTTCTGAAATAGCTGCTGACGTTAGTTTTTATTCGCATTTGTTCACTGGTTGCAATTGGTAGTGATGTTCCGGATTACTGTTACGAGTATTGATGCAGTTATGAATGCTGTTATTGCCGCGTTACTGCAATAATTCTGACCAGCTTTCCGGTTTTTGCCAGTTTACACGATGGATGTTGGTTGCATTGCGGTTGTAGGGCTGATCATAAATCCAGTGCTGCCATTGTGGCTGCAGGCTGCCGCTTATCATGGGTTTGTCATCAATGAGGATATCGCCGCGAATCCATGTTTTGTCTTTGGCTAAAATGATGCGGTTTAGCCATTCATCACCTAAGTAGCGGGCGACCCAGTCAAATTTTTCGGATACGCAGTAATGATAGTCATCGATAGGTGAGGTGCAGATGCGTACGTCGTGTCCTGCTTCTAGTAAGCGTCTGGCCGCCTGAATACCCTGATTCATGGGTGGCAGGGAGGCAAAAAAACCCTTACTGCTGTAAATCTGTGTCAGCTGTTGGTGATACTGTGGCGCCATGTCTTCACGCAGGTAGAAATGTCGGCGTTCTGGCAGGGGTAGGGGCTGCTGGTAGGTTAGCTGCCAGCGCTGTCTTACACCCTGCTCAAAATCAGCCAGAACTCCATCCTGATCAAGTAAAATCAATTTGGCTGCCATACGATTTCCTGTAGTGGGGTCTGCGATTATCAGAGTAATGTTTATAACATGTTTTTTAACGCAAGTCGTACACCTTCACTGATGTCGGTACCGGCTGGTATGTCTTTGCAGGCGCTGCGGGCTTCTTTATCGGTATAGCCTAAGGCTAGCAAAGTGTTAATTATGTCTTCGTTTGCGGTGGCAGCTTCGGCAGCATACAAACCTAGGCTATCGCCACTGGCAGCTAATTTGCCGCGTAGCTCAAGTACGAGACGCTCGGCTGTTTTTTTACCAATTCCGGGAGCAGCGGTCAGGCGTTTGATGTCTTCGCTGGCGATAGCGGCCGCCAGTTCATCACTGCTGAGGCTGGAGAGGATGCCCAGCGCGCTTTTGGCTCCGATGCCGCTTACTTTGATAAGTGCACGGAACGTTTCGCGTTCTTCGCGAGAGCCAAAGCCAAACAGCAGATGGGCGTCTTCCCGTATCACCAGCTGGGTGTAGAGCGCCGTTTCTTCTCCGACTGCGGGTAGGTTGTAAAAGGTTTGCATGGACACCTGAGCCTCGTAACCCACGCCATGTACGTCCAGTACCACTATCGGTGGATTTTTTTCTAGCACGATACCGCGTAAACGACTAATCATTATGTTCCTTTCCTGACGCGGGACAAACAAAAGCCCGTGCATAATACCACGGGCTTGTGTCTGAGTTTGTAGCTGAGTTTACAGTGTGGTCAGCATGGATTTTCTGGCTTCATCAGCACGTTGTTGTTGCTGGAAAGGACCCATACGGACAACGTAGCTGTTTTTCACTTTCACCAGTTTGGCCTGCTGTGCGCTGCCAGCAGCCTGCAGATGCTGTGTGGTTGCTTTCAGATACTGCTGTGCCAGCTCTTTGTTGGCAAATTTCTGTAAATCAACATAAATGTTGCCACCACTGCCGGCTGGTTGCAGGCTTTCGCCGGGCAGTACCTGTTCTACGCGTACCTGTGCTGTGCCGGCACGGACGAAACCCAGTTTCTGCGCCGCAGCGTAAGATAAGTCCATGACACGGTTTGCGTGGAAGGGACCACGATCGTTTACTCTCACGACGACTGTCTTACCGTTTGAGAGATTGGTTACCCGGGCATAGCTGGGAATAGGCAGAGTGGGGTGGGCTGCTGTCAGCATCTGGCTGTCAAACCGCTCTCCAGATGAGGTGCGGCGCCCATGAAAATTCTGACCATAGTAGGAGGCTCGGCCTACCTGACTGAAACTGGCCACTTTTTGTAACGGGTAATATCGTTTGCCCGCTACCTGATAGCTAAGGTTAGCTGTTTTATGCAGATGCTCTGCTGGTGCTACTGTAAGATTAGATAGAGATTTTTTAGCATGATAAACCGGCGCTGACAGATGAGCGGTCTGCTTGGCACTGGCCATGCTTAACCCCAGTATCATGACAACGCTAACAAATAATACTTTAATCCTGATCAAACCATATTTCCGTTTCTGTGAGTAAAAGACGCAAACACCAGACATGCAGATTTTGTTGTCCACGACAACACGTCAGTCTGGTAAAACTGTATTTATACTAAGACAGCAAAAAACAGCGGCAGCCACTAAAAAGTGGCAGGAGAGGCAGTAACCTCATTTGGCAGGAACTGACACTGGCTGCAGTTTCATACAGCACATTGGCGGGTTCCAAAAGTTGCTTACTAATCGGCAAAAAGCCGAAATGGTAACGCAGTTAATAATTGAATCAGTAATTTATCAGGGCGACACTATGCCAAACAAGCCTTTGTCTGTCAAAGATTTTTTCAATCCGGATGAGCCAGCGACCAAACAAAAACCTGTGCGGCACCCGATTTTTTAAGGGTTTGCGATAGTTCGGCAATTGTTGTGCCGGTGGTCACAACATCGTCAATTAACAACAGGTTACGTTTTTTTACGGGCTGCTTCAAGTGAAATACACCACGTACATTACGCTGACGGGCTGATTTTTTCAACGTAGACTGCGGCGGCCGGTGGGAGCGATCAATGCAGTACGGTGGCAGCAGCGGTAACTCGTAATGGCGGGCAATGCTGGCAGCAAGCAGCTGGCTTTGATTAAAGCCGCGCTTAAACAGCCGCTGACGGCTTAAGGGCATGGCCAGCACTGCGTCTATTTGTGCGGTTTCCAGCCACTGTGGCGGCCGTGCCAGCATCAATGCGGCCAAGGTATCGAGCAGGGCAAGCTGGCGCTGATGTTTGTACGCGCTGAGTATTTGTCGGAGTGGAGTGGCATAGCGGTAACTGGCATAGAGGCGAGCAAACGGCCAATGCTGCCCGCATTGCCCACAAGTTCCCGCTGTCAGATTGCCGGAATGGCATTGCAAACAGATATCACGTTCTGGGCGCTGAAGGCTGCTTATGTCCTGCCAGCACGGATGGCACAAGCCTGAGCCATCATCATAATCGTGGCATAATAAACAGTGCGGCCTGCCGATACAGGCGTGCCAGAATGAAGTAAGTAATGAAACTATTCCCATGATCACACCTTCTCAAACTTTACTGATACACGGCTGGGGTGCCAATCATCATATTTTCGACCCTTTTCTGGCCAACCTGCCGCTGCCAAATCAAATGCATATACTTACACCGGATCTACCCGGCCATGGCAGTGCGCCGTTTGATGGCACTTTTGATATAAATACTATTGCCGACCAACTAGCGGCACAGTTATCTGAACCGGCTCATGTTCTTGGTTGGTCGCTGGGAGGTATGGTGGCCATCAGTCTGGCCGCACGTTATCCAGACAGGGTTGCCACGCTGTGTCTAACAGCCAGTCTGGCTAAATTACTGGCCAGCAGTGACTACCCGCAAGGCCTGCAAAAGATTAGTCTGCATCAGATGGCAGACAAATTCAGGATAGATTATCCCAAATACATGCAACAGTTTCTACAGTTGCAGATGTTGTATGCGGATACGGGGATACAAACCGGCATGCAGCATCTGCTGCCGGCCATTTGCCAGTACGGAGCACCGGTTGCTCTTAACGCGGCTTTGCATGCGTTAGAACAGGCAGATTTACGCCCGCTACTCAATAGCTTACACTGTCCGGTAATGCTGGTTTACGGTGGGCGCGATACCATTACACCGCCACGCATGGGCGAATATCTGCATCAGCAACTGCCACAGAGTGATTGGCATCTGCTGCCGCAGGCTGCTCATACACCGTTTTTAAGCCATCCTGATGAATTTGCCCGTGTACTGGGTCGGTTTTGGGAACAATACACATGACAACTCTGCCACACCAGCCAGACTGGTTTCTGCATGCACATCTGGCCGCGACGCTAGACGAACGCCTGAGTATTCTGAAACAGCCACCGCAGCACATTTTGCTGGCCGCCGCTGATGGCAATGAAAGCTACCGCTTACTTAAAATGCGTTATCTACAAGCTTGTTTCCATGAATATGATAGTCGCAGCTGCTATCTTCAGGCAGCACAGGCGATTCGAAAAGCCAAACAGAGCTGGTGGCAGAAGCTCAATAGCAGTCTGCCGGAACAGATCGCATCCGACCGGCTGCCGGATAATCAGGCGGCGGATATGGTATGGAGTAATCTTGGTCTGATTCATCAGCCAGATGCAGTAGCGGTGATTGAAAACTGGGCTGGTGCTTTGCGCCCTGACGGTTTGCTGTTTTTTAGCCACTTTGGGCCGGATACATTAAAAGAAGTCCTGACACTGTGGCGCGCTGCGGGTATAGTGGTCAGCGCGCCGAGGCTACTCGATATGCACGACCTTGGCGACATGCTGTATCAGCACGGTTTTTATGATCCGGTGATGGATATGAATATGCTTACGCTGCAATATACTAAGCCAGAACGCTTTATCGAAGATATGCGCACAGCCGGTCTGTGGCAGAGTCTGAAATTTGACAACGAAATTGAGGCTGTACGTATTCTGGCACAGGCGTGGCAGAATGAAGATATACAGAATGTCACGCTGGAACTGGTGTACGGACATGGTGTGAAAAAACAGATTCTTCCGGAGAACGTTGCACCGATACAGTTTTATCCATCGTCTTCCACTCACTCTTCCCAACCTTAATATAAAAATATAAATATGAAATTTACTGTATTGCTGCGTACCTGTGCTGTGATTATTTCGGTTTTCTGTAGTCTTTCTGCTTGTAAAAGCACTACTCCTGTCACCCCAACGCCGGCAACCAAGCCGCGTGCGGTTATCGGGCTGGCACTTGGTGGCGGGGTTTCCAAAGGGTTTGCGCATATCGGGGTGATAAAAGTTTTACAGGAAAACCATATTCCGATACGGGTGGTGACTGGCACCAGTGCTGGCGCGCTGGTAGGCAGTATGTACGCCTCTGGTATGAGCCCCGACCGGCTGGAGCTGGAAGCAGAAATTCTAAATAAAACCGATCTGGTGGATCCGGTGCTGTCTACTTCCGGCTTTATCAAGGGGCAGAAACTACAGGATTACATCAATGCGAAGGTAAAGAATAAACCGATTCAGCAATTTCCTATCCGCTTTGGTGCTGTGGCCACTGAATTCGGTACAGGCCGCATGGCAGTGTTCAACAATGGCAATGCCGGACAGGCTGTACGCGCCTCGGCAAGCATTCCAAATATTTTTCAGCCAACGGTAATTGGCAATAAACGTTTTGTGGACGGTGGTTTGGTAGCACCAGTGCCGGTCACCGCCGCCCGACAACTTGGTGCCAATGTGGTCATTGCGGTGGATATTTCCGCCAAACCGGCGCGCCTGACCAGTGAAGGCTTTTTTTCTTATTTAGACCAGAGCCTGAATATCATGAGCGCTTCGGCACTGAACAGCGAGCTAAGTAAAGCGCAGGTGGTTATCCGGCCACAGGTACAGAAGCTGGGTACTGTTGGCGGCTTCGACCAGAAAACGCAGGCTATTCAGCTGGGTGAGCAAGCAGCGCGTGCCGCTTTACCACAAATTCGCGCGGTTCTGGCCAAATATCAGGTTAACTAAGCGCTCTGTGCCCGTGTAATCGGATGCAGGCTGCCGCTGTGGCAGTCTGCGTTTTTATTCTGGTTAATCTTGTTAAAAATAATGCAATCCATGATAGTGGCAATTTAATGATTATTAACTAAAATAATAAATAATGTTTTATTCATATGCCATGAACAACATGAGCTAATTCACAATATTAGCGTTAACTGTAAACTGAATGATTTTTAGGCAATCAAGAATTTCATTATTAAAAAATGATAAAAAGATATTTACACGGTTTGTATTTAGTATAAGCAGGAAACCATCTGTGTGAATCTACTGGTTGAATAATATGAATAAAACTATTTCTGGCAATTCATTTTAGTTTTTTATATACGCAAGCTTAGTTGTTACAAAATGAATATCTAATTGTTATCAGCAACAACCAAATACTTCCATTTATCATATAGACAGTCAGCCAAAGCACTATAAACAAAACTGTCATTCAGGTAATGCATTTCCTGCTTATGTGTAACGCAGCCAGTATAAAATAAACTGAATACATACCAATAGACATTACCGAACCCCACTGTCGAACCTTTTTATACTTATCTATGTATAGCTGTTTTGCTGCAATTTTGATAATAATCATGGAAAACCCATAAAGAAAACCGCCCCGATAAACGAGGCGGTTGGATAATATGGTACTGAATCGATTTTAGACTTTTAGTTCAGCACGCAGCTTTTTAGTCACTTTTACCATCACTTCTAGAGCTGCCGTGGTTTCCGGCCAGCCACGGGTTTTAAGACCACAGTCTGGATTTACCCACAAGCGTCGTTGGTCGATAACTTTAAGCGCTTTACGCAGCAGATGCTCCACTTCAGCTTCAGTAGGTACGCGCGGGCTGTGAATATCATATACGCCGGGGCCGATATCGTTTGGATAGCTGAATTTCACAAAGGCATCGAGCAATTCCATATCAGAACGCGAGGTTTCGATGGTAATAACATCTGCATCCATGCTGGCAATTGCTGGCAGAATATCATTGAATTCTGAATAGCACATATGGGTATGAATCTGCGTACTGTCGTCGGCATCGGTAGACGTCAGGCGGAAAGATTCACACGCCCAATCCAGATATTCATCCCATTGCGCACGTTTCAGCGGCAAAGCTTCGCGAATAGCCGGTTCATCAATCTGAATGACGCGGATGCCGGCTTTTTCCAGATCCAGCACTTCATCGTTTAAGGCCAGAGCAATCTGTTTGCACACCAAGCTCAATGGTACGTCATTGCGCACGAAACTCCATTTCATCATGGTTACCGGACCGGTCAGCATACCTTTCATCGGCCGTTTGGTCAGCGACTGAGCATAGGCAGACCATGCTACAGTCATAGCTTTCGGGCGGGCAACATCACCAAAGATAATCGGCGGTTTTACACAGCGGGAACCATAGCTTTGTACCCAGCCATACTGAGTAAAGCAGTAGCCATCCAGCTGCTCACCAAAGTATTCCACCATATCGTTGCGTTCGGCTTCACCGTGCACCAATACATCGATATCCAGTTTTTCCTGCTGCTCAACACAGTAGGCGATGTCTTTTTTCATTGCAGCTTCATAATCGGCGGCACTCAGCTCACCTTTTTTGAAAGCCGCACGTGCCTGCCGGATTTCCTGAGTTTGCGGGAAAGAACCAATAGTTGTAGTGGGCAGCAACGGCAGCTTCATCCACGCCTGCTGTTTCTCAATCCGCTCTGCAAACGGACTATGACGTTGGTCGGCATGAGCACGTAAACTAGCTACACGCGCAGCAACCTGATCGTTATGAATCAGTTTACTGGTCTTGCGGCCGGCAGCAGCAGCATCAGAAGCAGCCAGAGCTTCCTGTACCGTGTCCTTACCATGTGCCAGAGCTTGTTTGATAATACCCAGCTCTTGTAATTTCTGGGCGGCAAAGGCCAGCCAGTTTTTGATTTCTGGGTTAAGTTTCTCTTCTACATTCAAATCCTGCGGGCTATGCAGCAATGAGCAGCTCGGTGCAATCCACAGATTGTTGCCCAGCTGAGTGGCTACCGGTGCCAGCAAATCGATTACTTCGCGCAGATTGGCACGCCATACGTTACGGCCATCAATCAGGCCAACGGACAGAACTTTGTTTTCTGGCCATACATTGGCAAACTCGGCCAGCTGCTCGGGTGCACGGACACAATCAATGTGTACACCATTTACAGGCAAATTTTTGAGTAAATTCAGGTGTTCGGCCACACTTCCAAAATAAGTACCGATGATGATGCGGGTACCAGTAATAGCCAGCTCCTGATAGGTGGGTGCAAACGCATCCAGCCATTCACGCGCAATGTCCACAGCCAGAATCGGTTCATCAATCTGTATCCAGTCCACACCGGCATTGGCCAGTTCACGCAGCAGTTTCTGGTATTCAGGCAACAGACGTGGTAGCAGTTCCAAACGGTTATGGCCGGCATCTTTTTCCTTACCCAGCCACAGCAACGTCAGCGGACCTACCAGCGTCGGTTTGATATCGTGGCCAGTGGCTTTGGCTTCTTCAATCTGTGCAATCAGATTGGCGGCATTGGCTTTAAAGCTGGTGTCCTGATGCCATTCCGGCACAATATAGTGGTAGTTGGTATCAAACCATTTGGTCATTTCCATAGCCACCTGAGTGGCATTACCGCGAGCAAGCTCGAAATACTGGCTAAGAGTAAGCGTGGTCGCATCAAACCCAAAACGAGCCGGAATAGCGCCAAGCGCACACAGAGTATCCAGCACATGGTCATAATAAGAAAAATCACCAACTGGCAGCAGGTCAGCGCCAGCAGCTATCTGAGTAGCCCAGTTTTTCTGGCGAATATCCGCGGCGGTCTGCCGCAGCTCAGCCTCACTTTTGCTGCCTTTCCAAAACGCTTCAACAGCAAATTTGAGTTCGCGTTTAGCGCCAACACGCGGATAACCGGATAAATGGAATGTATTCATAAGAGTTTCTCCCTATTTGTGAAAGATAAATTTCGATAATAGTCAGTGTGCGGGAGTTAAGACATGACGACAAGCGATAAATTTTGCAGTTCTATATGAAAAATTTTAATATACCAATCAGACACTATGCAGTACGAGAATATGATAAGGTATGTAAGTGTATAGTACGAAAACAGATAAATGGCTATTCGAAGAGAAATAATCAGCATAGCCATATCACTCTTAATTAATAAACAAAACGATTGTTTATGAATTTTTTAACTTGTATTCGTGGTTAAAATGATCATTAAAGGCGGAAAATATGGAGTCGATTATTGAGCTGCGTCATTTACGCACTTTGCTAGCTCTCGAAGAAACCGGAAGTGTTTCCATGGCAGCCAAGCGAGTATTTCTGACCCAGTCTGCGCTATCACATCAAATACGGGTGCTAGAACAGTTTTACGGCACACCACTCTTTGAACGCAAATCCAGCCCCATTCACTTTACACCCGTAGGCGAACGCCTACTGCAACTGGCGCGCGAAATCACGCCTCTGGTCACCGTAGCTGAGCTGGATATGGCGCAGATTATTGAAGGCGAAGCAGGGGAGCTGCGCGTGGCTGTGGAATGCCACACCTGTTTCGACTGGCTGATGCCAGCCATGGATGCGTTCCGGCCGCTGTGGCCGAAAGTGGAGTTAGACATCGTGTCTGGTTTTCAGGCTGATCCGGTTGGATTACTGCTGACCCATCGTGCCGATCTGGCCATTGTGTCTGAATATGCACCTCAACCAGGAATTCTTTTTCAGCCTTTATTTGCCTATGAAATGGTGGGAATTTGCGCCAAAGACCATCCACTGGCCGCCAAAACTGTCTGGCAGGCGCAGGACTTCACCGACGAGACGCTAATTACCTATCCAGTACCGGACGATATGCTGGATTTAATCCGCAAAGTATTGAAACCAGCAGGCGTACAGCCCGCACGCCGCAACAGCGAATTAACTATTGCCATCATCCAGCTGGTTTCAAGCCGGCGTGGTATAGCAGCTTTGCCATATTGGACGGTGATGCCCTATCTGGAGAAAGGTTACGTGGTGGCACGCCAGATTGGCGACATTCCATTGCAAAGTGAGCTGTATGCAGCAATGCGCGAATCAGACCACAGCAAAAGCTATCTGGATAGTTTCTGCCAAATTGTGCGTGAGCGCAGTTTCGCCGATTTACCTGGTCTTAGCCCACTGAGCACCCCCGATTAATTTCCAACGACACAGACAATTTACATTGGGAGTGGTCCGACAGTTGTAAAAAATGTTGGCAGCTTGCCGCATCTGAAGCGAATCCCAAAGTAGATACAATAGCAATGATATTCATGTCTGCGAAAACCAGATAAGCACTCATGATTTCCATCTACGCTAAACTGGTAGTGAATAAATAACGGCGACCGAAGTGGCACCGCTACAAGTTATCTGAAGAAGGATAGAAACAGTCCGAGCAGGATACGGTTCTAGCTGCAGGTGAAGACATGTTCACAGTTTGTTTGTGTACATACACTGAATGCCAGAAAAAAGCAGAGTGTTTTTTCCAAAAAGCACGGTTTTCGCCTACCGGTATTACCCTTTATTGAATTTTCCTGTTTAATCGTTCAATTAAAGCTGATTATTCCTGTTCACAGAAACTGTTAATAATCCATTAACATATTTTTCCTTGCGATTTTTCAGCCTCAATCGGCTACAATAAGCGCTATGGAAATTTTATCTTCTTCCGGTTTACTGACCGGCCTCAATAGTGAACAATTAGCCGCCGTCACTTGGCCGGCGCAGCCTGCTTTGGTACTGGCCGGCGCCGGCAGTGGCAAAACAAGGGTACTTACCACCCGTATTGCTTGGTTATTACAAACAGGCCAAGCCAGTGTCCACAGCATACTGGCTGTGACCTTCACCAATAAAGCAGCCAAAGAAATGCAATTGCGCCTAAGCGCCCTGTTACCAGTATCAGTACGCGCCATGTGGCTGGGTACCTTCCATGGTCTGTGCCATCGTTTTCTGCGCCTGCATTATCAAGAAGCCGGCCTGCCGAAAACGTTTCAGATTCTGGACATGGGTGACCAGCTATCTGTGATTAAGCGCTTGCTCAAACAACTCAATATTTCTGATGAAATCATTGCTCCGCGTAGCCTGCAAGGATTCATCAATGCTCAGAAAGAAAATGGTTTGCGTGCCTCCCAGCTAAGCGCACGCGACCCGCATGAGCGGCAAATGATTGAATGCTACGCTGCCTATGACAGCCTGTGCCAGAATGAAGGTGTAGTGGATTTTGCCGAGCTGATGCTGCGCAGTTACGAAATTCTGCAAAATAATGATGTACTACGGAGCCATTATCAAAACCGCTTTAACCATGTACTCATTGATGAATTTCAGGACACCAACAAACTTCAGTATGCATGGTTAAAACTGCTTGCCGGAAAACAAGCAGCGTTTTTCGCAGTCGGCGACGATGATCAGAGTATTTATCGCTTCCGCGGAGCCGAAGTAGCCAATATGACCCGCTTTCTGCATGAATTTAACGTGAGCGAACCCATTCGGCTGGAACAAAATTACCGCTCCGTTGGTAACATTCTTACCGCAGCCAACGCCGTGATTGCGCATAATGCCAGCCGTCTGGGAAAAAATCTGCGTACCGAAGCAGGCACCGGAGAAAAAATTCGTGTCTTACAAGCGATAAATGATATAGAAGAAGCCCAATTTGTTGTCGATGAAGTAAAAGCTTTGCACCGTGAAGGACTAGACTATATACAGATGGCAATACTGTATCGCAGCAATGCTCAATCGCGTGTACTGGAACAAGCCTTATTTCGCGCCGGTATTCCCTACAAAATCTATGGCGGTTTGCGTTTTTATGAACGGCAGGAAATCAAAAATGCACTGGCATATCTGCGGCTGGCCGTCAATCCCGATGATGATAACGCACTTTTGCGCATCATCAATGTACCCACTCGCGGAATCGGCGCCCGCAGCATTGAAAATATTCAGGCAGCAGCCAACGAAGCCAATACCTCACTATGGCAGGCTGCCACCAATCTGGCGTCCAAAAATAACAAAATTGCCGCTTTTGTGCGTCTGATAGAAAATCTTCAGCTTCAAGCTACGCAGATTTCCCTGCCGGAAATCATGGCTGCTGCCATCTACGACAGCGGGCTGATGGAATATTACCGTACCCAAAAAGGCGAGCAGCAGGAACGCATCAACAACCTAGAAGAACTTCTCAATGCAGCCGTAGCATTCAAGCCACAAGAATCAGGATTTGAATTTGAATCCGACTATGACCCAAACGACCCATTATTCGCAGTATTGTCATTTCTAAGCACCGCCTCACTCGAAGCAGGCGAACATCAGGCAGGGCAGGGCGAGGATGCTTTGCAATTAATGACAGTTCATGCGGCTAAAGGTCTCGAATTTGACGGGGTTTTTCTTACTGGACTGGAAGAAGGCCTGTTCCCGAGCGAATACAGTATGGCTGAGCGCGACGGACTGGAAGAAGAGCGGCGTCTCATGTATGTCGCCATTACCCGAGCACGTAAACGCTTGTATCTAACCATGGCCGAGCAACGGCTACTACACGGACAGACTCACTTTGCCTTACCATCACGCTTTGTGGATGAAATACCCGAAGCAGTACTGCAATACCTGTCAGCACACAAAAACGCTTTGATAGCCAGACAGCAGAGCACACAGCGCACCAATCCATTTCATAGCCGCAGCAAACTGGCGGAAACACAAGCCAGCCCAGATTTCGACGGCTTCCAGCTGGGGCAGAATGTGCATCACGAGCGTTTCGGTACCGGCGTCATTATCGATGCCACACACAAAGCAGAAGGCGCGCGTCTGACCATAAACTTCGGCAAACAGGGAATCAAAGAGCTAGATACCGTATTTGCCAAAGACAAACTGACCATTATTTCTTAAACCGTTACTCAGGTAACGCCAAACACACCGATACACCAGAGAGGAGACTCATCATGCAGCAGTACGACCAAAATAACATCTTCGCCCGAATCATCCGTGGCGAAATTCCTTGTCATAAAGTATATGAAGACGCACAAACGCTGGCCTTTATGGATGTGATGCCGCAGGCGCGCGGCCACGTACTGGTGATTCCGAAATGCGAAGCGGTAGAGTTAACCGACATGCCAAACGATTATCTACAAGCAGTATTCAATGCAGCCAGAAAAATCATCAGTGCCCAACGTAAAGTGTTACACCGAGATGGCATAGTTCAGTTGCAGTTATCAGGTGAGCAGGCCGGCCAATCTGTGTTTCACTATCATATTCATTTAATTCCCGGCCACATCCATGAACTTGCCAAGCATGAAAGCACACCGGCCGATCAGGCAGAGCTGGCACAGTTGGCCGCGCAGCTACGCAATGAACTGGAATAAAACTTCAGTTTGATACAACAATTATCCACAGAATTATCCACAGATAATCAACTTAATAATATAAGTGAAAAATAAATTAACCCTTTATTTATAAGGATTTCAGAACCAAAGCTAAATTTTATTCAGACAAATACATTTAATTTGTCCACAATATATTTACCCAGACTGCCACCTTTCCACATCGCTTCTGTAGAAAATCATACAGAAGCGATTTTTTACTTGGAGCTATATCAAACAGATTGCCTGTTGAGATTCAGCTTAATCAGCTTTGGCTCTTCATACCAGCCATAATCCGAGTATTTAGCAAACTTTAAACCGGCCAAACACCGACTAACCTTTTTCCCGAACAAGAAAACGACACCACTCAAATTAAAGCATACTGCCTACCGGCTCAGCCTTAAACAGCCTGATTCTTGGCCAAATACAACAAAAGCCCGCTGATTTCATACCATCAGCGGGCTTTAACCTTGCATAACCAATGTTGATTATTTATCTTTCTGGACTATACTTTTCTAAACCATTCTTTCATCACAGCTTATTCAAACAGGTCACGCAGCTTGTCCATAAACGACTTCTGCCGTGGGGTCTGTGCGCGGTCCATACCAGTAGAAATCTTCTCAAACTCTTCCAGCAATTCACGCTGCCTATCTGTCAGATTTACCGGCGTTTCTACCACAATGTGACAATACAAATCACCCACAGCGGCCGAACGTACAGATTTAATGCCTTTACCACGTACACGCATACGGCGGCCTGTTTGCGTTTCTTTTGGAATATTCAGCTTAACCTTACCATCCAGAGTTGGCACTTCCACCTCTCCGCCAAGCGCCGCAATCGTAAAGCTAATCGGCAGCTCACAATGCAAGTCCATACCATCACGCTCAAATACCGGATGGGGACGCACATTCACCAGCACATACAAATCACCAGCCGCAGCACCATGCTTACCCGGCTCACCCTCACCACTCAGACGAATACGCTGGCCATCATCAATACCGGCCGGAATAGATACCTCCACCGTCTTACGTGTTTTAACCAGACCTTCACCATGGCATTTAACACACGGGTCTTTAATCTGCTTACCACTGCCATGACAAGTTGGACAGGTTTGCTGTAGCTGAAAAATCGCCTGCCGTACATGCACCACACCACTGCCGCCACACATACTGCAAGTAGTAGCAGAAGTACCCGCCTTAGCTCCACTGCCATGGCAGACATCACATTCCTCATGCGTAGGTATGGTAATTTTTTTCTTAATACCGCGCGCAGCTTCTTCCAGCGTGATTTCCACATGATATTGCAGATCAGCACCCTGATGATTCTGCTGCTGCCTACCACCTGCACTGCCACCAAACATCTGGCTGAAAATATCACCAAAATCGAAACCGCCGGAAAATCCTCCACCGCTACCCATATTACCGTCTACGCCGGCATGTCCAAACTGATCATATGCCGCACGTTTTTGTGAATCAGACAAAACTTCATAAGCGCGCTGTACTTCCTTGAATTTTTCTTCCGCACCCTTATCGCCCTGATTACGGTCGGGATGGTACTTCATAGCCAGCTTGCGATAAGCCTTTTTGATTTCCTCATCCCCTGCAGTACGGGTTACACCCAGCACTTCATAAAAATCTACTTCAGTCATAATTTTATTCCAAAGGTTTTCCGGCAGACTGTATCAGTACAACAGGTTGCCTGAAAAAAAACCGGATAATAGAAATGCAGCCCATATATGGGCTGCATCTATAAAAACAAGATATTAAAACAAAGTTAATTCCGGCTAGAGCAAAAAGGCCGGTTAACGCCGGCACCAACAAGCATAGACAAACACCATAACAACGATTGCGAATAATCTAAACCAATCGGCACCTATATCCGCATCCAATAGCTAAACCGGCTTGATACAAAACTCATTTATTCCCTCAGGCACCGTTCTGGGGCAACAAAGCATTGATATAATTTAGTCCCACACTCACCTGCACAAGGTCTACACCAGTTATCGCTACTTTCATCCTGCTTTTAGGCAAAGCATCAACAGGTATCCCGCTTACTCTGCTCACCAATGGCAAACCCTCTATCCGCACCAAATCATCGCGGATTAACTGTGCATTCAATTCCTGCAAATGCTCCTGCTGAATATAAATCAGACTCCAGTATGCCTCCATATGGCGCTGAAAATCATTATAGGTAGCATAAGTAGATTCAAAATCCCGCAATACCGCAAACAACATCGAATCCTGCGGTTCAAAGCGGGGAGAAGCATGCGGGTCAAGCAAACTAATCAGCTGTTTTTGATTAATATAATCAGTAGCGCGACGCAGCGGTGATGTAAACCATGCATAATGTTTCAGTCCCAGACCAATATGCGGCTCAGAATGCGTACTCATCCTTACCCGTCCCGTAGGCTGAACACGAAACAAACCCGCCATATCCGCAGCATCCAGCATCTGAGCCCAAGTACTGTTGGCAAAAATCATCAGCTCACTTACCAGCATATCAATTGGCGCACCTCGCTCGCGCACACAGATACGCACCTGATTACCCGCTTCCAGCTTAATACCGTAATCATACTGAGACGGGCGAGCCGGATCATATTTTCCGCGTGCCTGCATTCTGGCCACAGCAAAATCATACAGCCAGTTCATTTCTTGCTGATGCGGAAAAATTTCATCATCTGTGCGCATCTGTTGCGGCTGAAAGGCCTGCTCAATATGTTCAATACGTAAATTACGATCTACATAAACCGACTCAATACACGATTTACAATGCACAATCTCAAACTGAGGATTCACTTCAGCATATAGACTGATAGCCGGCCGGCTATCACCCTCATCCAAACTAAAAGCAGCTACCCAGTTATCCGGCAGCATCGTGATTTTTCCGCCCGGATAATAAACCGTACTTAGGCGTTCAAATATCAGCTTTTCCAGCGCCGAATCAGCATCAATGGCCAAGGAAGGTGCAGCAATGTGAATACCCACCAGCTTATTACCATTGGGCAGATCACGTACACTAAACGCATCATCTACCTCACTAGTATCCGCATCATCAATCGAAAATGCCCGCACCGCCTCATTAGCAACAGGTAAATTGCCAATATCTGGCAACGGATAATCTTCGCATGCAACCCCATTAGGAAACTCGGCAAGTAGAAAACCATCCAGAAAGTAGTCCGGCAGCGCAGGCACAGCACCTACACTCTGCATCAGCGCAAACAAAGATATTTTTTTCTGCTCAGCGGCTTTTATCACCGCCTTATAACTCAAACTTTGCTTATCAGGAGCGTGCAAAATCATCTTTGCATCAGTAGCAATAGCAGCAGGTAGGTGGCCAGCAAGCAACTCTTCAATCCAGCTATTAATTTGTTCTTCCTGCTGTTTGCGCCGTTCAATCGCCGCCAAAGCCTGCTGCAAAGTTTCTGCCGGTGCAGCCTTAAACACCCCTTTATTCTTCTTATAAAAGTACATAGGTGCCGCATAGAGCGCCATTAAAACCGCAGCAAGTTCAACCTGACCACTATTACTACCGAAATATTCAGAAGCAGCCTCGGCTGCCGTAAACTCAGCTTCTACACCCACAGCTTCCCACAACAGGCCGATATCAATACCGGCGGCGGCAGCACTGGCCTGCTGTAAAAATTGCGCAGCATCACCCTCAAACACCAAAAAAACATGGCTGGATTTAATTTTTGCCCGTTTGCCATGCTGTGTATTCACCAGAAAAGTAGCCTCATTTTCCTGAACCACTTCGGCTACTTTAAACTGACCGGACTCCTCATAAAAAATATGTTTACCCATAACGCCTACTTAAACCTAATAAACTACCCAAGCAACCTGTAAAAACGATTCAGAACACAGCATTTATTCGATTATAAACAAATAGACTGACATCCAGCTTACACAGAAACCACCATAGTATTAACCTATAGACATATCAGCATGAATAGCCCGCCAATACTTCCCCTCAGGCATTTCTGTTATACATAAATTTAATTATCAAAACATACAAATTAAATAGTTCCATGTTTTAATTTTTAAATAAAACAATCACCCCAAGTTAGCACAACATAATTATGCCTTAAACAATATTATGCTTTAAAACCAGTAAAATAAACAGCAAAAAAACACATTCCAGCAAATAAATTTCATCAAAACAAATAAAAATTATATAATTCCATATAAATAATCTACACAATATTCATCTTTAAAAACGCTGAAATACTTTATCCGAGCTGCCCAGTCTTAGTGTGCCAGACATATTTATGCTATTAAAATAAATACTACGGGCCATACTTTACACCCATTCCTTCATTCAGCTCGTTTCCCTATTTTCAACCACCTTTAAAGCTTATGGCTGATAGAATTTATGAATATATAAATAAAATTTATGAGCAGAATATTCGAATTCATACAAAACACATTCTTCAGTATATTCAATCCATGATTTAAAGCATCCATGAATCACAGCCAGACAACCACACCTTACCACTTATTAATCAGAAAAAAGTTAACAAAAAATTATCAGTATTATTAACAGCAATTCACAGCTCAGAAACATAATCTACCCTCAGTCGCATTACACGACAAAACTTCAACCCTACTGCTATTCAGCCGACCACTAAGCATATCCACAGCAAGAGCACCGCAGCCAGTGTTACAATATTCCCGATAATGTCTAAAGACCTAAATGATGAAGAAAATCACACCCAAAAGCTATGAAGAAGCCATCCAGCAACTGGAAAAAATTACCGAATCAATGCAAAACAATGATCTGCCATTAGAAGAAGCGTTAACCGCTTACGAGTATGGTCAGGAATTGGTGCAATACTGCCAGCAAAAACTGGCCGAAGTCGAACAAAAACTACAGGTATTGGACAACGGCGAATTGAAGGAGCTGAAACTTGAAGCAGGGGAGTAACTTTGCCCACTGGCAACAACAGGTACAAAACCATACCGAACAAACCCTAAATCGCTTATTGCCCTTATCTGACGAGCTACCGGCACCCCTGATTGATGCCATGCGCTATGCTGCGCTGGATGGCGGCAAGCGCTTGCGTCCGATGCTGGTTTTCGCTGCTGCCGAGCTGGGTAACAACATAGCAGAGGCTGTGGATAACGCCATTGCCGCAATCGAATGTATCCACATTTATTCACTGGTACACGACGATATGCCCGAAATGGACAACGACAGCTTGCGTCACGGCAAAGCTTCCTGCCACATTCGCTACACACCAGCCACCGCTTTACTGGTTGGCGACGCGCTGCAAAGCATGGCATTCAGCCTACTCAGCCGGCCCACCACACTCTCACCCGAGCGTCAGCTGCAAATGGTACAGACACTGGCTCAGGCCGCCGGCTGTAGTGGTATGGCTGGAGGACAAGCCATTGATCTGGCCTGCGTTGGTAAAAGCCTGAATCAAAATGAACTTGAGCATATGCATCAGCTCAAAACCGGTGCACTAATCCGGTCAGCCGTAGCCCTTGGCGGACTCTGCTGTAACGATATCGATCAGCACCAACTTACCGCTCTTGATGCCTATGCCTGTCATTTGGGTTTGGCTTTTCAAGTAATAGATGACGTACTCGATTGTGAACAGGATAGCGGCGTTCTGGGAAAAACAGCCGGAAAGGATGCGCAGGCCAATAAACCCACCTATGTCAGCCTGCTGGGTCTGGCTTCAGCGCGCCGATATGCTGAAAATTTAGTACAAAAGGCCTTGGAAGCACTGGCTGGTTTTGACCATCGCGCTGAGCATCTGCGCGAGCTGGCTCAATTTGTCATTGCCCGCAATCATTAGCAACATCATCACCGCATAACCCCGCGTGAATTCTGATAACAGATACTAAGATTTCTGCCCCAGTAAACGCGATCAACGATTCACAAAAAGACCGGCAATCAACGCAGCCGTTTACCTGACGCCCAGTCAATAATCTGGCTGGGTTGCCGGCGACCACCGGTTCGACCGCCAAGAATCAACACCTGACACCCAAACTGACGTCTAACCTCACGCTCCGTTTTACAGGCTTTTTTACCAGCCCGATTGCATGAAGTGGAGACCAGTGCCGTACCGGCTGCTTTGCACAGAAACCGTGCCGTAGCCAGATCAGGAATACGTACCGCCAGATTGTGTCGACCACGCCCCCGCAGCAAAGGCAGAACTCGCTGCCGTGCTGGTAACAACAAAGTTTTAGGCGCTGGCCATTCGCGCATAATAGCTTTAGATTCAGCTGCAGACACAGGTGCCAACAATGGCCGCAATTGTGCAAAATCAGCACCAATCACAATCAGCCCCTTATGCTGAGCCCTTTTTTTTAGCGCAATCAGCCGGCGTAATGCCGGAGCATAATCAGGCAAACAGCCAAGCCCGTAACTGCCTTCCGCCGGATAGGCAATCAAGCCGCCCTTGCGCAGAAACGCTTGCAGATGATGTAAAAATCGGCCGGCCGGCCGAGCACGATGGTGCATAGGTATTCAGAGAAATATAGCTAAGCCCTTATAATAGCAGGGCACAACCATCCACACTACTACTGCATCTTCGGCCACCATCATTCAATCAAACGAGGCTCTCATGATTACCGATGAACAACTACTGCGTTACAGCCGCCATATCTTACTGGATAAACTGGATATAGCCGGACAGCAGGCCATTCTCAGTGCACGCATACTGATAATCGGAGCAGGTGGCTTAGCACATCCGGCGCTTACCTATCTGGTGTCCAGCGGCGTAGGGCATATCACCGTAGTGGACAACGACAGCATCGATATCAGCAATCTGCAACGGCAGTATTGGTTTAACGATTCCGATATAGGCGCAGATAAAGCCAGCGTCTTGTGCCAACGCTTACAGGCTCATAATTCACACACACAACTGCATCCCGTTGTTGCCAGAGCAGATGCTACTCTGCTGCACAGGCTGGTACAGGATGCCGACATAGTACTTGATTGCACCGACAACTTTGCCAGCCGCCGTTTGATTAATCAGGCTTGTTTTACAGCCCATAAACCACTGGTTTCGGCTTCAGCACTGATATTTTCCGGTCAGCTGGCAGTATATGATTTTCGCGACGGCCATGGTCCCTGTTATCAGTGCCTCTTTGAAGGTGAAATGAATGATGAAGGTGCCAGTTGTGCCAAAAACGGCGTATTTGCTCCCTTACTCGGTGTCATGGGCGCCGCGCAGGCTGGCGAAGCATTAAAGATCATCACCGGTATTCAACCTACCGGCTGCTGGCTGCACTGCTTTGATGCACAACGCTTTCAATGGCAACGCTTACAACTGGCACCAAACCCAGACTGTCCGGTATGCGGATAGCCAATTTTATACACAAAATCCTGTGGATAAAATTGTGGATAATTATCTATTACTGAAAATCAGCCAGCTTCCGATCCTGACCAGCTTTCCAGCCGGATACCGTAATCACCAGCGCAGCAAAAAACATCAGCACCAACGCTGGAAACCATGAATGCATGATGTCGTGTAACGCCCCCATCAAAACCGGCCCTACGGCAGCAAACAAATATCCACAGGTCTGTGCCATACCAGACAACAATACGCCCTCAGTTACACTACTACTGCGCAGACTGAAAAACATCATACTCAGACAGAAAGCACCACTGATACCGAGACCCAGCAGCAGCACGGCTGGAAAATAACAGCTACGCCATGGCGACATCAGCAATAACACAGAGAGTATCAGCGATACTCCACACAATGCGCCAATCCACTTCTGCTGCTTTAATCTAGCCGCATAAATTGGTATCAGCAGATTAGTTGGCACCATTACCAACTGCATCAGCCCAAGCCAGCCACCAGCCTCAGTAGCAGACACACCGGCTTTAGCTACAATCTGCGGCAGCCAGCTTACCGTGGAATAAAATAAAAATGATTGAAATCCCATAAACAGCGTCACCTGCCACGCCAGCGGATTACGCCACAAATGTACCGTTACCGGCCGCGAACGCACAGCCGCTCTGGGAATGGCATTCGCTGTTTTAAAAGGCAGCCACCAGATCACCATCGCTACCAGAGCTGGCAATACCCACGCCACCAAAGCGCCACGCCAGCCCCACAAGTTACTATGCGCTAAAGGTGCACTCAATGCCGAACCGGCAGCACCACCCACATTCATAATTAAGGCATATAATGCAGTCACCAAGCCCATCTTAAACGGGAAATACTGTTTCACCATACTGGGAATCAGCACATTACCCACAGCAATAGCACAGCTAAGCAAAGTTGTACCCACCAGCAGCAAAAATAGCCCGCTGCCACAACGCAACACCAGCCCCAGCGTCAGCACCCACAAAGCAAAAAATACCATCTGCTCCGAACCAAACCGAGCTGCCAGTCTAGGAATAAAAATAGAAAACAAACCAAAGGTCAGCAGCGGCACCGTCGTTAGTAAGCCAGCCAGCGTACTACTGATGTGCAGCTGTGCCTGAATATTCTGCAATAAAGGTCCGACACCCGTCAGCGGACCACGCAGAACAAAAGCCAGTGCCAGAATAGCCACAAAAAGACTTAGACGACGCTGTGTTTTCGATACAGTCGAATCTGTTGTCATTACTTCACCAAATTACCCATTCCCCTTAATCCTGTACATTAAGGCTGAAGAAATCTTTAAACACCGGCCATTGCTGCAGAAATTTTTGTCCACACTCCAGCCCAGCCGCATAACTATAACGCAAACGGCTAGCATCCTGGCACAGGCGTCCAGCCATTTTGCTATTTTCCGGCGGATTGATTTCAAAAATATACCGCGAGTGTTCAGGCCGGCGCATCCATGCCAGCGTAGCATTATAATGCTTTACCCGCTGACGCAAAGCCCGAGCAAACCCACTGTCAGGCAAGCGCCGTGCCAGCAAAGCATCACCAAATCCACCTTTCTTAACATAAGCATGCGCACGTGTACGGATAACAACAACACCGCCGATATTCGGCTGCGACAGCGCCCATCGCACCGGCAAGGCATCAGCCACACCACCATCAAAATAAATTTCACTACCGATGGGTACCGGTTTACGAATAATAAAAGGGATAGAGCTAGAAGCACGCAGCACATCTAAAAAATTTTTGGGTTCAGCCTCAGCATAATGTGCCTCCCCTGTAACAGCATTACTAAGCACAATTCTGAAATTACGCTTCTGTGCAAACATACGTTCACAGTCGAGCGGATTTTCCTGCTGTACCACTCGCCATAACCAGTCTATATCCAATAAATCACCACCACGGATAAAACGAGACCAGCTGATAAACGGCCTCTGGCACGACTGATTCATCAGCACATCCAGATTACGACCGGTTTGCCCAGACAAATAGCTGGCAATCGTACCGGCACCAGAAGATACACCAACCAACAAAGTAAACGGATTAAAGTCTGCCTGCAAAAAAGCATCTGTCACCCCGCTGCTGAAAGCCGCACGCATACCGCCGCCCTCCACAACCAAAGCAACCTGCATACCAGACGGTTCCCGCTGCGCATTACACATGGTTTATCATGTCCATGTTTATGTAATAATAAATAAATATTAATAAATATATAATACACATAGGTGTAAGACAATAAAAGCTGATTCCAACTAAATATTATCCAACTGCATTTAACCAGCTCTTTTTGAAAACAACTAAACAGCACACTATTTGTACCGCCGTCAGTAACTTCCGTTTTATCACCAGATAAAACAAAATCAAACCGGCGTATCAAACAGCGAATTATCATTTTGTAGGGTCAACGGCCGCTGAATTAAAGTCAGTAATGTTGAAATCACAAATAACGATTAGCGGTTCTACACCAAATGTCATCGTCCTTTGAAACTGCTTAATGAAATTTCAGAAAAAGAAGCTTAGTTTAATCATGCACCGGTTCTAAAATATAGCCTTGTGTTAACCGAAATCCAAAGGCAAGCCAAACTGATACAACTCATCACCTTGAGTAGCAGAACGAATACCGTGGTAACAGCAAATATTGGTTCGTGACTTGGACACGGAGCATTTCAAAAGAAAAAACACGCTCAAATATGCGACACAGGGTTACACAGCGTCACCTAGCACTTAACTATTAGAAAAATATAATAATTTTTCAAATACCGAAAGGATTAACATCCCTTTTGTAAAAACTGCGCCTTACACTTACTACTAAAATGATATGTTGCCCCGTTTATCCTTGAATCACGCCACGTTTTGTTATTGCTCAAACATCAACACAAACAGAAGCAATTATTTTCATTTGAGAACACAATTTTTAAATAAAACTTAGAAGCCGCTTATCAAAAGCATCTTCATTAAAATCAGCCCAACTCATCTCACCAACATACCAATAGCATCAAACCAATATCAACATTTTTATTTAGTTAATACTCTGATTCGAGTGTAAAATTCAAGCTATATCTAATCTTTGGGCTCAGAGCAACCATCACCAGCGCTATGGTTTCTCATCCATATATTGCTGTCCAGCCTAAGGGGTTTGTAAATACATCTTTGTCATACGTCACCCCCACTGTATCTTTCTTTGTTTTGCATCCCTTGCGATGGCACACAGAGCAGGTATCATCTCGCCTACAGCATTCTGAATTGAATTTTTTGCCTGTGCGCATTTGTACTCTGGCTGCAATCTTTTCCGAGGAATTCATGACAAACACTAATTTTTCCCAAACGGCTGCGTTTATCTGGTCGGTGGCAGATTTACTGCGTGGAGATTTCAAGCAGTCTCAGTACGGGCGCGTGATCCTGCCCTTTACCCTGCTGCGCCGCCTAGAGTGTGTATTGGCAGAAACGAAAGATGCAGTGGTGGCAAAATATGATGAATTTCAAACCAACACACTGCCGGAAGAAAGCTTAGAAATGCTTCTGCAGCACGCCAGCGGGCTTACTTTTTTCAATACATCGAAGATGGATCTAGGTAAATTGGGGCAGAACGACATCAAAGCCAACCTAGAAAGCTACGTACAGGCGTTTTCACCGGATGCGCGTGAAATCTTCGATCACTTTAAATTCAGTGAGTTTATCGGCCTGCTGGAAGATGCCAACTTGCTGTATAAAGTGGTGAAAAAATTTGCCACTACCGACCTTAGTCCAAAAGCGATATCCAACTATGAAATGGGGCTAGTATTCGAAGAGTTGATCCGCCGTTTTGCAGAAAGCTCAAACGAAACCGCCGGTGAACACTTCACCCCGCGTGATATCGTCCGTTTAACCACCTCTCTGGTATTAATGAAAGATGATGAAGTGCTGGTCAAGGACGGTATCATCCGCACCATTTACGACCCAACCGCCGGCACAGGTGGTTTTCTCTCTGCCGGTATGGAATATGTGCACGAGCTAAATCTTAAAGCTGTCCTATGTCCTTTTGGCCAAGAGCTAAACCCAGAATCCTACGCCATCTGTAAAGGCGATATGCTCATCAAAGGTCAGGATATCAGCCGAATTAAACTGGGCAACACCCTCTCTAACGACCAGCTACCGCTGGATAAGTTTGACTATATGCTCTCTAACCCGCCATTTGGCGTAGACTGGAAAAAAATAGAGGGCGAGATTATTGATGAGCATATACAAAAAGGATTTAGCGGCCGCTTTGGCCCAGGCCTGCCGCGGGTTTCCGACGGTTCGCTATTGTTTCTACTGCACCTGATTAGCAAAATGCGCAACAGCCATAATGTAGATGATAGCGTCAGCCACGGCAGCCGTATCGGAATTATTCTTAACGGCTCTCCACTGTTTACCGGTGGAGCGGGCAGTGGTGAAAGCGAAATCCGCCGCTACATTTTAGAAGCTGATTTGCTGGAAGGCATCATCGCATTGCCAACAGACATGTTCTACAACACTGGCATTGCCACCTACATCTGGATACTTTCCAACAAAAAATCGCCTGAGCGTAAAGGCAAAGTACAGCTAATTGATGGCACCAACCTGTGCGGCAAAATGCGTAAATCATTGGGTTCAAAGCGTAACCTAATACGTGAAGATGATATCAAACTAATCACCCAAACCTTTGGTGATTTTGCAGTAGTAAACGCTACCACTTTAGAAGAATTGGGTCTGGAAAAAGCCACCGAGCAAAAATCCAACCGTGGCCGCCAGCCTGCCACCACCAAAACCGAAGCGCCGAAAACCTTCGCCAGTAAAATCTTTAACAATACCGACTTTGGCTACCGCCGCCTGACCATTGAGCGCCCGCTGCGGATATCTTCTCAGGTGACGGATGAAGTAATTGCAACCCTACGCTTTGCACCGAAACCATTTAACGCGCCGATGGAACGCCTGTATGAAGAGTTCTCGTCCCAATGGCAGGACGACACCTACGGCGATTTCTCGGAGCTGGAAGCCGATGCACGCGCCATCATCAAAGCCGAATTTTCTGAGCTGAAAGAGAAGCAGATTAAAGACCTGCTCGACAGCAAACTGTGGCTGGCGCAGCGCGGGTTAATGGAAAAAGCACAGCAGATACAGGCAGCTCTGGGTACACAGGTGGGTGGCAAAACGCTGGTGAGCAATGACTTTAACCAGTTCCAGCTGACCCTGAAAGAGGCCATCAAAACCGCTGGCGTGAAGCTGGATACGAAAGAAAACAAACAGTTTATCGATGCCATCACTACCAAAAACCCGGATGCCGAACCAGTGGTCAAGAAAGTGCTGAAAAAAGCCCCTCAGCCGCTGTACGGTGCGTTTGAATATAAAGACAAGGTTGTTGAGTTTGAGCAGGACGGCGAGCTGCGTGATAACGAAAATGTACCGCTAAACCCAGCCCTATCCAACAGCGACCTGATTGAAAATTACTTCAAAACAGAAGTGCTGCCGCATGTGAATGACGCGTGGATCAACGCCGATAAGCGTGATGTGAAGGATGGTGAAGTAGGGATTATCGGTTATGAGATACCGTTTAACCGGCATTTCTATGTCTACCATCCACCGCGCCCACTGGAGGAAATTGATGCCGATCTGGATGCGGTCAGCGCCGAGATTATGAAGCTGCTGCAGGAGGTACATTCCTGATGGCGAAGTATAAGGCATATCCGGAGTATAAGAATTCTGGAGTTGAGTGGCTGGGGGATATTCCTCTAAATTGGCATATTCATTCACTAAAACGTGCGGTTGATAGTTGTACGAATGGCGTTTGGGGGGGGGAGCCTGATGATAAGCATGATTTAATTGTGCTGCGAGTTGCTGATTTTGAGCGTCAGTCATTTAAGATTTCTGATTCGAAACTAACGACAAGGTCTATTCTTCCGAAAGATAGAGGTAGCCGTTTGCTTAAAAAAGGCGATTTATTAATCGAGAAATCAGGTGGCGGTGAAAAGACTTTAGTTGGTTGTGTTGTTTTGTTTGATAAAGAATACGAGGCAGTTACTTCAAACTTTGTTGCAAAAATGTCCCCAAGGGAAAGCTATGATAGTCATTTTTTGACATATGTGTTTTCACAGCTTTATGCAGGGAAAGTAAATTACCCATCGATTAAGCAAACAACGGGCATTCAAAACCTCGATGCAGATGCTTATTTGATGGAAAAATTCTGTTTTCCTCCCATGCATGAGCAACGAAATATTTCATGCTTCCTTGACTACGAAACCGCAAAAATCGATAACCTGATCGAGAAGCAACAGCAACTGATTGAACTGCTGAAAGAAAAACGTCAGGCAGTGATTAGCCATGCTGTCACCAAAGGGATAAACCCTGATGTACCGATGAAAGATTCTGGTGTTAAGTGGTTGGGGGAAGTGCCGGCGCACTGGGAACTCATACCACTTAAATACTTATGCAATTTTAGTGGGGGTGGAACTCCTACAAAAGATAACTTATCTTATTGGAAGGGGGGGACTGTTCCTTGGGTTTCACCGAAAGATATGAAGTCTTTTTGGATTTCAGAAACTCAAGATTATGTTACACCAAAAGCAGTAAGTGAATCTTCAACAAACTATGTTGAAGAAGGTTCATTGCTCATGGTCGTTCGTTCTGGAATCCTTCAACGAAATATTCCTGTGGCTATAAATATCATAAAAGTTACGATGAATCAGGATATGAAAGCGTTAAAATTCAATGAAAGAATGAAAGTTCATTATGCTGCGTATTTTATCAACGGAAATGTCAATTCTTTGTTGTTAGAATGGACAAAAGAAGGGGCTACAGTAGAAAGTATTGAACATGAGTATCTTGCCAATAGTTTGATTCCGGTTCCCCCTATTGAAGAGCAATATTCGATAATTAAGAGCATTTCACAACAAATGAAACGCTTTGAGTCATTGGAAGAAAAAGCGATAATAGGTATCCGTCTCCTTCAGGAGCGCCGCACTGCCCTAATCTCCGCCGCTGTCACCGGAAAAATCGACGTTCGCGACTGGGTTGCGCCAGAAACACAGAAAGCAGGAAAACCAGAGGAGACCGCTGTATGAGCATGGACAGCACCAAAGAGCTGATTTTCCAGAATGACATAATCGCTCAGATGGAAAAAAGAGGCTGGGTTCGCGGAAAATCGGATGGCTACGATCGCGAACGTGCGCTTTACTCGCAGGATACGCTGACCTTTGTGCAGACTACGCAGCCACAGGAGTGGGAGAAGTTTGCCAACATTTATCCCACCGATACCGAGCGTCATTTTCTCGATGCGCTGGTGGCGCAGCTGAAAAAAGCGGATATCAACGCTACCGATAGGCAGTCGCGCACCTACGGCACGCTCGGCGTGCTGCGCCATGGTATCAAAAACCATAGTGCGCGTTTTTCTTTGTGTCAGTTTAAGCCAGAACATAACCTCAACCCAGATACACTAACGCGCTACAAGCAAAATATCTTTCGTATCGTGCCGGAGCTGATTTACAGCCCGCATGCGTCAAAAGCGGCATTGGCAGAATCGGGGGTCAAAGCCAAGAAATGGCGTATTGACCTGGTATTGTTTATTAATGGCCTGCCAATCGCAACACTGGAACTGAAATCTGAATTTAAGCAGACAGTACAAAACGCCATTACACAGTATAAACAAACGCGTTTGCCCAACTCTGGTACCAATAAGTCTGAACCACTGCTCACCTTCAAACGCGGCGCACTGGTGCATTTTGCAGTTAGCCAGTACGAAGTGTTTATGACTACCAAACTCGCGGGTGATAAAACTTTCTTTCTGCCATTTAACAAAGGCACTCATGATGGCGGGGCGGGGAACGATAGCCCGCAAAATACCAACGACTACGCCACCAGCTACCTGTGGAATGAGGTGCTGTTGCCAGATAACCTGCTGAAAATTCTGGCCAGCTTTATGCATTTGCAAATCGTTGAAAAAGAAGACGCCATTGGCCGGAAATACAAAAGCGAAAGCCTGATTTTCCCACGCTATCATCAATGGGACGTCGTAAACAAACTCATCACCGCCGCCACAGTGGAAGGTACCGGCAATAAATACCTGATTCAGCACAGTGCGGGGTCGGGCAAATCAAACTCTATCGCATGGACAGCCCATCAGCTTTCGCGCCTGTACGATGAAGATGGCGAAAAGCTGTTTAATTCGGTAATTGTGGTAACAGATCGTACCGTGCTTGACGATCAGCTACAGGATACCATCTATCAGTTTGAGCATCAGGATGGTGTGGTCGGCCGCATCAACAACAAAGAAGGGGACGGTTCAAAATCGGAAAAGCTGGCAAGTGCACTGGAAAACTCGCAACCAATCATTATTGTCACCATTCAAACCTTTCCATTTGTCCTAAAAGCGATTGAAAACAGCGTCAGCCTGAAGCAGCGCAAATATGCTGTGATTGCCGATGAAGCACACTCATCACAGAGTGGCTCTACAGCGCGTCAGCTAAAAGAAGTATTGATGACTGACACAATGGATGACGATGTAGAGATATCTTCAGAAGATATTCTAGATGCTACCATTGCCGCACGTAAAGGCAGCAACAACCTTAACTTTTACGCTTTTACCGCCACACCTAAAGCCAAAACGCTGGAGTTGTTTGGCCGTCGACCAAATCCGCAAGAACCAGCTTCAAAAACCAATAAGCCACAAGCATTCCACGTTTACTCCATGCGTCAGGCCATCGAAGAAGGTTTTATTCTAGATGTACTGCAAAACTATATCAATTACAAAGTGGCCTACAAGCTGCTGCAAAAGCTGGATGATGAAGACCAAGAAGTCGACAGCAAAAAAGCCAAAATCAAACTAAATCAATGGGTCTTGCTTCACGAGCATAACGTATCACAGAAAGTGAAAGTGATAGTAGAGCATTTCCGCAAACATGTGATGCAATTACTGGGTGGGCAGGCAAAAGCGATGGTGGTAACCAGTTCGCGTAAAGCGGCAGTGCGCTACAAGCTGGCATTCGATAAATACATTGCCGAGCAAAAATACGACAAAATCAGAGCCATGGTGGCGTTTTCCGGTGAAGTGGAATTCCACGAAGATGACCATAATAGCTTTGCACTGCTAAATCAGAAGTTTACTGAAATCAATATGAATCCAGGCTTAAAAGGCCGGGATATGCGCAAAGCGTTTGATACTGAAGACTACCAGATAATGCTGGTAGCCAACAAATTTCAAACTGGTTTTGACCAGCCTAAGCTATGCGCCATGTATGTGGATAAAAAGCTGGGTGGCGTCGAATGCGTACAAACGCTATCGCGGTTAAATCGTACCTATCCGGGCAAAGCGGAATCAGACATATTTGTACTTGATTTTTACAACCAGCCCGAAGATATTTTGAGTGCTTTCCAGCCGTACTACCAAACAGCAACACTCACGGATGTTAGCGATCCACAACTCGTCTTTGATTTGTTTGCAAAGCTGCGTACCAGCGGTATTTTCCTATGGAGCGAAGTAGAGCAATTCTGCAAAGTATTTTTCAACAATCATTTACCCATTGCGGCCTTAAGCAATATCTGCAAACCAGCGGTACAACGCTGGCAGCAACGCTACAATTCGGCGGTTGAGGCGTATGAGAATGCCAAAAAAATTGTTGAACGCACTAAGCAAACCGGCGATGTTGTACTGATTACCAATGCGGAAAACACCTTCAAAGCATGCGAACAAGAAAAAAGTAAGCTGCTTATTTTCAAGAAAGATCTCGGCAGTTTTGTCCGTTTTTACGAGTTTATGTCCCAAATCGTCGATTACGATGATAAAGAATTAGAAAAACTGAGTCTGTTTGCCCGCCATTTGCGTCCGTTGCTACGTGAACAGCGCATTGAAGATGATAAAATTGATTTAAGCAACGTTGAAATGAGCCATTATCGTATTTCGAAGCTCTATCAGCAAAGTTTACAGCTACAAAAAAATGCTGAAGATGGCAAAATCAATCCAAGTAATGATATTGGTACGGCAAAACCAAAACACAAAAAAGAAGAGTTTCTGTCAAATATCCTAAAACGTTTGAATGAGCTTTTTATCACCGATAATCTAACCGATAAAGACTTAATTAATTATGCTTTCACAGTGCGCGATAAACTGTCAGAAAACCAAACTGTAATGGCACAGATTATGAACAACTCACCAGAACAGGTGATGCTAGGTGATTTCCCGAAAGCCATTGATAATGCCGTGTTGGAGAGCAATGACGCCCAGAAGGAAATGATGATGCAATACCTTTCTAATCCTGAACTGGCAAAGAACTTCGCTCGCGTAGTGTTTGATATGTTGAAAGGGATTTAACGCATTTTCATCAAAGATTAGGGTAAGAAATCCCAAATCCACTTGTGATACACCAAGCATTAAACAAATTTAGTTTTCAGCTTGAGGCGAGAATATTCGGGCCAAACTAAGCCTCAGCATATGCACTCCGGTATAAAAATTATTTATATGGCAAGTGTTGTCAGGATAGTGTTGTTAATAAAATCATGTTAGCCCATGCACCAAAAACCTTGCCTTAAAAGCGAAAATTAAACTTATTGCAGGCATCCACCATTGCCTTTGGGAAAAGTAAACAGCACCAGCTACCGCCGTTATAAGAAAGATATAAGCATAGTGATATTCATCGTCTCCGATTGAAATCATAAGTTTCGTGCCATATTGCCTATCTGTGACCAGAGACAATCCAACTCATGATGCTATAAGCGATAACAAATATTTCCTTGGCTATCGCGCTAAAGCGCCATGGTGCTGGCCATTCTTAAACAGATAAATCTAGATTTTCAACATGATTCGCATCATGGCATCTTTTATCGTTTCCTATACAGAAACCATATAAAGGCTGAGTAGGGTACGGCCTAGTGAAACATTGCATCACCATTATCAGCTCATAAAACAAACTAAAAGCCGGTACCTGATAAAGTATGCTCCCATCGGCGAAATTACCGTACTAATCGTTAATGTTTAAATTAGACTTTCTGATAGCCAAAAGGTAACCGGTGGTTTCACTGCCAAATGGAAACGATTAGATAGCGAGCGAATGATAGTCTGAAAAACATGAAATCAGCCAAAATTTATTGTTTACCAAGCTAAAACAAAACAGCAAACAATCCCTAGCGGAAGATATTTCAGCCTCAAATCTATACTTATTGTTTGGATAAATATCCACCCAGTCTGGAGCAAATCAACTTCACATTAAATGCAGTCAAACAAATGCATTGCCTGATAAATCTATCAATGAAAGTCACAATCAAACAAAAAACTTCCGGATTCGAAACAAATCCGGAAGTTTTATTCACGATTCAGCTAAAAGGTTTAGTTGTTGCTCCACTTGAAGCCAACACCGGCATTAAAGCCAACCTCTTTGCCAGTAGTGGAAACACCTGCACCCCAGCCGATATTACCGCTATTACTCATTGCCTTGTAGTTGGCGCCTACAGCGGTATAGCCACGATAAGTACCTACACCCACACCAACTGCCTGCTCACCGGCATTCAGAGAAGGCAGATAAGCACCGGATAAGGCCATGGCCAGAGCAGTACCAGAATAAGCACGACGCTCAGTACGCTGAACACGCTCATTTACTTGGTTCACATACTTATTGATGTTCGTAATCTGATTATTAACACCTTTAAGTTGAGCCACATTCACAGCATCAGTGTCAGCAGTACCAGCTGCAACACCAGTTATCTGACGGTATACACCCTTAGATGCATCACCTACAGATACCGCTCCTTCTGTACTTCTTGTGGCACGGATTGCTGCTGCTTGCTGCGATGTTGCTGTTACTGGAACATATCCTTCTTTTCCAGCAGCCGTGCTCGCTACTGATCCAGCACCCAGAGCCACACCACCAGACTGTTTCACCTGAGCATTGCTACCCAGAGCCACGCCATTGGCAGCAGGAGCACTGGCTGAATCACCAATCGCAATCGCTGAAGTACCACTAGCCATTGCTGCGCCACCCACTGCTATTGAATCAGCACCTTGAGCAATTGATGCAGCTTTAGCAGAGTTGATCTTCGCATACTTGGTGCCATAATTCTGAATGTTTTGCAAAGCATCAGCGACATTATTTGCTGTTACATTGCCACCAGTAGGCGTAGACGTATCGTATTTAGGTGGATTGATAGCATTCGAACCCGGTGTGTAAGACGTACCCAGACCTGATGCTATGGAAGCAATCTGGCTGCCAACAGCTTGACTGATCGCGGTAGACAGACTATTCAATTGTGCGTCTGAAACCGTACCAGTTGGCAAACTATGTACCAATGTACTCAGATTATCCAGGTCTGTTTTCACATCCCACAACTGACCAGCATTAACTGCCTCTAAAGAACCTTTGTACATTCTACCGTCAGCCACATTGGTAATACGCTGAGCTGCACCACTGCCATGACTGGCATCATAAGCCCCCAACGTGCCATTCCACTGCAAGGCATTCTTCGTCAGGTTAGTAATATTAGTGATCATTTCCCCTGTCGGAGTATCTTGCAAAATACTGGTGATTGTAGATAATCCGGTTGAAGTAGATGTTGATAAACTTGTCAGTCTTGATCTTTCGATATACAACTGGCCGCCATTGACAGCATCATGTGAATCTTGGTCAACTATACCATCAGCCACATTGATAATCTTGCCATATTTTCCGTCAAAATCTCGAGTAAGTTTATTTGGTCTTCCAGCATCAAACCCGTTTTTATCATCACTCCATTGCAGGCTCTTATCCTTCAGCTCTTTCACATCTTTTTGAGTATTGCCAAAGCTGGTAGACAGGCTGCTCAGACTGGTGCTCGTGTTTGTAGCCAGCTTATCCAGACTGTCACTGGCGGTACTCAAACTACGTGACAAACTCTCATATCCGGTAGACATAGAGTTACTGATACTGTTGATACCTGAAATCACAGTTGATGAAACTACTGTTGACAGACTATTCAGACCAGTGGAAGTAGAACCAGACAATGCATACAGCTGGCTACCATTTATCGCATCAGTAGAATCCACTGCTACGCGGCCTGCAGCTACATTGGTAATACGCTGAGCTGTACCACTACCATGACTGGCATCATAAGCGCCCAGTGTGCTATTCCACTGCAAGGCATTTTGCTGCAGGGTAGTCAGGTTTTGATTAGTGCTGCTTAAGCTGGCCGTCAGACTAGTCAGACCGGATGAAGTACTGCTGCTCAGGCTGGTTAAGCCTGTGCTGGCACTAGCCAGTCCTAATTGAGTGGTGCTGGTCAGCGTATCCACTTTGTTATTAACATTAGTCAAACCTGCTGATGTGGCACTGCTCAAGCTGCTTAGTCCCGTACTGCTGCTGCTCAGTCCTGCCTGCGTCAAAGTAGACAGGCTGTACATCTGAGCACCGTTAATGGCATCACTAGAGCCGGCACTGATATTTCCGTCAGCAATACCGGTCAGATTCTGCGCACGACCGCCACGAGTTGCATCATAAGCGTTCACAGCATTGTTCCATTGCAGTGCATCCTTTTGCAGATTACCTACATTGGTATTGGTATCACTCAAACCAGTTGACAGACTGCTTACACTCTTAATTACTGTACTGAGGCTATCAGTAACGATGGTAGACAGACTACCCAGCTGATTTTTGGTTACCTCATTCAGATTAGTAGACAGGCTGCTTAGTCCGGTTGAAGTAGAACCAGACAAACTAAACAACTGGCTACCGTTAATTGCATCAGTAGAATCCAAGGCTACCCGGCCGGCCGCTACATTAGTAATACGTTGAGCTGTACCACCGCCATGACTGGCATCGTAAGCTGTTAGCGAACTATTCCACTGTAAGGCATTTTGCTGTAGGGTAGTCAGGTTCTGATTTGTGCTACTCAGACTGGATGTCAGACTGGTCAGACCGGTTGAAGTACTGCTGCTCAGGCTGGTTAAGCCTGTGCTGGCACTAGCCAGTCCTAATTGAGTGGTGCTGGTCAGCGTATCCACGCGATCATTGACAGTAGACAAACCAGCTGATGTAACACTACTTAAGCTGCTCAGCCCCGTACTGCTACTGCTCAGCCCTGCCTGTGTCAGAGTAGACAGGCTGTACATCTGGGCACCATTGATGGCATCACTTGAAACAGCGCTAATATCTCCACCAGCAATACCGGTCAATTTCTGAGCATGGCCATTACGGGTAGCATCAAAAGCACCGCTCACACTATTCCACTGTAATGCATTTTGCTGCAAGGCTGCTACATTGGTATTGGTTTCTCTCAGACCTGTAGACAGACTGCTTACATTTTCCGTTACCGTACTGAGACTGTTTGTCACTATAGTAGACAGACTACCCAGCTGATTTTTTGTTACCTCATTCAGATTAGTAGACAAGCTGCTTAGTCCGGTTGAGGTGGAGTTAGATAATGTATACAGCTGGCTTCCATTTACTGCATCAGTAGAGTCTGCAGCAAGACGTCCGGCACTAACATTGGTAATGCGCTGTGCAGTACCGTCACGACCAGCATCATAAGCTGAAAGTGAACCATTCCATTGCAAGGTATTAGCCTTCAGCGTCGTCAGATTTTGATTGGTGCTGCTTAAGCTAGCTGTTAAACCAGCCAAGCCTGTTGCTGTACTGCTACTCAGCGTGCTCAGATTGCTATTGGTACTGTTCAAGCCTGCCGCAGTTACCGTAGACAGACTATAGAATTGCCCGCCGTTAATAGCTTCAGTTGAAGCTGCATTGACTGCACCAGCACCGATGCCACTCAGTACTTTGGCTTCTCCATTTCGACTAGCATCGTACACACCCTTGCCTGCATTCCACAGCAGCGCATTGGCCTGCAGTGAAGATACACTAGCATTAGCTGCCTGTAATCCTTTATCCAAAATCTGTAGATTGGAAGAAGTCGTACTGGTTAGGCTGCTTAGACTGTTGTTGATGCCAGTAATGCTGTTTGTCGTTGTATCAGACAACTGATTCAGCGCATCTTTAGTGCTACTCAGTCCTGTTGTAAGTGTACTCAGGCTAGTGCCATAGGCAGTAGACAGTGTATTTAACGCTACATTAGTAGAGCTCAGACTTTGATTCAAAGTATTGACACTGGCTGTTGTACTGGTGGACAAGTTATACATCTGAGCACCGTTTACAGCATCAGTAGAATTTGCAGCTATGGAACCTGCAGCTACCTGAGTAATATTCTGTGCCTGACCTGTACCATGATCAGCTACGTAAGCACCTTTAGTTTTATTCCACTGCAACGCATCTGCCTGCAATGAAGTGACATTACCATTAATCTTACTTAAGCCGGTAGAAAGGCTGCCGATATTATCAGTTACCGTACTGAGGCTGTTAATCACAATGGTAGACAAACTACCCAGCTGATTTTTAGTCACTTCATTCAGATTAGTAGACAAACTGCTTAGTCCGGCTGAAGTGGAGCTAGACAATGTATACAACTGGCCACCGTTTACTGCATCGGTAGAATTCAGAGCTACCAAGCCCGCAGCTACATTAGTAATACGCTGCGCTGTGCCACCATGTCCGGCATCATAAGCTGACAGCGAATTGTTCCAAAGTAGGGCATTATCTTGCAGAGCAGAAACTTTGGCTGTCGTAGAGCTAAGATCGGTATCTAGTTTATTCAGGCTATTCGTTGTATTAGCAGTGAAAGTATCCAGTTTACTGCTAACAGTGCTAACACTATTACCTAATATAGTAGAAAGACTTGTATAGCGATTATCTACCGTTGTTCTGATGCCGGTAGAAAGGTTGTACAACTGAGTACCATTAACTGCATCAGTTGAATCAGGAGCTACGTTGCCGGCAGCTACATTAGTGATTTTCTGTGGCTTATCTGTACCATGATCTGCACTATAGCTACCATTTTTCCACTGAAGAGCATCCTGCTGTAATCCAGCTACGGTACTAGTAGTTGAGCTCACAGTGCTGCTCAGGCGTCCTAGTGTAGTGGATGAACTATTGTACAAACTACTCAGACTATTTTGAGTAACAGTAGAAAGATTAGCAATATTGTTTGAAACACTTGTAGATAAGCCGCTCAGCCCAGTAGAGAAGCTAGAAGACAGAATAGCTACACTGTTTGATGTCGTAGAGGACAAGCTGTTGAAAGCATTCGATACCGTAGTAGACAAGCTACTGAAAGTAGTGGAAGTACTAGTAGACAGATTGTTTAGTTTTTCCGGCCAAGACGTAGACAGGCTATCTAATGTCTGTTGGGCTGAGTTCAAACCAGATGATAGTGAGCGAGATACATTTGCCAAACTGGTAGAATATCCTGAGGAAGCACGATACAGTTGTGCGCCAGTAATCACATCACTTGAATCTACTGTTTCAGCACCTTCTGCAACACGGGTAATTTTAGCTGGCTTGCCAGTAGCATGGCTAGCATCATAACCTGTCAGAGCAGAATTATACTGCAACGCGTTCTGCTGCAGCTGGCTTACTTTGCCACTAATCACCTCGGTAACAGTTGAAAGACTAGATACACCACCGGCTTTGACAATCGTGCTTAAAGAAGATGAAAAATTGTCAAATCCTGTGCTAACACTGTTTGAAAGGCTAGATATTTTGGTATTGGTTGTAAACAACTGGCCAGCAGTCGCTACATCACTGGAATCCTGCGCAAGTGTACCTGCAGCAACATTGGTAATCTTACCTAAAGCACCTGCTGTACCATGACGGGCATCGTAGGCACCTTCATTACCTAAACTATCATTCCACAGCAATGCGTTCTGCTGCAATGTATTCACATTAGCGTTAGTTACTTTCAAGCTGCTGGAAGCAGTAGTAGATAATTCAGTTAGCCTGTTATTGGTGTTGTTCAAACCAGTTGAAAGGCTGGCCAGATTATTAGTATTCATCTCAGTTAGAGAAGAAGACAAGCTGCTTAAACCATTTACCACACTGTCTGAGATCGAGCTTATGCTACCAGACAGTTTGCTAACATTAGTATTGGTTGTAAACAACTGGCCACCAGTAACTACATCACTTGAATCTGCACTTAAAATGCCATCCTTAACATTAGTAATACGCTGATAGATACCATTATGACTTGCATCATAAGCACCTTCACCACCATTCAGATCCTTATTCCACAATAAGGTATTTTGCTGCAGCACACCAATATTGGAATTGGTAGTCTGAAGAGAAGTTGAGGTTGAGGTAGTCAGATCATTCAGTTTGATATTGGTTTTATTTAATTCGTCTTTCAAACCAGCAAGACTATTGTTGCTGATATCCTGAAGCGAACTAGATAATTCACCAAATGTAGTACTAACACTTCCAGACAAAGATGTAAGATTACTATTAGTGGTAAACAGCTGACCACCAGTAACCACATCGCTGGAACCGGCTACGGCATTTCCATCCAAAACATTAGTAATCCGCTGAGCCTGTCCATTATGAGTAGCATCATAAGCTTTCAAATCACCATTCCACAGCAATGCATTTTGCTGCAAAGTTGAAAGGCTGGTATTGGTTGCAGTCAGCTTAGCGTCAAAACTACTAGACAAACTACTGATTTTACTATCAGCAAAATTGTTCAAAGCTGTGGATATACTACTGATACCGGTTGAGGCTGATGATGAAATCGAACCAAGAGTATTAAAAGTACTGCTAGATATATCGCTCAAAGTACTATTAGTAGTATACAACTGGCCACCAGTGACTACGTCACTTGAATTAGCTCCTAAAGAGGCATCGGCCACATTAGTAATTTTTTCTGATCCACCTATCGCACCGTGGCTAGCATCATAAGCACTAGCAGTACTATTCCATTGTAAAGCATTCTTTTGTAATGCTGTCACATTAGCACTGGTAGAAGCCAGACTATTATCCAAAGTTGTAGATAATGTTCTTAGTCCAGATTTCAGTGAGTTATCCAGAGTATGAGTCAGATCGATCAAATCATTACTAGTGGCAGTAGATAATGTATTTAATCCAGTAGACATACTAGTAGACAAGCCACTGACTGCGGTATTGGTAGTATACAACTGGCCACCGGTAACAACATCGCTGGAGCCTGCTGTGGCACTACCATCAGCTACATTGGTAATTCTCTGTTTTTCATTTGTAGCACCATGACTTGCATCATAAGCATTTGCAGTATTATTCCACTGCAATGCATTCTGCTTTAATGAATTTAAATTAGTATTGGTTGTAGTCAGACTGTTTTCAGCAGCAGTAGAGAGAGAACCCAAACCTGTAGACAGGGATTTATTCAGATTAGCTGAAATATTATCTAGACCGGTAGAAGCAGAACCAGATAAGCTTTGTAGTCCATTATTCAGTTTGTCAGTCAAACTACTAACACTAGTATTGGTTGCAAATAGCTGCTTACCTGTAACCACATCACTTGAATCAGCGCTAAGTATGCCATCTGCTACATTAGTAATTTTCTGTGTGGTATTGGCCAAACCATGGCTAGCATCATAAGCACCAATATCATTATTCCATTGCAAAGCATCTTTTTGCAAAGCTGAAATATTTGTATTGGCAGATTGCAGACCAGTACTGAGAATAGTAGACAGGCTTTGTATTCCTTTTGCAGACAAGCCTTCTAATGAAGTAGATAAGCTGTTTAGACTTTCTACCGTAGAGCTAGAAAGCGTATACAACTGTCTACCTGTTGCTACATCTGTTGAATTAGCTGCAAGTGTGCCATCCATTACATTGGTAATGCGCTGATTTTCGCCACCATTTCTGGCACTGTATGCTTTATCAGCAACACTCCATTGCAAGGCATTTTTCTGCAGATTAGCAATATCTGCCTGGCTATCACCTACTGCAGACGATAAGCTGCTGATTACAGACTTAGAAGAATTCTGTAATGCAGTATTCAGGCTACTTAAACTATTCGTAGTTGATAAAGACAATGTATCTAGAGTGGTATTAGTTGTGTATAACTGAGCGCCAATAACCACTTCACTGGAATCTGCTGTCAGATCGCCGCCTGCTACTCCTGTAATCTTCTGAGCATTACCACTGCGGCTGGCATCATAAGCAGTTTTAGCTGAATTCCACAAAAGCGCCTGATCTTTCACAGCAGTTAATTTAGTGCTGGTATCTGCCAGACTGGAATTAACTGTTGAAGTAGTACTCGCTAATTTGCCAGCCGTAACAGTGGAAAGACTATACAGCTGACCACCATTAATCGCATCAGTGGAAGCCTGATCAGTACTACCTGCTTTAACATGAGTGATCTTCTGATCCACATCACCATGTCTAGCATCATACGCACCTTCTTTCCACAGCAATGCATTACTCTGCAGCCCAGTAACACTATTACTAATAGTACCAGCTACCAGAGAAACTTTATTAATATCTGCAGTGGTTGAAGAAATTATCTGATCTGAAAGCTGAGACAATCCAGTTGAAACACTACCGGATAAAACTGTCAGATTTGAATTAGTCGTATATAGCTGAGCACCATTGACAGCATCAGTAGAAGCGACAGATAAAATATCACCCGCGGCAACCTGAGTAATTTTTTGAGGGCTGCTGCCACGCAGGGCACTAAATGCTTTTAAGTTATCATCCCATTGTAAAGCATCAGATTTCAGATTTTTAATACCTGTAGAAGTAGAACTCTGCACGCTTGATAAGCTAGTGCTAACATTACCCAGATTAGTGTTGATGTTAGACACTACATTATCCACACGGCTGGATAGTGCAGTAGATAGGGTAGTAATATTGGTATCAATACTGGTTGATAAAGAAGACAAATCAGCGTTTGCAGACTGTAGGTCTGAACTTGTTGTTGATGTTAATGTACTGATACTTTTATTAGTGGTAAATAATTGTCCACCTGTAACTAAATCTGAAGATGTAGCCTTGCTGATGTCACCAGCAGCAACATTAGTTACCTTACGCTTTGTACCTGCATAGCTGGCATCATAAACATCACCTTTAAGCTGCAAAGCCACATCACTAAGATGGTCAATACTGTTTCCAGTAGCCACAGACAATGAAGAAATAGTCTTATTCGTAGTATCAAGTACTGTACCCACAGATGTCGATAGTGAGTCTCTTTTTGTATTTGCATCCTGAATACTTTGACTGGTTGAAGTAGACAACCGGCCAAGACTAGAATTAGTTGTAAACAACTGCCCACCGTTAACTACATCTGTAGATGTAGCTTTAGAAATATCGCCGGCTGCAATATTGGTAATTTTTTGTGCTTCACCATTACGGCTGGCATCATACATACCGTTTTTCAATTGCAATGCATCAATATTCAGCTGGCTCAGACTAGTTGAAGTACTGGTTACAAGAGTATTCAATTGATTAACGGAAGACGACAGCGTTGTGCTAACAGAAACTGAAGTCGAATTAAAATTGGTTACTGCACTACTGATGCTGCCTAATGAAGATGTGCTTAAAGAAGCTAACTCTGTATTAGTAGCGTATAACTGCCCACCATTCACTGCATCTGTCGAACCCGGTGCGCTAATATCACCAGCACTAACATTAATGATTCTTGCTGTTTTTGCTCCACTGGCTGCATGAGATGCATCATAAGCCAATTCTTTTGCATTCCATTGCAACGCATCTTCCTGAAGGTGCTTAATTCCGGTAGATGCTGAAGTATTTAAGGAAGTAATATCAGAATTTGCTTGATTAAAACGAGTGGTAATACTGTTTGTCAGATCAGTTAGATTACTTGTAGTTGTACTTATTGATGTAGAAGCAGATGCCAGAAAATCAGTTAAATTACTGTTTGTAGTTGACAATCCGGTTGATGTAGACGAAGAAAGTGAACTCAGACTGGTTGATGTGGAAGTGCCCAGACTTTTAAGCTGGGCTACATTCACTGCATCTGTATCTTGTGTACCAGCAGCAAGTCCAGTAATCTGTCGAGTCAAGCCCGAAGCAACGTCCCCAATTGCTACAGCATTTGCTGTACTGTTCCATACAGGTGAAGCTGTTGCAGCATCACGGGAGACACTTGTTGATGGATTATACCCAGCCACACCTTTTGAAGTAGAAGCGACAGAACCACTACCTAAAGCAATACTATCATCAGATTTGGCAGAAGCACCCTGACCAATTGCTACGCCATTGGTACCACTTACCTGAGTATTATTACCCAATGCCAAAGCATTGGCTGCACTTACATTAGCCGTATTACCAACAATCATTGCTCCAGTGGCTTGTGCAGAAACAGTATTACTGCTACCCAGAATTCTTATGTTATCAGCTTTACTAATTCCTTCTGGATCAGTCTGGATAGTATTTTTATTACCAAAAATACCAGTATTATCAGCGGCAATCGTACCGTTCTGATTACCAAAAGAATAAGTTCCTTCACCGTTGACTATAGTTACACCGGTTGCAGCAGTAGTCTGGGTACCATCTGTACTGTTAAAGCCTGTAGTAGTACCGGAACCACCAATAGCTCCGGAACCTTTACCATTCACCTGATTAGCTGAACCAATACTGATACTCTGCTCCGCATTTGCCTGAGCTGAATTACCGATGGCAAGAGCAGAATCTTTTTTGGCCTGAGACTGTACACCTAAAGCCACCGTACCATCTGCGCTGGCTTGAGACATCAAACCAGCAGCCACACTACCCACACCATCAGAAGAAGCCACAGAACCTAAAGCCACACTGGATACACCAGTAGCCTGAGCACCAACACCAAAAGCAATCGCAGCTCGACCAGAAGCGAGAGCCGCTGTACCAATAGCCATCGCACCACCAGCTGTAGCAGTAGCATTGGTACCAAAAGCCATTGAATAGTTACCAGTAGCATAGGAGCCACAGCCAGATGCAAATGAGTAAACACCATATGCAATGGGCATTTTACTTTGCGCTCCGCCTGTTATCGTTCCTTGCATGGCGGCTGCATCTGCATTTACCGAACCGATTGTTGTTCCGTATGGAGTTTTAGTGCCACTAGCAGTGTTATAAGTAGTGTTTTGGGCAAAACGTAAATACTCATCAAGTGCACTTATTTGTGTACCAGAAATACTTCGATTAGGATCTCCTCTTCCAACGACTTCATCCGCCCCACAAGTATAAGGTATAGTAGTACCATTAGCTGCAAAATCATTAGCACCATTGAGAATGATGGAACCATGACTTGCCCATTTATAACTAGGTTGATCTACCCCATTAAAACCCGCATTAGTATTACCTACCCATGCCAGATTGGCAGCATAAACAGTTGGTGCCAGTAAAGACAAGTTTAGAAAAGAGGTCAGAAGACTTAGTTTAAAAATTGAACTAAATCTAATTTTATTATTTTTCAAACCTGTTACAGATAGAGAGGAAACTGTATCAGACTTGGTTTTGCTTTTAGCTAGTTCGGAAGCAGCTACCCAAGTCTGGGTCGTTTCATTCCATATAGCACGATATATTTTATTCAATTGGTTTACTCCTGATTAGAAATCATGCCGTCAAACAAAATTCTGGATAACTTAAAATAAAGTTAAATCTCTAGTTAAATCTTTAAGTAATATAACATAAATATTTGTTTGGATGTAGTAAACGAGACCAGTTAGTGTTTAACACTGTTAATTAAATTATTTTTTTGTTTTATACAACCCAATGAAAATAAAGACATTTTTTCTATATATCGTTAGGACTCTTCAAACTAAAGACTGAGGAAATACTTTGTTCAAATGTTATTATTGTCTTATAATAACCACAGTGTTGCTGTTGTTAACTATTCATATTTCCATAAATTTAAAATCATTTATTCAAAGAAATGAGTACTTAACTGTTTATATACAAAAATAATAAAATAGTATATTGATATTTTAATTATTAATCAATAAAAACCAATATGTATATGATAAGTTATCTTTTTCAAGTTACATTATTTTTATCTTTTAAATAAGATACTTATTCACATTAAAGAGTTGTTTTAGTAGAAAAAATCAATTAATTTTAAATATTCACATACATTAGAGAATTTTTATTTCATATATATAATATAGTAAGTTTCATAATAAAATATATTTTTTTGGCATATTAGATAAAGCTGATGCTACTTATTTCAATCTTACAAAATATGAATTTTATTATCACAGATATTTACAAATAACCTATATAAATAGTTTCATAATAAAATTATCTTATATATTATTTATTATATAAATCCGTAAATTTTCTAAAACAACCTAAAATTTTCGATTAATATTATTTAACCAGATAATTTTACTGTTCCATTTCCTTTTCAACATCGATTAAAGCGCGACGAGACAAAGCCAAAGTAGCACGATTACTATCCAATACAGAGTATAAAAACAGGCTACCTAATTTTTTTAGCGGACGGATAAGATGATACTGATGTCCGACAGTAATAAGAATATCCTCAATTTCATCATTTAATTCCAGCATCTGCATGGTTTTGATTTTAGAACGGATAACTTCTGTACTGCTGGCTGCGGCAATTTCCAAATCTATTTTATTGATGGCACTGCCAGCCATCAGCATACCATTATCATAATCAACCACTGCAGCTGCTAGTGCACCTTCTACGTTTAACAATTGTGCTACCACAGCCTGATAGTTCATTCTCTTATCCTGCAAAAATTAGAAATTAGGCCAAATTATATCAGTTATTGTATTCAAATTTTCTTACCCATTGCAACATATTCTTTAGCTGATTTTAAATTCAGTAGTTTCATGCTACCTGAGGTAAGTGATGAAATGCCGAAGGCAGTAGCCGATTATGTGGAAAAGTTACCCATTCATATGCTTCTGGCTGATTAAGTAGTTGCCGTAAAAGTGCATTATTAATAGCATGCCCAGATTTATAGCCCTCAAAAGCTCCGATAATTGGATGGCCCAGTACATACAAGTCACCAATTGCATCCAGAATCTTATGGCGTACAAATTCATCTGGATAACGCAAGCCTTCAGGATTAAGAATATCCATATCGTCAATCACTATCGCATTGTTTAAATTTCCTCCCAATCCCAGATTGTGACTACGCATCAGTTCTACTTCCTGCATAAATCCAAAAGTTCGTGCCCGCGAAATTTCATCGATATAAGATTGCCCCGAAAAATCAATCTTAAAAGTCTGATTACTGCAGTTAAACACTGGATGATCAAAATCTATGGTCAAAGTTACCTGAAATCCTTCATATGGAGTAAATTTCACCCATTTATCCTTTTCTACAAGTGTTACTGTCTCTTTAATACGTAAAAAGCGCTTTTCTACAGGCTGATCAACTACGCCTGCATCCTGTAATAAATAAATAAAAGGTAAACTAGACCCATCCATAATGGGAATTTCCGGTGCGTTCAACTCTACCAGAATATTATCAATTCCATAGGCAGCAAATGCGGACATGATATGCTCAATGGTACCAATACGAATGCCATCTTCTGTCACAACAGTCGAAGAAAGTCGGGTATCGTTAATCAGTTCTGGTGTCAGTTGCACAATACGGCCTTGTTCACCGGTCAAATCTATCCGCCGAAAATGTATCCCGGTATTAGAAGCAGCTGGATGTAATCCGAGTCTGACTCGCTCTCCCGAATGCAAACCCACACCAGTTACACTAATGCTTTTCGCTAATGTCCGTTGCAACATAATTTTTCCTGACTAATCTGCATACCTTATGGTAACGAAATTTTCTTATGGCAGTCATGAATTCTGCCAAACAGTGGATAAATTATTGCTATCAAGGTTCATTCCAATTAGTTTTCCACTGCAAACTAAAATTTCGCAAAAATTATCCACAGAATCCACAAAATATTCCCAAACCAAGATTTTAACTTATCAATATTTAAACATAAGATAAATATAAATATTTTAAGTTATCCACAGAATGTATGGCTTCGTCTTTGTCTTCATCATTTTATTATTTATATTTTTATTAGAATAATAAATTAAGTTTCTATGTGTTCACGTATTCCTGTTATTTCTACAATATTATCTATTACTCTAAAAAGCACATCCCAATCAAAAAGATTCACTACAAAAATCTTATTAGATTTATATTGATGAGCTGGTCTTGGATCATGAGCTAAACTTTGATTAATCAAATCATAATGTTTTGTATCTAAAGAAAATAATCTTACTTGTTGTAAAGCTTCTGGTGACCAATACACTCTCAGCTGTTCATGTTCGCGAGCAAAACCACAACGTGCATGAGGCTTCGCCTCAACAAAAGGAATATAAGGTTTGATATCAATAACAGGTGTCTGATCTAAAAAATCCACACCACTGATGTGTATACGAACATGTTTACTACATTCGATTCGTTCCAGTTTCACCAATGATAAACCTAGATGATTTGGTCGATGTGGGCTACGAGTCGCAAAAATCCCTTTTTTTTCTTTACCTCCCAATTTAGGTGGGCGAATTAATGGCTGCCAACCTTCTTTTACGGTGGCATGAAAAATAAACTGTATCCAGATATATTCATAATCTTCTAATCCGCGTACACAATCAGTTGTGAATTCTTTGGATAAGTCTATATATGCCAAAGCAGCTGGAACAAGACCAGGCTGCCTGGCTACACCAAATTTCTGTTTATAGGGAGAAGTAATATATCCAATTGGCTGGATTGACCAATATCCTTTGGATACTTCACAAGAATGAGACATCATACTAAATACATATTTATTCACTTGAGCATATTGTACGGGAATCAGTGTATATATCTGTATATAAGTTGTGGATATTGATATAATAAATTGTTTTATTTATCTATATTTGTAATAAAAAGAAAATAGCTAGCCTATTTCCGATGTACATAGCCAATTCAAATCATTTGAATAAAATGTTATGCTATAAGTTTGAAGTTTTCCCATATAACTTAAAAAAATTCAATGTAATATAGATAATTTATTATCTATGCTGACTGATGGATTCTTAGCTAAATTCAGTTCTGATTAATAAAATAAAAAGTATCAGGCTTCTAAAATCAAAGCTTTGATTTAGGGAAATAAGAATAATGATTGAATGCTGTATGTGGATAAATAAAAAGAGTAGGGAAGAGGTTGAATACTAAATTTATATTAGAAAATTATTTCCCAAATTATGATTTTGTTTGTGGATGTAGGTAACTAACTTTGACATAAAAATTTTCTATTATTTAACGTTAAACCATGCCACTTTATTTGTGATTAAAAGGGAAATTTTTTAAAGTAATAAACACTCAAAGTTTAATAAAATCTCATAAATAAAATTCTATTAAATGCTATTAGATTCTGTTCATTGCCAGACAAACAGGTAGTTAATAGTGGTTTATCGGCAGTGTGTTTATATTTCTGATACCATGTCGAGTTATTAGGAAAGAAGATAGCAGTATAATTATTTAATTTGACTGATTTATCCATTTTAAGATGGTTATTCTGTAATCAGAATGCTGGTAACACCTAAGATTGTTGCTGGTTTTGATTAATCTAGGGATAGTTCTGATGAAAATATTGGTAGCAATAAAGCGTGTTGTTGACTATAACGTAAAGGTACGCGTTAAAGCTGATGAATCAGATGTGGATATTGGCAATGTTAAAATGTCAATGAATCCTTTTGATGAAATTGCTGTTGAAGAAGCAGTGCGTTTAAAAGAAGCAGGAAAAGCCTCTGAAGTAGTGGCGGTATCAATTGGGGTAAAGCAATGTGAAGAAACCTTGCGAACAGCTTTAGCAATGGGCGTTGATCGTGCCATACATATTGAAACCGATGAAAAACTTCAGCCACTTGCAGTGGCCAAGTTGTTAAAAGCTGTAGCAGACAAAGAACAGCCGCAATTGTTTTTGCTGGGAAAACAGGCAATAGATGATGATGCCAACCAGACGGCACAAATGCTATCAGCTTTAATGAAGGTTTCTCAGGGTACGTTTGCCAGTAAAATTGAATTAAATTCTGATAAAGTATTGGTAACGCGTGAAATTGATGGTGGGCAGGAAGAAGTGGCACTTACATTGCCAGCCGTAATTAGCGTTGATTTGCGCCTGAATGAACCTCGCTATATTAAATTACCTAACATTATGCAGGCTAAAAAGAAACCGCTGGAGAAAAAAACGGTAGTCGAACTAGGTGTGGATATTTCTTCGCGGCTGATTCAGCTGAAAGTAACCGAACCGCCAGAGCGTAAGGCGGGTATCAAAGTAGCTGATGTAAGTGAATTAGTTGATAAACTGCATCATGAAGCTAAGGTTATTTAAAGGAGATATAAATGTCTGTATTAATTATTGCTGAACATCAGCAGTCATGTATAGATGAAGCTACGTTGCATGCCGTAACAGCAGGAAAGCAATTGGGCGATGTGGATATTTTAGTTGCGGGATATGAAGTAGCAGATGTTGTGGCTCAGGCACAGAAAATCTGCGGTGTACGAAAAGTGATATTTGCAGATGCCTGTATTTATGCTCATCCACTGGCAGAAACTTTAGCTCCTTTAATAGTACAACTTTCTGAGTCTTATAGTCATATAATAGCTTCTGCCACTAGTTTTGGTAAAAATTTACTGCCTCGCGTGGCTGCATTATTAGATTGTGAGCCCATATCTGATGTGACAGCAATCATTGACTCTTCCACTTTCGTCCACCCAATTTACGCCGGTAATGCTTATCAGACCATACGAAGTGAACAGCTCAAACAGATCCTCACCATTCGAACCACTGCTTTTCCATTGGCTGAAGCAACTGGAGGCCAAGCGCTCAAAGAACAGATCACACCGGTGGAAGTACCAAACCTAAGCCGTTTTATTGGCCGAAAGTTAACAAAATCTGAACATCCAGATCTCACCACTGCTAAAATAGTTGTTAGTGGCGGGAGAGGCTTAGGTAGTGAAGAAAATTTTGCTCTTCTTTTGAATCCGTTAGCAGATATTTTGAATGCAGCTATTGGTGCTTCACGTGCTGCTGTGGATGCTGGCTATGCGCCAAATGATTATCAGGTAGGGCAAACGGGTAAAGTAGTTGCTCCTGATTTGTATATAGCTATCGGCGTATCGGGTGCTATTCAACATCTGGCTGGTATGAAGGATAGTAAAATTATTGTTGCCATTAATAAAGATACAGAAGCTCCCATTTTTAATGTAGCAGATTATGGTTTGGTTGCTGATTTGAATACAGCTGTTCCAGAATTAATTGCACAGTTAAAATCAATTTTGCATTAAAGCATTAAAAAAATTTGCTAATGTTTCACGTGAAACATTACTGTATTGTGTGAATAAAGCAGAATTAATGGAAACTATCTTGAATTAATGCTATTTTCGGATAGATAAGATTGTCTGATTCTAAAAATTGCCTGAATAGGTTCTATTCAGGCAATTTTAATGAGATATCAAAGAAATTAATAGGCTATATACGATGAATTGTTTACATGATAAACAAAGTTTTGCCTTTGCTTCAGATAATTATGCAGGCGTACACCCAGAAATTATGCAGGCTTTGCTAGTGGCTAATGAAGGACATCAGCCAGCATATGGAGCTGATGTTTATACCCTAGCTCTTCAACAAAAAATAAAACAGTTATTTGGGGAAACGGCTGAAGCATTCCCCGTCTTTAATGGAACGGGAGCCAACGTAACTGCATTGCAGTCGCTATTGCCTCGCTGGGGTGCGGTGATATGTGCCGAAAGTGCACATATTCAGTGTGACGAAGGCGTGGCACCAGAACATTTGGCCGGTGTAAAGTTGCTAACCATTCCTACTGCAGATGGTAAATTAACCCCGCAATTGGTATCCAAACAGGCATGGGGTTTTGGTGTAGAGCATCGAGCGCAACCAGCAGTGGTATACATCAGCCAGTCCACTGAATTGGGGACTTGTTATAGTGTGGCTGAGATTCGGGCTTTATCTGATTACTGTTATCAGCATAATATGAAATTATATGTTGATGGTGCGCGTCTGGCGAATGCACTGGTTGCAGAAAATACAGATGTTAAAACCATGATTACGGCTACTGGTGTAGATATGCTTAATCTGGGCGGGACTAAAAATGGCCTGTTACAGGGAGAGTGTATTATCAGTATGCATCCAGATACACATGCATCTATGCCGTATCTGCGTAAAATTAATGCTCAGCTGGGTGCTAAAATGCGGTTTATTTCTGCTCAGTTTTTGGCATGGTTTGAGCATGATCTGTGGCTGAATCTGGCTGCTAATAGTAATCAGATGGCTACCCGTCTAGCGAATGCACTAGATGAAATTGAGGAAATTACTGTTACTCAGCAGACGCAGGCCAATGCTGTGTTTGCTGTGTTACCTGCACATGCACGTGCCAAGCTACATCAACAATTTCATTTTTATGATTGGGATGAAAGCAAAGGTGAAGTACGGTGGATGACCAGTTTTGATACAACAGAAAAACAAGTGGATACCTTTATCGCTGCTATTAAACAGGCTTTGGTACAGACATGAAAGAAGTTTATCAGTATACAACGCTGGCTACACCGGCTCAGGCAGAATTTAAAGATAAAGGCAGTCGCTTTCTAGGGTTTGCTTGGCCCGTACAAGATGAAGCAGAAATTCGTCAGCATGTACAGATATTAAGAGAGCAGCACCATAAAGCACGACATTGCTGTTATGCATGGCGTCTAGGTGTGGATGGCAACCGATACCGTGCCAATGATGATGGAGAACCTGCTGGCAGTGCTGGTAGGCCCATTCTCGGACAAATTGATTCTGCGGCAGTGACAGATGTTTTAGTCGCTGTTGTACGCTATTTTGGTGGTACCTTACTTGGGGTGCCTGGTTTAATTCATGCATATAAAACCGTTACAGCAGCTGCTATTGATGCTGCAGAAAAAATACAACAAGATATCTGCCAGCAATTACAGCTTCATTGTGAATATGCTCATTTAAGTGAAGCCCTGCGCTGGTGTAAGCAGCATCAGGCACAGGTTTTGAAACAGGACTTACAGCAGAATTGCTCGCTACAGGTGTGTATACCGCTTAGACGGCTGGAAAATGCTCTGGCTGTTTTGCGTAAGATGCGCATAATTGATGTTAAACTGGAGAATTAAATGATATATTGATGCTTATAATAGCTAGTATATTCTGACTAATTGTAATGATATTAAGGGAGAAATAAGTATGAAATTATTGGTTATTGGTAGTGGAGGGCGTGAGCATGCTTTAGCATGGCGTCTGGCTCAGTCGCCTAAAGTCAGTACTGTTTATGTAGCACCAGGAAATGCCGGTACTGCTACCGAACCAAAACTGCAAAATATTGACTTCACTAATCATCAACAGCTAATTGATTTTTGTCGGCAGCAGCAGATTGAGTTTACCGTAATTGGTCCAGAAGCACCTTTGGCTGCAGGCATTGTGGATGATTTTATTGCTGCTGGTCTGGCGGTTTTTGGTCCAAGCCGTTATTGCGCTCAGCTAGAAAGTTCCAAGGATTTTGCTAAGGAATTTATGATCAGGGAAGGTATTCCCACCGCAGCATATCAAACATTCACTGATGCTAAGCAAGCACACCAGTATGTCAGCCAGAAAGGTGCACCGATTGTGATTAAAGCTGATGGTCTGGCATCAGGTAAAGGTGTAATAGTTGCCATGACTCTGGCTGAAGCCCATCAGGCAATAGATGATATGCTATTGGACAATGCTTTGGGTACAGCTGGTGCCAGAGTTGTTATCGAAGAGTATCTTCAGGGAGAAGAAGCCAGTTTCATTGTGATGGTAGATGGTGAACATGTCTTACCTATGGCAACTAGCCAGGATCACAAACGTTTACTTGACCATGATAATGGGCCTAACACTGGTGGGATGGGTGCCTATTCTCCGGCTCCTGTGGTCTCTGCTGCTGTGCATCAACGAGTAATGGATGAAATTATTCTGCCGGTAGTTCAGTCTATGCAAAGAGCCGGTCATCCGTATCGTGGTTTTTTATATGCCGGTCTGATGATTGATCAATCTGGTGCGCCTTATACGATTGAATTCAATTGTAGATTTGGTGACCCGGAAACTCAGCCTATTATGTGTCGTTTGCAGAGTGATTTGGTAGAACTAATACAAGCAGCTTTAGCAGGAAAACTAAATAACATTGCTGCATCATGGAGCGAACAGGCAGCTGTGGGTGTGGTGCTGGCTGCTGATGGTTATCCACAAGCGCCACTTAAAGGTGCTGTAATTTCAGGTATAGAAGTAGCTAATCAGCTTGGCAAAGTTTTTCATGCTGGTACAAAATTGAATGCACAAGGTGAAACGATTACTAATGGTGGCCGCGTATTGTGTGTAGTGGGAATGGGATCAGATATTCATACTGCACAAAAACAAGCCTATACAGCTGTAAACCCTATCCATTTTGATGGAATGCAATATCGACATGATATTGGATCTAAAGCAATAAAGTATGAGAATTAATATAGTTGATGAAAAGTAAGCTAATCCTTGCTTCAGGCTTGTTAGGATGGATTACAAACGATTGAATTTTATTTTCAGAATACAAAAAAATTCATATGAACAAAATATAATAGGTAGTTAGTATGCTTAAATTTTAAGCTTTTTGCTTTTTATAAATTAGCGAATGTATATAATTTATTATGTATTACACATATAAAATTGGTCTACAATAAACTTTAATTTTTAGTAGATACATAAATGTATAAAATTTTGGTATTTGGCTATCAGCGAATAAATATAAACTAAAAGTATAAATGCTATGCTTACCTAATTGATTAATTATTTACAAATGGAATTTATCTGGACTTATTTGTATAAATAGAAAATACTAGTCAAAAAGCCTGATATAAATGTTGATGATTTCCTGATGATAAAAACGTAAATTGTATTAAATTGATTTCAAGTTTATATGTTAATAAAGCTTAAGAAAATTTTTGCGGATATGATGTAGTGGTAGCATAACTGCTTCCCAAGCAGTTCGGACGGGTTCGAGTCCCGTTATCCGCTCCAAAAAATATTTTTAGTATTTATTTGTAATATTAAAGTTGTATCTACTTAATCTAAAATCTGAAGTATTTGCTTTAGTAGATGAAAAAAACTAGGCCATGATACTTGTCTTAAAAAACTCAGCACATATAAGATTGTTCTGACAGTGAATTATATTGGATTTTCATCATATTATTGGTTTAAATGAAAGTTGGTAAAGTGAAGTTATTCTTATATAGAATGATTAATGTATACAAAAAGTAAAATATAGCAATATAAAAGTTGAATGTTCGATACAGTATAATTTTATTGAACAAAACATTAAATATTACTTATTTTGGATATTGTGTTTTAATCTAATTGTTAATTTACCAACAGGAAATTTAGCAAGCTTTATAAAAATATATAAACCAATTGATTGTTAAGAGTATGAATTCTAAAGTAAGTATCTATTAAACGAAACTGTGTAAAAATAGCATTTCATAAAATATTGTCGCTTTTATAAGACATTTAATAACAGATAAACGAAAAATGCAACTTCTATGTAAACACCTTTTTACTAATAGAAATGTATATAAATATCTGTATTATAATGATTTATCAGAAAATAAATTCGTAGTTTTGCTCTTTTCTTTCAATTTAAAGCAATTTATTTTAACTACAGTTATACAAATATTTATGTTATATTACTTAATAATTTAACTTAATTTTAACATTTCTTTAAGTTATCAAGGTATTTTTGATAAACGCATGATTTTAAAAAATTAGGAGTAAACCAATTGAATAAAATATATCGTGCGATATGGAACGAATCCACACAGACTTGGGTGGCCGCTTCCGAATTAGCTAAAAGTAAAACCAAAGCAAATACAGTTTCCAGTCTTATTGGCACACAACCTTTGTTTAGAAATATTGGTTTGAATGTTTTCAAACTTGGGTTATTGGCTTCTGTTGTTAATTTATCTTTATTATCGCCAAATGCTTATGCTGCAGGTAAATTAGCATTAACAGGATGGACACAGTTAGGGACTAATTATCAGACCGGTGGTAGTGGTCTGCTAAGTACTAATTCAGTTATTGTGTCCGGTGATGATGATTATTGCGGTGCAGACAATGTTTTAGGCCGGTCAGCAACTCCAACTACGGGTATATCTGCATTAGAAGAATATTTACGATTTGCACAAAACAAAAAATTTGGAACTTATACTCCTTATGGCACAACAGCACGTTATGAGAAATGGATTAATCAAACTACTACAACCAATAATATAATCACCAGTGGGTATTATAATGGTTCAGGTTATCAAAGCCCAGTAGTTAATGGTGGACTTGCGAATGTACAGCCGATTGCTTATGGCATTAATTCATTTGCTATGGGCTGCGGAGCATATGCAACAGGTAATCACTCACTTGCTTTTGGTACTAACGCTACCACTAAAGCTGGAGGTGCACAGGCTTTTGGTATTGCTGCTTTGGCCTCTGGACGAGCATCAAATGCTATTGGCGTTTCATCTCAGGCTACAGGGGTTTCTAGCGTAGCTTTGGGTTCTGCTGCTAATTCTGATGGCGTAGGAAGTGTGGCACTTGGTTTAACGTCACAGGCATCTATAGATGGAGCTGTCGCTGTTGGGGTAAAATCTCAGGCAAGTGGCGATTCAGCTGTAGCTATTGGTAATAACAGTATTGCTACTGGTAAGCAAGGTATTAGCATTGGTGCTGGTAATGTGGTTTATGGCGAACAATCCATTGCCATAGGTGGCTCTACCACACCTACTTCATACAAAAAAGAGGATGGAACGCAAGCAACAGGCCCGGATGGCTATACCTTTATTAATGCGAACAACACTTTATCTTTGGGTAATAGTAATAAAAGTACTAGCCCAAATAACGATATTACTGCAGCCAATACGGCTATATTTGGTAATCAAAACACCATTATCAATGCTATTTATGATGTTCATGTAATTGGTAGTGGCAATACAGTTGGTAGCACCGATAGTAGCGGTATTGGTGCGACGATAATTGGTAACAATGCTACTGTTACGACAGATAATGGATTGGCACTTGGTAACAATACAGAAGTTGAAGGTACTGGCGCTATTGCTGTAGGCACAAATGCCAAAGCCATGGTAGAAGGTTCTGTAGCTTTGGGATCAAATTCTATAGCTAATACAGCTGGTAATATTTCTGGCTATAATCCAGATACCAATGTGGCTGCTACTGATCCTTCCCTTAATACACCCACATGGAAAAGTACTACCGGGGCGGTAGCAGTAGGTAACTCTGCTAAGAATGTCACCCGTCAAATTACAGATTTGGCTGCTGGTACACTGGATACTGATGCTGTCAATGTGGCGCAGCTAAAGAGCTTGTATTCATCTATTTCTGGCAGTGCATCCAGTCTTTCGACAGCGATAGATACTAATGTATCTGTGGTAAAAAATAAGATTAATAGTGCTTCTATTTCAACATCTGATGTTATAACTAATCTTAATCAAAATATTACAAAAGCTTCTGGCGATGCTGATGATAAATTAGCACAAATAAATACCAATATTTCTTCTTTAAGTACCTCTACATCTAGCTCTATTAGTGCATTACAAACCAGTGCTTTGGTATATAAAAATGGTGTTTATAATGTCGGTTCGGATGATGGCAGAGAAACTAAAAAAATAACAAATCTGACAGATGCTCGTATTACTGACGACTCCACTGATATGGTTAATGGTGGCCAGTTATTCAGTACCAATTCTTCGCTGAGTTCTATCTCTACTGCTATTTATACTAATATCAGTAACCTTAACGAAGGTACTTCTAAATTAGTATCTGTTGTTAATACTTCGATATCAACAATTGATAGCAATATTAATGGTTTTACTACAACTACTGATAAAGGTATAAAAGATTTACGTGCAGCCATACTCAAATGGAATGGTTCGGATGCATTTGATGCGGGTACTGAAAAGAAAATAACGAATGTAGAAGCAGGTAGTATTGACAGCGCAGATTCTACTGATGCTGTAACGGGTGCACAGCTGCGTGCCACCAATATGAAGCTTAATAAGCTGGATAGTGATATTCAGGATAGCCTTGCAGATAACAATCTTAAGATTGATAAATTTGTAACCGATACAAATATAGCATTATCAAGTTCGAATAAGTCATTAGATGGTCTGTCTACTTCAATTTCGACTGGATTAAGCCAGATTACACGAAATGCTCTTTTATTTGATGGCACTACAGGGGCATTTGTTGAAGATAAAAACAAGACGCCGCAAAAAATCTCAAATGCTGCAGAAGGTGATGTTATTGCAGATTCTGATGATGCGATTACAGGTGGCCAGTTATACACTGTAAACTCCAATATAGCGAGTCTCTCTGTATCTGCTTCCACTGGTTGGCTCAATATAAGTAATAAACGCAGCAGCTTGACTACAGACACTGCCAATAGCCTTACTAATCTTTCTACTGCAATAACAAATAACTTAAACAGTTTAACAACTTCGGCTAATTCTAGTCTGAGCACATTAAGTAATTATTTACAAATATTGTCAGATTCTGCATCTACTGCTATTAGCGGTTTGCAGGAAAGTACCATATTGCGTGGTGAAGACGGCTATTTTCATGCCACTCATGATGGTAAAGCGCAAAAAATCACCGGTGTTGCACCTGGTGATATAAGCAGTCCTAATTCAACAGATATGGTTAATGGTGGCCAGTTATTCAGTACCAATACTGCGATCACTAATTTATCTAGTACTGTAAATACACAATTTGGTAGTTTGTCTGTTTCGGCTTCTTTGTCTGTCGGCCAGAGTCTTGATAAGTTGTCTACGAGCCTGGCTACAACTGGCAGTAAAGTTGCTGCATTGCAAGAAGATGCTTTGCAATGGAACGATGATGACAAAGCATATAGTGCCAGTCATGGTGGTGCAGATGCAAAAATCACTCATGTCAGTGCAGGTGACATTATCAGTGCAACTTCAACTGATGCCGTTGTCGGCAGCCAGTATTATGATTTGAATACTTCAATAGATGCACGAGTAAATACGCTGACCACATCAGCTTTAAGTACGGTGGGAGAAATTAATAGCAGTATTTCCTCTTTGCAACAACAAATGCTCCAGTATACAGATGGCAAATATAATGCTAAACGAGTAGAAAAAGAGCAGAAAATTATAGGTGTTGCTGATGCTACTTTAAATAGTGCTTCAACCGATGCTATTAATGCTAAGCAGTTATATAATACCAATTCATACTTAGATACAGTTTCAACCACTATTTCTAGCGGTTTATCCACCTTGGCTGGTAATATAAATCAGACAGCAGTGAATACTTTGCAAAGTGGCATGGTTCTGGTTAATGGACTGAATTCAAGTATCAGTACTTTGAAGAATAATGCTCTGCTGTGGAATGAAACTGATAAGGCATTTAGTGCTACTCATGATATTGACGGTAATACTACAATTACTAATGTGGCCAATGGTTATGTAGCAGCTGGTTCTACAGATGCAATCAATGCCGGCCAGATTTTTTCGTTTTCTACATCTGCTTCCACAGGAATACAATCTTTAAGCACTGGATTGAATGGGTTATCAGTACAAAAAATCAAAGAATTATCTAGTTCTATTCAGGCCGGTGTGACTGGAACTAATAATAAAATTGCAACATTAAAGCAGAATGTTTTGCTCTGGAATGGTGATGCATATGATGCTAGCCATGGCAGCAGTAGAGGTAAAATTACACATGTAGCTGATGGCAGTGTGCAATCTAATTCAACTGATGCTGTAACCATGGGGCAGTTATACACCACCAGCACTAGTATCAGTACATTGAATACTGATGTGGTGACTAAACCAGCTGAGTTATCCTCAAAATTAGATGTTGCTATGGCTGCTACTAATACCAGTCTGAATAATACTATTTCAGGTAGTATCAGTAGCCTGTCAGATAAAATTAATACCGATATTGGCACAGCCAATTCCAATATTAATGCACTAAAACAGACTGTATTGCAATGGAATGGTAGTTCTTATGATGCCAGCCATGGCCAAGTTGGCGGTAAAAATAAAATTATTAACGCTGCACAAGGCAATGTGAATGATAAATCATCCGATGCGGTAATTGGTGACCAGTTGTCAATGACAAATACCAAAATCTCTGGACTGACTTCAGATTTAACGTCGCAGCTTCAGAGTTTGTCTGGTTCTTTATCTGGAAGTCTGGCTAGTGTTTCAACCACCATGGATAGGTCACTTTCTAGTGGTTTGAATACTTTTGCCTCAACCATTGATACCAGTTTGGTTCCTGTAAATGCTAGTCTAAGTACTATTAAAGAGAATGCATTGCAATGGAATGGCAGCGCTTATGATGCCGGTGGTACTCAAGGTATAAAACGAAAGATTATAAATGTGGATAAAGCTGATTTACAGGCTAAGTCCAGTGATGCGGTAATTGGTGCTCAGTTGTTTAGCACTAACAGTCAGATTAGTGCATTATCTTCTTCGTTTGATAACAAAGTATCGGATTTTACAAGTGCAACTTCTAGTAGTCTAAATAGTCTATCTACAGCATTAGAGAATTCTTCTTTTTCTGGACTGGAAAGCCTTTCTACTACAACAGAGCAACGCCTTCAAGGAATTAACGGCAAACTCCCTGCCCTTCTGCAGAATGCATTGCAATGGAAAAATGGAGCATATGATGCCAGTCATGGTGTAGTAAATGGTAAAAACCGGATCACCAATGCTGCAGATGGATCTTTAGCTAAGGGCTCAAAAGATGCGATTACTGGGAATCAGCTGTATAACACCAATACTGCCATCAATGATCTGGCTAATGAGGTTAAAAGTGGCATTGGAAATTTATCCAGTGCTCTGAGTACTATATCTGATAAAAATATCTCTACTTTAACTGGGTTGCTTGCTCAGACAAATACCAAAGTTAGTAGTCTTTCCACAGCAGCAGGAACACAATTAGGTGTGATTAATAATGGTGTATCTGATTTGCAGAAAGACGCTTTACAATGGAAGCGTTTAGATGATTCAGGTGCAGGAGCATATGATGCCAGCCATGGCATTGCAAATGCTAAAAATACACTGACACATGTATTTTCAGGTAATGTGAAAGAGGGATCGTCTGATGCGATAATCGGTGCACAGCTATATAGTACAAACAACAGTATTTCTGTTTTAAACAATAAATTAGCCGATGTATCGGGCAGTATGCAAGCCGGTATCAGTAGTTTATCAACTTCTTTGGATCAGGTAACCGGTTCTAATTTGGCCAAACTGACTCAAAGCAGAAGTACTATTGAAAACAATATAACTAGCCTGTCTTCAAGTATTTCTTCAGCTTTAAGTACGGCCGACGGAAGTTTGGGTACTCTCAAAACGAATGCCTTGCAGTGGAAAGACGGAGCCTACGATGCAAGTCGTAATGATAAAAATAGCCGTATAACCAATGTTGCTAAAGCTGATATTTATGATGGGTCAACAGATGCCATCACTGCAGGACAGCTGTATAGTACCGAAAATAGTTTTGACACTTTGAACAGTGATATTAATAAGCGTTTTGAAAGTTTTTCAACGACTTTAAGCAGCCTTGTTGATATTGGTATAAGCAGTCTGTCAGCAGGTATAACGGGTATTAATACCGGAGTAAGCACATTGCAGCAGAATGCGTTACAATGGGATGCGAGTATTAGTGCTTATGATGCCGGTTCTGCAACTGGTGCCAGAGCTAAAATTACTCAGGTTGCCGCCGGTCAGGTAGGAGAAAGCTCGTCAGATGCTGTTATTGGTGCACAGCTGTACAGCCTGTCCACGGTGTCTGATGCAAATCTGACCAGTTCCTCCAATTTAATGTCTTCCAGCTTAAGTACAATACAATCTTCATTAACGGGTATTTCTGATAAATACTTTACCCAACTCAGTTCTTTGTCAGACAGTATTCTAAGCAGTACTATTAATCTGTCAGGAGCATCTGCAAATAGCTTATCAACTCTTTCTGATACTCTGTCCAATAGTATTACCAGTTTATCCAACAGCACGAATACTGGCCTGAATAGCCTGACTGCTGATGCCGCAAACAGCCTGAGTAGTCTATCCACGGTGGCTGAATCTGGTATAAGTAGCCTGTCGCAAAGTATTTCAACTTCAGCAGGCACTCTGATAACTTCTCTGTCTACAGTTAATCATGATGCAGGCTCATTGAAACAAAATGCACTTCAATGGAATGATTATGCAGCTGCGTATAATGCTGATCATGGAACGGGTACTGCTCAAAAAATTACAAATGTGTCTACTGGTTTGATAGCATCAGGTTCAAACGATGCTGTGAATGGTGCCCAGTTGTACAGCTTGTCTACCAGTATGGAAAACACAGCTAATACAGCGTTCACCGGTTTATCAGATGCACTGGTTAGCAGTATTTCCACTGTTGATAGTAATTTGCAGAGCTTTTCTGACACTACAACTAGCAATTTGAGCAGATTGGATACCAATCTGCGTACAGCCACAGCTCGTGTAACTACCTTGCAGGCTAATACCTTGCAGTGGAATGGTAGTGTTTATGATGCCGGCAAAAATGGCACTCCACAGCGTATTACCAATGTTAGCGGTGCTGCTAGCGTGGCTGCAAATTCCACTGATGTGATTAATGGTGGTCAATTGTTCAGTCTTTCTAGTTCTACTTCAACTGGTTTAAGTAGTCTTGCAAGTAACCTGAGTGAGATGAGCAAGAATCAGCTAGGCAGTCTGTCTACCGTCGTTACTAACAGCCTCAGTAGTATCACCAACAATATAGATAGTCTTTCTACTGGCTTGAGTTCTACTACCAACAATGTTGCTGCATTGCAAAGAGATGCGCTGCAATGGAACAGCGCTAAAGGAGCTTATAGTGCGGATCACGGTACCAATACAGCTCAGCTGATTACCAGTGTAGCTGCAGGTTCCATAGCTGCAAATTCTACTGATGCTGTAAACGGTGCTCAGATGTATAACTTGTCCACCAGTACAACAGCCAGTGTCAATACTTTGAATCAAAGTCTGAGCTCTACTAATGTAGCGTTAAATACACTGTCTACTGCCTATGGCACTAGCCTGAGTACACTTACAACAGGCCTGAGTAGCACTAAAGATGCGCTGAATCAGTTGTCTGATACAACGACAAACAGCATTACTGGCATCAACAACAGTCTAAGCAGCCTAACCAGTACGACTTCTTCCAATCTACAGATTTTGGATAAAGGATTACAGGCAGCTAATGCTAGTGTATCTTCACTGCAGGCCAATGCGCTGCTGTGGAATGCAGGCAAGGGTGTGTACGATGCTAGTCGAAATGGAGAAGCCAAAGTACTGAGTGGCATCGGTGCAGGTGCAGTCAATGCAGCTTCAACTGAAGCTATTAACGGCGGGCAATTCTATAGTCTGTCTACGGTAACTGCGGCAGGCTTGAACAGTACCAATAGCAATCTGAGCACGCTGAGTAGTAGTACATCATCAGCTCTTGCTGGTTTGACGGGCAGCCTAAGCAGTATCAATCAGAGCATGAATAACCTGCAGACAACTGCTTTACAATGGAATGGTAGTTTTTATGATGTTGGTCGTGACGGTACTGCACAGCGCATTACCAATATTAGTGCCGGACGTCTTGCTGCAGACTCTACCGATGCAGTAAATGGAAGCCAGCTGTATACATTATCTAACTCCACCTCAACCGGACTAAGCAGCTTGTCTACTAATCTGAATGAGGTAACAAAAAATCAGCTGGGTAGTCTGTCTACTATAGTGACAAACAGTCTCAGTACGGTAACGGAAAATGTAAGCAGCCTGTCTACAGGTCTGAGAGAAACCAATACTAATGTAGCAGCCTTGCAGCAAAATGCATTACAGTGGAATAGTACTAGTAACGCATATGATGCAATACGCAGTAATCGTGCCCAAAGACTGACGGGAATTATTGGTGGCGATATAAGCCTCACTTCAACTGATGCCATCAATGGCGCCCAGATGTACAGCCTGTCTACTCTGACACAGGCAGGACTGAGCAGTAGCAGTACGGGGCTGAGCAGCTTAAGTAGTGCTTCATCAGCAGCTTTGACTACTGTCAATGATCGCGTGGATACGCTGACCAGCACCACTCAATTAGGACTGGCTAGTGCCAGCACAGGCTTAACCAGCCTGAGCAGCAGTACTTCAACCGGTCTGACTAGCCTGACATCCAGTCTGAGTAGCACAAATCAGAACCTGACTACCCTGCAGCAAAATGCTCTGCAATGGAATGGTAGTGCTTATGATGCCGGTAGAAATGGTGCGCCTCAGCTTATTACCAATGTAGCGGCTGGCCGTGTTTCAGTGGATTCTACTGATGTAGTTAATGGAGGTCAGTTGTTCAGTCTGTCTAGCTCCACTTCAACCGGACTAAGCAGCCTGTCTACTAATCTGAATGAGGTGACAAAAAATCAGCTGGGTAGCCTATCTACTATTGTTAATGACAGTCTCAGTACGGTAACGAAAAATGTAAGCAGTCTGTCAACTGGTTTAATTGAAACCAATAGTAATGTGACTGCATTACAGCAGAATGCTTTGCTGAGAAATAGGATAAGTGGTAATTTCGATGCCAGCCGTGAGGGTAAGGATCAAAGACTGACCGGTATTGCAGCTGGAGACATCAATATTACTTCAAGTGATGCTATCAACGGTACTCAGATGTATAGCCTGTCTACTCTGACGCAGGCAGGACTGAGTAGTACTAGTACCGGACTAAGCAGCTTGAGCAGTGCCTCATCAGCAGCTTTGACTACGGTCAATGATCGCGTGGATACGTTGACCAGCACCACTCAATTAGGACTGGCTAGCGCCAGCACAGGCTTAACCAGCCTGAGCAGCAGTACTTCATCCGGTCTGACTAGTCTGGCATCCAGTCTGAGTAGCACTAATCAGAACCTGACCACCCTGCAGCAAAATGCCTTGCAGTGGAATAGCACACTGGGCGCTTATGATGCTGGCCATGGTAGTGGTACAGCTCAGCGTATTACCAATGTAGCAGCTGGTAGCGTGACAGTAGATTCTACCGATGCGGTAAACGGTAGCCAGCTGTATGCATTGTCTGGTTCTACTTCCACTGGTCTGAATAGTCTGTCAACAGTAATTTCATCAACAGTAATTTCAAATATCAACAGTATCAGTAGCTCTATGTCTACCGGATACGAGAGTCTGTCACGCAGTATGAGTACAACAAGTGATAGTTTGAACAAACTAACTTCTAGTACGAGTACAGCTTTAAGCAGCCTGTCTACCAGCTATGATCTGACTCAGAAAGATGTGAAACAGCTGAAGGATAAGAGCCTGCAATGGGATGAGAATAAAGGTGGATTTGATGCTGGAAAGACGAATGGTCTCACTCGAGCTGCTACTTATGGCAGGATTATTAATTTAGCTGATGGTTCGGATGATGCGGGCTCACATGAAGCAATTAATGGTCGGCAGCTATACTCATTGAGAAGTGATGTGACAAGCCTTTCTACAGGTACCAGCACTAGCTTGTCTTCATTAAACAGTGCTTTAAGTGGGTTATCCACAGGTAATATTATTACTAATATTTCCAACCTGACTCAAAATGCCTTACTGTGGAATGATAGAGCATATGATGCTAGTCATGGCAGTGCTACGGCACAACATATTACCAATGTGGCTGACGGTAACATGGACAAAGGGTCTTTAGATGCTATTAATGCTGGTCAGCTGTGGACTGTAAGACAAGATTATAATAATTTGTCTACAATGGTTAATAGCCTGCCAACCAGTAATGTTTCTGATGATTCGCTGAATAGTCTGTCTACATCAGTTAGCACAATTGTTGCTAGCCAGATTGCATCGATAGCTTCGGCTCTTGGTACTTCACGAAATCCGGCAGGAAGTATCAATCCACCTAAGTATGATATTTCTACACCTACAGGTGGTAATGTATCAGCAGATAATGTCGCTGATGCACTGCAAAATCTGGAGAATTATGGTACGAAATATGTGAAGATCAACTCTGCTAAAGCTGGATCAATTGCTCAAGGTGCTAATTCTATTGCAGTGGGCGGAGCAGCAATGGCTAGTGGTACATCAGCGATTGCGATTGGTGATTCAGCCAGTGCTCCCGCAGCTAATGGTGTGGCTCTGGGTAGCAATGCTCAGGTGAAACAGACCGGAGGTATAGCACTAGGAGCTGGATCAGTTGCGAGTGTTGCTGCCGGACAAGAAGGATATATTCCAGTAACCGCAACGTCGCAGCAGGCAGCGGCAATCCGTGCCACAAGAAGTACGGAAGGAGCGGTATCTGTGGGTGATGCATCTAAAGGTGTATACCGTCAGATAACCGGTGTGGCGGCTGGTACTGCTGACACTGATGCTGTGAATGTAGCTCAGCTTAAAGGTGTGGATAATCAGGTTACCAGAGTTAATGAATATGTTAATCAGTTGAATGATAATATTCATCATGTTGAGCGCAGAGCTTATTCAGGTACAGCCATGGCCATGGCGCTCTCTGGGGCTTATTTGCCTTCACTGAGTTCTGGTGAGCAGACTGTCGGTATTGGGGTAGGTGCATATCGTAGCTATGGTGCCGTTGGTGTAAACTATAAGGCAGCCAGCAAAAATGGCAAAGTTACGTGGGGTGCAGGTGTTTCCACTACTGGTAAAGAAGTTGCTTTCAATTCAGTACTTGGCTTTAAGTGGTAATTAATCCTGATTAAACAGACTTCTGGACTTCCGTGTGAAGTCCGGAAGTCTTATTTATTCATCATTGACAGTATTTTTAATAAGAATACGGGATAATATGCGCATCGGTATTTCTGTTATTACTCATGCCAACCAGAACATCTGGGAAAATGGTATGGGTCAGAATGTTATATTTTTGGTTCAAAGCCTGAAGGCTATACCTTTTGTTAAATCAGTGGATTTAATTAATGTTGGTGGTCAGCCCCGTATGGCTGAACAAATTGATTTGAATCTGTTTGATCTGCGATTGATGTCAGAACAGGAAGCTATAGATGCTTTTGATGTCATTATTGAACTGGCTGGTGCGCTATCTCCACAATGGTTAGCCTTGCAGCGTGCTCGTGGTAAAAAGGTGGTGTTTTATTGTGTTGGCCAGCCTTATGTGGGATTATCAGAATATAATGTGTTTGAAAAACCAACTAGTTTTCCGCCAGTAGATCGTTGTGATGAAGTATGGCTTTTGCCAAAAGACAAAGCTTATATTCCCATGCTGCGGACAATGTATCGTTGCCCGATATACATTACGCCTCATTTATGGGATCCAATGTTTGTTTCCAGACGCAAACAAGAAATCAGTGAACAAGGCCTTAATTACGGCTGGCATAGCAATGTGCATGATGAGGTAAAAACACCTCTGCGTGTGGCTATATTTGAGCCCAATATTTCAGTTGTTAAAACTTCTTCTATTCCCATGTTAGCTTGTGATGAAGCTTATCGTCACGAACCGCAATCAATTGAAATGATGCATGTGCTTAACACTTTGCACATGAAAGATCATTTAACCATGCTACATCTGGCCAATTCTCTGAATCTTGTTAAAGATCATAAGGCATGTTTTTATGGCCGTCACGATATAGTCGGTTTTATGGCGCAACACGCCAATGCTGTGATTTCACATCAATGGTGTAATGATCACAATAATCTTTATATGGACGTACTGTATGGAGATTATCCATTGATTCATAATACTCCATGGTTAAAAGAGTTCGGTGCTGGATATTATTATCCAGATTTTGATGCACTTGAAGGTGGTAGACAAATAATCCAGGCTTGGCTACATCATGAAGAAAATTTGAGTAGTCAGCGTCAAGCTTCACAGGCACTTTTTAAAGCAACGGATCCTTTATCAGATGCCAATATTAAAGCCCATGTACAACTATTATCTAATTTGTGTGCTGATCGTCCAGAATTATTAAGAGGTTAACCCATGTCGTCCGTGTCTTCACTTCGTGTAGGTGTTTCGATTTATGTACGTAAAGGAGCTCAGTCGCTTTGGGAAAATGGAATTTTCCAGAATTGTCTGTTTCTGGCAATGTTGTTAAAAAAATCTCCAATTGTCAGTAACGTGGTTCTGGTAGCTGGATCAGGTGATGGGGATATGCAGGATGCTATGAATTTTCTGCAGGATTCACCAGTACCGGTAATTGATATGGCCACTGGTTTGAATGAGTTGGATGTCATGATAGAGATGAGTGCCCAGCTTTCCAAAGAATGGATGATAGAGTTCAAAGCCAAAGGTGGAAAAGTAGTCAGTATGCGCGTAGGTAATGATTATGTAATTGATATTGAGCGTATGCTGTTTGATAAGCCGCCTGCCTTGCTGATTACCGGTGCGCCTTACGATGAAGTATGGACATTGCCAGAGTATGAAAAAACCTGTAAGCCATATTTTGCCAGTACATTTCGCACGCCGGTAAAAATCATGCCGCATTTATGGAGTCCGGTTATTCTTAATCGTGCTTGTGAAAAATTGCCAGAAGGCGAGCAGTTTGAATACCAGCCAGGCCGCAATCGCTGGCGTATTGGTATGTTTGAGCCAAATATGTGTATGGTGAAAACCAGTTATATTCCTATGCTGGTATGTGAAAATGCACATCGGCTGAACCCCAATTTCATCGAACATATCTATGCGTGCAATACTATGAATTTGAAGGATCAGACAGCTTTTAATCTGTTTGCTCAAAGTCTGGATATTGTCCGCCATGGCTTGACTTCGTTTGAAGGTCGCTACCCGATCTGGCAGGTGGTATCTATCTATTGTGATGCAATTGTTTGCCATCAATGGGAAAATGCTCAGAATTATATTTACTATGAGGCCTTATATGGTGGCTACCCGCTAATTCATAATTCGCATTTGATTAGTGACTGTGGCTATCGTTATCACGATTTTGATTGTGAAGAGGGTGGCAAAGTATTGGCAGAAGCCTATAAAATGCATGATGAAAATTTGAGTACTTACCGCGAGCGTGCAAAAGTTTTTCTGGCTACACTAGATCCTGAGGCAGAAAGTAATGTCCGCTGTTATACTGATGCTCTTGAGTCATTGTTTAAAGCCTAGATTTTACTAATTTTGCTTACACTTTAGTATAATGTATACATAAAACCTGCCAGCAATCAAACATTTCTAATGAAATTATGAACTTATCTAATACTCCGAATTTAATTTCCAGCCATGGACAGGACGCTGCACCAGCACGTTTGCGTATTGGCATTACCATTGGTCTGAGTCACCCAAAAGAAACATTGTGGAATAATGGTATCAAGCAGAACGCAGTTTTTCTTGCTGACGCACTGAAAAATTGTCCTAATGTTGATTCTGTGGTGTTGGTAAACACAACTGATGTACCAATTACATCAAGTTTGCCATGGGATTTGGAGATATGGCCAACTAAGAGCTTCTTAGAGGCCAAAGATCAGATAGATGTTTTGATTGAGCTGGGAGGGCAAATTGGTGCTGAGCAGACGGCCTATATCAAAGACAGAGGAGTGCGTTTAATATCTTACTGCTGTGGCTTTGAATATATCCATATGATGGAGTCGGTTTTATTCTCTCGTAATATGGGTGGCGGTAATCTATTTATCAACCAGCGTTATGATGATATTTGGATGATTCCGCAGGTAGCCAATTGCAGCAAGGCATATTTTGAAGTATTCCGACGTCATGATGCGCGTGTGGTGCCATTTGTTTGGAGCCCGGTATTTCTGATTCAGAAAACCGCTGCAATGCCATTTCAGGGCTTATGGCAGGTGCCGGTATCTCGTAAGGGCTGGCGCCTGTCTGTAATGGAACCGAATATCGATGTTGTGAAGTTCTGTTTATACCCGATATTGATTGCGGAAATGGCTTATCGTTCCGAACCGGAAGCTATTAATATTTTGCAGGTATGCAACACATTGCCGATGGCTCAAAAATCCATGGAATTCATTGCTTTGATGAATCAGCTGGATATTGTGAAAAATCGAAAATCTGTTTTTCTGGGTCGTTATGATACACCAACTTTTCTGGCAACCAATACTGATGCAGTAATTTCTCATCAATGGGAAAATCCGCTTAACTATTTCTATTTGGAAGTATGTTGGCAAGGTTATCCGTTAATTCACAATGCTGAGCTTATTTCAGATTTGGGTTATTATTATGCTGGTAATGATGTGGAAGCTGGTGCAAAACAATTATTTGCAGCAATGAGCGATCATGCTTATAACGCTGCTCATTATGTATATGACCAGCGTCAACAGATTGCTCGCTTTTTACCAAATAATACTGATCTGGTGGCCAGTTATTCTGCATTGCTGACAGAAGTAATGGCCAGACCATTGCGTTAATAGTTTTTATTCACGCATAAATGTATTGATATTATTTTCAAGCATGGTGCAGATACGCTGTATAGCTTCTTCACTGCCCCATGCCATATGCGGAGTAATAATCAGATTGGGCAGGCGGGCATTCAATAAGGGATTGCCATGTACCGGCGGTTCTTCACTTAGTACATCCACGCCAGCTCCGCCCAACTGCCCGTATTTCAACGCTGCTACCAATGCCTGCTCTGCCACTAGACCACCACGCCCGACATTAATCAGTACAGCCTGTGGTTTCATTGATTTCAATTCTGTTTCATCTATCATGTTGCGAGTTTGCTCATTCAGCGGACAATGTAAAGAGATAACATCTGCTTGCTGTATCAGCTGAGTAAACGGTGTGTAGCCATTACGACAATCTTTTGCATTTTTATGTTCACCCCAGAGCACATGCATGCCGAAAGCTTGAGCTCGTGCTGCCAGCGCCTGCCCGATACCGCCTTTGCCGAAAATACCCAGTGTTTTACCATTCAGGTCGCGGATTGGGGCGCCGAAATGGCAAAAAAAGGGACTGCTTTGCCATAAGCCGGCGGCTACATCTCGCTGATAAGCCGGTAATTGGCGCATTAGTGCCAGAATCAGCATCATTGCATGTTCGGCTACGGTGTCATTACCGTAGCCGCGCACATTTCGGATACCAACGTTATGCTGTTGAGCAGCCTGTTGATCAATGTGGTCCAGTCCGGTGGCGGGTACGGCAATCAATTTCAATTGGGGGCTATTTTTGATGGCTTCTGCATTTATACGAACTTTATTGGATATGACAATATTCGCTTGAGCAATACGGCCTGCTACCTCATCTGGATTGCTGTGGCTGTAGGTTGTGATGTGATGAGAAAAATCGAATTTGAATGGAAAGTCTGGCAGGGTGGCGCGGTCAAGAAAAACAATTTCGCTGGTACTCATGTTGTCTCCTAATATATGAAAAATGCTATATACAATCACATGCATGGGTCTAATGTCTGTGTTACAGTGTACGCTAATTTGTTTGTAAGGATAAATGTGTATGGATTTGGTAATTGAAGATTTAGAGCAGGGAACAGGCCCTGAGGCTGTGAAGGGTAAAGAAATTACGGTGCATTACACAGGCATGTTAGAAGATGGCACAGTTTTTGATTCTAGTATTACCCGCCAACAGCCGCTGTCGTTTACGTTGGGTACCGGTATGGTAATTGCTGGCTGGGATGAGGGTTTTAATGGAATGAAAGTAGGCGGCAAACGTAAATTGACTATTCCTCCTCATATGGGGTATGGCAGCCGTGGAGCTGGTGGGGTGATTCCACCTAATGCTACACTGATATTTGATGTGGAATTGTTAAAGGTTGATGATTGATTTGCAGTGATATGCAGGTTTTGTTCAGGCAGCTTTTTTCGGCTGCCTGAACTGTTTTATTTAGCTGGAGTTTTGATAATGGACAATAATCCGACTATTGCTGCTATTGCAACTGCACCGGGACGCGGTGGTGTAGGGGTGGTGAGGTTATCCGGCAAAAATCTGCTTCCTATGGCTCAAAAATTAAGTAGAGGCAAAACGCCGCAACCACGTAAAGCGTTATATACCGATTTTGTTGATGTAGAAGGCACGGTTATTGATAATGGTTTGCTGCTGTATTTTGCAGCTCCGGCCAGTTTTACGGGTGAAGATGTGATTGAACTACAGGGCCATGGAGGCCCTGTGGTATTGCAGATGTTATTGCAATGCTGCCTGCAACTGGGTGCCCGATTGGCCGAACCGGGGGAATTTACTAAACGAGCATTTTTAAATAATAAACTTGATTTGGCTCAGGCAGAAAGTGTGGCTGATTTGATTGATGCTTCTAGTCAGTCGGCAGCACGTATGGCGGTAAGGAGCTTAAAGGGTGTATTTTCACAGGAAATACACCGATTAGTAGATGATCTGATTACGTTGCGTATGTTGGTCGAAGCAACTTTAGATTTTCCGGAAGAGGATATCGATTTTCTTCAGGCTGCGGACGCTAGTGGTAAGTTGGATCATTTGTGTATTCAGTTGGATAAGGTATTGCGGCAGGCGCAACAGGGTGCGCTTTTGCGTGAAGGTATGAATGTGGTGCTGGTGGGAGCACCTAATGTGGGTAAATCCAGTTTACTTAACGCTCTGGCAGGTGATGAGGTGGCCATTGTGACTGATATTGCTGGTACCACGCGCGATACCGTCAGAGAACAGATTACGCTTGAGGGGGTGCCGGTACATATTATTGATACGGCCGGATTGCGTGAAACCGAAGATGTAGTCGAACGGATTGGTATTGAACGAAGCCAACAGGCGGTACAGCAGGCAGATGTGGCGCTGGTGCTGGTTGACCAACGCGAAGGGATTAATGCCACTACGGCGGCGATTCTGGCGCAGTTGCCAGCCGGTTTGCACAAAATTGAAGTACATAACAAGATTGATTTAACTGGTGAAGCTGCATCCAGTGTTTCACGTGAAACTGGCGATTTAGTTGCCTTTACTGACGCCAGTCAGGTAATTGCTTTGTCTGCTAAAACCGGTACTGGTCTGGATTTGTTGCGGCAAGCGCTGTTGCAACAGGTTGGTTGGCAGGGTGAAAGTGAAGGGCTGTTTTTGGCACGCACTCGTCATATTCAAGCACTAGAGACGGCTCGGAAAGAGCTTGCCAATGCAAGTTTATGTCAGAATAATCAGATTGAATTATTTGCGGAGCATTTGCGGTTGGCACAGAACGCTTTAAACGAAATTACTGGTGAATTCAGCGCTGATGATTTGCTAGGGGTAATTTTTAGCCGCTTTTGTATAGGTAAATAAATATTTGACTGAATCCGTTTTTTATCGCACTGATTATTGCTCGTAAATAGTCAGTGTTTTTTTCTGCTTCTTTTACAGTGGCCGGATCAGGGCAAAGCGAGGCTGTGTCTGGCCATTGTGGGTAATGATTTCGTTGAACATGCTTTTGGGACGTGCCCAGAACGAATAATCACCATATAGACACTGATAAATAACCAATTCTTCTTCGGTTTCACTATGGCGTGCGGTGCCAGTTACCTGATACAGGTTGCCTTTGTAATGTTGGTAGATGCCACGTTGCATGTGTGTGTCCTGTATGGTTGATATAACTAAAATCTCTTTGATTACAACTCGGTATTCTTTTGGCTGTTTGCTGATTGATTATACAATGTTTTGAATGAATTATAACAATATGCATATTAAGGAATACAGAATATGAATAATGATCAGCGTGCCCAAATACCGGATGCACCATTGTCGGATAATGAGCGTCTAAAAGGAGAAAGTAATTATTTGTATGGTGAAATTGCCGCTGATTTGAATGATGGTATTACCGGTGGATTTAATGGTGATGATTTTCAGTTGATTCGTTTTCATGGTATGTATGAGCAGGACGACCGTGATGTGCGTGCTCAGCGGCAGGCAGCTAAACTGGAGCCATTGAAAAATGTAATGATGCGTTGCCGGTTGCCTGGTGGCATTATTACGCCGCAACAGTGGCTAGGTATTGATGAGTTTGCTACGGCGCATACTTTGTATGGCAGTATCCGGCTGACGACACGGCAAACATTTCAGTTTCACGGGGTGTTAAAACAGGATATCAAGCCGATGCATCAGTGGCTGCATCAGCTGGGGCTGGATTCGATTGCAACTGCCGGCGATATCAACCGCAATGTGTTGTGTACTAGTAATCCGGTTGAAAGTAGTTTGCATCGTGAAGCTTATGAATGGGCGTGCCGGATTTCTGAACATTTATTGCCCCGCACCCATGCGTATGCTGATATTTGGCTTGACGGAGAAAAGGTACTCAGCAGCGAACTGGATGCGCCGCTGTCTGCGGGTGTGAGCGGGGATGCGGTAGAACCGATTAATGGCAAGACTTATCTGCCGCGTAAATTCAAAACTGCACTGGTGATTCCGCCATTGAATGATGTGGATTTACATGCCAATGATTTAAATTTTGTTGCTATCGGTGAAAATGGTCATCTGGTGGGATTTAATGTGCTGGTGGGCGGTGGCTTGTCTATTGATCATGGTAATCAGCGTACTTTTCCAAATACTGCTAAGGATTTCGGTTTTATTCCGGTAGAGCAGGTATTGTGTTGTGCAGAAGCGGTGGTGACTACACAGCGAGACTGGGGTAATCGAAGCGACCGCAAGAATGCGCGCACTCGTTATACTTTGCAGCGGGTGGGTGTGAATGTGTTTAAACAAGAAGTTGAAAGGCGGCAAGGGTTTGCCTTTGCACCAAGCCGCCCGTATACGCTCACGGAGCGCGGAGACAGGATTGGCTGGGTAGAAGGGGAAGATGGGCGCTGGCATCTGACTTTGTTTATTGAGAACGGCCGCTTGCTAGATTATCCGGGACGGCCATTGAAAACGGGTATGCGTGAGCTGGCCAGAATTCATCAGGGTGATTTCCGCCTTACTGCCAATCAGAATTTGATAGTAGCCGGTGTGTTGCCTGAGAATAAAGAAAAAATTGAGCACATCGCACGTGAATACCGTTTGATTGATGATGAGGTGACAGAGCAGCGCAAGAATAGTATGGCTTGTGTGGCTTTACCGACCTGTCCGCTGGCCATGGCTGAGTCGGAACGTTTTTTGTCGGGCTTTATTGATCAGGTTGATGAATTAATGGCAAAAAATGGACTGGCTAAGGAGCATATTATTCTGCGTGTGACTGGCTGTCCAAATAATTGTGGCCGTGCATTGCTGGCTGAAATCGGGCTGATTGGTAAGGCCATCGGCCGCTATAATCTGTATGTCGGTGGTAATCGTGCTGGCACACGGATTCCGCGTTTATTCCGTGAGAATATCGACGTAGACGAAATTATGCTGATTCTGCAAGAATGGATTGCACGCTGGGCACAAGAACGACTGGATGCTGAGGATTTTGGTGATTTTGCAATTCGTGCCGGTATTGTTAAACCGGTGGTGGATGCGGCAGTAGATTTTTGGGATCCAGATAAGGTGGCGGTATAGTCACTCTATCTGATAGGGAAAATGTGGTGTTGTTGATTATGGTCTGAACTACTAAAGGATTCAGACCATTTTTGTTAGTTAGAGGTATTAGGGCTTTTGTTTAGGGCTCTGGTTTGACATAGAGCTGGTCAAACAGGCCGCCGTCACTGAAAAAGCGTTTTTGTGCTGCACGCCAGCCACCAAATTCTTGATCAATACTGACCAGTTGCAGGTTGGGGAACTGGTGGCGATATTCGGCCATGATTTTCGGGTTAACCGGCCGGAAATAGCTTTGCGCTATTAGGCGCTGGGCGCTGTCACTGTACAGATGTTGCAGATAGGCGGTAGCCAATCTGCGCTTGTCGGCACTGGTGATATTGCCGTCAACTACGGCTACGGGAGGTTCGCACAGAATAGATAGTGACGGTGTGACGATTTCAAATTCATCCGGCGCCTGTTTCATGGCGAGTTGGGCTTCGTTTTCCCATGCCAGCAAGACGTCTCCTAGTTGTCGATGGGTAAAGGTAATGGTGGCGGCACGGGCTCCGGTGTCCATCATCGGCACATGCTGAAGCAGGGCACGTAAATAAGCCTCTGCGCTGGCATCGCTTCCACCAGACTGGTGTTTGGCCCATGCCCAAGCTGCTAGAATATTCCAGCGTGCGCCACCGGAGGTTTTCGGATTAGGGGTGATAATCTGTACATTGTTTTGAATCAAGTCACCCCAATCGCGGATGTGTTTGGGGTTGCCTTTGCGTACTAGAAATACGATGGTTGAAGTATAAGGGGTGCTGTGGTGGGGCAAGCGCTGTTGCCAATCAGATGGCAGTAACGTTTTTTTACCACGGTTGATAGCGTTGATGTCGCCCGCCAGAGCTAAGGTCACGACATCGGCTTTTAGGCCGTTCTGTACAGCTATTGCCTGTTTGCCGGAGCCACCATTTGACTGACGAATATGTATTTTTTGCCCAGTTTGCCTGTACCAGTAATGCTGAAAATCAGTATTGTAATGCTGATACAGTTCGCGCGTGGCATCATATGAAGCATTGAGCAAAGTAGTGTTGCTGTTGTTCTGGCTGTTGCATGCGTTCAGACCCATTGCTACTGCCGCTAGCAGACCATAACGCCAAAATGTGTTCATACTTGAAAATTTATTGTGCCGTCAAAGTTTTAATGTAGCAATGCAACTGTGGGGACGGAAATACTGTTTTTTTGTTTGTTTATAACTAAAAGCAAGTTATTGGACGGTTTGTTGCTGCGGTAATCGGCCTAAATTTGAAAAAGTTGGCAGGGGCTGTTATAAACCGCATTTGATTTTTAATCTGTTTGATTGAGAAAGTTAGATGAAGAGCGGGAATACAGAGGTTGCAGCACACAGAAAGCTGCTGACACGGGAAGATGTGCGTACGTTGATGCTGTCATCCTTTGGTGGCGCGCTGGAGTTTTATGATTTTGTAATTTACGTATTTTATGCCAAGGTGTTGTCTGAGCTGTTTTTTCCAGCTGGTATGAATCCGTTTTGGGCGATGCTTAATACTTACGGTATCTTTGCTGCCGGCTATTTGTTCCGACCGCTGGGTGGTATTGTAATGGCGCATTTTGGCGATTTGTTTGGGCGTAAACGTTTGTTTGCCCTGTCTATCATGATGATGGCTTTGCCAACGCTGCTGCTGGGATTGATGCCTACATTTGACACAATTGGCTATGTTGCGCCTGTGTTGCTGCTGGTATTACGCATGATACAGGGTGTGGCCATTGGCGGTGAAATTCCGGCGGCTTGGACGTTTGTATCTGAGCATGTGCCTGAAAAACATGTGGGTATGGCCAATGGTTTTCTTACCGGCGGGCTGTCGCTGGGTATTTTATTGGGCTCGTTGATTGCACTGATGATGTCCAGACAGTTTACCAGCGCAGCTATTCTGGATGGTGCATGGCGTATTCCTTTTATTCTGGGAGGTTTATTTGGTCTACTGACCTTGTATCTGCGTAGTTATCTGCGAGAAACACCGGTCTTCAAGGCGATGCAGCAGCGTAAGGAGCTGGCTACGGATATGCCATTAAAATTACTGGTGACTCAGCATAAGACTGCCGTGATTATTGGTATGCTGCTTACTTGGTTTTTGACCGGATGTATCGTTGTGATTTTGCTGGCCATGCCACAATTGCTGACTGCGGGCTTTGGTTTTTCCAGTGCGCTTGCTTTTGAAATGCAGAGTATGGCGATAGTGATGCAGATGATCGGCTGTGTGCTGTATGGTGTTTTAGCCGACCGTGTAGGCAGTGGACGCATGCTGATTTGTGGGATTGTATTGACTGGTGTGATGGCAGTGTTATTCTATCCGGCACTGGGAAATAGCAGTGAAGGTATGGTTTTTGCTCTCTATATGCTGTTGGGACTGGCTGCCGGGGTAGCCGGTATTGTATCTGCTGCGATGATTAAAATGTTTCCACCCGCTATTCGCTTTACTGGTATTTCTTTTTCCTACAATGTGGCTTATGCGATTGTCGGTGGCCTGACTCTGCCTGTCGTGCAGTGGTTAAGCAGCTATAGCCCTATTGGTGCCATGTATTACATTCTGCCATTGTGTGTGGTGGGTTTGCTGGCGGCTTTTGCATTCCAATTTCGTTATCAGCGCTAAAACTATCGCGCCAAAAATGTTAGACACAAAAAAACTGCTTTATCCATAAGTGTTCATCATGTCAGGATAAAGCAGCTTTTTTATTAACAATCAGGCGTTACCGGCATTAGCTTGTTCGGCCTGATACATGGCTTCGAAGTTAATCGGAGCCAGCATCACTGGCGGGAAGCCTGAACGGGTGATGGTATTGGATACGGTTTCACGGGCATACGGGAACAAAATATTCGGTGCTGCTACCGCCAGCAGTAATTCCACATCATCTTCTGGAATATTGGCAATGCGGAAAATACCGCTTTGAGCCACTTCGTTCAGAAATAGTACTTTTTCTTCGGTCATCTTGGCAGTAACTGTCACTGTTACGGTAACATTATAGAATTCATCCTCTAGTTTCTCAGCAGCAGAAGTCACGCGCATTTCGATTTGAGGTTCTCCGCCTTCAAGAAAAATTTGTGGTGCATGGGGCACTTCCAGTGACAAATCTTTCAGGTAGATTTTTTCAATGCTGAATACCGGCTGTTGTTCGTTTTTTTCTGGTGCTTGTTCTTTTTTGCTCATGCTTTTCTTTCAACAAAGGGATAAGGGTTAGGGTGGCAGAACTATCCGGCACAACCGGATAACGGAGAAGAGAAATAGTCTGCGCTTAGCCTGCCAGTAAAGGATCTAGTTTACCTGCTTGGTTCAAAGCATTCAAATCATCAAAGCCGCCAACGTGTACTTCTCCGATATAGATCTGTGGTACGGTACGGCGACCGGTACGCTGCATCATCTGCTCGCGCGCTTGCGGATCGGTATCAATGCGGATTTCATTGATGGCTGTGACGCCTTTCTGTTTCAGTAAGGCTTTTGCCATCTGGCAATACGGGCATACACCCGTGGTATACATGGTAATCGCTTGCATCGTATTTTCCTCGTCTGCGTACAGATACTGATTAGAATAGCCTAGCATACCGCGAACTGAAGCTACTGAACAGGTGCAGGCTTTCTTTGCGAGTATGCTGCGGTATAATTAGTGAATATTTATATCACAAACGGACACCTACAGATGATTCGTTTTGAGCAGGTATCGAAAACGTATCCGGGCGGTTTCACCGCAGTGAAAAACCTTAGCTTTTCTATCAGTAAAGGGGAGATGATTTTTATTGCCGGCCATTCCGGAGCAGGTAAATCAACCATTCTGAAACTGATAAGCGGCATTGTGAAGCCTACCAAGGGAAAAGTGTGGCTAAACAATCAGGATTTGGGACGTCTGAACGACAATCAACTTGGTTATCTGCGTCAGCATATCGGTATTGTATTTCAGGACCATAAACTGCTGTTTGACCGCAATGTGTTGCAAAATGTGATGTTACCTTTGCGAATTACCGGTTATGAACGTAAGCAGGCAGAGCACCGTGCCCGTATAGCAATTGAAAAAGTTGGCCTGAAGGGGCGAGAAATGGCCGACCCGGTGACCTTATCTGGCGGAGAGCAGCAGCGCCTGTGTATTGCTCGTGCAGTGGTGCATCAGCCTGGTTTGCTGATAGCTGATGAGCCCTCAGCCAATCTGGATCGGGCGTACGCACTGGATATTATGGAATTGTTCAAAACCTTTCATGAGGCTGGTACCACAGTAATGGTAGCCGCTCACGATGAAACTCTGATGGCTGATTACGGCCATCGCATTATTCGATTGCAGGAAGGCAGGTTATACGCATGATTCAGTTTGTTTCCCTGCATACAGAAGCGGCGTGTAAAGCATTACGGCAGTTACTGCGCCAGCCGGTGGCCACGCTGTTGATTCTTGTTATGCTTGCAATCGCCATGACGTTACCACTGGCATTGTATCTCGGTGTACAAAGCGGACAGCAGGTGCTGGGACAGATTAACAATGCACCCACCATGACCCTGTATATGCAGATGGAAGCGAAAGCCAGTGATAATCAGGCTGTAGAAAAAGCCTTGCAGGCGAATAAACAGCTTGAAAAAGTAGTGTTTGTGAGTAAGCAGCAGGGACTGGAAGAATTGCAGCAGAGTATGGGGAGTCAGGATCTGGTTTCTATGCTTGATAGTAACCCGCTGCCGGATGCGTTTACCGTCACGCCTCAAGTGGACACTCCAGAAGAATTGGCGGCATTACACACGCAGCTGGCGCAGCTGCCGATGGTGGAAAGTGTGAAAATGGATGCCGAATGGATGCAAACCCTGTATCAGATTAATCACTTTGTGCATCAATTGTTGTGGTTTCTTGCTATAACACTGGGACTGGCGTTTGCGCTGGTGGCGTATAACACCATTCGCTTACAGATTCTTAGCCACCGTGAAGAAATAGAAATTACGAAGCTGCTCGGTGCACCAGCTTCTTTTATTCGCAGGCCTTTTCTGTATCTGGCCATCTGGCAAAGCCTACTGGCTGCCGCCATTAGTATCGGTTTGTGTTACTGGCTTTGCTATATGACTCAGCCTATAGTCAGTGCCATTCTCCAACCTTACGGCGTGCATATTGCCTGGCGGTTTTTCAACCCCTGTGAAATAGTGGTAATTTTATTGCTGGTTTGCGGACTGGGTGTTGTGGGTGCATGGCTGGCTACGCGTCAGCATCTGCTTAGCTTTAAATCCGTACGCTAAATATTTTGTCTATCAGTAACAGAAATCCTCAGTAAACTTGCTTTTACTGAGGATTATTTTCAAGAAAGTTTTCTACAATTTCTATCATAAAAAGCCTGCATAATGTTTTGCCAAATCTAATCATGCGCTTGCACTTACAATACTAACCATTACTGAATATTCAGCAATAAGTGCTACCATTCGTTTATTCATAAATTTGTTGTCCGGTATCTAACGAAACAGATTTTTTTAATATACTCAGACATTGCGGATCAACAGGCATAAAAAAGCGGCACTGATTCACCCTTAAAGTGATTCAGCAACCGCTCATGTATATTTTCAATGTGGTAAAGGCTATTGATTCTGACGAGCCTGAGCTGCCTGTGCCAGTAGTTGGAGCATCGTTTCGGTTTCTTCCCAGCCAATGCAGGCGTCTGTAATACTCTGACCATAATTTTCTGGATTATCCTGCCTGCCTGCCATCAGATTGCTTTCCACCATAACGCCCATTATATGCTGCTCACCGGCCTGAATCTGTGCGGCGATATCCTGAGCCACTTCCATCTGCCGACGATAATCTTTGCGGCTGTTAGCATGACTGCAATCAATCATCAAATATGGTGTAACCTGATGTTTGTTTAGCTCATCTACTGCGGCCTCAACATGCTCATGGCTGTAATTAGGTTCTTTACCACCGCGCAGAATAATGTGGCAATCTGGATTACCGCTAGTACGCACAATAGCCGAATGGCCGGCTTTGGTTACCGAAAGGAAATGATGTGGATGGCTAGATGCGCCAATGGCATCAATGGCAATTTTCAAATTGCCGTCGGTGCCGTTTTTAAAACCTACCGGACAGCTTAAACCAGAAGCCAGCTCGCGGTGTACCTGACTTTCCGTCGTACGGGCACCGATGGCACCCCATGAAATTAGATCGGCAAAATATTGTGGAGTAATCATGTCCAGAAATTCAGTTGCAGCAGGCATACCCATATTGTTTAATTCTAAAAGCAGTTTGCGAGCCAGACGTAGACCATAGTTAATATCGTAGGAACCATCTATTCGCGGGTCGTTAATCAAGCCTTTCCAGCCTACAGTGGTACGTGGTTTTTCAAAGTATACACGCATCACAATCAGCAATTGATTTGCATATTTTTCGCGTAATACATTCAGCCGCCGGCCATATTCCAGTGCAGCGACTGGATCATGGATGGAGCAGGGGCCGATAATGACCAGTAAACGTTTATCATGTCCATGCACCAATGCAGCAATTTCCTCACGAGTATCGTGGACTACTTCAGCAGCTTTATCGGTAATCGGCAATTCATATAAATGGGCAATCGGTGGCAACAATTCTTTAATTTCTTTAATCCGGACATCATCTATTGGTCTGGTTACTGCCTGATTCATAATTTTTCCTGTCGAATGCTATTATTTTAAATTTTAATGATTTACCTATCAGGCTATAATGAATAAGTTTAAAAAGCAAGATTCAAACTTTTGTATCGCTACAATATTGCTTAAATATCAAATTATCTAGCATATAATTATATTTCAAATCTAATATATATCGGTTATTGGCAGAATATTTTAATAAAAACCATTATATTGTTCTGGCACCTTGATTAAAAATTTGCAAGTGCTGTTTTAAGCACGTATGGGTTTCGGGTACAATCGCCTCCCCTGTGGTTCGTAAACCTCCCACATTAAAAAACTAGGAAATCAACTATATGCGTGCACAAAATAATCTGGGCACAGTTAGTCTGCTGGGTAATCAGCACACGCAGTATTGCAGCGATTACGCACCGGAGCTACTGGAAGCCTTTGATAATCAACATCCCGATAACGATTATTTCGTTAAATTCATCTGTCCTGAATTCACCAGTCTGTGCCCGAAAACCGGTCAGCCAGACTTTGCCACCATTTACATCAATTACCTACCCCGCTTGCGCATGGTAGAAAGTAAATCATTGAAACTGTATCTCTTCAGTTTTCGCAATCATGGTGATTTTCATGAAGATTGTGTCAACATCATCATGAAAGATTTGATTGCATTAATGCAGCCTAAATATATAGAAGTATATGGAGAATTTACGCCGCGGGGCGGCATTGCCATCCATCCGTATGCCAATTACGGCGAACCCAATACACGCTACAGTGACATGGCCGCTCAGCGTCTGCTGCAGTTTCAAGTGAAATAAACCTGTCACTGCTGCAAGATACTTTCTGTATGGCTAGCTCGGGTTTTCTGATGATTACCTGTTGCGCAGCCGCATAAATAAACAGGATTACCTATGTATGAATTTTCCGATGCGCAGCGTTTTAAGGCGTTGCGCTGGCTGACTTTCTGGCACATGCTGGTTATCGTGGCCAGTAATTATCTGGTGCAGTTTCCCTTTACTCTGTGGGGGCTACACAATACTTGGGGCGCATTTACTTTTCCGTTTATTTTTCTAACTACTGACTTAACCGTACGCATATTCGGCTCAGGTCTGGCGCGAAAAATTATTTTCTGGGTGATGTTGCCTTCATTGTTGTTTTCCTATGCCATCTCCGTCTTGTTTCAAAACGGACACTGGATGGGCTGGGTGGCATTAAGCCATTTTGATTTATTTGTAGCGCGTATTGCTCTTGCTAGTTTTACCGCTTACGTAGTCGGACAGCTGATGGATATTCTGGTGTTTAACCGGCTACGCCAATGCAAGCGCTGGTGGCCGGCTCCAAGTGCCTCCGCTGTGCTGGGTAGTGCCGTCGATACATTACTGTTTTTCGCAGTAGCATTCTATCATTCACCAGATGCCTTTATGGCGGCCAACTGGTTACAGATATCCTTTACAGATTATGCATTTAAAATCACTGTGGCCGCACTGTTTTTCCTGCCCACGTACGGCGTGATACTGCGTTATTTACTCTATCGGCTGACCGCCTTAGCACCGCGTGCCGTAAACGGTTAAAACGCATCAAAAACGTTGCTACAGCGTAATATCTTACCTTCAACAGGCCGCTTGATAAGTGGCCTGATTGCCGTGAAGGCATCTGTTATAATACGCGCCTATTTTCAAATACCTGGCTGAGAGAACATCATGGAAGCGGAGCAGATTAATCAGTTAAACAATATTCTGGATGATATGGCATCCCGTAGTCACGATTTACGGAGGTATCTTTGACTACGCTGGCAAAAAAGATCGTCTGGAAGAAGTAATCGGTCTGTCGGAAGACCCTGAACTCTGGAATGACCCGAAAAAAGCACAAGAAGTTGGCAAAGAGCGTAAAGTACTGGAAGGCATTGTGCTGACGCTGGATCATCTGCACAGCGGGATTGAAGACAACCGCATACTGTTGCAAATGGCTGTTGAGGAAAACGACAGCGACGGTTTCGCAGCAGTGCAGGCTGATATCACCGCATTGCAAGAAGAGCTGGCGCAGCTAGAATTTAAGCGCATGTTCAATCAGCCAGCCGATGTGAATAATTGCTTCATAGATATCGTGGCTGGCGCAGGTGGCACCGAGGCCGAAGATTGGGCCGGTATGTTATTGCGCATGTACGTACGCTATGGCGAACGCAAAGGTTTCAAAGTAGAAATCCTTGAAGAAGACGAGGGCGAAATTGCAGGGGTTAACCGCGCTACCATCAAGCTAGATGGTGAATACGCCTACGGATTGCTGCGTACCGAAACCGGTATTCACCGACTGGTGCGTTACTCACCGTTTGATTCTAATAACAAAAGACATACATCGTTTGCTTCCGTATTCGTTTATCCGGAAGTGGATGACAGCTTTGAAATTGAAATTAATCCCGCAGATTTGCGTGTCGATACCTATCGCGCTTCCGGTGCCGGCGGCCAACACATCAACAAAACCGATTCGGCTGTTCGCATCACGCATGAACCAACTGGTATTGTCGTACAGTGTCAGAACGACCGTTCCCAGCACCGTAATCGCGAAGAGGCGATGAATATGCTCAAAGCCAAGTTGTTTGAGCTGGAAATGCGTCGCCGCAATGAGGAAAAACAGAATCTTGAAGCCAGCAAGGATGATGTAGGCTGGGGACATCAGATTCGTTCCTATGTATTCGATTCATCGCGTATCAAGGATTTACGCACTGGTTATGAAGTAGGCAATATCAAGGCCGTAATGGATGGCGACCTTGATGGCTTTATCGAAGCCAGCTTGAAACAAGGTGTATAAAAAATATGTCATAAGGCTGCCAGCTATCAGTTAGGCGGCCTTAATTGTTAAGGTAGCCTGTATGAAATCTATTGATGTCATTATTCCCTGCTATAACGCCGAAAATACATTGGCACGAGCAATAGACAGTGTATTGGTACAGCCGGAACTGGGCTGTCTGTGGCTGGTGGATGATGCGTCTGCAGATGGAACAGCCAGTTTGATTCGGCAGTGGCAGCAGCGCCATCCACAACTTATACGAAGTGAGTTTCTGCCCACAAACCGTGGTCCGGCTGTGGCGCGTAACTGGGCCGCCTTAATGTCTAGTCGTAACCACATAGCATTTCTGGATGCAGATGATGCCTACCAGCCGCATGCACTACAGGCAGCCAGCGCCGTGTTCAGTTTCCGGCCGCAAACCGGTTTATTGCGTTTACCGGTCAAGGGACATAATATCCCTGAACGATACCGAGAGCATGAAAAATTTGCTGTGGCATGGCGTACGTTTGAAATGATTACTGCCACCAATACAGTTTTCAACCGTGCCTATTTCCTCGCCTGTGGCGGTTTCCCAGTTGATGCTCTGTTTCGGCACCTTGGTGGCGAAGATGGGGCGCTGGGGCTGGCCACAATAGAAAGCTGCATGGTGGCCACACTGTTTGATGAAGCTGGAATGCCTGATATCGGTGTCGATTTTTATGGCCACGATGGGATGTATGTACGCAAACTGCTTGATGCTATGCTTTATGGGCAAAAGCGGGAGGAATGCGATGATACAGCGATGCAACAGGCCGATGCGGTAACACAAAGTATTGTGCAGCGGTTACACGATTTGCATGAGATACTTGCTTACCCACACCCTGGTAAACAACCCCTGAAATTGTTTACCGATTAAGCATGGCACTCAAAATGCCAGTGCATTAACTGAATTTAGTCTTATCATTACTCTGGAAGTAGAAGAAACATGATCAATCCATTAACTGCCTTGTCACCGCTGGATGGGCGATATGCCTCGGCTGTCTCTGAATTACGGCCAATTTTTTCTGAATACGGTCTGATACATGCTCGCATAAAAGTTGAGCTGGAATGGCTCAAAGCACTGGCTGCCGAAGCCGCAATTAGTGAAGTTCCACCCTTTACTGCCGCTACTGTTGCTGAAATCGACGGCGTAATTGCGGATTTTTCAGTTGAAGATGCGCAGGCAGTCAAAGCTATCGAGGCTACAACCAACCATGATGTAAAAGCCATCGAATACTGGCTGAAACAGCGTTTTGCTAATGTCCCCGAAGTGCTGGCCGTGAGTGAATTCATTCATTTTTCCTGTACCAGTGAAGACATCAATAATTTATCGCATGCACTAATGCTGAAACAGGCTCGTGACGAAGTATTGCTGCCGAAACTTTGCGAGCTGATTGAGGAATTGCGTCAGCTGGCACATACTCATGCTGCCTTACCGATGATGTGCCGAACACATGGGCAGCCTGCTACACCTAGTACGCTAGGTAAAGAAATTGCCAATGTGGTGGCGCGTCTTCAGCGCCAGATTCAATCTGTTCAGCAACAACAGTTTCTGGGCAAAATTAATGGAGCGGTCGGTAATTACAATGCGCATCTGATCGCTTATCCAGATATAAATTGGGAAGGCCATTGCCGCCGTTTTGTTGAATATAATCTGGGACTGACATTTAATCCATATACCATCCAAATAGAACCGCATGATTATATGGCCGAATTTTTCCAGAACATTAGTCGTATCAATACCATTCTGATTGATTTTAACCGCGATATTTGGGGTTATATCTCGATTGGCTACTTTAAGCAGAAAGTGAAAGCCGGAGAAGTTGGTTCCTCTACCATGCCACATAAAGTCAATCCGATTGATTTTGAAAATTCAGAAGGTAATCTGGGTATGGCTAATGCCATACTGGGTTTCCTGGCCGAAAAGCTTCCAGTATCGCGCTGGCAGCGTGATCTAACCGACAGTACTGTATTGAGAAATATGGGCGTTGGTTTCGGCTACACCATTCTCGGGTTAATCTCGCATTTACGTGGATTGCATAAACTGGAAATCAATGAAGCTGCATTTGCTGCTGATTTAGAGGCAACATGGGAATTACTGGCTGAACCAATTCAGACGGTTATGCGTCGCTATGGCGTAGCCAATCCCTACGAGCAGCTCAAAGAGCTTACCCGTGGCAAACACGGCATCACTCCACAGAGTTTACAGGCATTTATCAGCCAGCTTGCTATTCCGGACAACGCCAAAGCACAATTGCTGGCGCTGACTCCGTCATTATATGTTGGTAAAGCGCAAGAACTGGCAGAGCGCATTTAAAACAATACAAGTAGAAGGTGGGCATAGCCCGCCTTTTTTATTTATGGCCGGAAAATATTTTTATCCACAGCTATACCCTTTCCGCTCAAATCTCATAGCTCAACGGTTGTTCAGCTTATTGTGGATGAATTAAAAACTAGCTCAGAATTAAGAATTTTGTGGATAATTAGCCAGTTCAATCAAATTATTATCCGGATCACGAATATAAATTGAAGTCATTTTTCCACAGGCACCATGTCGGCTACTGGGTTGCTTCTCCAGCGGGATGTGATGCTCCTGCAAAATAGCTATCACTTCATCCAGCGATTGTTCCACGATAAAACACAAATCTGCTGAGCCTGGCGTAGGATAAAGTGCTTTCGGATTAAACTCATGTCCTTGCTGGTGTAAATTAATTTTCATTTCGCCAAAATGCAGAGCAGTACGATTGTCGGCAAACCTACTTTCGCGCATGCCCAGTATCTTTGTATAAAAAGCAGTTGAAGCCTGAATATCTTTAACTGTCAAAACCAGATGATCCAGCGTTTTAATCTGCATTACCGGCTCCTTAAATAGCATTCCACAGAATTTCTGCCGAAAAATAACTTTTAACTATTGATTATATTATAAAAAATAAAATTTTCTCAAACAGCAGATAAAGCAAAAATTATTGTATAAGGTTAAAATACCTTATTTGTAAGCAAATATTTTTATCAATTAGAATGCTATTTTTTTAATGATTATTGGCAGTGCTGCAAGCATTAAAAAATTCAAATGACTTTATCCAGAAACAAAAAAACAAACAATAATATTTTTATGCTTAAAGAATAAATGATTTGCCAGAAATTAATAAAAAAGCCAATGCCATTTGTAGCATTGGCTTAAATAAGTCAGGTGTTTTATTCCATACGTAATTCTGCTGCACGAGCATGAGCTGTCAGTCCCTCACCATGCGCTAGAATACTGGCAATCTGTCCCAATTGCTTCGCTCCCTGCGCAGATACCTGAATTAGGCTGCTACGTTTCTGAAAATCGTAGACACCCAGAGGAGATGCAAAACGAGCAGTACGGCTGGTCGGTAAAACATGATTGGGCCCAGCACAATAATCGCCAAGACTTTCACTGGTATACTGACCCATAAATATAGCACCGGCATGGCGTATTTTCGGTGCCCATTCCTGTGGATTGGCTACTGAAAGCTCCAGATGTTCCGGAGCCAAATAATTGGCAATTTCACAGGCTTCTTCCAGATTCTGCACTTGAATAATGGCTCCGCGATTAGCCAGCGATGCTTCAATAATGGCTTTACGTGGCATCTCTTTCATGAGCGTCTGCATTTGTGCTTCTACTTCAGATGCATAGTTTGCATCCGTAGTAATCAGAATTGCCTGAGCGATTTCATCATGTTCTGATTGACTAAACAAATCCATCGCCACCCATTTAGCCGGCGTGGTGCCATCGGCAATAACCAAAATCTCGCTCGGGCCTGCAACCATATCGATACCCACCACACCAAACACCCGCCGTTTGGCAGCAGCCACATAAGCATTGCCTGGGCCGGTAATTTTATCGACTTGCACAATACTTTCCGTACCATATGCCAGCGCTGCCACAGCTTGTGCCCCGCCGATGGTAAAAACTTGTGTGACTCCGGCTACATAAGCAGCACCCAGTACAATATCATTGCGTTCCCCGTTTGGCATGGGCACGACCATAATGATTTCTTTTACTCCTGCCACATGTGCCGGCATCGCATTCATTATCACCGAGCTTGGATAAGCTGCCTTGCCGCCAGGAACATAAATACCCACTCGATCCAGCGCACTAATCTGCTGTCCCAGTAAAGTACCGTTTTCATCTTCATATTGCCACGATTGTAGTTTCTGGTGCTGGTGATAGCTCTCAATCCGTTTTGCTGCCGTTTGCAAAGCAGACTGAACATCTGCAGGCAGCCGTGCAAATGCCTCAGCCAAATCGGCCTGACTTAAAGTCAGTTCAGCCATGGATTGTGCCTGTGTGTGGTCAAAGCGGTTGGTATATTCGACTACTGCTGCATCACCACGTTGCTGTACATCTGTACAGATAGCAGCCACTGCAGCATCCACTTGAGGATCCTGTGCGGTTTCAAATGCCTGAAGGGCAGTTAACTGAGCCTTAAAGTCAGTATCCTGCGAAGAAATATATTTCATACCTTTGTATAACGGGCAGCCTATGCTGCCCGATCCTGATAGATTTAATTAAATATTATTACCGAAATTATCATCATCCACATCGATAACCGGAGACTTTGTTTTAGCAGCTAGCTCATGTGCTGGAATGGTATTGCCATCTACTTCAACATCATACGGTTTGACTACCCGTACTCTCAGACCACGGCCGGCCTTGCGGCTGTCGATCCATTCATTGCTGATGGCTGAAATAGCATTATTGGCATTATCAAAGCCATAGTCTTTAGCGTTGAACCCACCATCACTGGTTACTAGCTCTCGTGCTACCGAGCTTACTGTTGCCCAGCCTTCAATATCACAGGTTCGTTCAATCGCTTTCTGTACCATCGGTACCAGACGGTTCCAATAATGCTGGCTGGAAGTTTCGCCAGAAGACCGATTGGATTTAGCAGTGCGGCTGTTGAAACTAGTCTTAGCTGGCCGGCCGCGGCCGCGACTGTTTTCTGATGCCGTCACTGCCGTTTCAAATACAGCTTTGCGAGGACGGCCACGTCCGCGCTTAGTCTGATCATCACGGCTTTTATCGAAGCTGGTGAATTCAGGCGCCTGAGTTTCAATTTGTACCAATACCGGTTGAGTATTCTTCGTTTTTTCTTCCGGCTCAATCTTGACACTCACCTTTTCCGCCGGTGATGATTTGCTGACAGCCGGAATCGTAATCACCAAAGGTGCGTCATTGTTCTGCTGGAAAGCAGCCGGTTCAGCAACTGGAGCAAAAGATTTATTTTCTGTTTTCGGCAGCAGATTATTACTGCGTTTTTTCAAACGCAGCCATAAATGATTTCCATGCATCTGCGTTTCAAAAATATCGATAGCATTAATCAGATAGGACAATTTAGTATAGCCGTAATTACGAGCATCAAAATCAGAATTAACCTTATTGATGTATTGTCCCACTACCCCAAGCGACGTCCAGCCATCATCATCAGCATGTTCCTTCACTGCATTGCGAAACAGATTCATCAATGCTGTGTCCTGCTTCAGTTCAGTCGGAGATTTACGCTTGTTGCGGAATATAGGTGTCTGGGATTTGTCTTCACCAAGTTCAACCGTTGTATGGCTAAGCAGATTTTCAGTATAAATAAATTTATCACAGGCTTTACGAAAAGATTCAGGCGTTTTCTTTTGCCCGAAACCATAAACAGTCAGGCCATTTTCACGAATACGTGATGCCAAACGGGTAAAATCACTGTCGCTGGACACAATACAGAAACCATCAAAAGTATTGCTGTAAAGTAAATCCATTGCATCAATAACCATAGCCATGTCGGTAGCATTTTTTCCCTTTGTGTAGGCAAACTGCTGCACCGGTGTAATAGCATGCGGAAGCAATGCATCTTTCCATTTGGATAGGCCACTGCTCCAGTCGCCATAAATACGTTTGACACTGGCAATACCATATTTGGCGATTTCTTCCAGTAGAGATTCAACCGTACTGGCTGAAGTGTTGTCTGCATCTATAAGTACTGCCAGTTTGGCCGAATTTTCCGTTGTCATTTAAATAATTCCTGTTCAATATAAATAAAACTAAATTTTTTGATTTTTTGCCTGTGCAAAAACATCAATAATTGGTTGTATACATGAATATTTCAATTTTAAAGCTGCCTTATTCACCACCAGCCGGCTGGATATATCTACCACATGCTCTACAGCCTGTAGATTATTTGCCTGTAATGTATTACCGGTAGAAACCAGATCAACAATTGCATCAGCCAAGCCCACCAGCGGTGCCAATTCCATCGATCCATACAGCTTAATCAAATCAGTATGCACACCTTTACCAGCAAAATGTTCTGCCGCTATATTCGGATATTTAGTAGCTACCCGCAAACGGCAGCCGGGCTGCGAAGCTGCCGCATAATCAAAACCTTTTCGTACGGCTACCATCATCCGGCAGCGGGCAATATTCAAATCCAGAGGCTGATATAGCCCACCTCCATCATGTTCAATTAAAACATCTTTTCCCGCAATTCCAAAATCAGCTGCACCATATTGCACATAAGTAGGCACATCTGTTGCCCGCACAATAATCAAGCGGATATTGTTATGATTCGTATTAATAATCAGTTTGCGGGATGACTCCGGGTCTTCAATAGCCTTAATCCCCGCTGCTGCCAGCAAAGGCAGCGTTTCTTCATAAATACGACCTTTAGATAACGCAATGGTTAATTGTGCAGTCATTTTTTTATCAGTATCTAGACACTGCAAAAATCTTTAGCTATAAATTTATTATTGCGTAAAAATTAATTTGCATATTATAAAAATATTAATTACATAATTTTAATCTAACAATTGTTTCATGTCATGAGCCAATTGTGTTGCTGTCTGGCTGTGTGGCTCATACACCACGGTATGTCCCTGTTTGTCCAGCAAATATGTCCCAGTACTATGATCCAGCTGATAGTCTTTTGCACTACTGCCTGCTACTTTATGTACCGCAATTTTATATTGGGTAATAACACTATTAAGCGCCTGCAAACGCGGTTTGTCTACCGTTAAACCGATAAAATTCGGATTAAATGCTGGTGCATACTCAGCCATAACTTGCGGTGTATCGCGCAGAGGGTCAAGTGTAATAAATAGCACCTGTACTTGCTTACTCTTTTCTCCTAACTGATTTATCGCATCCGCATAAGCCAGCAGATTAGTGGGGCATACATCTGGACAATGCGTGTAGCCGAATACCAGTGCAACCACTTTACCGCGAAAATCACGCAAATGTACTGATTTACCTTTGCCATCCAGCAAAGAAAAATCATCTCCGCCCAGACCGGCATCGCGCACATCGCTTCCTTCAAAAGAATATTGCTGATGCTGCGGCATATCTGCACTGGCAGCTGGCTTGGCTGTAGAAGCCGGTACTTGCGGCTGACATGCTGATAGCATGATTGCCGGAACAATTAACGCCGCAGATAAATGGATTTTAAACATAAATTGATTTGTATTACAAAATTGTACTTTATAATGTTCAGCTAAAAAATACAATACAGATTTTTAATTTTAAATTAATAAGTAAAATATAAAAAAATCCAAATATAAAATCAATATTTTATTCATAAATAATTAAAAAAAATCCCTACCAAGAAAAAAACCTTTACAACTATAGAAAATCCGTTATAATGCCGATTCTTCGCTAGCCCAGATGGCGAAATTGGTAGACGCAGGGGACTCAAAATCCCCCGCCGCAAGGTGTGACGGTTCGAGTCCGTCTCTGGGCACCAGATTTAAAAAACCGCTGAAATCAGCGGTTTTTTTACGTCTGCCGCCTGTAAAGACAACAAAATAAAAGCAGCACAAACTATTTGCCGTTCAAATCATTACCATGTATAAACTTCAACAAAAACGTTTACACAAAAGTGATTAAAATAAATATTGGCAGATATAAGCAATAAACTGAGTGGAAAGAAAAATATCTTAAAAGAACCAAACATCAATCAGCAGGGCAGATATAGCTAAAATATATGCCAGTCTAAATTATTAAAATTGACTACAAAATGATTATTAAGCAAATTGATAGTAAACAAGAGGATTTAGAAATATTGCAACAGCTCCGGCAGCGGCCTGATTTATCACCGCAAACGCAGCGGAAAATTGAGCAACGCATCCGTTTATTGTGTGCTGGCATCAAAGGTGAAGAAGAGTCAGCCTATCTAATGCAATTTCATTTTGGAAATCACCCAGATTGGGTAATTATCAACGATTTAAGGCTGCAATTTCAAAACAAAGTAGCTCAGATAGACCATTTACTGATTAATCGCCATTTGCAGATATTTGTTTGTGAAAGCAAAAGAATAGCCGGTGAATTGATAATAAATGAATTTGGTGAATTTTCGCGCCGATATAATGGGCAAGGACAAGGCATGCCTTCACCACTTGAACAAAACAAACGCCATATCAGTATCCTGAAACAATTGTTACAAAAAAAGCGGATTCAATGCCCCAGTCTTTGCGGCTGGTATTTTAAGCCTTTGATATATAGTCTAATATTAATATCAAACGATAGCTCTATCCGGCGCCCGAAAAAAATAATATCTGGACTAGATAACATTATAAAGAATGAGCAGTTGCAAGAAAAAGTAAAGCAGTTGAGTAAACCTTTAGGCATATTCAGCATTATTCGCACTGTTTCCCGTAGCCGGCTAGAAGAATTTGCTCATCAGTTGGTCAAACTACATCATCCACAAAAGCATGACTGGTTAGCATGTTTTGGATTAAATAAAATAAACAACCATTCAGCCAATATTGCTACGTTTCCACAGCTGCAAACAGAAACCCCTACCCCAATAAAAAAGCCCTTCAGCTATTTTTGCGTAGCTTGTCGTAAAAATATTAGCCCAGATGCTGCCAATTATTGCTGGAATCATAAAAACATATACGGCGGCAAAGCCTATTGTTATCAATGCCAGCAAATAATTAGACAAAAGCAGCAATAATATCCTGTCTGCTGCAATTTCCGTATACAGTCATAAAACTGTAGCATTTTGTTTAAAAAAAAATTTAGTGACTGCAAAAAATATTCAACAATACTTTATCTAAATTATCAGATAACATTATCTGCATACAGGAATTAAACTGTGATTAGGAAATAGTAATGATTTACAGCATGGCTGTCATAGCAGCACACTACCAAGGATAATAAACTGTATAAAATTAAATATCTGAATTATTATACAAATATAGTAGTTAAGTAACAGGAGCCAACCATGAATATTGCTGATATTTCTAAACAGCGTTATACCACGAAACATTATGACAAAACCCGCACAATACCACCTGAACAATTAGCTCAGTTATTTGAAGTAATTAGAAACAGTCCCTCATCGGTTAATTCACAACCTTGGCATTTTTTTGTAGTAGATAACGATACTGCACGGGAAAAAATCATGCCAGCCATCCTAGAACTGAATCATCCGCGTGTCGCTGATGCATCCCATACATTAATATTTTGTGCCAAAAAACCGTTGGAGGAAAAGCATTTACAGCAGGTGTTGGCACAAGAAGAAAAAGATGGCCGTTTCGGTGAAGGAGAAGTAAAAGAAATGATGGACAAAGGTCGCCATTTCTTTGTAAATAAAAACAGTTCTACTCCGCAAAGCCAGCTTGAATGGGAAAGTAAACAACTTTATATCGTGCTAGGGCAACTATTATTTGCGGCCACGGCTGTCGGCATCGATTCTACAGCTATCGAAGGATTTGATGACCAGAAAATGGATGAAATACTTGGTCTACCGCAGCAAGGTCTGAAAAGCGTTTTGGTGGTATGTCTAGGTTATCGTGCAGCCCATGACAGTAATGCCAGCCGTCCAAAATCACGCTTACCGGAACAAAAGATTTTTACGCATTTATAATAATCAGATCTGACTGTCTTCAGACAGCTTCAAGGGCAGTTACATGTAGCCTATATTGCGTAACTGCCCAATTATTTTTTCATAGCTGGATTGCCGACGACTACTTAAAAGTGGATTTATGTAATCGATAAATAGCCAGTGAGAATAATAAGCACAAATAAATATCTTCATTCTGACCAGAAAATCATATTAAAAATTTCGAATTCCCTGTTCACAGATAAAAAATGGTATCCTGATATCGTGTTTTTCCGATTCTATTTTATCAATTAACTGGCATTTAAAACCCACGCCGGTCAATCTCAAATGCCATGGTGGTAAAGCTGCAAGCGTAGCATCATAATAACCTCCACCCTGACCAAGCCGGTTGCCCTGCTGGTCAATGCCAAGTAAAGGGACAATAACTGTGTTTAAGCTGCGGGCGCGTAGGCGTGGTCCGCCAAACTGCGGAATTGTCTTCCGTCTGCGCTTAAGCCCATGCAAAATCAAATAGCGAGCTGTGGCAGGCTGTCGTGGTAGGTGCGGGCAACGTGTAAACCATAATTGGCGCTGCTTGGGTGCAATACTGGGTAAATAGACTTCGGCTCCGCGGTGCTGTGCCGTGGCAATAAAAGACCACAATGATAATTCGCTACCAATGGCCCAGTACGCTGCAATCCGTTTGCCACGTCTTATCAAGGGATAAAGCAGGCAGTTAATTTGCGATGTGGCCTCTTTGCGGAGCTCCGGCTTTATTTGTTGCCGCTGCTGTCGCAAATAGCGGCGTAGTAATGTTTTATCGTAATGCTGGTGCATAAATAAAATAGACGGCTAAATAAATTGATTAACAGAGGTAGTATCGTGCACTTGCCGAAACAGCTTTTTTTCTGTATTATCCGAACGTTTTACCTCGGTAAAAATAAATAACGCTCGCACCGTACGCGAAAGGGTGCTCTTTAATTTACAGAGTTCTATGCGTGGCGGTGTCAGGCTTTAACCCTTTAAGGATAGATATTATGTCACAAATTACTATGCGCCAGATGCTGGAAGCAGGCGTACATTTTGGTCACCAAACCCGCTACTGGAACCCGAAAATGGCTGAATACATTTTCGGTGCGCGTAACAAAATTCATATCATCAATCTGGAAAAAACCCTGCCGCTGTTTATTGAAGCACAGGATGTTGTGCGCCGTCTGGCTGCCAACAAAGGTACCGTATTATTTGTTGGTACTAAACGTCAGGCTCGTGATATTGTTAAGGAAGAAGCAACCCGCGCTGGTGCACCTTACGTAGATCATCGCTGGTTGGGTGGTATGCTCACCAACTACAAAACCGTTAAACAGTCTATCAAACGTCTGGAAGAAAAAACCGCTGCGCTGGAAAATGCTACCGAAGCTGGCTATGGCAAAAAAGAAGTGCTGGAAATGCAGCGTGAAGTAGCCAAACTGGAACGTTCCTTGGGCGGTATCAAAGACATGAAAGGTCTTCCGGATGCTATTTTCGTTATCGATACCGGCTATCAAAAAGGTACACTGGTAGAAGCCGCTAAATTGGGTATTCCAGTTATCGCTGTAGTCGACACCAACAATAGCCCTGACGACGTTAAATATGTAATTCCCGGTAATGATGACTCAGCTAAAGCCATCCGTCTGTATTGTCGCGGTATTGCTGATGCTATTCTGGAAGGCAAAGCCCAATCATTGCAGGAAGTGGTTCAGGCTGCTCAGGCTGCTGAGGAAAAACAGGCTGCAGCAACTGCCGAATAATTAGCTCTTTCGTATTTTTCGTAAAAGAAGGGGGACATTAGTGCCCCTTTTTTTAAAGTATTTTTTCAGTCTGGTATCCATCGGGCTGAGTATAATCAAGTTTAAGGAGTAAAACATGGCTGCAATTACTGCAAAAATGGTTGGTGATTTGCGTGCTGCTACTGGTCTGGGCATGATGGAATGCAAAAAAGCACTGGTGGAAGCCGAAGGTAATATGGAAAAAGCCGAAGAAATTTTGCGCATTAAATCCGGTGCCAAAGCTGGTAAATTGGCTGGACGTACAGCTGCAGAAGGCGTGATTGCCGAATATGTAGATGGTAAAGTAGGTGCCGTAGCCGAAATCAACTGTGAAACTGACTTTGTTGCCAAAGATACCAGCTTCATGGCGTTTGCTCAGGCTGTGGCCAAAGCCGTTGCCGTACATAATCCAGCTAGTCTGGAAGCCTTGGCTGAAGCTAAAACCGACGACGGTGTAACCATTGAAGAAGCCCGCAAAGCTGTGATTGCCAAACTGGGTGAAAACATCACCGTGCGCCGCTTTGAACGCATTGAAACCGACAATAGTCTGGTTACCTATATGCACGGTACCAAAATCGGCGTATTGGTTGAGCACAAAGGTGGTGATACTCAGGCTATTCGCCAAGTGGCTATGCACATTGCAGCTTCCAAACCACAGTGTGTCTCTGCTGCTGAAGTAAATCCGGAAATTGTGGCTAAAGAACGCCACATTTATGAAGAGCAAGCTGCTGCTTCCGGCAAGCCGGCAAACATCATTGAAAAAATGGTGGAAGGCCGTGTACAGAAGTTTCTGGCAGAAGTAACTCTTCTAGGTCAGCAGTTTGTCATCAACCCTGACCAAACCGTGGAAAAATTTCTTAAAGAACAGAATGCCGAAATCAGCCGTTTTGTAGCTTTCCACGTAGGTGAAGGTATTGAGAAAAAAGAAGTAGATTACGCTGCTGAAGTAGCCGCTGCTTCTAAAGTATAGGGCAGTAAATGCCAAGGGCACTCTGGATTCAGATTTCTGAATCAGGGTGCTTTTTTTTGAGTTATCTCTTTCATCGCATTGAGATAGCTGAAATAAAAGTTCCCAATATATTTTGAAAATTATAGTAATAGCTGTTAAAAATCTAATGGCAATCAGATAGAAAGAATGATCATGACCAAACCAGCAAAATACAAGCGTGTATTATTGAAGCTATCCGGTGAATCCCTGATGGGGCCAGATGCTTTCGGTATCAACCGCGATACCATCATGCAAATCACCGCACAGGTTAAAGAAGTGGTCGAAATGGGGGTAGAAGTGGCTATCGTCATAGGTGGTGGTAACATCTTTCGTGGTATGGCTCAGTCTGCTAAAGGCATGGAGCGCGCCACCGCCGATTACATGGGCATGATGGCCACAGTAATGAACGCCCTTGCCTTAAAAGAAGCCTTCGAAACCCAGCAGATAAAGGCTCGCGTCCAGTCTGCCCTGAGTATGCAGCAGGTTGCCGAAACTTATGCGCGCCCCAAAGCCATCCAATATTTAGAAGAAGGTAAAGTAGTCATTTTTGCTGCCGGCACCGGCAATCCATTTTTTACCACCGATACTGCAGCCAGCCTACGTGGTGTGGAAATGAATTGTGATATTATGTTAAAAGCAACCAATGTAGACGGTGTATATACGGCCGACCCCAAAACCAATCCAGAGGCTAGACGTTATCAGCAAATCACCTTTGATGAAGCAATCAGCCAGAATTTAAAAGTAATGGATGCTACAGCCTTTGCCTTATGTCGTGAGCAGAAATTAAATATTGTGGTGTTCGGCATCTTCAAACCGGGTGCATTGAAAAAAGTCATCATGGGTGAAGATGAAGGTACACTGGTGCATGTTTAAAAATCGCCAGACAGATTAACTTAACTTGAGTTGATGCGTATAACTGCGTTAGTATGCGCGTTTGCCATTTTCTGGTTGCCGAAATTTCAACAAATTGAAATAAATGCAATCAGTTCAGACAGGAATGTTCATGATTAACGAAATTCAACACACCGCTGAAACAAAAATGCAGAAATCCTTGGATGTATTGCGCGATAATCTGGCAAAAGTTCGTACCGGCCGTGCACATACCGGTCTGCTGGATCAGGTAGAAGTAGAATACTACGGCAGCATGGTTTCTGTAAGTCAGGTAGCCAGCATAACTCTGCTGGATGCCCGTACCATCGGTGTTAAACCCTTTGAAAGTAAAATGGCCGCCGTTATCGAAAAAGCCATCCGCAATTCCAATCTCGGACTGAATCCAGCTGCCATGGGTGATTTGATACGCGTGCCGATGCCAATGCTTACTGAAGAGCGCCGAAAGGATCTAATAAAAGTAGTACGTGGCGAAGTAGAAGATGGCCGTGTTGTGGTACGTAATGTTCGTCGTGATGCCAATAATGATCTCAAACGTCTACTCAAAGACAAAGAAATCAGCGAAGATGAAGCCCGCCGCGGTGAAGAAGGCATTCAGAAGCTGACTGATAAATACATAGCTGAAATTGATAAAATGCTGGCAACCAAAGAAGCCGACCTGATGGCCATCTAAGCTTGTAAATCCCCGTAAAGGATGTATTTTGACTACCAGTAGTACCCAAACCGTACCAGAACACACAGACATACCTCGTCACATTGCCGTTATCATGGATGGAAACGGGCGCTGGGCCAAAAAACGGTTGATGCCCCGTATCATGGGGCATAAAAAAGGTCTGGAAATGCTGGAAGACATGACAGCAAACTGTGCTCGTATGGGTGTCGAGTATCTGACTGTTTTTGCTTTTTCAACCGAAAACTGGCGGCGGCCGGTAGATGAAGTTAACTTCCTGATGAATCTGTTTCTGCAATCCTTACAGAAACGTGTACAGAAATTGCATAAAAACAACCTGCGCCTGCGAGTTATCGGTGATCGTAGCCGGTTTGCTGCAGAAATTGTACAAGGTATTAAAGAAGCTGAAGCATTAACTGCAGCCAATACCGGCCTTACTCTGACCATCGCTGCAGATTACGGTGGTCGCTGGGATATTCTGCATGCAGCCAATCAGGCCATTCAGGCAGGAGCTACCGAGCTAACTGAAAGCAGCATTTTGCCCTATCTTTCACTTGGCGATGCACCAGAACCAGACCTGTTTATCCGCACCGGTGGTGAAACACGTATCAGTAATTTTCTCTTATGGCAACTAGCCTACACCGAATTATATTTTACACCGGTGCTGTGGCCAGATTTTGACGAAGACCATCTGGCTACTGCCATCCGCTCCTATCAGGTGCGGGAGCGGCGCTTTGGTAGAACTTCGGAGCAGCTGCCTCTTACTCAACAGCGTCCCTGACATATGCTCAAACAACGTATTCTCACTGCACTAATCCTGTTGCCCTTAATGATAGGTATGTTGTTTGGGGCCAATAACAGCTTATGGGCTGCTTTCAGTGGCCTCATTGCATTGCTGGCTTTATGGGAATATGCCCGTATTGTCCATTTCACCCATGTACAAAACCTACTCTATTTACTGCTGAGTGCAGCAGGTGGTTTCTGCCTGTATCTTTATCATCAACAGACTTACACACCTGTATGGTTACAGATAGTTGTATTGCTGTTTTGGCTGATACTCGTACCCTTTTGGTTAAAATTTAAATGGAAAGTTAAAGCAAACTTGCTTGGTGTATTGACCGGTTGGATATTAATGTTGCCTTTCTGGCAAGCTTTAATTTCTCTGCGTCCAGATGCCAGATCAGCTACAGCACTACTGTCGATCATGGCTTTAGTATGGATTGCTGATATTGCCGCCTATTTTGTTGGCCGGACGTTCGGTAAACGTAAACTAGCACCGACCATCAGCCCGAATAAAAGTTGGGAAGGGGCAATAGGTGCCGTATTCTGCGTTGCATTATATACAGTTATATTGCAGCAGCACGGATGGCTACCTGTTAATCTGCCGGCGTGGCAAACCATGATTCTGGCGGCTATTCTGACCGCTGTCAGTATCTGTGGCGATTTGCTTGAAAGTTGGCTCAAACGAGCAGGTGGTGTAAAAGACAGTAGCAAGCTTCTGCCTGGACATGGCGGTGTATTCGATCGGGTAGATTCCCTGATAGCCGTACTCAGCGTTTATGCCGCTTTAGTGGTATGTTTTAATATAAAGTGATTTACTGATGAATGGTTGTAATCCGATATCAATTACCATTCTGGGTGCTACCGGCAGCATAGGCCTGAATACGCTAGATGTTATAGGCCGCCATCCCGAACGCTTTGTTGTCTTTGCTTTGACAGCGCACCAGCAAATTGATCGTTTGGCCGAATTGTGTTTTCGTTTCCAACCGATGTACGCAGTGGTAGCCACCGCCCAGCAGGCCTGCGTATTGCAGGCACAATTACAGACAGCGGCACTGAAAACCGAAGTATTGTATGGTGAGCAGGCGCTGTGTGATGTGGCACAGGCCAGTGAAACTGATGCTGTAATGGCTGCTATTGTTGGCGCGGCCGGACTAAAACCGACTCTTGCCGCAGCTAAAGCCGGTAAAATCATATATCTGGCCAATAAAGAAACTTTAGTAGTGGCTGGTGCCTTATTTATGCAAACTGTACAGCAGTACGGTGCGCGTCTATTACCGGTTGATAGCGAACACAACGCCATTTTTCAGTCTTTGCCTGCTGATTATCAAGGTAATCCTCAACTGGCTGGCGTGGAATCGCTGATTTTAACGGCTTCAGGTGGCCCCTTTCTGCATACACCGTTGGATGAATTTGCCACAATTACCCCAGAAGCCGCTATAAACCATCCTAACTGGAAAATGGGACGTAAAATTTCAGTAGATTCTGCAAGCATGATGAATAAAGGGCTTGAATTGATAGAAGCTCGCTGGCTATTCAATGTAACAGCTAAACAGCTGGAAGTAGTTATCCATCCACAAAGTGTGATACACAGTATGGTACGCTATATTGATGGTTCTGTACTGGCACAAATGGGTAAGCCGGACATGCGCATACCGATTGCGCATTGTCTGGGGTTGCCAGATAGAATTGTTTCAGGTGTCAAACAACTGGATTTTACGCGTTTAAGTGGCTTAAACTTTTTTGCACCGGATTTTGTACGTTTTCCCTGCCTGAAATTGGCATATGATGTACTGAACAGCAGCAATGACGCCAGCTCTTGTGTCCTAAATGCAGCTAATGAAATTGCCGTGGCCGCTTTTCTGGATGAGCAGATTCGGTTTACTGAATTGGCACAGGTCGTTGAAAGCTGCCTGCAGCAATTCAGCGGCTCTACAGCAGCATCCATCGAAGAATTTCTGTTTCTGGATAAGCAGGTGCGCAGTGCTGCTAAAACATGGGTGGCCGGTAGGGCTGCCAGCTGAATACAGGATAAACCATGTTACTAACCATAGTTGCTTTTATCGTTGCCATTTTACTTCTGGTCAGTTTGCATGAATTAGGCCATCTGCTGGTAGCGCGCTGGTGTGGTGTCAAAGTGCTGCGATTTAGCATCGGTTTTGGTAAACCCTTCTATTCTATCAAACGTGCCAATATTGAATGGTGTCTGGCTCCCATTCCGTTAGGCGGTTATGTCAAAATGGTAGACACACGGGAAGGGGAGGTCAGTGAGGCTGATTTACCTTTTGCCTTTGACCGTCAGCATCCTCTGAAACGAATTGCTATCGTCATTGCCGGTCCATTAACTAACTTGATTCTAGCGATAATTTTGTATGCGGCCAGTTTCAGCATCGGCGGTATTACTCAGATGCGGCCATGGGTTGGGATGGTAGAGCCAGCAAGTGTAGCAGCAGATGCCGGTTTTCGGTCTGGTGACCGTATCTTAAGTGTGAATGGACAGCCAGTTACCGATTGGTCAGATGCTCAAGCCAAAATCATGCTTAATCTGGATGCTGGCAAAGTTTTGGTAGATGTCATCAGCGCCGCAGGACAACCTGGAAAGCGTCTACTCAACATTGCTGGTACCGAAGCAGCGGCTAATGTAGCTAAAACAGGATATCTTGGTATCGTGCCGTTTAAAGTAATCAACCAGATAGGCATGGTCGTACCTGACAGCGTAGCTGCCAAAGCAGGTCTGCAAGCTGGGGACATATTGTTAACCATAAATGGCCGCAAAATTAGTAACTGGCAGGAATGGGTGGATAATATCCGCGCCAGTGCCGGAGCGCGACTAGATATTAGTTATCAACGCAATGGACAAATTCAACATACCAGTCTGCGCCCTGAGTCTGTACTCGAAAACGGCACCATCATCGGCCAGGTTGGTGTTGGAGCCATGCGTGATAAAGCATGGGATCGCCAGATACGCCAACATTATCAGCCCAGTTTTTTTCAATCAGTGCAGCTGGCTATGCAGCGCACATGGGATTACATTACACTCACTCTTTCCATGTTTGCCAAATTACTCACTGGTCAGGCATCCTTACATTATTTATCCGGTCCCCTGACCATAGCTGATGTGGCTGGAAAAACTGCAGCCATGGGCTGGCAGAGCTATACTGAATTTCTGGCTTTGGTCAGTGTCAGTCTGGGTGTGCTGAATTTATTACCCGTTCCCGTGTTAGACGGCGGGCATTTATTGTATTATGCGATCGAATGGATTCGCGGCAAGCCCCTCAGTTTACGCATTCAGGAAATGGGGCTGCGTTTTGGTATTGCTGCCATGTTAATGTTGATGCTGGTGGCTTTCTTCAATGATATTACCCGCTTGTTTGGATGAATGATGAAATTAAAACAGATAACTGTCAGTTTAATGGCCTTAGGCCTGTCTTCACTGGCTTTGGCAGTCGAACCGTTTACCATAAAAGACATTCGGGTAGAAGGTTTACAGCGTACCGCACCGACAACCGTTTTCAGTTACCTGCCAGTTAAAATCGGTGATACATTCAATGATGCCGAAGGTGCAGAAATCATTAAAAAATTATACGCTACCGGTTTTTTTGATGATGTTCGAGTGGAAACAATGGGGAATCAGGTTCTCCTGACAGTTGTTGAACGCCCGATTATCAGTAGCTTTGATGTTACCGGCGGTAAATCAATCAACAATAACGATATCAAGAAAAATCTTAGTAATTTTGGTCTGGGTCAGTCACGTGTGTTTAATCCAGCCACACTAGAGCAAGCCCTGCACGGCCTGCAGGATGCATATCATCAACGAGGCAAGAATGCGGTTAAAATCACTCCCAAAGTGACTCGGCTTGAACGTAACCGTGTAGCACTAGAACTAAAAATTGATGAAGGTCCGACTACTACCATCAAGTCTATTAACTTCAGCGGCAACCAACAGTTTTCCGCCCATACCTTGCGCAATCAGATGTCTTTAAGCCAGAAAAGCTGGACCAGCTGGTTGACCCGTGATGACCGCTACTCTGACAGTCAGCTACAGCAGGATCTGGATAAAATCAATAACTTCTATCAAGATCATGGCTATCTGAATTTCCGTATTGCCGATGTCAAAGTTAATAGCAGTGAAGATAAAACGGCGCAAATGATTAATATCAGCGTAAACGAAGGTTCTCGTTATCGTTGGGGCAAGGTAACCATAAGCGGAGACACACGCGAAGTACCCATAGATTCATTGCAGAAGCTGGTTAAAATCAAACAAGGCAAATGGTACAACCGTTCCAAAATGATTGATATCATCAAAGCCATTCAGGAAAAAATGGGTAGTTCCGGCTATGCTTTCTGTCAGGTAGATGTTCGACCCATCCCGAATGAACAAACACACGTTGTAGATTTCGTACTCAACGTCGTGCCAGACCGTAAAGTATACGTCAATCAAATCAACATTACCGGTAACAACAAAACCCGTGATGAAGTCTTGCGGCGTGAGTTAAGACAGATGGAACGCGCGCCCTATGACGTATCCAAAATCAATCGTTCCAAAGAACGTATACAGCAACTGGGTTATTTTGATAATGCGCAAGTAGATGTCAAACCAGTGGCCGGCACACCCGACCAAGTTGACCTGGATATGAGTGTGAAAGAACGCTCTACCGGCTCCATCAATGTTGGCGCTGGCTGGGCTCAAGATGACGGCCTGCTCCTGTCGGCCGGTATTTCTCAGGACAATCTGTTTGGTACCGGTAAATCCGCCAGTCTGCAATTATCCCGTTCCAAGGTAAATCAGGTTGCTGCCTTGTCCTTTACCGATCCGTACTTCACTCCCGACGGCGTCAGTCTGGGTTACAACGTCTATTATCGTGGTTACAACCCTAGCAAATCTGACAGTAATTCCATGGATTATAAAACCACCACAATTGGTGCAGCTATGACCATGGGTGTACCCATTACTGAATATGACCGCGTAAACTTCAGCTTGGGTGCAGAACATCTCGCTGTTAACCTGTATGGCGACTATGCCCCTCAACGTTATGCTGAATTTGTTCAGAAATACGGAAAAGATAACTGGATATTTAAAGGTACCGTAGGCTGGGGACGTAATACCACAGACAGCGCATTATGGCCCACGCGTGGCTACATAATGAATGCTAATATTGACAGCGGTTTACCAGGTGGTGATTTACAATATTACAGCCTAAGCCATGACCAGCGCTGGTATTTCCCAGTTAGCAAAAACTTTACCGTCATGCTGTACGGACAGCTTGGTTATGCCGATGGCTATGGTAAAACCAAAGATCTGCCATTTATGTATGCCTTCAATGGCGGTGGTTTGGGTTCTGTGCGCGGTTATGAGTCCGGCACATTAGGTCCGAAATATTTTAATCGTTACAGTGATGGTTCCTATAGCAGTGATTCCAGCAGTTATGGTGGTAATTATATCGCCACAGCTACTGCTGAACTGTTATTCCCGTTTCCGGGCATTAAAGATCAGCATACAGTCCGCTTGAGTATGTTTGCTGATGCCGGTAGCGTATGGGACAACAAAACTTATAACTATTTTGACGAAAAAAACCCTTATGGTGGTTCCAAAACCCATAAATCCAGCTTTGGCAACGAAGTACGTTATTCAGCTGGTCTGGCTGTAACATGGTTATCACCCATGGGACCATTAAAATTCAGTTATGCTTATCCGATACACAAAAAACCGGAAGACCAGTTACAGCGCTTCCAGTTTCAGTTAGGAACCACGTTCTAATTGCAGTCAGATAAGGACTAACACATGCTTAAAAAATTTTTTTTAACACTAGTAGTTACTCTGTTTTCATACAATTTGGTATGGGCAGAAAGCATACAGAAACTTGGCTTTATTGATACTGGTCGAGTCTATCAGCAATCAATTCAGGCTCAATCTATTCAGAAAGACTTGGATAAAGAATTTGCTCCGAGGCAGAAAAAATTGCAAGCCATGCAGACTGAAGGTCTGAAATTAAAAGAAGCGATTGAATCAGGAAAAATTCCTGTCGCTGAACGAGAAAACAAAATTAAGCAAATGCTGCAAATGGATGAGCAATATAAAACAGCAGCAGCAGAACTAGCAGAAGATTACAATCTGCGCCGCAACGAAGAGTTTGCTTCACTTCAGCAAAATGCCAACAAAGTTATCATCGATATGGCAAGAAAAGAAGGTTATGATCTAATCATACAAGATGCCATATTTGTTAATAGCAAATTTGACATCACTGATGCCGTCATCAAAGCACTTAATGCGCAGAAACAGTAAGGTAAAAAATGGCTGAAAATCACCTAACTGCCTCAGCTTTGGTTAAACAACTGGGTGGAGAACTGCGTGGCGATGATGTCATTCTCACCCGCATTACTTCATTGCAACAGGCACAGGAGCATGATATCAGCTTCCTGAGCAACCCCCGTTTGCGGGAAGATGCAGTAGCCAGCCGTGCAGGCGTCTTAATTGTTACCGAAAAATCAGCGGCAGCACTAGTGGGACGTACACTGATCATTACTGATGATCCTTATCTCTATTTTGCTCGTGTAGCGCGTCTGTTTCATCCATTCCAACAAGCTAGGTCGGGAATTCATCCGAGCGCCATCATCGCACCATCAGCACAAATTGCCGACAGTTGTGAAATCGGAGCTAACGTTGTTATAGGAGAACGTTGCGTTATCGGTGAACACACACGCGTACTGGCAGGTACGGTCATCGAAGAAGACTGCATCATAGGTAATGATTGCGTCATTCACGCCAACGTTACCATTTATCATGGTTGTCAGCTAGGCAACCGTGTTGAACTGCATTCCGGTTGTGTCATCGGTGCCGATGGATTTGGTTTTGCCTGGGATAAACAAAAAAATGAATGGTTTAAAATCGTTCAGACCGGTTGCGTGATTTTGGGGGATGATGTCGATATCGGTGCTAATACCACCATTGATCGCGGTGCCATCGAAAACACCATTGTTGAAAAAGATGCCAAAATCGACAATCAGGTAATGATAGGCCATAACGGTAAAATTGGTGCTCATGTTGCTATTGTTGCCTGTACCGGCATAGCTGGCAGCACAGAAGTCGGTGATTTTTCCGTAATCGGTGGTGCAGCGATGATAGGTGGTCATTTGAATATACCGCCCAAAACGACTATAGGTGCAGCCACTGCTGTCAGCCACAGCATTAAAGAAAGCGGTTACTACGCCTCAATTTTTCCATTACAAAAACACAATGACTGGGTGAAAAATGCCGCACACATTCGGCATTTACACGAAATGAACCAGAAAATAAAAGCTTTGGAACACCAGTTAGCCGAGCTAAACGGCACTTCATCAAACCAACAGGATTAACGCAATGGATTGGTCTCTACCTTTAGACGTTCGAACACTTCAGAAATTATTGCCTCACCGCTATCCATTTCTACTGATTGATCGTGTCACAGCTTACGACAGTGAAGCCATGACCTTAAGTGCAATCAAAAATGTTACCGCTAACGAACCCTTTTTTCTAGGTCATTTCCCTGATTTCCCAGTTATGCCTGGTGTACTCATCATCGAAGCCATGGCTCAGGCCTGCGGTACACTGGCTATCCTGAATCACGGTGGACGGGAAGATGATGAAATTTATTTTTTTGTTGGCATAGATAATGCCCGTTTCAAACGCCAAGTCATACCGGGAGATCAGCTTAGGTTTGAAGTTAATCTTGTGGCTAACAAACGGGATATAGGAAAATTCAAGGCAGTAGCTTGGGTGGATAATCAGATAGCCGCAGAGGCAGATATCATGTGTGCTAAACGAAAAGTTGATAAATAGAAGTTATCCAACAGCCACAAATATTCATGACTTTTATAAAATTTATAATAGTATCATTAATCACTTATGATTAAACTGGTCGTAAATCACGAATGTAGGAAATATACATGACGCAGATTCACCCCACAGCCATTATTGATCCCAAAGCCGAACTCGATAGTAGCGTATCTGTGGGTGCTTATACCGTAATTGGTGCCAATGTGCAGATTGGTGCTGATACCGATATTGGACCGCATGTTGTCATAGACGGGCATACCACTATTGGAGAAGGGAACCGTATTTTTCAGTTTGCTTCGCTCGGAGCAATACCACAGGATAAAAAATACCGTGGGGAGCCCACACGACTGATTATCGGTAACCATAACACTATTCGTGAATTCACTACATTCAATACCGGTACTGTTACCGGTATTGGAGAAACCCGCATTGGTGACGACAACTGGATAATGGCCTATGTCCATCTTGCGCATGATTGCGTCGTTGGCAGTCACACAGTCTTTGCCAACAATGCGTCACTAGCTGGTCACGTAGTGATAGGTGACTATGTAATACTGGGCGGGTTTTCACTTGTACATCAATTTTGTCATATCGGCGATTATGCCATGACAGCTTTCGCAGCTGGTGTACATAAAGATGTGCCACCATATGTCATGGCAGCCGGATATCGTGCTGAGCCAGCAGGACTCAATACCGAAGGCTTGAGGCGACATAAATTCACAGCAGACCAAATTGCCAACATCAAACGCATCTACAAAATTCTTTACCGGCAAGGATTAAGTTATACCGAGGCTAAGTCCAGAATTATTACAGAAGCAGATACAGCAGCGGAATTACATATCTTTAAAGAATTCTTTACTCATTCAACCCGTGGCGTCATTCGCTAAAACAGCATAAATAAAACTGGTAGATTATAAAATCTACCAGTTTTATTTATTAAATCCGGCTTTGCCTGTATAAAGTTATTATCACATTTCAACTCAGATTTATTATTGTTTAATATAAATTTTATCCAGTCCAGCCGACAATTTTATTATCCTGCATAATAAATAATTTTATTTTTCTTATAAAAGTTCTGATTGGATACCTACTTCTATAATTTCATAGCAATTACACAAAATTTTAATAAAAAAATTTAACCCTGTTTATAGTAAATACATATTTAGCTTTCCCAACAAATTGTGCAGAATATTTAAAATCACTAAGGAATTTTTTATATTCATGAGCAAATAAATGGCTTAAATTGATAACCAATTTCATTAAAAATATGAAGCTGAACAAAAAAGGACTTTCTTTTATAAGAAAGTCCATCAATCTTCCAGTAAAATTAGTCTGTATTACAAATCCAAATTAAACCTCTACTTGTCTTCTGTAACAAAGCCAACCTTCACCAAACCTGCATCCCGTGCTGCAGCCAAGACCTGAGCAACATGATCATAAGCAACATGCTTATCAGCAGCTATTGCCAATACCACATCAGGATTAGCCTGCACTTCTGAATGTAAATTATTTTGTAGTTGTGTCAATGTAAGAGACTTGTCACCCAGCTTATATTCTCCATCAGCCCCAATCGATAATCGCAATGGCGCTTTGGGCTCAGCCTTTTGCTGCGGATTTGCTGTAGTAGGCAAGGTTAATGGTATAGAGTGAGTCAGTACCGGCATAGTAATCATAAACACAATTAACAGTACCAGCATCACATCAACCAGTGGCGTTACATTGATATCTGCTGACTCATGAACCTCATCATCGCTAAAATGACCAAATGCCATCACTTATTCCCCATTATTTAATAGCTGCGCATGCAGGTCATGAGCAAAACCATCCAGATCACGACTTAAATTTTTCTTGCTGCGAACCAAACCGTTATAAAACAACAAAGCCGGAATAGCAGCAAACAAACCAATGGCGGTAGAAATCAGCGCCTCCCCTATGGGGCCGGCAACAGCAGCAATACTCATCTGCCCACTATGCCCGATATTAATTAAAGCATGATAAATACCCCATACCGTACCAAAGAGCCCGATAAAAGGCGCACTCGAACTAATAGAAGCCAAAACGGTTAATCCGCTTTCATAGCGCCGTAAAATCTGCTCCATACTATTGCGAATCTGGCTGGTAAGATAGCGATTAAAAGGCATTGCCGCAGCTAAAGAATGATTAGCCTGATCATGATACAGCTTGCTCGCACGCAGAGCATCACGGGTAAGACTTGCTACCGGAGACTGATTATCAGCCAATTCATGCTGTAACTGAGTCAGATTTTCTGCTGAAGCAAAACAATTTAAAGCAGTGCGATTATCCCGTCTGGCACACCATAAGCTCCAGCAACGCATCAATGCAATAATCCAGGTCATAATGCTCATCAAGACAAGAATGGCTAAAACTGTCAGCAAAATCCAGCCACTCTGAGCATAAATTGAAGCAATATTACCGTCCATAAGAATAATTACCTTCAAAGTTAATATTGGTTTAATTAAATCATCTAAATAGATATTAAAACTAAATTACCGCTAGCCACCATTAATTAGGCATTCTAAAAGCAACATTAAAATGATATTTATACGGAATAGGTATACCGCCACGAGTAGCCGGTTTAAATCGATATTTCAGTACAGCCTGTTTGGCTGAACGATCCAAGCGGCTAAATCCACTACTTTTGCTGATTGCTACATCTAGGGGTTTACCATCTGCAGATACTGATACAGTGATTCCAACAACTCCTTCTTCACCGTTATTCATCGATTCAGGAGGATAAACAGGCCGTAAGGCAGCTAGATAGCCGCCCTGATAGTCTTTGGGTACCACTAAACTACCGCCAGCTTGGTCAGCGTTATTTTTATTACTTGTCGATGTTGCGTCAGATTTGCCTTCATTACTAGAAGAAATAGAGGCAGATGAATTATTTTCAGAAGTCGGCTTGATAAGACTGGGTTTCGCCGTTGTGGGTATTAGTTTAGGCTTATCTTCTTTAGGAGGATTAACACTAAATTCACTTTGTTTTTTTATCGAAGCCACAGGTTTAATTATCGATTTATCAGACATCACTTTCTTAGTTGCCGAAACCTTCATGATTTGTTTCTGTACGACAGGTTGTTTAGTTGTTGAACTAGGTGCAACATTTGGAGTAGCCTGATGTCCACTCATACCTAAATCGACAAAACTAAGGGATTGTATTTTTGTATCAATATCAATTTTTTGAGAATGAATAGCAATTGCCCAGAATAAAAGCACATGCATGCTGAGAACAAAAACAACAATCAAAAAATTGGCTTTACGTTGGTTTTCCATATTTTGATTATGATAATAGAAACCATTCCTATTTGCAACATGACTTAACACTAAAACACATGCCTATTCTGATAGTGCAAACTAAGAAATTTACGATGATTAGAGCCAAGCTAGCTAAATATTAAGCTCCATTACCAAGCAAAAAATCTTCTTAATTAAGACAAATATTTTAAGATTCTAATCTCAACACCTACATATATCTAATGAAGATTTTAAGCATTTGAATAATTACTATTTTTTGATAAAATATTAAAGAGACAATATGCGCAAGCATAAAACGCATAAGATTGCTCAAACTCAGATAATTAATAAATATTTTAAGGAGAAAGTTATGAAAAGACGAATTACGGCAATGGCAATGGCATTTACTACTGGTTATGCTTTAGCCGCTACCCCTACGCTAAACTGGAATATTCCTACTAATAAAGTAATAGAAAATATAACCTTTGGTATTACCATTAATCAGGCTGCTCCCGTTGATGAGTTTTATTTTTCAAATCAGTTCGGTTTCACAGGTGGTGGCGGGATTGGGTATACTGGTATTCAACCAACTAAAAACGCAAAAGATGGTTCTCGTCAGTTTATGGTGTTGTTTAGTAGTTTTCGTAAAGACACCATTGCCAGACATGCAAATTGTAAGGGTGGGGCTGATGGTGCTAGAAGTGGTGCCACTTGTCGTATGTATATACCAGGAGAGTTAGGCGATACCTTTGCGTTCCGAGTACAGAAAAATGGAAATTTGCTGATGGGAACTGTAACAAATCTAACTACAGGACGCCGAGATATCATAGGACAGTGGGAAGTAAGTCCATCTGCGGGTAATTTGGCCAGTAAACAAATCTCATGGATCGAAAACTATAAAATGAATAATCCCTCCTTTCATTTGACGTGTGATAAAAAAGGTTGGCCTTACTATGAGGTTAAATTTTTGCCACCAACCGCCAACAACAACACCATTAAAGGTACTATTTCTACATTGTCCAGAGGCTCAGCTGCATGTCCTGGGGCGATCACTTGGCAGCATGACGAAAGTGGAACCTTAGTTAAAGGTGGATATAAATAATTTATAAAACATAAGATAAAAGCACGCTGTCGGCGTGCTTTTATCTTTAATAAATACTACTTATATAAAACATTTAACCAAAAGATTCCCGTATTATGTGAAAGGAATCGTGTCACTCAAACAAAAATCAACTTATGGCCATATTCTTGGCAAGCTAAAGCAAACTTCAATGCAGTCATAAAGACAAAAAATAAATCTTATTAGAACAGTGGTTTGGTGGATTGGATAAAAATAAGAGGAGGAAGTAGTTGACAGGGTGTATGCAGGGGCGTATAGTTCGCCTTCTTCGCTGAGACGCGAGCCGAAACGAACGAAACAGTTTAAAGTAGAACGCAGTCGAA
>NZ_JBNPBA010000003.1:263365-329788 GCF_050310315.1 Snodgrassella sp. CS2 | reverse complement strand
GTCAAAAATCAACAATGCTTATATTTTAATTATCGTTTTAAAACTAATATTCTTTATTCTATTAGCTTCTTTTCAACTGAAAAAGAAAATGATGAATCTCAAAAGTCGACAAATAAAAATTGGACTAGGGATATGAGAATCATAAAAAAACTGATGGAACGTTGCAATTATTATTAGACGCTGAGGCACGTGATTATTTTTGATTATGTTTAAAGCAATATAACATATTTTCTGTACAGTATTTATATGGACTCAAGGATAATGAATAAAAATCTTTTTCGCATTTTACCAATAGTCCTTACCATAGCTTTGATAACAGGTTGTATATTGCACAACAATGAATTTAATACACCAGATATTGTATTAAAAAAAGATGGACAACTATGTATTAGTATCCCTGAAAATGAAAATTTTTTCTACAGCAAAAAAGAATATAGTATTTTGACTACAGAGGTTTTCCAGACAGGGATTGGTCAATTGTGGAAAAAAAATTATTTCTATCCTTCAGAGCCTTATTATGTAAAAAATCAAGAATGTCTTTATTTTAATTATCATTTCCAAAATAATATTTTTTATACTATTAGTTTCATTTCAACTGAAAAAGGAAATAACGAAAATCAGAAATCAACCCAAAAAACATGGATACGATTTGTACGTATTATAAAAAAACAGGACGGGACAATGCAATTATTATTAGACGCTGAGGCAAGTGGTTATTCTTGATTATGGTTGAAGCCATATAGCACATTACTTGTATGATTTTCATAAGGACATAAGGAGAATGAACAAAAATCTATTCCGCATTTCATCGTTAATTCTCCTAGTAATATTAATGAATGGTTGCATAAGGGGATATACCCCAGATATTGTATTAAAAAAAGATGGCCAGCCGTGCATCAGTATTCCGCCAGATGAAGATTTTTTTCGTCGTCAAAAAGAATTTAATATTTTGGGTTTGGATATTTTTCAAACTGGAGTAGGTGAACTCTGGAGCAGACATTATTTAGATTCTAAAGATCATTATTATGTAAAAAACCAACAATGCTTATATTTTAATTATAAATTCCAGACTAATATTTTATATGATATTGGTTTTTTCTCAACAGAAAAAGGGGATGAAGAAAATCGAAAATCTACAAAGAAAGTGTGGATGAGGTATATGCGAATCATAAAAAAATCAGATGGAACGTTGCAATTATTATTAGACGAAGAGGCACGTGATTATTATTGATTATGTATGAAGTAATACGGCACATTATCTGTATGATATTCATAAGGATACAAGGAGAATGAACAGAAATCTTTTGCGCATTTTGCCAGTATTTCTTCCAGCAGCCTTGCTAACAGGTTGCATACTGCACAGCAATGTATTTTATACTCCAGATATAGTATTAAAAAAAGATGGGCAGCCGTGCATCAGTATTCCGGCGGGTGAAGATTTTTTCAGGCAAATAAAAGAATTTCATATTTTAAATTCAGATGTCCATCAAGCTGGAGTGGGAGAACTCTGGAGCCAAGATTATTCAGATTCTGCAAAACCATATTATGTCAAAAATCAGCAATGCTTGAATTTTAATTTTCATTTTCAAACTAATATTCCGTATTCCATTGGTTTCACCTCTGAAGAAATGAAAAATAATAAATCGCAGAAATCAACACAGAAAGATTGGATAAGATATATGCGTATCATAAGAAATAAGGATAATTCACTACAATTATTACTTGATGAAAAAGCTCGGAATGATATTTAATTGTATTCAGGGGAAAGTAAGTTGTTTTTTATCCTAAAAATGTCTTTCTTGAATAAGCATTGTTTAACTCAAAGCCTTATACATAAATAAGGGACGGGAAAAATAATTAATGGCTCAGCTAAGCAATATTGTGGTTATAGCAAATAGTGACTAATGGTTCAGAACAGAAACCAAACAGAGTAAAAGGAAAAAAGAATCTTAGTGAAAAAACCAATTGAAAGCGGAATTACAAAGCTGTAGATAGCCTTGAAAGCGCGGCCATAGTTACGTAGGATCATCTTGCAATTATGGGTAAAGACAACTGTTTTTTTAAGCCTGTCCAAGGCAAGGGCAGGGCAGAGTGTAGTGTTGGTGGAAAAGAATGGATGTATAACTAAAAATATCAGCAGAATCCAACACCATAGCGTCAGCAGCATATTGACATATCAATAATTAACCATCAAAATAGCTTTGCTGCGTTCAATAGCGCAGCCAGCTTTGACAGGCTGTTTAGTATGACAGACAACACCGTCAATAATTTTATTGAGCGATTTGATTGTCTGAATCCCGTACCAGTGGTGTGCTTTAAACAGTGAACCATGGCAAATAGGTTTTCTGCCTACGGATCATACTGCCTGTCAGTCAATTTGTCTCATGCTTGCCAGTATGGAAGTAGGCTTTCTCAGAGTTATTATGAAAGGCTACCAACATGAAAGCAATTCAGCAGCTTATCCCATGCAGTGAATATCTGCATTTGTCTTCCCTTCTTTCATCACAACCAGTTGCACGATATGCGGATAAATTAAAAAGCTATTGCGCTGTAAAAGAAACAGTAGCAAGCCGTCAATCAAGTGAACACCATTTTCAAATCAGCAATCTTGGCGGAGGTGTACTATGACGCAGCAACAATATATCGACGCCAGCCTAAGCAACAGCCCCGCCTTACTGCTTGAGCAGGCCAGTGAGCTAGCCATTATTCAAGACAAAACCCAAACCCCCGCAGAAAAAGCCCTTGTGCTCAAACAGCATGAGCTAAGCACCATCATCGAATACTGTCAAAGCACCAGCCGCAACATTGATTTTCTTATCAGCACCCTCGGCCAGCTTCAGCTTGAACGCCAGCAAATCAACAGCCAGAGCCTGCTGGTAGACAATCAAAATATGCTGCAATTCGCAGGTATACCTAGCATCTGCTTTTTAGAATAAGAACCAGTATTATTGATACCAAAATTAACAGTAATAATATTATTGACAAATTTAATAAAAATTTAAAAATTATAGATTCAACAGTTATAGGCTTTATGTATTGCAAAATGGAACTAGCTCTAAGGAACTTACATAGTTTTCATCTAACTTGTATAGCATTACATCACAATAAACTGCAAAATGTCCAATTTGCTTAGCCATGCTTTGAATATCATTATATGTTAGATAAACTGTTGATTTATGCGCGCCAAGGTGAGCTTGATTTACCGCATCAGAATAACTATGTATATTCAAGTGTTTATTTAAACTTGAATAATTGATATTTAATATTTTAGCTATTAGGGTCTTTAAATTGTCATGGGTTTTAATAAAATGTATGACTTGAACTATATTCCATAGAAGGTTATCAGATTTATATTCTTTAAGATTTTTATTATCATGTTCATGTTTATGTTCAAATATATGTGGAAATTTAGTTCTTAGAAAATCAACTGAAATCTCTAAAATTGACCTTAATGTACATGCAATTATCTCATAAAAATCCGATTTTTTTTCATTATAAATCTTTTGTACTTGAGTGATTAAACTTGAAACAATTGGTATATTTATTGTATAATATTCATTTGAAAAAAATGTAAATAGTTGATTTCTTTTTTGCCCTTTTATTGTAGCTTCAGGATGTATAAAAGAAAGCTTCAATTCTTCACTTACTTTTCCAGTTATATCATCATAATAATTGAATATTATTTTTTTCTCACAAGGTAAGGTTATACTAGGAATTATATTCGTTTTATTTTTTTCATTATCAACTAAAAATTCAATATCATGTAAATCGACCTTTTCTCCAGAACTATTGGTTACAGAAGTTATATATTCTTTTAAATCAATTTGCTTGGATGGTATTAGTATTGTTCTTTCTTTTCCAATTTTCAAATTTATCACGGCTGTTCTAATTTCAGATGAATCTTTTACATTATCTTGTCTTGGATATGCTTTCCCTGTAAAAATTACACCGTTGTTATCATTTTTTTCTGTATTTTTTATTGAAGAAGCCTTTTTTTGAATAAAACTATTTAAATTATATAAATCATTTATTATTGATTTTGTTATCTCTGTTTCAACAAAATTAGTTCGATCTGAGTTGAAGTCTAAACTTTGGTTTGAACAATATACACGCACATATCCAGTCATTTGAGGCATTGATTCAGAAGATCGTTTTTTTCTATTAATCTCTGTATTAAAATATTTATCATTATTAAATAAATTGTCATTAATATAAAGTAATGGCGATAAAGCATCATCAGAATCACGATAAAACAATTTAGAAATATCTGTTTTTTTATGGTTACCATTTTTAAAATGATAAACCATTATATCTACTTTGATAGTGTAATCTTTTGAGGATATTTGAAATCTATCTTTCTTTAACTCTTTTTGATTTCTGAATGTTTTTAAAATAGAGCTTGTTGAATCGTATGACATAAAACAAAATTGAAAATTTTCCCCCTCATCTAAAAATGAAGAAACAGGTTTTGAAGAATAGATATTATTTAACAGTTTTAATTTTAAATTTATGCTTTTATCGTAAAATGAATTTACAATTTTAATTGCATTTTTTTCGTCTCTAAAATACTCATTTAGTGCGTCTAATTTTTTTTTATCTAAATCAATTGTTATAGTGGTACCAATATCATCACTATCAGTTATTATTAATTCAGTTTTGTATTGCGACGCGTCGGCTTTTTTAATAATCTCACTTTTGTTTGTTAAAAATTTGATTTTTTTGCCATCTTTATTTGTTTCCCACTGTACAAGATCTCCGAATTTAAACGCAGATAGAAAACCTAATCCTTTTGAGCCTTGTACATATCTAGTTAAATTGTTAAATTTGTTTTTCTTACCATAAGTTTTTATACTGTTTGCGATGTGAAAAAGTTTATATATGTCATTTTCATTCATCCCAATGCCATTATCTTTTATAGTTAACTTAGAATTCTGAATGTCAATTTCAATTTCAATTTCTGTAGCAAATGCATCATAAGAATTTTTAGTTAGTTCATTTAAAGCAAAAATGTTCGAGGGAATAGTAACTGAGAGATGATTTACTATTTCACCAGCGATTTTTAAAGATACAGTTTTCATTTTTTAATCCCTTTGGAGAATTATTTTCGCATAATTAATATTGATTCACTACTTATTGTTTTAGTTACTGAATTTCTTTTTGCCATTTTTTTACATGGTATCTCTCTTTCTATTTGATAAACATATTGACACCCCTTTGCTTCCAGTAATTCTCTCATTATTTTATCGAGTGGTACTTCAATATTTGAAATTCTTCTATTTCCTAAAGTCCATATCATATAAGCATTTTTATTCAGTAAATTCAGAATATTATTTAAAGATTGGTCTAAATCATAGATGAATGATGCTAATTTTTTAATATTATTTGGATTAATCTTGTGGATTTTTTGAACACATTGAACTAAAGATTTAGATTTTATTTTGATTAGTTCAAATTTCTTTAGAGCATTTTTTAGTGATCCTCCTAAACTATAAAAATCAATTGAATTTTGATTATTTAACAGGTTTTTTTCAGAAAAATTATTTATATCTTTTATGTCTATCCACTTAAGAGGCAAATATGAAAATTGTCCATAAGGGACAGTTGTTTGATTATCACCGTAAGGAGGAGAGCTAATCAAAAGATCATATTTATTGTTATGCTTTATAAATTTAGAAGAGTTTGTATTTTTTAAAAACACTTTACTGATTGATTTGTTCCTATTCAAGACTTTGTTTTTAGCTAAAAGTTGTTTTTGCTCTATCATCTTGAGGATATTTTTTTTTAATATTTTTTCAAAAATAAGAATCGCTGATGGTGTATTTTTAATATCCTTACTGGGTTTGATGTGTAATTTGTATGTTGAACTCCTTGAATTACATACAGACCTTACTGTAGAACTCAATGACAACCAAAATACTTTACGAGCCCATTTTGATGGTTCTTTTTTTATGCTGCGATATATTATACTTAATTCTATTTGTGTTTGTTTTGTGAACCATTTATCGATGCCGAAAAAATTTTTAGATATTTCTTCTGAATTGTCATCGGTAATATTTTTTAATAAAATTTTTGATTTTTCTGAAAGTTTTTTCGGATATAAAACCCCGCTCTTAACTTCACAAGCTAATATTGCTAATGGATTAATGTCAATACCACAAAAATCTAATCCACGTAATAACGCTTCTCCTAATGTGGTTCCAGAACCAACAAATGGGTCAATTATACTTTGAATATTCTTAACTTTTTCTAGAAATACATCTATTAACTCTCCTTGCATTTCGGGTACCATCATTGCAGGATAATGTATCAAATCATGGCAATGAAGTCTTTGAGCTCGACCTCTAAATGACCAATATGCTTTATCTTTTGAAGAATAAGTATCAATAATTTTGCATAGATTTTGGTCTTGTTCTAAAATCATTTCGCAATTCTTTTTATAATTAATTAAATTAATAAAATTCTATTTTATCAGCATCATATTATTTTAACCAGACATTAAAGTTTAGTAATTATACTAATTATAACAATACTCGTTCAACTCCCCCATTGCTGGCTTTTTGCACAAATTCATCCTGCCAGTTTTCGCCTAGTATATGTTTGGCCATTTCAATCACGACATAATCGGCTTTGATATTGGCATCGTCGGTATATCTGCTAAGCCCTTGCAGGCAGGCGGGGCAACTGGTGAGTATTTTTACTGGTTCGCCTTGCGGCAATTTGGCTTTGCCCTTTTCTATTTCTTCCAGTTTGCGGAAACGTACTTGTGTGGCGATATCGGGTCGGTTGACAGCAAACATGCCGGATTCACCGCAGCAGCGGTCGGACAGGGGCACGTTTTGTCCCATCAGTTCGTTAACCACTTTTATCGGCTGGGTGGTTTTGATGGGGGTATGGCAAGGGTCGTGATACAGGTATTGCTGGCCTTTGATGCCATCGAGTTTCAGCCCTTTTTCCAACAAGTATTCGTGGATATCTAGTACGCGGCAGCCGGGGAAAATTTTGTCGAAATGGTAATCGCTGAGCTGGTCGTAGCAGGTGCCGCAGCTTACGACTACGGTTTTGATATCGAGATAGTTGAGGGTGTTGGCCACGCGGTGGAAGAGGACGCGGTTGTCCATGGTGATTTTGTCACCTTTGTCTTTGTTGCCACCGGCGGTCTGCGGATAGCCGCAACACAGGTAACCCGGTGGCAATACGGTTTGTACGCCTACATGCCATAACATGGCTTGTGTGGCTAAGCCTATCTGGCTGAACAGGCGTTCGGAGCCACAGCCGGGGAAGTAGAAAACGGCTTCGGTTTCTTCGCTTACTTGTGGATTGCGAATAATTGGTACGGTGGTGCTGTCTTCGATATTAAGAAGCGCACGCGCGGTTTTAATCGGTACGTGGCGGGGTAGTGGCCGATTTATAAAATGGACAACCTGTTCGCGGATTTCAGGTTTGGCGGTGGTGGCACGCGGGGCGGTTTTCTGGCGTTTGAGCCAGCCTAGGCTAAAGTGCTTGCCCATTTCGTAGCCCCAGTTTTGCAGTCTAAAGCCGGTTTTGATTACGCCTGCACGCAGGGCTTTGATGGTTCTGGGGTCGGTGGCGTTAAGAAAGGCCATGCCCATGTAGACGGTGGGGTTGAATTTCTTTTTGCCAGCTTTGCGCAGGTAGTTGCGCATGGCGACGGTTACGTCACCAAAGTCGATTTTTACGGGGCAGGGTTTGATGCAGCGGTGGCAGACGGTGCAATGGTCGGCTACGCTGTTGAGTTCGTCAAAGTGTTTTAGAGATACACCGCGGCGGGTTTGTTCTTCGTAGAGGAATGCTTCGGTAAGCAGGCCGACGCCAAGGATTTTGTTGCGCGGGGAGTAAAGCAGGTTGGCGCGCGGTACGTGGGTGCTGCACACGGGTTTGCATTTGCCGCAGCGCAGGCAGTCTTTGATGGAATGGGCAATTTGGCCGAGTTCGGACTGCTCCATGATTAGGGATTCTACGCCGAGCAATTCGAATGATGGGGTATAGGCTTTGTCGAGGTTGGCGCCGGGCATCAGTTTGCCACGGTTAAAGTGGCCATGTGGGTCTACTTGTTTTTTGTAGTCCCAGTAAGGCTGCATTTCGGCTGTGGTAAGGTAGTCGATTTTGGTGATGCCGATGCCGTGTTCGCCGGAAATTACGCCGTTGAGGCTGCGTGCCAGTGCCATGATGCGGTCTACGGCCTGATGCGCAGTTTGCAGCATGTCGTAGTCGTCAGAGTTTACTGGTATGTTGGTGTGGACGTTGCCGTCTCCGGCATGCATGTGCAGGGCAACGAATACGCGGCCGCGAATGATGTGGCGGTGGATTTCGTCGAGTTTTTCCAGTATGAGGGTGTCGGTTTTGCCGCTGAAGATTTCTGCCAGTGGCTGCATGATGTCGCGTTTAACGGAAACACGCAGGTGGAAGTCGCGCATGGCGATAAAGCAGCTTTGGTCTGAGACAGGTTCGTCATTTTCGAGTTTCTGCGGAAATTGTTGCAGGTAGTCTGTCAGTGGGGCATCGAGGTGATTCAGCAGCCATGTCCAGCGACTCTGGATGCTGGTGACGTAATCCAGTGCATGTTGTTTGCGTGAACCGAGCAATTCGGCGCTGGACAGGTCGGTGTCGAGTTTGTCTACGGGCAGTTTGGTTTGCAGGTAGTCGATGATGGCGGCGCACAAGGCCAGTTTGTTCTGGATGGACAGTTCGATGTTGATGCGTTCGATGCCATCGGAGTAGCTGCCGAGCTGTTCTAATGGGATAACAACGTCTTCGTTGATTTTGAAGGCGTTGGTATGGCGGGCAATGGCGGCAGTGCGGGAGCGGTCGAGCCAGAAGGTTTTGCGTGCTTCGGGGGTGACGGCGATAAAGCCTTCGCCACAGCGGGCATTGGCCAGCCGCACGATGTGGGCGGCGGCGGCTTGTACTTCGTTTTCGTCGTCGGAAACGATGTCGGCCAGTAATACCATTTTCGGGCGGCCTTTGCCGGCTGCCTTGGTGGCGTAGCCAACGGCGCGGACGTAGCGCCAGTCGAGATGCTCCAGCCCCGCCAGTTTGACGGTTTTGTGGTTGAGCATGTAGTTGCGCACTTCGACGATGGAGGGGGTGGCGTTGGCTACGGTGCCAAAGAATTCCATGCACACGGTGCGGGTGTATTTTGGCATGCGATGCAGGACGAAGGCGGCTGAGGTGATGATGCCGTCGGTGCCTTCTTTTTGTATGCCGGGTACGCCTGCAAGAAATTTGTCGGTAACATCTTTACCAAGTCCGACTTTGCGGAATCGCTGGCCGGGCACTTCGAGGCGCTCGGTTTTGATGATGGAATAGCCATCGTTATCAAGAGTGTGGATATCGAAGATGGCGGTGGTTTCGTCGTGGATTTTGCCGAAGTTGTGGCGCACACGTTCGATTTTCAGCCACTGGCCTTGGGGGTTAACCATTTTCCACCAAGCGAGGTTGTCGAGGGTGGTGCCCCATAATACGGCTTTTTTTCCACCGGCGTTCATGGCTACGTTGCCGCCGATACAGCAGGCATCGGCTGAGGTGGGGTCGACGGCAAATACCCAGCCGGCAGCTGTGGCTGCTTCTTCTACGCGGCGGGTAACGACGCCAGCACCACAGTTGATAACGGGGTGGGTGCCTTCGAGTCCGGGTAATGCTTGTAAGGCTACTGGGCTGTACTGGTCGAGTTTTTCTGTGTTGATAACGGCGCTCATGGCGTCCATGGGGATGGCACCGCCGGTGTAGCCGGTACCGCCGCCGCGCGGGATAATGGTTAGTTCAAGCTCTATCAGGGCGCGAACCAGCGGGGCAACTTCTTTTTCGTGGTCTGGGTTGATGACAACGAAAGGGTATTCGATGCGCCAGTCGGTGGCATCGGTAACGTGTGTCACGCGTGCCAGACCATCAAACATGATGTTGTCTTTATGAGTGATTTTGCGCAGACGGTTAAATACTTGTTCGCGTTTGCTGCGGGTTTTGCCGAAGCTGCTGTCAAAATCGTTGATGGCCTGTTCGGTGCTCTCTATGAGCTGGGCAACCTGCTGGTTGTTATCGCGCCGTTTTTGAATTTCGTTTAGGCGGTGATGCATTTCTTTGACCAGTGCCTGTTGACGGTGCTGATGTTCGAGTAAGTCGTCGATAAGGTAGGGGTTGCGAATTACTGCCCAAATGTCACCCAGTATTTCAAACAGCATGCGTGCAGAGCGACCTGTGCGTCTTTGTTCGCGCAGTTGTTGCAATAATTCCCACGACTGGCTACCTAGAAGACGGATAACTATTTCTCGGTCTGAAAAGGAGGTGTAGTTATAGGGAATTTCGCGTATGCGCTGATTGGTCTGTGTGCTCATTAAACGTGTTCCGTTCCGCTCTGCTGGCGTTAAATTAATGAATCTGTAAACGGGTTATTTTAACTGATTTACGCTGTATTTCGTATTTTTGTCTGCTGACAATTTAGGTGAAAACGAAATGTGTGGCAATGGAAAAATCTGACGGTGTAATGGGATTTTGTTTCATGTATAAGTTGTCAGTCTGGTTTGCTATGGTATTGTTTTTATATATTTTCAGCTTATAAACAATATTATTGTTGTTTATTTGTCGTATTTTGATTTTATTATTTTTTGAAATTTCTGATATTTTGTCATTTCATTAAAAAGCCCTTTAATTTGAATTAAAGGGCTTTGGCATTTATTGGTTTTGCACAGGAGGTAGCTGTGTGACCGGTTTTTGATAGGCTGGGTGATAGGGGCCATAAAGAATACCATCTGTCCTGCCGGCAGAAAGCAGGTTTGCTTCAACATTTCCGGCTAGGTCAAAAGCAGTGTCTTTTACTTTGTCTTTAATCTGAGATATTAAAGCAGATGTGACTGCGCTTAGAAAACCCTGATTTCCGTTATCATTGGAGTTAACGGTAATTTTTTTTGCACCTGTCCAAATGATATCACCGGTTTTGGCATCAACTAATTTAGCTGAAACGCTTACTGTAGTAGTGCTGTTGATCACTTGATATTTGGTACCGTAATCATCTATATCCATATATAGGATAGCATCTGGATTATAGACTTGACGAATTTTCTTCAAATCAACAGCCTGTATTTCTGCACCGTCATTTAATCCGTTTTCTTTAAATGTCTCATTGACCAAAACGACTGGAAATACATAGTAGCCAGATTCTGCCAATGGTCTGGTTGATTGAGCTAAGACAGCATTGGGTGCTTTTACTTCTACTGATGAGCTAGTTGGCTGTACTATCAGTATAGAACGGGGGTTAGTGCGCTGAAATTTGCTGTAATCGTAGGGCTGTTTCTGTGCAGTGGTGCCACATGCTGAAAGTATGGTGGCTACAGACAAGGGTAATAATAGTTTGATTAGTCGCATTATGATTTTACTCCGGCTACATTTTTGAGCAGAAAGTTCATGTAGGCGGTTGATTCAGGAAACGCTTGTTTTTCCATTTCAAACTGAGTCTTGGCTCCGGCTAAATTACCTACTTTGGCATAAAGCATGCCCAAATGTGCATGGGTACCGGGGGCAGCTTTAGCCTGATTGCTTTGTGCATCAAGGAAATATTTTTCCATGTTGGCTATTTGTTCCTGAGGAGTCAGGGCATTATTAAGGGTCTGATATTGCTGTTTGTTGAAATCTCCCCAGTAATAAAGTGTGCGAGCTGGCTGATTGTTCTGAGCACACGCAGCCAATAACAAGGCAGCTATGGCCGTTGTTAAGATATGTTTCATTTTTGTTTTACCTAATATTTATATTTAAGGTTGAGGATTCCATTGTCCTTTATCTATACCGCGTACTAGATTATTAACTGCTTCGCGAATAGCCAGATCCAAAACTTTTCCATTTAATGTGGCGTCGTAGCCTGCATGGCCACCGGTACCAAGTATTTCTCGTGAAGAAAGTTTGAATTCACCAGCACCTTGACTTGAGAAGACAATTTCGGAGGATTGAACGTCTACGATGCTCAGTGTAACTTTGGCATAGGCTACTTGTGTTTTACCCTGTCCTAGTATGCCAAATAGTTGCTGATCACCAATATTTCTGCGACCGAATTCAGTTATGGCTCCAGTTACTACGTAGCGCGCACCCTTAATTTTCTGATTCATTCCTTTGAAATTTGCTTCGTTTTTGATTTCATCCATGTTGCCACGGTCGAGAACTGAAAAACGTCCGGTTTGCTGCAAATCTGCCATTAAGATGGTTTTAGCCTGGCTGGTTAATTGGTCTGTACTGTTACTGAAAATACCCCCGCCCATATTGCCACGGCTATCAAATTTACCCACTGCCAATGGAGCTTTTATACCATTATATGCCTGCTGATAGGTTTCTACTTTAGGTACATTTAAAACTTGTGAGCTTTCGGTGGCACAAGCTGATAATAAAAATGCGCTTAATAAGGTTAAATAAAATTTATTCATGGTTATTTATGTTAAATTAATTTGGGCAAAGTATATAGAGACTGTTTTTTTATGTCAAAATTATATTAGTTGAAATCTGAAGTAAATTTTATTACTAGATTTCTCTATTAATTTTAGTATCAGAATTTTTCCTGTGGGCTCAGGTAGCGCCATTGGCCGGGGGGAAGGGCACCAAGTTTGATTCTGCCCATGCGGACGCGTTTTAGTCCAATCACTTTTAGGCCGACAAGTTCACACATGCGTCGTATCTGGCGTTTTTTACCTTGTTTCAAGATAAATTTCAATTGATCCTGATTCTGCCAGTTTACTTTGGCCGGCCGCAATTTTTCACCATCCAAACTAAGACCGTGGTTCAGTAGTGCCAAGCCTTTATCATCTAAACGCCCGCTGACGCGTACTAAATATTCTTTTTCTATGCCACTGTTTTCACCTATTAGCTGTTTGGCAATTCGCCCATCCTGAGTGAGGACAAGTAATCCAACAGAGTCGATGTCCAGCCGGCCGGCCGGTGCCAAATGGCGTGTATGGGTAGCCTGAAAGTGAATGGGGCTTTTGTCTTCCAGCCAATGATTGGTTTCGGTAATCAGTTCGACGGCTGCTCGATAGCCTTTTTCCGGTTGCGCACTAACATAGCCAACAGGCTTATTTAAGAGGATGGTGACGCGTTCGGCTTGTTGGCGGTGTGCCTGCCGGTTGAGGTCGATGCGGTCTGAGTCTAGTACTTTCTGTCCGAGTACAGCTGTAACGCCATTGACTTTTACCCAGCCTTGTTCGATATAGCTGTCAGCTTCACGGCGTGAGCATAAGCCCAATTGTGCCATGCGTTTGGACAGACGTTGTACTTCGTTCTGTTCGGTTGTCATGCTTTGTGCTCTTTATTTCGATTAGAACCGGCTACCATGTCCAGCAGGAATAGGCGGCAATCCAGATTGCCATTGAAAAGCGGAATCTTGCGTTTGGGCGACAGGCGCATTAGTTTGGGCATATCTCGATCGGCACTGAACATACCAATCAGCCAGCCGGCAAAATGTTGTTTTAACCAACTTCCCATTTGAGGGTATAAAGCGTGTAGTAACTGGATTTCAGACAAGCGCACACCGTAAGGGGGATTGCTGAGCATAATACCGTTGGTACCATTGGGGCGGGTATCCAGTGCATCGGCAGTCTGCCACTGGATATACTGTTCTACTTCGGCATAACGAGCATTATTTTGAGCTAGTACAATCAGTTTCCCCTCAATATCTGCACCAGAAATCGGTGCTTGGGGCTGGCATTTTGCGGACAATGCATTACGACGCAGCTGCTGCCATAAGGTGGCATCGTAATTGAGTAGGTGTTCAAATCCGAAAGCACGCTCTAGGCCGGGGGCGCTGTTGCTGGCTATCAATGCTGCTTCTATGGCGAGGGTGCCGCTGCCGCAGAATGGATCCATAAAAGGCTGACTGCCGTTGTAGCCTGCCAATATCAGCAGTCCAGCGGCCAGATTTTCGCGTAATGGTGCTTCGCCAGTGTCACTGCGGTAGCCTCGTTTGAATAAGGCTTCACCACTAGTATCCAGATAAATGGATAGTTCGTTTTTTTCGATAAAAACATGAATGCGAATATCGGGCTGAAATTTTTCCACGCTGGGTCGACTGCCGTTTTGCTCGCGAAAAACGTCGCAAAGGGCGTCTTTTACTTTGAGGGCAGCAAAGTTCAGGCTGTTGATTTGCGCCTGTTTGCCTTCGATATGTATTTTGAAGGTTTTTTTAACGTCAAACCATTTGGTCCATTCGACTTTTTTTGCTTGTTGGTAAATATCGTTTTCGTTGCGAAAATGGCCGCTACTGAGGCGCATGAGTACACGGCTGGCTACGCGACTATACAGATTGATGCGGTAGACTGTGGCTAAATCACCGTTAACGGCTACACCGCCATCGCGAGGGTGAATCTGTTCGCAGCCCAGCTTTACCAGTTCCTGATTTAATATAGCTTCCAGTCCGCGCGGGCAGCTTACAAATAAAGAATAAGAATTCATGCAATACTTTATAAAGAAAAAATGATTATGCTTGTTATGATCAAGCATGTCTGAATGGTGTGATTGTAATATTGAAGTCATGTATTGACTATGGTTTAAACAGGTTGATGCGCAAATTTGAGTGATTAAGTGTGAAACTGTATAGTGGATAAAGCCAATTGGTTAACTGTAATACAAATCACGATCGTGCTGATTTTAGGCTGATTGAGCTGTGTGAATTTTTTCAAGTATTGGATAGTGTACATAAAGTAATTAAAATCTGTTACGATATCCAAATTATATGATATTTAAATATAAAATTATTCGAATAATAAATTAAAATTTCGTTTTCTGATTGATTGAATGAATCAATACATTAATGGTTGATACATTTATAAGCATGCCTTCTATCCATTTTCCTAAGCAATAAACTTTGCATACTTAATTTGAAATATTGTGGTACTTGTTTTGATTCAGTATTTTCTATTACCGGATTAGGTACATATTTGATAATAAAATTTCAATAATACTTATAATTTTAGTAATAATCTTCAATTAGTCTTTACCAGAACTTAGAAGAATTAGTCCGATTGAAACGTGTTTTATAAAAAGAGGTTTTTAGTTGTTATAAATGCTGATGGCTTTTTTCGTGATTAATCAGCCATTGTTTGCGTTCTAATCCACCGCTATATCCGGTTAACTGGCCGTTGGAACCAATTACTCTGTGGCAAGGAATGATGATGGCAATCCGATTCAAGCCATTTGCATTGGCTACTGCTCTGACTGCATTAGGATGGTTTAGTTTTTCGGCTTGCTGTTTGTAAGTATATAGTTCGCCAAAGGGGATGGTTTGTAAACATGCCCAAACGGATTGCTGAAATGGTGTCCCCAGGGTATGCAGGGCGACGGTAAAATTTTTTCTTTTTCCTTGAAAGTATTGCTCAATTTCTGCTCTGGCTTGTTGGATATGATTATTTACGCCAAATATGATTGTTCCATTTAGTAATTTTTGTAATTGCTGAAACTCCGTCTCTAACATTCGCCGGTCTACAAATTCCAGCAGACAAATACCTTGCTGCGTGGCGCATATAAACATTGGGCCTATGGGTGTGGATAAGCGATTAATCAGGATAATATTGTTTTCAGCATGGTTGGAGGGGGCATTTTTGACAAATTTTTTATATGTATAGCCAAAACCACTAAGTGATTCATAACCATGGTCGAATGCTGTATCCGTTATTTTTTTGCCGCTTTTCAATTCTTGATAAGCTAGATTGATTCGGTACATACGTTGATAGGTCTGATAAGTAATGCCGTAATTTTTTTTGAACCAACGCCGAACGATTTCCGGACTGATATGATGCTCTCTTAGTACCGAGTCGGATATCTTTACCTTGGGATTTTGGCTAATCATTTTGATTGCTTTGATTATTTGCTCAGGCGCTTCATCTGCATTTTCGGTAGGCCGGCAGATTTTACATGGCCTATAACCCGCATTCAGGGCTTCTTTTACGCTTTGATAAAATACGGTATTTTCAAATTTCGGTTTTCTCGCTCTGCAAGTAGAAATACAAAATATTGAAGTTGTTTTCACCCCTACAAAGAAAATACCAACATATGCGGGATCTTTTGCAAGTAAAGCCTGATAGTATTTCTGGATAATGTTTTTATTGGTTATGGGCATGTTTTAGCTACCTAGATTTTTCTGACTTAGTTTTTGTGGCTTTGCTGAGCAATCGATAATGTGTTGATTATTAAATCTGATAAAATGATGTTAATGAAAAATTTGTATCAGTGACAACCGAAAATTTGATGACTATTTAAATACGAAGAATAATATTGCTGCTAGCTTGGGAGCTGGTAAATGAATTTCGATGAAAATCTTTCATCAAAAATAATTAAAATATAAAAAAGAAACTGAGATGCGTTAGATTAATTTATTGTCAAATTTTCAGTTAATAGAATAGTTATAAATTTGAATTTTCTAAATAACTTTGTCAAATATTAATATCAACAATATGTTTAATTTTTCTAATCTTTATATAAATTATTTCGATTAATTGATTAAAGGCAAATTCGTTCTAATTGTTTGATTTCCGATTGATACCGATTTTCTTGAATTTTATTGAAACCAGAAAGTTTATTAAAAAAATATAATGCATGTTTAGACATAGCTTTTATAAAATATTTTTTATTTATTAAAGCTTCAGCTTTCAAATTACTATTAACACTAACTAGTACATCATTTTCTATTGGTTTTAGTTTAATTTCAATTGGTTGGCTCTCGAAATGTGTTTTAAATTCGTTATTGTTTTTTATCTCCTCCAATCCTTGAACTAAATTAGCCCATAGTTTATCAATATAATCGCACATATTATATTTCAATAAAATAACACGATTTATATTAAGATGTATGCTGCCCTCGATATTGTTTACATCTTTAATATCATAATGATATGCTGAAAAATTCATAAATTGATCATGACCTATTTTTATAAAAGTATTTATTTCAATCACTATTAATTACCTTTTTGAATTTGGTTAAAATTTTTAAATAAACTTTGTAAATCTTAGCATATATTTTTCAATTCAATATTATAAATTTCTATGATTTATTTTTTGATTATTAAGATTTCTCAAAACATCATTTATAGACGTTTCAGTAATAAAAGAAGCTCTTTTTGGTTTATACAGATACAAATTAAACCCACCCAACAGCCCAATCGGGTCCGGCTGCGTGAATCTGCCTATATCCGAGTCATAGTACCTGAAAGTATTGTAATGTAAGCCCGTTTCTCTGTCTAAATACTGTCACTGATACCTTAGGTTCTGTTGTATCTGGCTGTGTTCGATTTCCTGTATCGGTTTGCCCCACAGCTGATAGCTGCATGCCCATACAATGTGACCGTCTTCATCAGTAAGTTCTTCCGGGGCACCGTTGACATCGGTGTGGTAGTACAGCACTTTCTGTTCCGTACCGGTGGTGGTCTCTACTCTGGCTAAGGGTTCATAGCCGCTTTCATCAGTGTAGATATAGACGCTTTTGCTTCTGTCAGTACGGGTTTCCTGAATCATTCTCAGTCCGTCCCACAGGAAGTGGGTACGGTTGCAGGCTTTGCCCGCCCGGTCTATCTGGTGCTTTTCGATACGTCGGCCTAAGGCATCGTAGACATTCGGTACGGTTTAATTTTTCGATACGAACTTCGATTCGGCCGATGCGGTCATAGTGGTAATCGGTCTGTCTTTGCTGGGTATGTTTTTTACTCACCAGTCGGTTGAGGTTGTCGTACTGGTAGCGGCCTTCGTCTGAAGTAGAAGAGGGTCAATAACTATAGTTGTATATAAATTCAAACAGATAATAAAATATTTTTCTAAGTATACAAAATTTTTTTACACTTTTTTGATTAGATGCTAATTTTGAACAACCGATTTAATTATTTATTTTAAGCGATTGATAAAAACATTACAGATAAAAATAGATATTTTTAATTATATTGTAGGCTGACCACACCACCCACTACCATCGAGACCCACGTAGATTGGTTCACCGACGCACCGATAGTGTCGGACGCAGCATCAGCTTTCACTATGATACCTATAGCCGGCTGACTACATTAACCAACGAAAACGGCGAGCATTATCAATTTACCTACGACGCCGGCGACCGCCTACATCGCGAAGTCCTGCGTAGCCAAGGACAACTCAACACCGAATTCAAATACGATCGCAATAGCCCCGCCTACAACACAAACAAACCCGGCGTGGCCACAACATTATTCTGCCCGACATCCTCACCGATCGCCGCTACCAGTACGACAACCTCAACCGACTGGTGAGTAAAAAACATACCCAGCAAAGACAGACCGATTACCACTATGACCGCATCGGCCGAATCGAAGTTCGTATCGAAAAACAAAACCGTACCGAACGTTACGGCTATGTCTACGATGCCTTAGGCCGACGTATCGAAAAGCACCAGATAGACCGAGCGGGCAAAGCCTGCAACCGTACCCACTTCCTGTGGGACGGGCTGAGAATGATTCAGGAAACCCGTACTGACAGAAGCAAAAGCGTCTATATCTACACTGATGAAAGCGGCTACGAGCCTTTAGCCAGAGTGGAGACCACCACCGGTACGGAACAAAAGGTGCTGTACTACCACACCGATGTCAACGGTGCCCCGGAAGAGCTGACGGATGAAGCTGGTAACATCTTATGGGAATGTAGCTATCAGCTGTGAGGCAAACCGATACAGGAAATCGAACACAGCCAGATACAACAGAACCTAAGGTATCAGGGACAGTATTTAGACAGAGAAACGGGCTTACATTACAATACTTTTAGGTACTTTAACCCAGATATAGGTAGATTCACGTAGCCGGAGCCGATTGAGTTGTTGGGTGGGTTTAATTTGTATCTGTATGCGCCTAATGGGTTGATTTGGATTGATCCGTGGGGTTGGAGTTGTGGTAATACAACACGAGTTCGGCACTATACAAATCGTAAAGGATCAAATGGCATTAAACAAGAAGGGATAATTAAGGCTAAAGATAATGGTCGCGATTACATTGAAACTGTTGTTCCTACAGAAAATTTAAAGTGAATAAAAAATCCAGCTTATCATACAAAAGAATTAACAATTAAAAGTGATGTTGTTTTAAATAATGCAAAATTATATCAAATGAAATGGTATGTTAAAAGAAAATAATGAAATAAAAATATCAGAAAAAAAGTTATTAAATGCATTGTCAATTATTGAATTTTTTCTAATTTCTATAAAAAATATTACAAGGTATTATTACGATGACAAGTATCCAAATATTGACAAAATAGGTTACGAAAAGGAAATTGTAAAATTTATAGAGGTATTTAATTAAAGAATTATCTAAATTGCGCAGTATACTTTCGGAAAATTTTAATAATGAACTTGGTAAGGATGATATGAATGATATTGAGAGAGAAATAGAAAAAATAAATTTCTGGAAAAAACCTGGAGATTAGTTATTTAACAAAATTTTAATTAAATATTTAAATATACTACCATGGTAAAGAAAGTTTAATGTTTGAAACATAACCTATATTTATAGCTTTACAGAGTCAGGGCATATGTTGAAATTTTTACTACACCGGCATCAATGGCGCCATAGAAGAACTTACTAGTGAAGACGGTCACATTGTATGGGCATGTAGCTATCAGCTGTGGGGCAAACCGATACAGGAAATCGAACAAAGCCAGGTACAACAGAACCTAAGGTATCAGGGACAGTATTTAGACAGAGAAACGGGCTTACATTACAATACTTTTAGGTATTATGACCCGGATATATGTAGATTCACGCAGCCGGACCCGATTGGGTTGTTGGGCGGGTTTAATTTGTATCAGTATGCGCCTAATGGGTTGGCTTGGATTGATCCGTGGGGTTGGAGTTGTGGTAATACAAAAACTAAAAAAAACGTCGTACAATGGTAAAAGTCGGAGAAATGCATTTCGACAAACTAAGCACGATGCTAATATTCCTATGAGTCAACAGCCTAAAATTATCACCACTCTCTTTTAAAAGGATGGTTATGGCAATTTTGTTATTGGTAAAAATGGACAGTCAATCAAAACTCTAAAATACGAATTTATTGACAAAAACAAAAATTCAATTTTTATTCAGGAGTATAGCTTAGGACATATTAAAGCTACAAAAGGACATGGAGCAGAGCCACACTTTAATATTAGACCTTCAGATAATCTAAATACGGGGTATGTTTCAAGAACTCATGGTCATTATAATTTTTAAAAGGGTATCAATATGTGGTACAAAAATGCAATAGGTAAAGAAAAAATTCAATTTATGTTTAATAATGAATTCGACATTGAATTATTTGAACTTTATAGTATTTCATTAGAAAAAAATTCAGAATTAAAATGTAATTTAATATGCAAAGGAATTCCAAAAAATCATCCAAAAAAATGGGATAAATTAGAGTTTAATGCATTGATTTTAAAAATTATTTTTAATGAGATTATTCAAATGAATATATCTGGAACAAAAATTGGATTTTTTTGTTTACCAAAAATCAATTCTTCAATTGATTATTCTGAAATAACAATTAAATATGGCAAATTTCAACTTTACTGTAAATCCAAATTTTTAACAATAGATAATATAACTCCTTATATAGATATACGATGGGATTAGAACTTAGATTCTATTAGATTTTATTTACATATAACTTTAGCAATTTCATTTTTTACCAATAATGATTACATAATATAAAAACTCATAATTAATTTTTATTCGCTTTATAAATGCGCAGAAAGTAAGTTTTATTAACTTTCAAGAAGCTTCGGGTTTTAGAAATCTAAACCACTAGTACGGATAATTATCACCACCGGCACGGAACAAAAAGTGCTGTACTACCACACCGATGTCAACGGCGCTCCGGAAGAACTTACTGATGAAGGCGGTCATATTGTATGGTCATGCAGCTATCAGCTGTGGGGCAAACCGATACAGGAAATCGAACACAGCTAGATACAACAGAACTTAAGGTATCAGGGACAGTATTTAGACAGAGAAACGGGCTTACATTACAATACTTTCAGGTACTATGACCCGGATATAGGTAGATTCACGCAGCCGGACCCGATTGGGTTGTTGGGTGGGTTTAATTTGTATCAGTATGCGCCTAATGGGTTGACTTGGATTAATCCTTGGGGTTGGGCTCCTTGGAAGAGAGGAGGCTTTGATGACTGGTTTAATAATGCCTCACTCGATGAAATCAGGGCTAATAAAAAAGCAGTTGAAACAGCTTTACGCAATGGTGGAGGCAAACATGAAATGTTCCCTGTTAGCCTAGCAGCAAAAGCTAAATCATTAGGGTTTACTGCTCAGGAATTAAAAGCAATGACGGTTCCCACTAAAGATATTTATTTTGTTGATGTTACAAATAAAAAAACAGGAGCACTAATTCAAGGAGATCATCATGGTACTAAGGCTGGTTCATATTTTCATAAAGAGTTAATAAAAAGATTAAATAGAGCTAAATCGAAAAAACAAGGAATGGATATAATTGAACAAACCCATAAGAAGCATATGAGGTATAAATCAGGATGTTAACTAAGGAGTATTTAAATATGAATAAAGTTGATATTAATAAGGTTACCATTCAATTGTGGATAGGCAATAATTTTTTAGAGGAAGAAGAATATCAACAATATTTTGAAGAACCTGAAGAATTGCCGATGGATTTTAAAACCCCATCATGTTTATTTTGTGCAGACATAGGTGAGCTTGTTTATATGCCTGAAAAGCTTGTTATACCTCATAGATCTAGTTCTTCTCAGGAAATCGAATACATTATTGATAATATAAGAGTAAATGAAAATGAGAAAAAAAGAATTCATCAAAAATGCATTGAATTCGGTATATTAAAAGCTAATGCCGTTTTTTGGTATATAAATAATCATTTTTCATTTAATCTTGAAGTACAAAAACCTTATAAAGACAATTACAATGGGCTGAAATATATAGGCGAATTTAATGCTGATGAAGTATATCCTTTAGAAAACAAAGATTTTTCATCAAATCAATATTTATGGATCGGTACCAATTTCATGCCAATAGCAAAATACAATAAATATTTTGAGCTGGATTATAGTACAGAAGATTTGGATGACCCTGACTATAAAGTTTGTGATTTTTGTAAGGATATAGGCGATCATTGGTATAATGAAGATTTTCTTGCATACCCTGAACCGCTGAAAAAAGAGGTTGATATAGGAAAACTGATTGATAAGTTAATTTTTTCGAAATTAAATTGTAAACAAGAAATTATAAATAGATGTCACAGCTTAGGTATCACTAAAGCCAATGCCTTATTTTTTTATAAAGCAAGTGAATTAACACTAAAAAAACCATATAAAGAAAACTATAATGGACTTAAATATATTGGGATTTTTAAGTTTTAATATTGACATACAAATTATTGATAATAGTTGAGACTATATATAGAAGCCTAGCTATTTTGCTTAGGCTTTTGACATGAAGTAAAAATAATTTTAATTTACTGCTTATCTAATTGATAAGAAAAAAGATATTTTTGTAATGTTTCTTTTTTTATTTTGTCATCAAAAGATTTATGGTTTTCTTTTTCAAAATTAGCTATTTTTTCAATAGCAAATTTTTTATTTATTTCAGGTAAATTAGAAAAATTCTATTCCAATCTTTTTGATATCCATACATTTTTATTAGTTTTCCAAAAAATTAAATTTATAATTGGGCTACTACAATAAAATAAAGAATCTACTTCTTCACATTCAAATTTTAAATAAAGAAATATTTTAGTTAAAGCATTTACTTCACTTCTTGTTAATTCTATTTTTTCAGAATTCATAATATTTACAACCTTTTGGTTTTAATCTAAAGTTAATTTGATTATTTGTTAATTTAAATATAGTTTTGTAATTTAAGCTTGAAAAGAAAGAATACGTATTTTTGCCATTATACAAAACATTATTTAGTTTTAATTTTCCAGTATGAACATATTCGAATTGAGATGATGGTTTGATGTTAGTCAGTTGGACTTCAGAAGCTTTAAAGATTATTGCATAATTTCCTCTTCAGGTATGGCTGCTTGTTTTGGGGTTATGGTTACCAATATTGGTGGTCTAAGGTATGAGATTGATATTTCATTAATTAATAGATAAATTTTGAGATTTGGTTGTATGGGTAATGAGGAAGTTTTGAAGTCTGAATTTGCTCCGCGGTTGGTGCAATGGCAGCGGCAACATGGCCGGCATGGTTTACCGTGGCAGACGCAGGAGCCGTATCGGGTATGGCTCTCGGAAATTATGTTGCAACAGACTCAGGTGGCGACGGTGCTGGATTATTACCCGCGGTTTGTGACTACTTTTCCAGATGTGCAGGCACTGGCAGCTGCAGAAGAAGACGCGGTGCTGGGTCTATGGCAGGGACTTGGCTATTACAGCCGTGCCCGCAATTTGCACAAAGCTGCGCAACAGGTGGTAAATGAGTTTGGTGGTGTGTTTCCGTCTGAGCGAAAAGAGCTGCAAAGGCTTTGTGGAGTGGGGCGCAGTACTGCAGCAGCAATTGCTGCGTTCTGTTTTAATGCACGGGAAACTATTTTAGATGGCAATGTAAAGCGGGTGTTGTGCCGTTTGTTTGCGTTGGATGGTGATCCGGCCAATAAAGCTTTTGAGGCAAAACTGTGGACAACGGCTGAAGCTCTGCTGCCACGGAATGCTGCAGATATGCCGGCTTATACTCAGGGGTTGATGGATTTAGGTGCTACGGTATGTAAACGATTGAAACCGGTATGTGCTGTTTGCCCGATGAATGATATTTGTCTGGCACATCTGCAAGGCCGCACGGCTGAGTTGCCACGTAGGAAAGCGACAGTAGCAGTTAAGGATGTGGCGCTTTACTGGCTAGTATTGCGTAATCGTGCTGGAGCGGTGTTTTTAACTAAGCGGCCGGCTAAAGGGATCTGGGGTGGTTTATGGTGTGTACCCTGTAGCGAGAGTCTGGATGATTTGTATGCACTTGCCTGTGATTTCGGTATACAGGCGGAAGATTTGACTGAAGGCACAGAAATTAAGCATCGTCTGACGCACCGGCAGTTGATGATTCTGCCGTTCGCAGCTGTGGCTGGTGAGCAAGCACCGGTATCGGCAAGGATAGCAGGTGAGTGGGTGGCACCAGAAAATCTGGCTGTTTATGGTATTCCTAAACCATTGCACAGCTATCTGAATGCAGTGCAAAACAGTCTGTTTTAATCTGATGGTTTTAGGGTTTCTCTGTAATAAAGGGTGGTCATACTTATTTTTATGTATGTTTGGATTGGGTGAATATACTGTAATGAATTTTGTGTAGTGTGAATAATATTGTTTTTTGTTTTGAATAGCGTAAATTTTGTTGACGCTATCATTGCAAATCCGTATAAACGCTATCTTGCTGAAATATTTCTGTCTTTTAAGTAATTATACGCAAAAGGCATAATGCTTAAGAGATGGATGTTTTAGTATTTGCTGAGCTTAATGCGATGCATTGAGTTTCTGATTATTTAACCGGGAATAAAACAATGGAAGAAGATTCGAGTCGACCGTTTATTTTATTGATACCACAACTGCAACTAGGCCGTTGAGGTTTCCGGGTTAGTCTACAGTATCTACCGACCGGGAAACTGCATGGCCGGTGAGGTACTGTTTATGAAAAAATTAAAAAAAATCATTTCTCAACCAGTGGATATTAAGGCTGTGCTGGAGTCGCGCAACAGTCTTGATGGTACGCTGTCTAATTTACAGACCAGTCTGAGTGGTTTGACCGAGCATGACGTTAAGGAACGGCTGGCCAATTTTGGTCGCAATGATGTGGTGCACGATAAAGCTCCATCTGCGTTTCTGCAATTGTTGCTGGCATTTAAAAATCCTTTTATCTTCGTCTTGCTGGCGCTGGCTGGTGTAAGCTTTTTTACTGATTATCTGATTCCTTTGCGTCATGGTGAAGAAACCAGTTTAAGTGGCCTTTTTATTATTGTGGTGATGGTGCTGCTGAGTGGTTTGCTGAGCTTTTGGCAAGAATATCGTTCTAATAAGGCTGCGCAGGCGCTGAAATCCATGATCAGTACTACTGCCACGGTATTGCGCCGTAGCCACCGTGATATCAGTACTGAGCAGCTAGAAGTACCGATTAAGGAAGTGGTGCCAGGGGATATTATCTTGCTTTCTGCTGGTGATATGGTACCTGCCGATGTGCGCTTAATTGAGTCTCGCGATTTGTTTATTAGTCAAGCTGTGCTGACAGGTGAATCTATTCCGGTAGAAAAATCCGATACGGTGAATATGCATGGCACGGTGGCAGCCGACAAGCCTGTCTCTGCTAATCCGCTGGATGCAGAAAATATCTGCTTTATGGGAACCAATATTGTCAGTGGTAACGCTAAAGCTGTGGTGGTTGCCACGGGCAGTGATACTTATTTTGGCTCACTGGCTAAATCGATTGTGGGTACACGCAGCCAGACTGCTTTTGACCGCGGTGTAAACAGTGTCAGCCATTTGCTGATTCGTTTTATGCTGATTCTGGTACCGGTGGTGCTGTTGATTAATGGTTTTACCAAAGGTGACTGGGGTGATGCTGCTTTGTTTGCTCTGGCTGTGGCTGTGGGGCTGACACCGGAAATGTTACCAATGATTGTCAGCGCCAATCTGGCCAAGGGGGCGATGGCAATGGCACGGCGTAAAGTGGTGGTGAAGCGTCTGAGTGCCATTCAGAATTTTGGCTCTATGGACGTATTATGTACTGATAAAACCGGTACATTGACTCAAGATAAAATCATCCTCGAACATTACACTGATATTAACGGTAATAATGATAATGAAGTATTGCAGTTGGCATGGTTGAACAGCTCCTATCAGAGTGGTATGAAAAATCTGATGGATAAGGCCATTGTGCGCTTTGCGCAGGAACCGGAAAACAGCGCAGTGATTAACGATGGTGGTTATCGTAAGATTGATGAGTTGCCGTTTGATTTTGTACGCCGGCGTCTGTCTGTGGTGCTACGTGATGATAAGCAGCGTCATGTGCTGATTTGCAAGGGTGCAGTTGAAGAAATGTTGTCTATTTCCAGCTGTGTGTATGAACAGGGCAAACATCTGACATTGAATGCTGCACGACGTGAACAGTTGCTGGCACTGGCTGAAAGCTACAATAAGGAAGGTTTTCGCGTACTGGCTATTGGTAAAAAGTATATTTCAGAAGGGGAGCAGAAGGCACAGTATGCGGTGGCAGATGAAACTGAGCTAACTTTATACGGCTTTCTGACTTTCCTTGATCCACCAAAAGACAGTGCGGCACAGGCGATTGCTGCTTTAAGTGAAAATGGCGTAGCGGTGAAAGTGCTGACGGGTGACAATGCTATTGTGACGCGCAAAATCTGTCATGAGGTGGGTATTGAAGCTGGCCAGCCACTACTGGGCAATGAAATAGAAGCTTTGAGCGATGAGGCTCTGAAACCGCTGCTGGAACGGCATACTGTGTTTGCTAAGCTAACGCCGTTGCAGAAGTCGCGTATTATTCGTTTGTTGCAGGAAAATGGGCATACGGTTGGTTTTCTGGGCGATGGTATTAATGATGCACCGGCTTTGCGTGATGCCGATGTGGGTATTTCTGTGGATACGGCTACTGATATTGCTAAGGAATCTGCGGATATTATTCTGCTGGAAAAAAGTTTGATGGTGCTGGAAGAAGGGGTCATTAAAGGGCGCGAGACTTTCGGCAATATTATTAAATACCTGAATATGACGGCGAGCTCCAATTTCGGTAATGTATTTTCAGTATTGTTTGCCAGTGCTTTCTTACCGTTTCTGCCGATGCTGGCGATTCAATTGCTGATACAGAATCTGCTGTATGATTTTTCTCAGCTTTCCCTGCCATGGGACAAAATGGATGAGGAATTTTTACGCAAACCGCGCAAATGGGATGTTTCTAATATCAGCCGTTTTATGCTGTTTATTGGCCCAATTTCCTCTATTTTTGATATCAGTACGTTTGCGTTGATGTGGTTTGTGTTTCATGCCAATGCACCGGAAGTGCAGAATTTGTTTCATTCTGGCTGGTTTGTGGAAGGTCTGCTCTCACAGACGCTGGTGGTGCATATGCTGCGTACGCGCAAAATACCGTTTGTGCAAAGTACCGCTTCTTTACCGGTATTATTGATGACAGTGCTGATTATGGCTGTAGGTATTTATATCCCATTTTCACCAATTAGTGGCTGGATTGGTTTGACGCCATTGCCATGGCAATATTTCCCATGGCTGGTGTTGACTCTGGGGTGTTACTGTGTAGTGACGCAGACGGTGAAGCGCTGGTATATTCGCCGTTTCGGGCAATGGTTCTAACTATCGGTGTGAATAAGAGCGGGTGAATAACTCGCTCTTTTACTTAGTTGCTATTGGAAAAAAATCGCTGGCTAAGTTTGCCATCCATCTGGCGATGCAGTGTGCACAAAAGTGAATTCAGAAAAAATTAGATTGCTAAGGTCTGGAGAATTTAGTGTATACACAGGTATGTAGTTTTTGCTTTTAGTATTTATCTAACTTTTTAGGCCATACTATTTCATACAGTATGGCCTGATGGATTAGCGGCAGGTGTTAATAATTAAAAAACACTGTTGCCGTTGACCGATTTTATTTTTTCGATATTTTCTTCTATTACGTCCCAGTGTTCGGCTATCTGGCCGTTTTCTAACCGGTAAATATCACAGGTTTTGCTTTGATGACCTTGTTCATCAGTGGTTTTATAGAATACATATACCATATCGCCATCGGCGCTGATGTTTTTAGTGTCATATTGCAGTTTTTGCTGCAACAAGGTATGTAGAAATTTGACGAAGCCTTCACGGCCATTTGCTACTTCCGGGTTGTGCTGAATGTAGTCTTCTTTGACAAATTTATTTATGTCGGATAAATCACCATTTACGAATACCTGTTGGTGAAACGCTGTGACAATTTCTTTATTGGTTTGCATCATTTACTCCAGAAAAATTCGGCATATACCGATAATTCATTGTAGCGAGTAATTTTTTATATAAATAACTGATTTATAATAATTAACTTTTTGTATTGCTAGATTGATTATTAATTAATTATTATTAAATCGATGCTGGAGCGGGCTAAATTTTGTCTGGATTTATTTTTAGAGTATGAGTATGGCGCGGAAGTCGTTGATGTTGGTGCGGGTAGGGGTAGTAATCAGTAATTGTTTGGTGGCGGCAAAAAAATCATAAGCTCGGTGCTGTTGCAACAATTCATTGGGATTGAGGCCGATTTTTCGCGCATGGTGCAGACTCTCAGGAGTGAACCATGCGCCGGCATTGTCCTCGCTGCCATCAATTCCATCGGTATCAGCGGCCAATGCGTAGATACCGGAGGCGCCATTCAGTGCAATAGCCAGTGCAAGCAGGAATTCGCTGTTGCGTCCGCCGCGTCCTTGATGTTTGAGGGTTACAGTGGTTTCTCCGCCACTGAGAATTAACAGCGGTTTTCTATGTGGCTGCTGGTGATGATACTGAGCAATGCCGGCCATTACCTGAGCTACTTCGCGTGCTTCACCTCCTATGCGGTCGCCCAGATAGAGTACGTCGATACCCTGATTCTGTGCCTGTTTTTGTGCTGCGCTAAATGCCTGATGCGGGGTGATGATGATATGAGCGCTACTGTTGTCCAGCTTTTTGGGGGTTTCTGCTGTGGGTGAATTTAGATAGGTGGCTACGCTTGGCGGCAGTTCGAGCTGATATTGGGTGACGATTTGTTTTATGTCGGCAACTGTGGTGGGATCGGCTACGGCGGCACCAGAGCCGATGGTGCTGATGTCGTCGCCAACCACATCGGAAATAGCCAGTGTGGTGATGTGAGCTGGTGCGGCAGCTTCTGCAAGGCGCCCGCCCTTTATGCGTGACAGATGTTTGCGCAGGGTATTCATGGCTTCGATAGGAACGCCGTGAGTAAGCAGTTGGCGGTTAATGTTTTGTTTGTCTTTCAGTGAGATACCGGCAATCGGTAATGTGGTCAACGCGGAAGCACCACCTGATACTAAATAATAGACCTGATCTTTTGGGTTTAGTCCGCTTACAGCTTGCAGTAATGCTTCGGCAGCCGCCTGCCCTGCGGAATCAGGTAGAGGATGGCTGGCTTCCAGTACTCGAATGTGTTTGGTAGGTACACTATGGCCATAACGGGTTACAACCACTCCGGATAGGGGTGGATAGTTTTCTGGCCAGATTCTTTCCCACTCGGCAGCCATGGCGGCGGCAGCTTTGCCGGCACCGACTACTATTACTTTGCCCGTAGGTTTTTGTGCTGGTAACCATGCTTTCATTTTATTTATTGGGCTGGCTTCTTGCACGGTGTACTGAAAAAGCTGCTGTAGAAAGCTGATGGCCTGGTCGTTTTTAATCATATTATTTCCCCTTTGTATATAAATGTTAGTGGTTTTTTTCATTTGCAAATTTCTGTGCCAGAAAATCGATAAAGCTGCGTACTTTGGCACTGAGAAATTCACGATTCATGTAGGCGGCATACAGAGTGTGGCTTTCAGGGCAGGCGATGTGATCGATGGTTTGGAGGCGCTGATTTTCGATGTCTTCTTTAACCATCCACTCTGGTAAATAGGCTAGTCCCATATGATTGAGTGCCATTTGATGGATGAGCAGGGCACTGTTGCTGGTACAGGCCGGTATCAGGGGTAGATCGAGATGTACGTATTGGGGCAGTAGCCCATAGTGCTGTTTGAGGTCGGCCATGGTATGCGGCGTACCATATTTTTTCAGGTATTGCGGGCTGGCAACCCATAGGAAATCGATTTTGGTGATGGGTTTGACTATTAGATTAGGTTCAGGATTATTGGTTACTCGCAGTGCAAGGTCTATTCCTTCGGCTACTAAATCGGCGCGGCGGCTGTCGAGATTAATAGACAGGCTGACTTCGGGATATTGGCGCCGATATTCTGCTAGCAGTTCTCCGAAATGGCGAGAGGCACACCAGTTCGGAGCGGTGATTTTAAGTAGCCCCTGAGGTTTGATGGTGCCAGCCTGTGCGATGTGTTTTGCTTCGGAAAGGGTATCAAGTGCTTCTACACAACGATGATAGTATTCTTGACCGGCTTCGGTGAGGCTGATACGGCGGCTGGTGCGGTTGAGCAGTTTGGCCTGGATGCTTTTTTCAAGATGATGTAAGTGCTTACTCGCCATGGCTGTGGAAATATCCATGAATTCAGCCGCTTTGGTAAAGCTGCCGAGTTCGACGACATAGCGAAATACCCACATGCTTTGTAAGGTGTCCATTTAGTTTCTTTACAGGAAATAATTATTCTATAAAAATGATATCGTTTCTCAATGGTAAATTCAATACACTGTCGTTATCTTTTCAATAAATGAGTAATGGAGTGGCCATGATTAATACGAAAACAATTGATACTGATTTCAATGGTTATGCTTTGACTGTGTTGCGTCTGGTTACGGCTTTTTTATATATTCAGCATGCTACAGCAAAATTTTGGCAGTGGCCGTTATCCATGACTGACGGTCATGGGTCTGTGGCACTGTTTTCGCTGATGGGAGCGGCCGGTGTTCTGGAATTAACGGGCAGTGTTTTGTTGCTATTGGGTTTGTTTGTGAGGCCAGCTGCTTTTGTTCTGAGTGGACAGATGGCGGTAGCTTATTTGTTTTTTCATACGCGGTCTGCTGGTTTGCATACTTTACTTACTCCTCAGTTAAATAATGGGGAGCAGGCAGTATTATATTGTTTTATTTTTTTGTTTCTCTTTATGGCTGGTGGCGGGCGACTGGCGCTAGATAACCGGGTTAAATCAATTTTAAAGTAGGCGGCTTTTTGACTATCTGGCTATGATTGGTTCATAAATATTCTGTTTGGCTAGTAGGTTTGGCTTAGACAGAATATTTAATTAGACAGAATATTTAACTAGTATATAAATACGTAATTATGAACTATGGTGATTTTTGTAAATATTTGAGATAATTTTATATTTCAATAGGATATTTTATTTAATCTTGCTCTTGCTTATAGAGTGGCTTTTAAAAATTTAATATTTTAGTGATCTGGGATTAAAGTTTTTTCATACTGGTGTTTACTGAGGCTTAGTGTCTATATTTGAATGTTTGTAGAAACTAATTATGTTTTTGTTTGTTTTCCCTGTATACAGATGCAGTGCAGCAACTCAATAAAATTGCGCTAACAAAATACACCCAAAAATTTATTTTAGTTAGATTGTTGTCTTTAATATCTGCAATTTCAGGAGAATATCTATTATAAAGAATTTTGATTTTCTCTCCTTCGTGAACATTTATCCCGGTTGTAATATCTTTGCTAATAACAACGTTATTGTTTTTATCGAGATATTTGGCTGTTAATTCATAATAATCTGTCCCCTTTTTTTGATATTTATAAACGGTTTCTACAGTGGCTGAGGTTTCTATGCCATGTATATGAACTCTGTAATAATAAGTAGCATAATATATGGCTAGTATACTCAACATAGCGCTTATTAAGGTCCCAATCCAAAAATTTTTATCTTGATTATGTAAATCTAGTTTCTTTAACATAATTAATAATGTGCCCTTGAAATCAAATTTAAAGGTTATATTAATAATATACTATAATTTTTGATGGATACAGCAGTTCGATGCTAAATAAGCAGATTAATTTTCGACATAAATTTAACTTTAATTTAAGTTAATAATTAATCAAAACGTCGTGTATATCGGATTTCGCCACCTGCAGAGCCTGTTCCTACACGTATGATGCTTTGCAGAGCTCGGCTGATCTGATAGGTAATGCTAACTGTTTGCGTAGCACTTTCGATTCCGTAAAGGTAACTAATATACAGGTTGTTGGAAAGATGTTTGCCAATGGTAATGGCTTGTTCGGCCGGATTCATTTCGCCTGTTTGGCTATTGCGGGTTTGCTGGCTGGTTAGGCCAATTTCATCCAGCAGGCCAAGTTTATCGTTGAGACCGCCGGCCAGCCATGCGCTGGCAGCTGCGGCAATGGCTGCTTCATCGCCGGCACTGCCGCTGCTGGGACGGTTAAGTATCAGCCATGAAAGTTTGTCTTTTTCGCTCATGGCTTCGTTGGCGATAAGGTTGATACGTGGGCTGTCGAGGCGACCCAGTGCTTCAACTCCTGCTCCCACCTGAGAATATCGGCGTTTGGCACGGATTTTCAGGTTGGGGTTGTCCATCGGACCGACGAAGGAAATGGTACTGCCATGCTGAATGACCAGATCTTGTCCGTAGGCTTTATACTGTCCGCGCACGACATTCACAGTGCCGACAATCTGGATGGTGCTACCGGGATTGGCGCTGGCGTTGAGCTGACCACCTAATAAAACATCTAATCCTTCGCCGCTGAATCTGAAGGCATTGTTCATATCTAAATCCAGATTGAGACGGATGGGTGTGGCGCGCTGCTGTTCGGTGGTTTTTTCACGGCCTAGAACAACTACGTCGTCATCAAGTTGTGGCATGCCGGATTTCTGCATGCCGAATAAACCTTTGTCTACTTTGAGTTTGCCATTCAGGACGATGCCATGGGCGATGGTATACAGCAGCTGCGTATTGCCGCTGAGGGTAAGACGGCGGTTTATCTGGTCAAAGATGTTGTAGTGGTCAAAATGGGCGGTGACGTTAATGTCTGGAGTAAGTTTGGTCATGTCAACGACACCATTGAGTTTAATAGTACCGTCGCGGCGGGCGAAGGTGAGGCTGTCTATAAGCCAGCGACGACCCTGAAAATGACTTCTAAGACTGCCATTTTCGAGAATAGTGCCATTAGACTGATCACGATAATAAAGGTTGTTGCCGATGAGTGTGCCGTTTAGTAATGGTTCGTTCAGATGGCCGCTGATGGTTGCGTTGGTGTGCATGCTACCATTGAGTTGCATGCCAATGGGCAGTAGATTGCGTACGCTGCTGAGATCAGGACTGTCTATTTTAATATGGCCGCTGATGGGCGCATTACTAATTTGTCCGTTGGCGGCAGGGGTAATGATGAGTAGGGCATCGGTGGTGCCATAGCGGGTGAGGCCGCTGAGGTGGTTATCGATGTGACCATTCTGGAAACGGGTATCGAGTCGGACATTTTGCAGACCCAGTTTCTGCTGGTGCTGCGGTAGAATGATATCGCCGCCCTGCTGATACAGTTTCAGATAGCCCTGCATGTTACGGCTATAGCTGAAATTCCAGTCGCCACCAATTATCAGGTTTTGTTCGACGGGCAATTCGACGATGCTGTGTAACTCGCGCAAAGCGAGATTGCTGGCTGTGCCGCGGGTAATCAGCCCTTTGTTTTTGTCCCAATTGAGGTTGCTGAGGCTGAGGCTGCCACCCAGTGCTGCCCAACGTGCGTTCTGCATATTGACGCGTTCAGCTCCGGCTTCAAGTTGAATGGGGCTGAGCAGTTTGAGATTGAGGGCACCGTTGATATCTAGTGCGTTGACACGGCCTCGCCACTGATAATTCTTATCCATTCCGCCATGGGCATTAATGCTCAGATGATAGGATTTGCCATCGAGTGACAGACTGCTGTTGCCTAGTAGCTGATGCTGGTTGCCGCGGCCGTTAATTTTGATGTCGGTGTTGTTGATTATAGTTGGTTTGCTGCCGTTGCCACCGGCTATGTATATGTGGTCTGCAGCCATGTTTAGCTGTAATGGCTGGGTAATATCGGGAGAACCAATAATTTTGAAATCCAGCTGGCTGATGTTAAGCAGTTTTGCGATTTGTAGGTTACGGGCTGCACCGCTCAGGTTGGCGGTAATTTTTTTCGGTTCACCGGCAATAAAGCCTTTGGTGTTGAGTAGGCCTTTGAGGCCGAATCCAAAAAGACCGATATCAGGAGCGTTGATATCGAGATTGAGTTTATCGCCGGTTTTGCCGAAGCTGCCATTGGTAAGTATACGGTTGCGGCCAGCGTTGAGATTGATGTTGGCTTGCTCCAGATGCTGGTTGCGATAGCGGATTATGGCTTTGCCGGAAAGTGCTGCATCGGAGAGTATGCTGTTGTGCCACAGCATGTCTGCTTGAATGGCCGGTTGCTGTGCCAGCTGACCGCTGACGTTGATATGGCCGTTGATGCTGCCGGCAGGAAAGCTGGAGTTGACTTTGGACGGGTTGAAATTATTGCTGTTTATAGCCAGTTGCAGGGCTTGATTTTGATACAGTGCTAGGCTGCCTTTGGCACTAAAGCTACCACCTTTATTCGGGGTGAGGTTCAGTTTGTCGAGTATCAAGGTCTGTTGATGTTTTTGTTCATCGGTAATGATTTGAATGGAACCATCGCTGCTGCCTTTTTCGCTGGACAGCAGCCATTGGGTATTTAAGCCGTTGAAGCTGCCAGATACGCGGATGTGTCCATTGAGCGAACCAGGCAATGGTGTAGTCAAGGCGTCATCTGCATAGATTCGTAACAACTGGCTATTGATGTCCAGCTGTTTAGCAGCGCTGTCTATGCTGCCGCGGGTGATGATTTGCCCTTGCCGAAGCAGGCGTGTGGTCAGGGCAGGTAACTGAAGCTTGCCATTACTGTCGATGTTGATATCGCCTTCAATACTGCGGATAGGTAAACCGGAGCTTTTAGCATCATTATAGGCACGTGGCTGTTCGTTACCCAGTTTGATGTGGCCGGCCAGTTGGTTCTGGCTGTTTTTAACGGGAGTTAGGTCTAAGTTGAGATTAAGATCAGCAAAAGGAAGGCTGCTGCTAAAGGCAGCAGGATTGATATGGCGGCTTTGTAGGTTGAAGCTGACTATTTTGCGGTTAAGCTGTAAAGCGTAAGGTCTGAGAATGGCATGAGTGCGAAAATGGATATCTCCGCCATCCAGACGGGCAAATAGGTCGGGCTGTTGTAGGCTGCCTTTAATCAAGGCGGCACTTTCTACAGCGGTTTTATCAAGCGTGCCGTTGCCATTTAGTTGACCGTTCAGTGCAAACGGTGTTTGAGTGGCAATGGCAATATTGCCTTGAAGGTTCTGCCATGGAGTATTCAGTTGGTTGAGAACAAGCTGATGCTTGCGATAATCATATGTATAGCTGGCCTGACTATTAAGCAAAACCGGAGTCTGTTTTTTGCCGAGGGTGAAGCTGCCAAGCTGGATGCTATCAATTTGAATTTGTAAAGGCAGATTGATGCTATTGGGCAGTGTGGGAACTGGTTTCGGTGTGGGGACGCTGTGGTCGGTGTAGTTGATTTTGCCAACATCCAGCAGCTGCACGTGAAATCGTCGTTGCCATAATTCGCGGTTGTTCCAGTTTAGCTGGAGTTTATCAATGGTTAAATCAAAATCGCGATGGCTGACATGGATGTCTGAACCGGCAAAGCCTTGCCAAATTGTGCCGTACAGTTTTTGGGTGCTGATGTGTACACCAAACCATTTAGGTACGGTATGAACACTGAAGCGAAGACCGGATTCGGTGCCGGCCAGCCAGCACACTAAGGCGATGATGATGATTATGAGGCCAAGCAGGGTGAATAGGCTGGCTTTTAGCCAGCTTTTCCAACGTGGCCTGCGCGGTGGCTGTGGAGTGGTTGCGGGTTTGGCTGAAGTTTCGCCTGAGTGAAGTATGGTTTCAGCCATTAGAATTTTGTTCCCAAACTGATAGACCAGCGCCATTTTTTATCATGATGGCCGTATGCGATATCGAAGGCAAAGGGGGCGACGGGGCTAAACCAGCGTACGCCTAAACCAGAGCCATGACGCCATTGCATGTCGCTGAAATTTTTGGACACTGAACCGGCATCGTGAAATAGAGCCAGAGCAAAATCTTTGTACACCGGAATTTGGTATTCCACGCTGGCTACGGCCAGTGTACGGTTGGGTAATACGGAATTATGTGAGCTTTTGATACCAATGCTATCGAGCTCATAGCCTCTAACGCTGCCGGCACCACCGGCACGAAACATGAGAATGGAAGGGACATTGACAGCATCACCGGTATGCACATAGCCAATTTGACTGCGTAGCACCCAGGTACCGTATTTTTTGTTTTCCGGTGTGTAGTAATAGCCACCGCTGGCCGTTACCCGCTGCATGGAAGCGGATGCCAATAGTTTTCCCAGCGTTGTGCCGATTTTCCCTTCCAGATAATAGCCATTGGCTGGCCTTAGCTGGGTCTGAATATTCTGACGCTTCCAAGAAGCGGTAAGCATAGTGGCATAGCTATGACCAAGCTCAGGACCATCTTCGATTTTGCTGCTTTCAGTAATATATTCAACGCCAATACGGGAGTCTATGCCGTTGCGGTCTCGTACTTTCCAGATGCCGCTAGACAGGGCACGGCTTTCCAGATGCTGTACGGTAGAATAAGTATAGTTGAGATTACTGGTCCAGTAATGGCCACGGCTGTTGCGCGGCTGGCTCAGGCCAAAACCAAAGGTGGTTTCGTAGCGGTCGGTATCTAGCAAGGTGGAGCCGACAAAGCCTTTATGGAACACATTGTAATGGTCATAGCCACCGCGGAATCCGGGACCATTTTTGGTGTCGTAACGTAAACCAAAGGTCAGTTTCTGACGACGCATTTCGCTTACTTTTACCAGTACAGGTACGTGGTCATTTACCATGTGGTCGAAATCGGCACTGACCACGGCATTGCCATAATGACTGTCTTGTTCCAACGCTTGTTGATAATCAAGCAGTTTGTCCAGATCATAAGGTGATCCGGGGCCGAAACCGGCCATTCCGGTAACAATAGACACCGGATAGCGCTCGTTGCCGCTTACCTGTATATCGCCGAAATAGATAGGCTGTTTGCTGTCTACAGTAAGTGAAAGGTCAGCCAAATTTTTTTGCGGATCAATAGTGGCGCGGCTGGCACTGATGGTGGCCAATGGATATTTTTTACGCACAATGGCGGAGAGTACCGAAGATTTGCTGGCTGACCAGTTGCTCTGAGTAAAAGGGTCACCAACTGGTAGTACCCAGTTGTCAACGGCGCTTTTGTAGTAATTGGTCAGGTCGTCATCTGCTGTAACGTTGCCGCTCAACGAAATATTGACATTTTCAATTTGAGTACGGGGGCCAGGGTCAATGTGTATCAGATAGCCATCTCTTTGTTTTTCGAGATTGACTTTTGCATTGAAATATCCCTCTGTTTCAAGCATGGTCTGCGTTTGCTGAGGTGCTTCCTCCGCCAAGAATCCAAGCTGCTCATCATCAAGGTCTTCGATCAATTGCTGAGTAATCAGTGGCAGATGGTCTGTAATTAATTTTTGCAGCGCAGAATTATTGACATCAATAGTGACAGGTACCCGCGGAATTTTCGGCAGTTGATGCTTGTGTTCTTCGCGATACTGGTGCGGATGCAGTAATCGGTGCAGTAAGCCAGTTTTCGGTGGTGGAATGTCGTCTTCTATATCATCGCTGTCTGCTGGCAGACTGGCCGCCCATACCATTGAGGTAAGGGTGGTGAGCAATATACTCTGTAGCAGCCCGTGCAGGCGTTTCTGCGAGATATATATCAAGATTAATCCTGTAGGGTTATGTTTGGTGCGGCGTTTTCTAAAGATAAAAGGTATGTCGGGTGATTACTGGCCGGTTATTTTAGCTATTGTAGCGCGAAAATAGTAGTCAAACCTATACTGAAAACGATGGTGATGTTATGAATATGTAAAACTAACGCTATTTTTGTATGTTAATTTTGAATCGAGTTAACGATTATCGGGGTTAATGAGATTTGGACGCTGAGCAAACTATTTTGTAGAATGCGGGTTTATGTTGGTCTGGGCACTGATGTCCACGTACCGGAACCTGAGTGAGGATTGATTGTGACCAAGATTGTTCATGTTGGTAATATTTCAGTAGCCAATGATTTGCCACTGGTGCTGTTTGGTGGCCTGAATGTACTGGAAAATCTGGATTTGACTTTACGTACTTGTGCGCATTATGTTGAGGTAACTCGGAAACTGGGCATTCCGCTGGTGTTCAAGGCATCATTTGATAAAGCCAATCGTTCTTCGATTCATTCCTACCGTGGTGTGGGTTTGGATGAAGGTATGAAAATTTTTACCGCGGTAAAACAAGAATTTGGTGTTCCAGTAATTACGGATGTACATGAACCGTATCAGGCTGCACCGGTAGCAGAAGTGGCAGATGTTTTGCAGTTGCCGGCTTTTCTTGCTCGCCAGACTGATTTGGTGGTGGCACTGGCGCAGACGGGTAAAGTGGTGAATATCAAAAAGCCGCAGTTTTTGAGTCCGCACCAGATGAAGAATATTGTTGATAAATTCTACGAAGCGGGCAATCAGCAGCTGATCCTGTGTGAACGAGGCAGCAACTTCGGTTATGACAATCTGGTGGTAGATATGCTTGGCTTTGGGGTGATGAAAAAAGTCTGTGCCGATCTGCCGATTATATTTGATGTTACCCATGCGTTGCAGCAACGGCAGGCAGATGCAGCTGCTTCTGGTGGTCGTCGCAGTCAAGTGCTGGATTTGGCTCTGGCCGGTATGGCCACACGGCTGGCTGGATTATTTCTTGAAGCTCATCCTGATCCAGATAAAGCACGTTGTGATGGTCCGAGTGCCTTGCCGCTAGACATGCTGGAACCATTTTTGGCTCAGGTTAAAGCGGTGGATGAATTAGTAAAAACTATGCCTGTACTTGAGATTAACTGATTGATCATATATCAATAAAAAAGCAGAGATATTTATCTCTGCTTTTTTGCATCTCAGTAAAACTGGCTTAAAAATTTATTGCTCCACAGAACCTGAATTCTGATACAGGGTAAATAGAGGAACACCCTCATTACGGATTCTTTTTCCACCAGGTAAATCAGTGAATTCGATTATGGCTGCAGCCTCAACAACTTCTGCACCTAGTTTGCGAATGAGTTTGGCACCTGCAGTCATGGTGCCGCCGGTAGCTACCAGATCATCAACCAGCAGTACTCGAGTACCGGGTTTTACAGCATCTGTATGCATTTCGATAGTAGCATGGCCGTATTCCAGCTCATAACTTTCAGCAATCGTTGTGAAAGGTAATTTGCCTTTTTTTCTGATGGGAACAAACCCAACATTAAGCTGGTAAGCTAATGCTGCACCGATAATAAATCCTCGTGCATCCAGACCGGCTACTACATCAATTTTCTGATCCATATAACGATAGACCATTAAATCAACCAGTAGGCGGAAATACTGCGGACTTTGCAATACCGGTGTAATGTCATGAAATAAAATTCCTTCCTGCGGCCAGTTTGGAATTTTGCGAATTTTTGCAGCCAGCGCTTCAACACCTATGACTTCAGGGTGAGTCTGCATTATAAATCCTTTAAAAATAAAGACTATATGCGAAAGCTATAAACGCAGGACGAGCGAGGTTATCTGCATATAGTGTATGCGAAAGGTGCGCATAATATCACTATTCGAGTTTTTCTACAGCCCATACTGAAGCAGAAACTTGTGGCTTTTGGTACAATTGCCAGCATAATTTACACAAATCAACAGGTTGATAACATGGTTAGCACGCCTGATACTCTTCTCGCCACACCCGCCCATGCGCCATGTGTTTGGTTAGATGAATATATTGCCACTTTGCCTCCAGCTATGGCGACAATGCTACGGCATGCTCAGGCTTTGATGGATAGTGGGTATCCGCAGAATGCAGTTACCTTTTGTGGCGAAAACTTGTGCAGCAATCTGATGATAGCCGCCAAAAGCGTAGCGGATATGGATTTAATGGCCGATGCAGTGGCCGCTACTTTACTGAGTTGCCTGCCCAACTACGTGACTGACTGGAAAACCATCGTAAAAGAGCAGTGTGGTGAGAGTGTAATGCAACTGGTGGCTGGTTTGTATCAGGTGCAGAAGCTAACCTATTTTGTCAGTATCAGCCCGCTGGCTACAACGGAAGAGCGCCAGCAGCAGGCAGAAGCCATGCGCCAGATGCTGCTTGCAATGGTATCTGATATTCGCGTGGTGCTGATTAAGCTGGCAATGCGTGCGCAGACCATGAATTATCTGAGCAAGGTAACCGATGAAGCGTTGAAAAAGGCTGTGGCCAAGGAGACCATGACTGTATTTGCCCCACTGGCCAATCGGCTTGGTGTATGGCAACTGAAATGGCAGCTTGAGGATTTAAGTTTCCGTTATCAGAATCCAGACGAATACAAAAAAATTGCACGTTTGCTAGATGAAAAGCGCACTGAGCGGCTGGATTATATTGAGCACTTTGTAGATACCCTTAAACAACAGCTTAGTCGCCTGAATATGCATTTTGAAGTAGCGGGTCGGCCGAAACATATCTATTCTATTTACCGCAAAATGGTAAAGAAGAAACTAAGTTTTGACGGATTGTATGATATTCGTGCTGTGCGTATTCTAGTCGATACTGTAGCCGACTGTTATGCAACGCTGGGTATCGTACACAGCCTGTGGCAGCCTATTCCGGGCGAGTTTGACGATTATATTGCTCATCCCAAACCCAATGATTATCAGAGCCTGCATACTGTTGTGGTGGGGCCGGAAGACAAAGGGGTGGAAATCCAGATACGTACTTTTGATATGCACCGCTATGCCGAATTCGGCGTGGCTGCACACTGGCGGTATAAAGAGGGTGGTAAAGGCAATGAGGCTTACGAGCACAAAATTGCCTGGCTGCGTCAGCTACTCGATTGGCGTGAAAATTTAGCCGAAAACGGCAACGATCGTGAAGACTTGTCTCGTGCATTTCAGACAGAACTCTTTAACGATACCATTTATGTGCTGTCACCGCATGGCAAAGTATTTTCTTTACCAGCCGGTGCTACCCCGATTGATTTTGCCTATGCTTTGCATACCGACATCGGTAACCGCTGCCGAGGCGCAAAAGTGGACGGACAGATTGTGCCTTTATCCACACCGCTTGAAAATGGCCAACGCGTGGAAATCATCACTGCACGTGAAGGTAAGCCCTCTGTAAACTGGTTGCATGACGGATGGGTGAAGAGCAATAAAGCTATTAGCAAAATCAGGGCGTTTATCCGTCAGCAGAATGGAGAATCGATACGCGAATCCGGTCGTACAGCACTGGAAAAGCAGCTGGTTAAACTACAGGTACAGCCCAACACGCACAAATTGGCGGAAGCGCTTGGATTTAGCAGTGTAGATGATTTATATCTGGCTATGGGGCATGGAGAGGTATCCGGCCGTATGATTCAGAAAGCGGTTGATACCATGATGGAAAAACCGGAAACACCGGTTACAGAAAACCATCTGGTCAAACGCAGTAAAATTAAAAACAATTTCGGTGGTGTGCTGGTGGATGGTGAGGCCGGTCTCTATACCACACTCGCCAAATGCTGCAAACCAGCCTTTGGAGATGACATTATCGGTTTCGTGACTCGTGAACGAGGTATCTCCATTCATCGCAGTAACTGCTCTTCATTTCAGTATCTGGCGCAAATTTCACCTGATAAGGTATTACCTGCTTCTTGGGCCAATGATTCAGCTAATCAGGTCTTTGCTATCGATATTGAAATTCGTGCACGTGATCGCAGTGGGCTACTGCGTGATATTTCAGAAACACTGGCACGGAACCGTCTTAATGTTACCGCTGTACAAACCCTTTCACGTGATCTTGAAGCTCAGTTGCGTTTTACTGTTGAAGTACATCAGGTAAATGATTTACCGCGCGTGTTGAGCAGTTTAAGTGATGTTAAAGGCGTATTATCGGTAACACGCTTGTAAAGTAGGGATTAGAATTTAGAAAAGTTGCAGGATTATTAAAAAAACCACGAACCATACCTAGCGGTTCGTGGAATAAAAATAATTGCTTTTAACGTTTTTTTCTATACAGCAATGGTTTATTGTGCAGGTAAATACTTATTTACCAGTGCATATAAAATAGCTGCTGTTTCACAGTCTAGTTTTCCGTCATATTTTTTTGGGCGAAAGTGAAGCTGGAAAGCTCGGATTAACTTACTGAACTGTTCTGCATTGGTATCTGCTCCGGTAATATCATAGCCATAGCGGCTTAACTGTTTTAATACTTCTGAATTGTCTGGAATACCTTGTTTTCTGAATCGAGTTTCGAAATGTAATTTTGTTTTTGTCTCGTACCATGCGCCTATACCGGCTTCGTACAGTTCTTTCCATGGGAAAGCTGCCCCAGGGTCGCTTTTACGCTGAGGTGCAATATCAGAGTGACCAACAACATTCGTCGGACTGATATCCGGATAACGCTGCAGAATGTTCAAACAAAGCTCTTTAATCGCTTTAAACTGATTGAGCTTATAAGGTGGAAAAGTAAAAATGCCGTTATTATCAGTAGCTAAATTAACTATTTCGATCCCAATTGATGTATCGTTAAGATTATTACGTCCTTGCCAGCTACTAACTCCAGCATGCCATGCACGGTCTGTTTCTGAGACTAGATTAAAAATCCGCATTTCATTAAAACCTGCTGCTTGATAGCTGAGTTCAGTATCATCAGGTATGAGATAATGAATACTGGTAGCTGAGCCACTCAAAGATTTCACAGAATCTGCAAAATTTTCTGCCGTATAGTGTAATACTAGAAAGCGTACGCGCTGGTTAAAACCGCCAACAGAGCGGTAACTATTGTAATCAATAGAATACATTCTATTTTCTCCTTTGTAATTTTTTTCCTTTTCTGGATTCAAACAAGTCTGAAGTTATGTTTTCAAGAAAAGGTATTACATTATATAACTAAAATTACATTAAGCAATATCTAATATAAAATATTATAATTTCAAATTATTTAGCATTAAATTTTTAATATTATGCATTAAAGGTTTATATTCAGTATATTGTCTTAATACAATCTATTATAGGAATTATAGAGTATGTTTATAGTTGATTAACAATAGGGTTGTTGGTAACAAATAAAATTAGGAAGGCTGTATGTTTTAGTTTAGTGAGGCAGTCATTTATGTGTAATGTGCAGATAAATATTATTAGCAAGTTTAGCCAGAAACAGCATAAAAGAACTGATACTAGTGCATAAGAAAAAGAAAAGGATAGCTGTAAAAACCAATATTGCTATTGAATCTGGGCTGATTTCAAAGCCTGACCAGATTATTAGATATTTTCCACCATACCAAGACGAGAAAAGCAGGATGACAGACAGAATCAGACCTACCGATAATGTTTTTAAAGAGGGCGATGAATTCATTTCTGAATGAAAAAAAATAGCTTTGAAAATACTGATATTAATAATAATGAGGTAAACAAAAAAGCATATTAGTGCGCATATCGCAATAAACGCACAAGAACCGGCCTGATCACAAGTATCGAAAAAATACCATCCCAATATACCAATAATAAAAACAGTATAACTAGCAAGTGAAATCAGTAATTGTTTAGCTAATTTTCCTTTGTTAAAAAAGGTTAATATATTTTTGGGCATAATTATCTATTACGAATATAACTAATAAAAGTAATTATATTTACAAATATGTTTTAATGTAAAGCTATATAAAATGATCAGCTAATGCTTGTTGTTATCTCAGTCTAACTTCAATCTTGTGCAATGGATACATACTCTAAATAGACCGCCAAAATGTAGCAACTTGGCTTTAGCTCGTTTAGGCAATGAATATTTGATAAGATTGTTATGCATTGTCTGTAATATATATGTAGAGTCAAATAGCGCGATTCATCGAGGATATTGCACTGTTGATGTGTGAATATCGTGGCAAAATGGTTTTACTTTTGGATACTTTATAAAAATGCTGACAATTAGTATTCAAATACTGAGTTTCTGCCCCTTATCCAGTGGCATATGTACCTGACCATTACGGCCAGCAATCCGCATCCGATTATTTGTATAAGCTTTTAACATTTCCAGTCAGGCAACCAAAATAATGGCTCGTTATTTTATGATATATGTATATTTATTATGTGCCATTCTGGATATACAGTATCATTTTTAATAAAAAGTATCCTCTTTAGTTGAGATGTTATCGTGTTTGTTAATTTCCATTTTTAGTAGCAGTTTTTTTACTACATTATTAACCTTTTTAAAATTCAGAATTTACAATCTTTAGTTTTATTTGGTCAACTCGAGATAACTTTTAATTTTATGTTCGATAAATTTAATGTTTTCATTAAGCTTATCCTGCTCTTGATGTAAAGAATCCAATTGCTCAAAGAGGAGAACTAGTCTTTGTGGTATGGTTTTATTTCCCTGATAGCGCAACCTAGCATATTCCTGCATTTTTTTTATACTCATATCAGTTTTTTTCAGTCTGAGGATAAACTTCACCCAATTAATATCTTTTTCCGTATATACACGGCGATTATTTTGATCTCTAGTTGAAAATATTAATCCTTGTTTTTCGTAAAAGCGAAGTGTATCAATGGATAGACCACACAATTTTGAAAATTGACCAATTGAATATTGCATATTAGTTATCTATATTTTAATTACTTTATGTAATCGTTATTATATTTTGAAATTTTCAAATTACTAAAAAAATGGTGTTGACGTGGAGTGAACTCCAGCATTTATCCTAAATCTGTAATCAAAACTTAAAAGGGAAACAAAATGGCTGAATTAAATCGTTTTGAAACAGGTTTAAAAAATCTGGCAAAAGTGGACGAAGTCGGTGGTCAGGCTGTAATTGATTCATTAGCAGGTCTGTATGAAGATGTGGGTAAATATATCATTGAATTTGCTTTTGGTGACATCTATGAACGTGGGGTTCTGGATTTAAAACAAAGAGAAATGATTACTATCACTAGCTTGCTTACGCAAGGCGATACAGTACCGCAATTACACTTTCATATCAATAGTTCTTTGAATGTGGGCCTGACTCGAGAAGAAATCATTGAAACCTTCATTCAAGCTTTACCATATGTGGGTTTTCCTAGAGTACTGAATGCAGTTAATGTAGCAAAAGAAGTATTTAAGAAAAGAGATGAAGAAGGTAAAGTGGGTATTTAAAATATCTTTTTTTTTGAATCAATACATTTAGTTCAAACAAATCACTTCCATACAGCGAAGTGATTTTTTATTTAAGCTAGTAATCATTTTGATTGCTTAAAAGCATTTATTAGATAATATTTTAGGATAAATGATGGTATTGATTCAGGATTTGTATACATTATTATAATTTTTGAAAATTGACTAATTTGCAAAAATTCTCGACTGTATATCAGCAATAATTAAAGATAAATAAGCAATTAATCACATGGTGCAGAAAGACACAGAAACTATTTTATTCATATCTAACCAAGCAATATTGGTTAACGGAAAAAATAATAAATTCAAATTGCTGACCAGTAATGGTTTCTGTGTTTTGCAATATTTTATATTAGGCTGTTAATTAAAAAGTACTTAATTATTTATGTAATATAAATCTATACTAATTATATGTTTGTATTAATGTAGGGCAGCATATATTTTTTCAGCCAGTGCCTGACTGATTCCTTCTGTTTGGCTTAAGTCATGCACACTTGCAGCTACTACGCCACGCAACCCACCAAATCTTGTTAAAAGGGCTTGTCTGCGTTTGCTGCCGATACCAGGGATATTGTTTAGTGAAGAAGTAACTCTGGCTTTGGCTCGTTTCTGTCGATGGCCTGTGATGGCAAAACGATGTGACTCGTCACGTACTGTCTGCAATAAATGCAGTGCTGGATTATGTGGTTCCACACGGATATTGCGCTGTTGATGTGGAATGATAAGTTCTTCCAGACCGGCTTTGCGTTCCGGACCTTTGGCGATACCTACAATCGGAATATGAATACCCAGTTCCTGCCACACATCTAGAGCCATATGTACCTGACCTTTACCGCCATCAATCAATACTAAATCTGGCCAAGCGCCAATGCTGTCATCATTATCAGCCAGCCGTCCATAGCGACGGGTTAATACTTCTCGCATAGCTGCATAATCATCACCGGCTTTTGCTGTAGTAATATTATAGCGGCGGTACTTAGCTGGCTGCATAGCCTCATCCTCATATACTACACAAGATGCAATTGTAGCTTCCCCCTGTGTATGGCTGATATCAAAACATTCAATGCGATTCAGACTTTCTGCATCCATATCCAGTAATTGTGCTAGTGCTTCAATACGGTGTTGTTGGCTATGTTGTTGCAATCGATATTGTTCAATGGCCATTTGTGCATTACGTTCTGCCATCTGTAACCAAACACGTCTTTCTCCGACAGTATTATGTATAAACTGAATTTGCCGGCTGTTTTCTGCATTCAGTGCATCACATAAACTTTTAGGTAATTGAAAGTTACTGATTATAATATCTGGTTTGTTTTTACCTAAATAATGTTGAGCCACAAAAGCTTCACCGTAATGATTGAGCTTTTCAGTGACACGGAAGCGCGTATCTGGGAAAAAATTTTTATCCCCAACATGACGGCCACCGCGGATACTTACCCAATGGATACAAACAATATCGTTTTCTTCAGATAGTGCAAGTATATCAATATCATTCTGATTAGCTTGCTTGCTGTCAATAAATTGCTGGGATTGCATCAGCCCTAATGCTTGAATTTGATCTCGTACTTGCGCCGCTGTTTCGAAATCCAGTTGCTGAGCAGCCTGCTGCATTTTTTCATGTAGTGTGGCTGTTAATTCTCGGGTCTTGCCTTGTAAAAAACTAACAGCAGCTTTAACGCTACTCTGGTAGTCTTCTGCACTGATATGGCCGACACAGGGGCCGGAGCATCGTTTGATTTGATACAGAAGACAAGCACGGTCACGATGTTCAAATACGCTATCTTCACAGGTGCGCAGCCTGAAAACCTTTTGCAAAGTTTGGATACTGTTTCTGACCGCGTAGCCATTCGGATAGGGACCGAAGTATTGGTTTGGTTTTTTCAGATTACCGCGATAATAAGCCATCTGCGGAAAACGGTGACCGGTAAGCATCAGGTAGGGGTAGCTTTTATCATCGCGGAATAAAATATTATATTTGGGAGACAAAGCCTTGATAAAATTATTTTCCAGTATCAATGCTTCGGTTTCCGAATGTGTGGCCGTGACCTCTATTCGTGCTACCTGTTTTACCATTAGCTGAATTCGCGGTGACAGGTCGGTTTTTTGAAAATAACTGCTCACGCGGCGTTTCAAATTTACTGCTTTGCCAACATATAATACTTTGTCATGAATATCCAACATGCGATATACCCCCGGCACCAATGGCAGGTTTTTTAGAAACAGGGCTATATCAAATTTATTTTTATCTTCAGAGCTGGATGAAGTGTCAGCAATATCGGTCATGGTGGTGATTCGTTCAGGTTAGCAACTGTGCAGCCATAAAAAAAGTCCATAAGCTGCATACACAACTTATGGATGATGAGTGAAATAGTCAAGAGTAAAAAATTAATTACAATTCAGCCGCACATCTTCATCATATCGCTGAATCAGCGCATCGCGGTTATTGGTACGTAGGCTGTCGGCCATTTTGCGATTCATCTGTGCTGTTTTACAGGCAGATTCACGATTTTTCTTATTTTGTGCTTCAATTCTCTTATTCTGTTCATCGGTCTTTTTATTTTGTTCTTCAATTTTGCGGTTCAGTTGTGCTTGTTGCTCAGTTAGGGTGTCCGAACCAGCCTGAGCGCTGGGCTGCGGTGCAGCCAGCGGGGTGACAACTTGTGTGCGTACATTAAAACGCTGGGTTTTGGCCGGAGTCAGTTGTACTGGTGCGTCTGAATATTCATTTACGCCTTTCTTATCACGCCAGGTGTAAACTTCTACCGCACCTGCCATAATCGTGCTGCCCATCAGTACTACTGCCAGTGACATTTTCAGTATTTTGTGACGCATGTTTACTTTTCCTTCGCGTTTGAAAATATATGTTTTGACTATTATACGATAAAAAAACTTTTTGATTACCAATACACCAGATTGTACAGAATGTGTAAAAGTATATTTTGCCAGTATGTCGCGGATTTGTTAGAATTGCACGCCAGTTCTTCCATCTGAATCTTCCTCTTTCTTCAAATAAAGAAGCCCTAAAATGCGTATAGTCGAAAAAGCTTACACTTTTGACGACGTGCTACTCGTACCTGCTCATTCTGAAGTACTGCCGCGCGACGTTATACTTAAAACCCCTCTTACCCGTCATATTAGCCTGAATCTGCCACTTGTTTCTGCGGCAATGGATACGGTAACAGAAGCTAAACTGGCTATTTCTATGGCACAGGAAGGCGGAATTGGCATAATTCATAAAAACATGAGCCCGGAACGGCAGGCACGCGCTGTTGCTAATGTAAAACGTTATGAAAGTGGCGTGGTTAAAGACCCTGTTACTATCAGTCCAGACACGTTGATAGGGGATTTAATCGGCCCTGGTCGCAAATATAAAGTATCTAGCTTACCGGTATTGGAAAACGGTAAAGTAGTCGGACTGGTCACCAACCGTGATTTGCGCTTTGAACGCAATCTACAACAAAAAGTAGCCAGCATCATGACACCGCGTGAGCGTCTGGTTACAGTCAGTGAAACCACCAGCATCAATGATGCACGTGAACTAATGCATACGCATAAAATCGAACGTGTACTGGTGGTTAATGCTGACTGGGAATTAAAAGGTCTGATTACTGTTAAAGATATTCTGAAAAATACTGCTTTTCCTAATGCCAATAAAGACAGTGAAGGCCGTTTGCGTGTCGGTGCGGCTGTAGGCGTAGGTCATGATACAGAAGAGCGCGTAGCAGCTCTGGTACAGGCTGGTGTTGATGTACTGGTTGTAGATACTGCCCATGGACACAGCCAAGGTGTGATTGAGCGTGTACGCTGGGTAAAAGAGCATTATCCAGAAGTAGATGTTATCGGTGGTAATATTGCCACCGCTGCCGCTGCACGCGATCTCGTGGCAGCAGGAGCGGATGCGGTAAAAGTAGGTATTGGCCCCGGTTCTATCTGTACCACACGCATTGTAGCCGGTGTGGGTGTGCCGCAATTGACAGCTATTCATAATGTGGCCACTGCGCTGGCCGGAACGGGAGTACCGCTAATTGCTGATGGTGGTATCCGTTTTTCTGGTGATTTGGCCAAAGCTCTAGCTGCTGGAGCATCGTCTGTGATGCTTGGTGGTATGTTTGCCGGTACTGAAGAAGCCCCTGGTGAGATAGAACTGTATCAAGGACGCTCTTATAAATCTTACCGCGGTATGGGTTCAATGGGTGCTATGAGTCAGGGTTCTTCTGACCGCTATTTTCAAGATAATGTATCCAGTGCTGACAAATATGTGCCGGAAGGTATAGAAGGGCGAGTTCCTTATAAAGGGCCTATCAGCCAGATTATCCATCAACTGGTAGGTGGATTACGTTCAAGCATGGGTTATCTAGGATGTAAAACCATTCATGATATGCATGAGAAAGCGGAATTTGTGGAAATTACCGCCGCTGGTATGAGCGAATCGCATGTACATGATGTACAGATTACCAAAGAAGCACCGAATTACCATGTTCGCTGACAAATTGTTGTAAGATTTGATACTTGTGTAAAGGACAGCTTTCGGGCTGTCCGGCAATTTAATAAATATTTTCTCTTTTATTATTGATACCTGCATTGCCAAAGCAGGAAGGATTAGCTAAAATGCATTGCTTTCATGGCAGTGTAAGAAGCAGATTCTGCTGTCATATTCAAGCACGTAGCTCACGTATTTTTGCGTGAAGTGGCGTGTTTTTTTTTGCCTGCAAATGGTAAAGGAAAGCACAATTCATTACCCATAAAAACTGACTGTCGCTATAGCAACAGTCTGATTAAACCAAAGGACTCATCCATGACTACAAACGCAATTTTGGTGTTGGCTGATGGTTCCGTATTTCATGGTGTCAGCATTGGTGCAGCAGGGCAGGCAGTTGGTGAAGTTGTCTTCAACACCAGCATGACTGGCTATCAGGAAATTCTCACTGACCCGTCTTATACTCAGCAGATGGTAACGCTCACTTATCCGCATATTGGTAATACCGGTGTGAACAGTGAAGATACAGAAAGCAAACAAATTTATGCTGCTGGTTTGATTGTTCGTGATTTACCTCTTCTGCACAGTAATTTCCGTGCTGAAGAAAGTTTGGCTGATTATTTAAAACGTCATAACACTGTGGCAATTGCCGATATTGATACACGTCGTCTTACTCGTATGCTGCGTGATAAAGGTACTCAAGCCGGCTGTATTATAACTGGTAATGATACCAGCATTGACCAAGCACTGGAGCTAGCACGAACTTTCGGCAGCATGGCAGGTAAAGATTTAGCGCAACAAGTAAGCTGCACTACTCAGTATGAATTTACACAGGGAGAATGGCAGCTTGGACAGGGTTTTACACAGCCGCCGGCAGCTAAGTTTCATGTGGTTGCTTATGATTTTGGGGTTAAAACTAATATCCTGCGCATGTTGAGTGAACGTGGATGCCGATTAACTGTTGTACCTGCAACCACACCGGCAGCAGAGGTGCTGGCGTTGAATCCGGATGGTGTATTTCTCTCTAATGGCCCCGGCGACCCAGAGCCCTGTGATTATGCTATCAATGCCGTGCAAGAGATATTGGTTCATAAACTGCCGCTATTTGGTATTTGTTTGGGACATCAGCTTCTTGGCCTGGCACTGGGTGCTCAGACGCGTAAAATGCCTTTTGGTCATCATGGTGCCAACCATCCTGTACAGGATATGGATACAGGGCGTGTAGTGATTACTAGCCAGAACCATGGCTTCGAAGTAGATGCTGCTACCTTACCGGACAATGTTCGCATCACCCATAAATCATTGTTTGATGGTTCCCTGCAGGGCATCAGCCTGATTAACCAGCCGGCGTTTTCTTTTCAGGGGCATCCTGAAGCAAGCCCCGGACCGCATGATGTTTCCTACTTATTTGACCGTTTTATCGAACACATGCAGACAGCCAGACAGAGCAAATAATTTAATTTCATTCGCTACAAAATTGATAATTAGTATAAATAGACAGGAACACCCGTGTTTGGTATTACTGAGCTGGGAACGTACATAGTTGGTGCTGTTGCCATCATTTTGCTTCCTGGTCCTAATTCCATGTATTGTTTGGCCATGGCTGGAAAATATGGCGTGAGAACAGCATATTGTGCCGTCGCCGGTATATTTTTAGGCGACAGCGTGCTTATGCTGCTTTCAGCTACCGGTGCAGCGTCCATCATTAAAACCATTCCTGTCTTGTTTATGTTGCTGAAGCTGGTTGGTGGTGTGTATTTGTTTTATTTGGGGTGTCAGCTTTTACGTTCGGCACTCAGACAATGGCACCACCGTCGGCAGGCTGCCACGGCTTTCAGAGAATCATTGTATGAATCAACCAGTACGGAACCCTCGCCATCAGCACGCTATGTATTTCAGCATGCACTGTTGTTGAGCTTGTTAAATCCGAAAGCCATACTGTTTTTTTTGGCTTTCTTTGTCCAGTTTGTTGACCCGCATTACGCTTATCCTGCAATCAGCTTTCTGCTGCTGGCAATCATTCTGCAGCTATGCAGTATGACCTATCTGAGCATGCTTATTTTCAGCGGATTGTCATTGGTTAAATGGTTTCGTCATTATCAGCGACTGGCTGCGGGTGCAGTAGCCAGCATCGGACTGTTATTTATGGCGTTTGCACTGAAATTATGGATGGCCAGCATAGACTGAAGCACTCTATCAGTAAAAAATGCTGCCGTACTGCTAAATTAAACAGATAATCATTGATAAAGGTATCAATATGCCCAAGCGCACAGATCTAAAATCTATTCTTATTATTGGTGCCGGCCCCATTGTAATCGGTCAGGCATGTGAGTTTGACTATTCCGGTGCACAAGCATGCAAAGCATTACGCGAAGAAGGCTATAAAGTCATCCTTGTGAACTCCAATCCTGCCACTATCATGACCGATCCGGACATGGCCGATGTTACTTATATAGAGCCCATCATGTGGCAAACGGTCGCAAAAATTATCGAAAAAGAACGTCCGGATGCCATCTTGCCAACCATGGGTGGGCAAACAGCACTCAACTGTGCGCTAGACTTAGCGCACCAAGGTATCCTGAAACAATATCAGGTAGAATTGATTGGTGCTTCAGAGGATGCGATCGATAAAGCAGAAGACCGTGGCCGTTTCAAAGAGGCTATGAATAAAATCGGTTTGAATACACCGAAATCCTTTATCTGCCACAGTATGGAGCAGGCACTAGAAGCACAAACACAAGTGGGATTTCCGGCACTCATTCGGCCATCTTTCACTATGGGTGGCAGCGGCGGCGGTATCGCTTATAACAAAGATGAATTTATCAGCATCTGTGAACGCGGTTTCGATGCTTCACCTACACATGAACTGTTGGTCGAACAGTCCGTACTGGGGTGGAAAGAGTATGAGATGGAAGTCGTGCGCGACCGTGCCGACAATTGCATCATCATTTGCTCGATTGAAAACTTTGATCCATGCGGAGTCCATACCGGAGACTCTATTACTGTAGCGCCGGCACAGACTCTTACCGACAAAGAATACCAGCTTATGCGTGATGCATCGTTGGCTGTATTACGCGAAATAGGGGTCGATACAGGGGGTTCTAACGTTCAGTTTGCCATTAATCCGAATAATGGCGAGATGATAGTGATTGAAATGAATCCGCGTGTTAGCCGTTCATCAGCGCTCGCTTCTAAAGCCACGGGTTTCCCAATTGCCAAAATTGCTGCCAAATTAGCTGTTGGCTATACCCTGCATGAATTACAGAACGACATCACCGGCGGCCGAACTCCTGCTTCCTTTGAGCCAGCAATTGATTATGTTGTGACCAAAGTGCCGCGTTTTGCTTTTGAAAAATTTCCTGCAGCAGATGATCGTCTGACTACTCAGATGAAATCAGTAGGTGAAGTTATGGCCATCGGCCGTACTTTTCAGGAATCTATTCATAAAGCTTTACGCGGTCTAGAAGTAGGTTTGAGCGGTTTTACCAGCCGCAGTAATGATAGGGCAGTGATTCAGCGTGAATTGGCCAATCCTGGCCCAGAACGTATTCTGTATGTCGCCGACGCCTTCCGAGCCGGTTTTTCTCTTAACGAAATCCAGCAGATTTGCGCTATTGATCCATGGTTTCTGGCTCAAATTGCTGATTTAATTACAGAAGAGCAGCAACTATCTGGCCAGAAGCTTGATAACATTGATTACGCCAGCTTGCGTAGGCTGAAGCGCAAAGGTTTTTCAGATAAACGTCTGGCTCAGTTGCTGGCTTCTGATGAAACTAGTGTGCGACAGCATCGGCATCAGCTGAAGCTCCATCCAGTATACAAACGTGTTGATACCTGTGCAGCTGAATTTGCTACCGACACTGCCTATCTGTATTCCACATATGAAGAAGAGTGTGAGGCTGAGCCGAGTCAGCGAAAAAAAATCATGATTCTGGGTGGTGGACCAAACCGTATTGGGCAGGGTGTCGAATTTGATTATTGCTGTGTGCATGCCGCTTTGGCTTTGCGTGAATCTGGTTTTGAAACCATCATGGTTAACTGTAATCCTGAAACTGTGTCTACAGATTACGATACTTCCGATCGTCTGTATTTCGAACCACTCACACTCGAAGATGTGCTCGAAATTTGCCATACTGAGCAACCAGACGGCCTGATTGTACATTATGGTGGTCAAACGCCCCTTAAACTGGCGAATGAACTAGTAGCCAATGGTGTAAACATCATCGGAACTTCGGCAGATGCCATTGATGCAGCAGAAGACAGAGAACGTTTCCAGAAGATTTTGTATACTTTGAAATTGCGTCAGCCGGAAAACCGTACCGCACGTACTGAAAGCGAAGCATTACAGCTAGCAGAAGAAGTTGGTTATCCGTTGGTGGTACGTCCTTCTTACGTACTTGGTGGCCGTGCCATGCAGGTGGTACATTCAGCTAACGAACTACAAACCTATATGCGCGAAGCTGTGCAGGTATCCAACGACAGTCCGGTATTACTCGATTATTTCCTCAGTCATGCCATCGAAGTAGATGTAGATTGTGTCTGCGATGGGCAGCAGGTGGTAATTGGCGGCATTATGCAGCACGTAGAACAGGCTGGCGTACATAGTGGTGATTCTGCCTGCTCCATTCCGCCATATTCTTTGTCGCCTGCCATTCAGGATGAAATTCGTCGTCAAACAGCTGCTATGGCTAAAGAATTAAAAGTTGTTGGGCTGATGAACGTGCAATTTGCGGTACAGGATGATGTTGTCTACGTTTTAGAAGTCAACCCGCGTGCTTCACGTACTGTACCTTTTGTATCTAAAGCCACCAGCGTACCACTGGCTAAAATCGGTGCACGGGTTATGGCTGGCATATCACTTGCAGAGCAGGGCTTCACGCAGGAAATTATTCCAGAATTCTATGCAGTGAAAGAAGCCGTTTTCCCATTCATTAAATTCCCCGGTGTCGATACCATTCTGGGGCCAGAAATGCGTTCAACTGGTGAAGTGATGGGCGTAGGTGAAACTTTTGCCGAAGCTTATCTGAAAGCACAGCTTGGTGCTGGTGAACGTATGCCGGCCATCGGCAAAGTTTTCTTAGCTGTACGGGATGAAGACAAGTCCTCTGTCGTGCAGGTAGCCACTAATTTTCAGTCACTCGGCTATGGCCTTTGTGCCACGCGCGGTACTGCAGCTTTTCTGGCACAACATGGGATTAATGTACAGGTAGTTAACAAAGTTACCGAAGGCAGACCGCATATAGTCGATGCCATCAAAAATGGCGAAATTGCACTGGTAGTAAACACTGTTAGCAGTGATATGCAATCCATCCAAGACAGCCACTCGATTCGCCGCAGTGCACTCAATATGCGCGTGCCTCTGTATACTACTATTGCAGGCGCTCTGGCTATGAGCGAAGGTGTCAGCCAGTTGTCTCATACCCAAGTGTACAGTATTCAGAATCTGCATCAACGTGTTAAATAAATCATAATTTCAGATAATTTTTTATAAAGAATAAGGCCATTAGCTGTATTTATAACAGTTAATGGCTTTTTAAATATAAGTTATACATATCCAATTAATATTGATCTATTTTATGTTCAACTAAGAAATTAGCTTTCATAATATATAAAGCATGTAAATGCTAGAAAAAGCTTTGTATGTATTAATTGAAATAAGCTTTTAAGTACGCTTTTGTCGATGCTGCATGATGTATAAGATTGGCTTGTACATGCAAATTTGAATTTTCGAAATTATCGGTAGACTTATATGCTATTGTTATTTATCTGCTGATTATCCAGATTGGCAACAGGAAATGATTACAGTGTTCAGAGTGTTATCTTTTGATTATAAATTCGCTTTGAGAATGTATTTACATACTAGTTTAATCCAAACTTTCCTAATATGATTCTTTTTATAAAAACTCAAAAATTAAAATCAGTAGTTTTTCCCTGAAAACATTGAGGCAAAATAAGAGCAAGATTTTTGTAACTGTTTAAAGATGTAGATAGTATTGGTGTAGTTTTTGTCATAGTAAGTTTATCCTGTAGTATTTATTTTTGCGTTTCGCTACTGCTATTAATTTAGCTTATTAAGTAAATAAAATTTATGCAAACCCATTACATTTCCTTTTAAACAAGAATTTTTTAAATTGTATTTGTAGATCAATGTATTGAAATTTATTTATGTGTTATTCAAAACATGATTTTAAAATTAATACATGAAATTTGTTTGTACAATTTATAAAATGAATAATATAGCCAGTGCTATTAGGTTTCAATTTAATCAATTGTTTAATCTAGAATATATTATTAAGAAAAAGTCGTATTCATATTGATATAGGGTAATTCATGGCCAATAGAAATGAGATTTTAGACTGGTGTGCTACGCAACTTGATATAAACCAGTTTCGTGATTTTTGCCCCAATGGACTGCAGATAGAGGGCAAGAATGAGGTGAATAGGATCGTCTGTGCAGTCACTGCCAGTCAGGCAGCGATTGATTTTGCTGTCGCTCAGCAAGCAGATATGCTACTGGTACATCACGGTATGTTTTGGAAAAACGAAAATGCGGTTATTACCGGCTGGAAAAAACGTCGCATTCAGACGCTGTTATGCCATGAAATTAATCTTGCTGGCTATCATTTGCCACTGGATGCACACCAACGATGGGGTAATAACGTGCAGTTGGGGTTACGTATGGGTTGGCAGCTTGACGGATGTGGTGGGGAACAGAACCTGCTGCAATTCGGCACTCTGACTCATCCACAAACTCCGGTAGAGCTTGCTGAGCAGCTGGCACAAAATCTTGGTCGAAAACCGTTACTGTTAAGTACCAGGCCACAACAGCAGATTCGTAAACTGGGCTGGTGCACTGGTGGGGGTCAAAGTTTTTTTCAGCAGGCCATTGATACAGGAGTAGATGCTTTTATCACAGGTGAAGTATCCGAACCACAATACCATTTGGCACAGGAGTGCGGTGTTGTGTTTATCGCTGCCGGGCATCATGCAACTGAACGCTATGGTATTCAGGCTCTGGCGCAGGCTTTGGCAGCACAGTTTAACATCCACCAACAGTTTTTTGATGAACCCAATCCTGCATAGGTGCTGTAGTTATACAGAAGTAAGTTTTTTTAGAAAAAATTTTAATAAACATAAACTTAAGCTATTTTTCTGGTAAAAATAGAGTCATTTGTCTATAATTAGATAATTTTTTTGACACCACACTGTATTGATATTATACGGTAATTCTGGGAAATTAATCATGATGACATTATATGCGGGTATTACCTGCCCGTTTAGTCAGCGTTGCAGCTTTGTCCTGTATGAAAAGGGCATGGATTTTGAAATAAAAGATGTAGACGTTTACAATAAGCCTGAAGATTTGGCTGTGATGAACCCTTATAATCAGGTACCCGTGCTAGTGGAGCGTGACCTGATTCTGTATGAATCCAATATTATTAATGAATACATTGATGAACGTTTTCCTCATCCGCAGCTGATGCCGGCAGATCCGGTTATGCGCGGCCGCGGCCGTCTGGTTTTGTATCGGCTGGAAAAGGAACTGTTCAGCCATGTACTGGTATTGGAAAATCCAGAATCCAGTAATAAAGAAATGAATAAAGCCCGCGAAGCCATTACACAGGGGCTGACTATGCTGGCACCGGCATTTAGCAAGAATAAATACATTATTGGTGATGATTTTTCCATGATTGATGTGGCACTGGCACCGTTGTTATGGCGTTTGGATCACTACGACATTAAGTTGCCAAAATCGGCAGCACCTTTGCTGAAATATGCAGAACGTATTTTCCAGCGTGAAGCTTTCATTGATGCATTAACACCGGCAGAGAAGGCCATGCGTCGTTAAGCATTCTTGATAAAGGGAGAACACAATGAGCAAACTGAGTACTAAACCTTACATTCTACGCGCTCTGTATGAGTGGGCGCTGGACAGTGGTTATACACCGCACATTGTTGCATGGGTAAATGATAAAACCCAAGTCCCTCTTCAGTATGTTCGAGATAATGAGATTGTGCTCAATATCGGTGCTGTGGCAGCGCATAATCTGAATATTGATAATGAGTGGGTAAGCTTTGCAGCTCGTTTCAACGGTATATCGCATGATATCTGGATTCCAGTCGGACATGTTACTAGTCTGTTTGCTCGGGAAACTGGTGAGGGAATGGGCTTCGAATTAGAGCCGCTTACTGATGAAAAAGCATCGATTTCTACATCCGAAGAGACTTTTGATACGAAAAATAGCTCTGAAAAAATTCCGGCTGCTGAAAGTAATCAGTCTGGCGGGAAAAAAGGGCTAAAAATTGTCAAATAAATGAATTTATTTACTAATTTTTGAGTCTGTCAAAAGCAAAAGGCTGAAATGGATTAATTTCAGCCTTTTTTGATTTTTATATTCAAATGTTTTTTCCAACATGTATTACATTTCAATTACTCAAAAATATCCAAGCAATCGGATATAAATTTATTTTTAATAAATTTTTTTACATTCTCAATCAAATCAGTTAATACTAAACATTTTTATTTCAAGCAACTAGTATTTTTGATGGTTGTTTTCACGACAATTTTTAATCATCACTATGAGGAAGTAAAATATATATTATTTCCTGTTTTTAAAATCATATTTAAATGAATGATACTTCATTGTAAAAGTAATATAGGTTAGAATAAGTACCATTAAGTAATTAAACTTTACAATTGATTTCCTCTGCTTTACATGTACTGGAGTTTGAACTTATGAACCAAACTACTGAATCTGCTGCAGTTGGTAAGGATTTAAGTGAACAGCTGACGCATAAAGAACAAAAATTTAAACGGGTAAAATTTTATTTTAATGCAATTTTTGCTTTATGCTTTATCGTTTTTGCTTTGGGTTTGGTGTGGATGAATGTTATGGCTATAGCCAGTTCATTTATCACAGCGATGATGTTTGGTATGGCTTATCTGGGTGTGATTATGATTTTTGAAGAAGATATCAAAGAAATCAAAATCAAGCTGGAAAAAAGTGCATCAGTTAATATTTGACTCTTTTTTGATTAGTGGATATTGTTTCTGTACTTTTATTTGAACAAAATAGAGCATAAACTATTTTAGGATAAATAAACATTATTTACTTTGATGCATGGAGTGAAAGGTTTTTTCTTCGTTCTCTGGCTGTAAATGACGTTTACTGAAGTAGAGATAAATCAGCATGCTGCTGGCGCCGATTAGACACCATAGCATATCTTTCTGAGTATCCCATACATCGCCTTGTGTACCCAGAAAAGCGACAGCTTCCTGATTACTGATTTCTGCTACCATCCATTCGAATAGCTCATAAATGGCACTGATAGCCATACATACACAGCCACTTAGAAAGACTACCCAACTACGTTGGCGTACGATGTGTAAGCCCCAGAGTAATTCGCTGGCGATAATGGCAGGTGAGAAACCCTGAAAAAAATGGCCTAATTTATCGTAATTATTTCGTGACCAGCCAAGCAAGCTGCATAGGTAATTAAATACTGGTTCTTGTGCATAGGTGTAATGGCCTCCGATCAATAAAATTAATGCATGAATCAGTACGACCCAGTACATCAATTCACTGAAGCGGAAACGGGAATAGGTACATATAAGTATTGCAACACCTATCAAAGCCGGAAATATTTCTAGCCCCCAAGTGGGATAGTCATGTGGCTGATAGCCAGACCATACTAAAACTACTAGGAATAAGGCTAATTGCAGAATATGACTTTTCATAGGTTTCTGCCCCTGCATATGACTGGTTAGGATGTACAGTCAAATCTGTCCCGTAATAATAGAAATCAAAACTTAGATTTCAATATGTAATCAAATATATAGGCTTGATTTAATTATTATAGTCTGGTTTTAATTGTGAATGAAATACTCAGAGAAACAATGATTTCAAAAGTCGTCTTAGTTTCAGTTTCCATTATCTGCTCAGTAGAATGGATTAAATAATCATTTTCTCAATGCTTTTTAATAATTGTCAGAGGTTAAAAAATCAAATATCTGATTTTTATAAATAAAAAAAACTATCACTTACATAAAATCATTTGATTATATTTATTGAAGAATTTTGTGTAATATACGTTCATAAATTAATTCAACCTTTTTTAAGGAGATACTTATGGTTGCTAATGTAAATACTGAAATTAAACCTTTTAATACCACTGCTTTTCATAATGGTAAATTTGTTGATATCAGTGAAGCTGATGTGAAAGGTAAATGGTCTGTATTCTTTTTCTACCCAGCTGACTTTACTTTTGTTTGCCCTACTGAATTAGGTGATCTAGCTGATCATTATGATGAATTGCAGAAAATGGGTGTGGAAGTATACTCTGTATCTACCGATACACATTTCACTCATAAAGCTTGGCATGATACTTCTGATACCATTGCTAAAATCAAATATTTTATGCTGGGCGACCGTAATGGTACGCTGGCTACTAATTTTGGTGTAATGCGCGAAGGTCAAGGTTCTGCTGACCGTGCTACTTTCTTGGTAGACCCTCAAGGTATCATTCAGAGTGTGGAAGTGACTGCTGAAGGTATCGGACGTGAAGCATCTGATTTGGTACGTAAAGTTAAAGCTGCCCAGTATGTAGCATCTCATCCGGGTGAAGTATGTCCGGCTAAATGGAAAGAAGGAGATAAAACACTGGCTCCTTCTTTGGAACTGGTTGGTAAAATTTAAGCACTTAAACACACACATCTTATCTGCTGTTAATTAGCAGCCATTCAGTCCGGATACCGGCTGCGGTATCTGGGCTTTTTAGTAAAATAAATATACAGGCTATCAAAAATAGAATATCGATTGTTATTTTTAATGTAATGGAGCAGTAATATGTTAGACGACACCCTGAAAAGCCAATTAAAAGCTTATTTAGAATATGTAACCAGACCGGTTGAAATCATAGCAACTCTGGATGAAAGTGCAGGTGCTCGCGACATGCTGGCACTGTTACAAGATGTAGAAGCACTTAGTGATAAAGTTACCTTACGCACTGATGGTGAGTCTGAACGTAAGCCCAGTTTTGAAATTACCAATCCGGGTACACATACCGGACTGATATTCGCCGGTAACCCGATGGGACATGAGTTTAGTTCACTGGTGCTGGCCTTATTACAGGTAGGCGGACATCCTTCTAAAGAAGCAGAATCTTTGCAGCAGCAGATTAAAAATCTGCAAGGCAACTATCACTTTGAAACTTATTATTCAATTACATGTCATAATTGTCCAGATGTAATTCAGGCGCTGAATCTGATGACTATTCTTAATCCGAATATCACGCATACAGCAATTGACGGAGCTCTGTTTCAGGATGAAATTGAAGCCAAACAGATTATGGGTGTGCCGGCTGTTTTTCTGAATGGCGAGTCGTTTGGTCAGGGGCGGATGGAGCTTGCTGAAATAGTAGCTAAACTGGATAGCAATGCCGCCAGTGATGTTGTAGATGAATTGAATGCCAAGGCACCCTTTGATGTGTTGATTGTTGGTGGCGGACCAGCGGGTGCAGCAGCTGGAGTATATGCTGCACGTAAGGGTATCCGTACAGGAATAGTGGCAGAACGTTTTGGTGGGCAGGTACTGGATACGCTTGAGATTGAAAATTATATTTCGGTATTGACAACAGATGGTCCGCGGTTTGCTCGTGATCTGGAAAGCCATGTACGCAGTTATGATGTCGATATTATGAATCTGCAAAAAGTCAGTGCACTGGTACCGGCTAAAACTGAAGGTGGCCTGATTGAAGTACATACCGAAAGTGGTGCTGTGCTGAAATCTCGTACAGTAATTCTTTCTACAGGTGCTCACTGGCGTTCGATGAATGTACCGGGTGAACAGGAGTACCGAACTAAAGGTGTTACCTATTGTCCGCATTGCGATGGCCCGTTATTTAAGGGTAAAGATGTAGCTGTAATAGGCGGTGGTAATTCTGGAGTAGAAGCTGCGATTGATCTGGCTGGTGTGGTGAAGAGCGTCACCTTGCTCGAATTTTCCGATAAAATGCGTGCAGATGAAGTTTTGCAGCATAAACTAAACAGTTTGCCCAATGTAAAAGTTATCTTAAATGCCCAGACAACTGAAGTTACCGGTGCTGAAGGTAAGGTTAATGGTTTGAATTATCAGGACAGAACTACCAATACAGCTCATCATTTAGCTTTAGAGGGTATTTTTGTTCAGATTGGTCTGCTGCCCAATACCAGCTTTTTGCAGGGTACCGTTGAGTTAACTGAACCCATGCATGAAATTGCAATTGACCGCTATGGTAAAACGAGCGTACCCGGTGTCTTTGCTGCCGGTGATTGTACTAATGTACCTTATAAACAAATTATTATTGCTGCCGGTGAAGGGGCAAAAGCAGCATTAAGTGCTTTTGATTATCTAATTCGCACCAGTGCACCACAATAACTGTTTTTTATTATTTATCCCTCAAAATTTGCTGTTTTGAGGGATATTTCTATTCTAACCAAATATAGATTGTTTCGGATTGCCTGCAGCTTTCCGAGAGTATTCAACAAACCTTGTTTGAAAAAATCGCAGCAGTAATAAATCTATTCTCGTATGTGCAACTGAGTAGCGAGGATATAATAATATTTATCAGCTGTGTGTTCTTTCGTTTCTAATTTAGTACAAATTGTTCCATTTTTTGAACTTATTATTTGATTCATACCGTAAAACTTAGCATCATGCCAGTATCCTCATGTTCGAGTATATGACAATGTGCCATGTAGGGGAAACTAGATGGAGCAGGGTGGTTGAATTTGACCAATACTTTGCTTACAGCACCTTCTACACTGACTATATCTTTCCACCCTGCACGATGAGCTGGCGGAATTTTACCGTTTTCACTTAAGATCCTGAATTGAGTACCGTGTATATGGAAGGGGTGTAGCATCATATCGCCTACACCGGATATTTCCCAGCATTCATACTGTCCTTTATTAGCTTTAAAGGCTGGTGTGTGGATATCAAAAGTCTGTCCGTTAATCCGATTTGCATGCATCAAATCTAAATCAGCCATGTTTGCCTGCATATTATGATGCATCACAGCCATATTTCCGTGGTTTGCAGGCATGTGATGCATGGATGAGTCGCCGGAAAGTTGCTGTAAAGCCTGCATGCCAAGAGTGTCCAGCTGTGAATCCATAGACAATTTAAATTGTCTATTAGTTAGAAGAGCTACAGAAGGGATGGCAGGTAGCTTATTGTTAAGCTGTTCCGGCAAAGTGGCGTTGTTCCGAGTAGGTACGGTGGCCATTTGGATAATTGGGTAGGGCTGATCAAAAGGAGCTAGATTCATGCCCATTTGCTTTACTGGCAATGTCAGTAGGTCAAATGCCTGTCCATTGCTTGTATCAATCAGTACTTCAAAACGTTCAGCCGGCAACATGTACAGATTCTGCACTGCTACCGGTTCAGGCAGAAAGCCTCCATCACTGGCAATAACATACATCGGCCGGTTATCACTGCATGCCAGATTCAGGCTTCTGGCGTTACAGCCGTTGAGCAGACGCAGTCGTAGCCAGCCACGTGGCGCATAATGTTGAGGATACAGCTGCCCATTACACAGCAGAGTATCGCCAAACCAGCCCACAGCAGCACTTAGTACATTAAGCTGATAATCAATCTGCCCATTTTCATCAAATTTTTTATCCTGAATTATCAGCGGAATATCATCTATTCCCCAGTTTTTAGGTAATGGCAAGCTGGTGCTGTTGGCATCTTCTAGCAAAAGCATACCGGCCAGCCCCATGGCTACTTGTTTTCCAGAATGCATATGCGGATGCGGATGATACCAGCAGGTTGCAGCCTGTTGTATTGAAGTAAGGTTGATTTGCCGTGTTTGTCCGGCTTCAATGCTTGCTTGTGGCCCACCATCAGCGATACCTGATATTTCCATTCCATGCCAGTGTACTGTAGTGGCTTCGTTAAGACGGTTATGTACTGTAATCTGCACAGGTTTTTTTCGGTACAAGCGAATTACAGGCCCGAGTAAAGCACCATTGTAGCCCCATGTGGTAATCAGATTTTTGCCAAACTGGCTTTTGCCTTGCTGTACGGTAAGTTGAATTTTAGTTTGTTTGGCAGTGTCCAGCAAAGGCGGGATTATCAGCTTCGGCAAGGCTGCATTTCCCTTGGCAAAAGCCGGCCATGGCAGGCCGGCTGCTGCTCCTAATAATGTGGAATATTTGAGAAAATCACGTCTGTTCATGATAATTCCTCTATAAAAATAAATAGCTTAAACCTTTACGTGTAGGTAAGGTCAAGCTATTCTGCCAAATTTTTTTTCTATAATTAAAAAAACAGGACAAAACCTTTTGCAGTTTTGTCCTGTTGCGAACCTGTTATTGCATCATACTGTCAATTTTGCAATTACAGGTTTATAACCAAGTATATTTATAACCCATTGTGCCCTTGAAACCTTTACGTTTGTCGCTACCAAAGTTTTTCTCGTAACGTACATCTCCGTAAAAATCACTCTGTTTGGTAATTGGCAGTTGAATACCCAAACCGAGCTCTCCCCATGTTTTAGCATATTCTTCTTTCAAGCTATCGCGGCCAATATCAACAGATTTTGGATTAACGAAATCATGCCAGATATTCGCAACGCCATAGAATGATGAAGGTGGTAAATTATCCGTTACATCACCGTTATAGCCAAAGCGCATACCTACACGACCGCGCAATGCGGATGGGTCGTGCTGATCAACATGGCGAATACGGTCATTAAAATCATCCAGAGACAAATACTGATAAACCAACTGAGCCTGTGGTTCGATAAACCAGTTGTTACCATAAACAATGAAAGATTTTCCAGTTTCAGCGGATAATGCTGCACCCCAGCCATTTTGATGCTCGGATTCATTAGAGCGTGCACTATATTTATTACGTAGATAAGTTACCTGGCCTACAAGATCTACATAGCCACCATTAATACCGTAGAATGTACCATAGCCACCAACACTTACTGCATCCGTACGGCCTTTACCATTGTAGTGGTCATCTACAACTCTACCGTTTTCTGCGCGATATTGATCTCGGAAGTCATTTTCATTATGACCATAAGCTACATAGCCACCTACATGTCGGCGTGTACCATTTTTATCGTTTTCATCCAATATAAAATCGTGACCAATTTGAAGAACAGACTGATTTCCGGCTGTATCCAAACGTTTCTTACCATCTTTATCCAGATGTTTTACAACTACTCTGGCCCAAGTTTGCTGTTGGTCTTCACCTAGAGCCGTATTATTGGTACCGTTGATATTGTAAGTCTGATTTTCACTACGACGTTCATGCAATGTACCGATCGTAGTAAAGCCTAGTTCCATATCTGCTGTAGGCATTTGTACATAGCCTGATACCGGTTCTGCATAAATGGGTACTTCAGGTGGATTGGGTTTGTCTGGACCAGTTTTGCCCTTAGCTTTTAAAGTCCATGCATAATCTGTTCCTGCTGAACCATCCGCACGGGTTGTGTTGATTTTTTCAAGCTGTGCTTCACCGGCATTTGTAGTTGGAGCTTTACCTGTAAAGTCACTTCCTGTTGTTTGTCCGTCTACGTGTACAACGACAGCAGAATGGATAGGTATTTCTTTCTGCGTTACATCACCATAGATTCCATTTTTATTGGCTGTATGTACAGTTGTCGGTTTATTCCCGATTACATTTCCAGCAATGTCTACACGGTCACTGTAAGTGGTGCCATCCTTATTCCAGAACGTATTAACGTACATCTGACCACCACCCGTATAGTCACCTTTTACTGTTATGCTATGGTATTTATCTTTATCTGCAGCATCTACTGAAGGAATCTCTGGAAATTTAATCGTTCCTTTGCTGTTTGTCAGATTGGTAAGCACAGAATTGCCGGTATTTGTCCAAATACCCTGGTTATCAAGATCAATTTTTCCGTTTTTGGCAAAACCTGAATTACTGGTGGTACCGGTAAAGTTTCCAGTGTTTACGCCTATAATTGAACCAGAATTGGCATTGATAAGATTACCATCAAAATCAGCGGTGTTACTAAATGATATCAAACCGGAACTAGTTGCATCATTAGTTACATCTGTTCGAAGTATATGATTATTGATGACCGAAACTTCACCAGTTCCAGAGTTGGTAATCTGTGCAGGAGAGCTTACCCCCTGATTGATAAAACTGATCTTACCAGAGCGGTTATTAATAATATTACTGCTGAGATTACCTGAGCTTTCATTGCTGATTTTGATTGCCCCTGAAGCATCGTTACGGATAGTACTTGTTAGTGTCTTTCTATTGATAATCTCAATATTATTATCATCTGATCCTTTGCTTTCACCCAAATTAGCTATTAAACCACCCAAAACATCATCGTTTGTAATTTGGATATTACCTTTTTTGGTATTCGTAATTTCGCTATCAAGATGACCATCCAGATTATTATGAATTTCTATAGTACCTTCATCATTGTTAGTAATCTTATTTCCATTCATTTGACCATTATTTTCTACTATAAGCGTACCGGTACCATTATTATCAAATGCTCTGCTCATAATATGGTTATTGGTAATCTTTAAAGTGCCGTTATTCAAATTGTTAATTTTTCCGGTACTGCTGCTGACTCCTGTAGCTTGGTTATCAATATTACCGTTGTTTATCAGAGATATTATTCCGGAACTTTCATTAGAAATATCACCATCTAGCTCACCATCAGCATTATTGGTAACCTCGATACTACCCGTTCCTTGGTTAGTGATATTGCCGGTAATTTTTCTGTTATTAATAATATTAATATTATCAGTATCAGAAAGCCCTTTAGCCCCAGTATTCGTAATGGGTCCGCTTAAGATATTGTTATTAACAATCTTGATGGCACCGGTGGAAGTGTTGCTAATGGAACCAGAAATAATGCCGGAAGCATTATTCTTTACAAGAATACTACCAGCACCATCGTTATTAATATGACTGGTCAGATTTTTGTTATTTTCAACCGAAATATTGTCAGTAGAGCGTAGACCGCCCTTATTGATAATATTTCCGCCCATAGTATTATTGTTGA
>NZ_JBNPBA010000003.1:209011-263268 GCF_050310315.1 Snodgrassella sp. CS2 | reverse complement strand
ATTACCTTTATTATTAAGAGTAATTTTGCCGGTCTGAGTATTCTCAATATCACCAGAAAGATTACTAGAAGCATTATTATTTACAAGAATGCTACCAGCACCATCGTTTTTAATGTGACTAGTCAGATTTTTATTATTTTCAACCGAAATATTGTCAGTAGAGCGTAGACCGCCCTTATTGATAATATTTCCGCCCATAGTATTATTATTGATAATAGCAATACTGCCGGTATCGTTATTAATAATCTGATTGGGATTAACCGAACCATTACCATCTTCGTTAACTTTACCTGTGTTTTGTAAAACAATTTTACCCTTACTATTATTTTTAATGTTTCCAGAAAGAATATTTGAATTAGTTGCTTCAAGTACTCCTTCATTTTGATTACTCAATACGGAACCTTTTTCATTATTAGTAGATTCCAATACTCCATCATTATTGACTACTAAAGTTCCTCTGCCTTTATGAACTACTGTATCAACTGCACTACTAGTTTTAGCAGTTGTCGTATTGTCAAAAGTAGCTATTTCCCCATCAGCTAGATCTTCATCTGAAGTAATAATAGTGTTCTGACCATTGTTAACTTTTAAATTACCGTGATTAATATATTTACTATCGGCTCCTATTGATACCCCTGATGCAGTAATATCAGTTTCTGATGTGTCTGCCGAATTAATCGTCATTGTGGTATCTCCTTTAGATTCAAAGGTTCCACCAGCTGTAATACCAATTACAGCAGTATCTTTCTCTTCAGCCTTTTTGATAATATTTGTATTTTTTCCTACTGATATTTTTCCTCCATTAACAGTAATGCTTGAAAGAGAAGTTGTTGAATCAATATCTAAATTTCCTTTGATATCTATTAATGTATCAGGATCTCCTTTAGATTGTTGAGATATGGAAGATGCAGTTCCGTTTTGCTTAATTACAACATTGTTAGCACTAATTTTACCTCCAACGTTATTTATTGCAGTGTTTGCTTTAGTCGAGCTGTCTTTTACTCCTGTATTATCAATATTAATATCTCCATTAACATTAATTTGACTGTTTTCATTATAAATAGTGTTGTAACTACTGCCAGTTGTAGAATTATCTTTAATTGTTAAATTTCTACCTATCTCTAATGTCGAACCATTAACGTTTTTTAGGATTTCTGAACTAGCAGCCACTCCGGTATTATTGGCGTTTAAATCCTGATGAATGGTAGATTTGGATTTATTTTGATAGAAAGCTTGACTGCTTGACCCTGGTCTTGTATTTGTTGTTGTTATATTATCTGCTTCTAGTTCTGAATCGCCAACTAATGATATAGATTGTGCAGAACCTTTTTTTGGACCATCAGCAGTAATATTGGTTCCTGAAATTTTTGAACCTTGCTTGGCGGTTATTCTATTATAAATTTGCTCTGCGTCTAGGTTACATTGATCACCTGATGTGGCCTGAATATCTGGATAATTTGTATCTGCATTAATGATTGGATCACATGCTGCATATGTGCTTAAACTTGCTAGAGCTAAAGTAATAGCTACAACGATTTTGCTACAATCATTTTTGGTTTTGCCACGTACAAGTTCCGAGCAGGCTACCCATGTATTGGTAGATTCACTCCATTTGGATTTGTAGATGATATTCATCAGTTTTCCTTGGTTTTGCAGATTCTATAAAATAAATCTTAACTCTTGATTAAAATTTAATTAATTAAGCTTATATATGTAATTGGATAATGAATTAATACTAAATAGTATTAATTCATTATAGAAGATATGTTATATCGTATCCAAATAAAGTTAACTTAATGCTAATTGTTTGTGTCAGTTAGTTTGTTAGCATTTTTTGTGTGAATCATTAAAAATTCTAATATATTCATATATATAATCATTTGACATACCTATGATGTTGAATAAAACATTCAAAATAAAAAAGTGTGGTTAACTTTACTTTGTTATTTTAATACACCCTAAATGTTATGAACCTATTTATAAGTGTTAATAGAAAGTTTTGTTATTTATAGGGAATATTATTTTATGTTTTTTGAATGTGGTTGTTGCCAGAGCTTCTATTGGCGGGAAATTCAGGCTATAAAAAGAAAAATAAATAATATATAAATAAGTGTATGAATTTTGCAACTAATTGGTTGAAGAGAATGTTTTGCGTTAACTAAATTTGGATATCAAACTATATTAGTCATTATGTTGAGTTTTAATAATCAAAAAATCTTGGTTTAAAGATGGCTGAATTTAATCAAAAACATTCTTTTTATCGCTTGATTTTGTTTTTAAAAAGCAGTAAATGTTAAAGAGAGGAACGGATGTTTCAAAAAAAATAAGTTAAATATCTATATTAAATATTTAATTTTAATTATTTTTGAATAACCTTGGTTGTGAAAAGTTGCATTTGTTTAAAAGCAGAATCGAAATAATTTTATTGTAGGTTTAAACCAAAAAATGAAAAATTTTGATGTTGTTGAATTTATATCTTAGATTTTGTGGGTAAAAAAATCTCATGAGATGAAAATTCAAGCTTTATGCTAATTTTTTATTGAGATTAAATAGTAATAGTAGAATAGATAAACTAAATCTCTGATAAATAGATAGCAGATAATTAAGAAATCAGCACTGTTAAATTAGATACCTAGCTGATACAAAATCATATGAGGTTTTTTGGTGGGTCCAGTGGGTTTCGAACCCACGACCAAGGGATTATGAGTCCCCTGCTCTAACCCCTGAGCTACAGACCCGAGAAAGGCGTATTTTAGCTAATACGTCAGACGATTGCAAGGTTTTACATAAAAAATCATCCGCAGAGTGCGGATGATTTTGGTTTTAAAAGTAAAAAATTTACTGTTTGTTTTCGTCACTGTCGAGAAAGCTCTTTAGCCGGTCAGAGCGGGTAGGGTGACGCAGTTTGCGTAATGCTTTAGCTTCAATTTGACGAATACGTTCGCGGGTAACATCAAACTGTTTGCCCACTTCTTCGAGTGTATGATCTGTATTCATGTCGATACCAAAGCGCATCCGCAAAACTTTGGCTTCGCGCGGTGTTAGGCTTTCGAGTACATCTTTTGTGACTTCCCGCAGACTGGAATACATGGCTGCGTCTGCCGGTGCGACGTTATTCGCATCTTCAATGAAATCGCCCAGATGTGAATCATCATCATCGCCAATTGGTGTTTCCATGGAAATCGGTTCTTTGGCAATTTTCATGATTTTTCGGATTTTATCTTCCGGCATTTCCATCAGTTCAGCCAGTTTGGCTGAGTCGGCCTCTTCTCCGTTTTCCTGCAAATACTGACGGGATATCCGATTCATTTTGTTGATGGTTTCAATCATATGTACCGGTATGCGAATAGTACGAGCCTGATCTGCAATTGAACGGGTAATAGCCTGTCGTATCCACCAGGTGGCATAGGTGGAGAATTTATAGCCTCGACGATATTCAAATTTATCCACGGCTTTCATCAGGCCGATATTGCCTTCCTGAATTAAATCCAGAAATTGCAAACCACGATTGGTGTATTTTTTAGCAATAGAAATTACCAGACGTAAGTTGGCCTGAATCATTTCTTGCTTGGCAGCGGCGGTTTCCTGCTCACTTTTGACCATGTTTTTGTTAATCTGTTTCAGCTCATCCAGTGAAATCTGAGCGGCCTCTTCCAGATTAGCCAGTTCAGTTTGCTTTTCAATAATGGCATACTGGAAACGACGTAGTGCTTCTGTCCAGACGCGGTTTAGAGAAAGTTCTTCATCTACCCAGCCCAAATCGGTAGTGCGATTGGCAAAGCTTTTGATAAAGTAATCACGCTCCATATGCACACGATTCAGAGCTATATCGCGAATATCTCGTTCCAGCTGACGTACTTGATTGACGCGCATGCGCAGGTTTTCACATAAGCTTTCAATCTGGCGGGTAGCAAAGCGTACCTGTAATAATTGCTCTGCAATTTCCTCTTGCAGTTTGAGGTAGGTAGCGTCTTTGCTGCCTTTTTCCTGAAGTGCGGCAACCATGGCTTCATAGCGGCTCTGAATTCCATCGAAGTGTTCTAGCGTTTTTTGGCGCAGCTCTTCCAGATTAGCAGATGCTGCTAGCGCAGCGTTTTCTTCTTCGTTTTCTTCAGAATCATCGTCTACGTCAACACTGTCTTCATTGTCGTCCTCTACATCAGTATCCTCATTTTTGCTGTCGATACCAATACCCAGTTCATCGAGAAGTTCTTCATGTGGGTCGACAATAGCCTCTACAACTTCATCAACTTTGATTTCTTCTTTGCGTACAGCATCAATCAAAGCCAGTATTTCAGCTACAGAACCTGGGCAGGCAGAGATGGCCTGAATCATGTTGCGCAGGGCATTCTCAATTTTTTTGGCGATAATGATTTCATCTTCACGCGTTAATAGGTCTACCTGACCCATTTCGCGCATGTACATACGTACAGGGTCGGTGGTTCGTCCAAATTCATTATCTGCATTAGACAGAGCTGCTTCAGCTTCGGCTACCGCATCGTCGTCAGTCATGTTGGCGGTGTTATCGCCCATTAGCAGACTTTCGGCATCAGGTGCTTCTTCGGTAACCTGAATCCCAAGACCAGATATCATCGAAACAATGTTATCAATCTGGTCGGCATCCGACATTTCATCCGGCAAAGCATCATTTATTTCAGCATATGTAATGTAACCACGTTCCTTGCCCTGAATAATCAGCTGACGCAGTCGTGCACGTTGTTCCTCAGCGGTTAACGGACGGGTATCGTCTTGTTCCTTACTGCTATCAATAGTGGTTTTTTTGGGTGTTGGGTTTGCCATATTTTACTCAATATATTGCAGCAGCTATGGCGCTGCAAGGGGTTAAAATAGACGTCAGGCTAAGCTGACGGCATTTTGGGCGGGCTTAAGAGCAGCAGGAGTAACTGTTTTTCGTCGGCACTGAGACGTCCATGCTGGAGTTTGCGCTTCAACGCATCAATCTGCTGGGTCTTAAGACTATCCAGTAATTTTTGCATGCCCTGTTTGAACGTGGTGCAGTCATCTTCATTTCCTGGCTGCAAGATATCCGGTGAATCCAGATAATCATGGATAATCTGCCGAATGACGGGTTCAAATTCTGTATTACGCATCAGTTCCAACACAGCTCCGCTGTTTAACGGTGTTACGGAGGCTTGTATGCGTTCAGCCAGCGCAGCGAGGCATGCATAATCGCCGTGCAGGTCCAGATATTCTGGTAGTTCTATAAATGCGGCCCATTGCGGATTTATCAATAGTGCACGTATCTGTTTTTGTGCCAGTGACATGACAGGCGGTTGTCGGAAAGTGTTCTGTGGAAGACGGTAACTTTTCTGTCTGACAGGTGCTGATCTAGGTTGTTCTTGTCCCAATAGCTGAGCTAAATTATGTTCATCTATACTCACTTTCTGGCTGAGTTCCTGGCGCAGTAGGAAAGACAATGCTGGTGCCTTGATTTGAGCTAGCAAAGGGCTGGCAGTTTTAATCAATTCTGCTTTACCTTCCTGAGTGTTAAGGTCAATCTGTGCAGTTAGTGTTTGCCAGAAGTATGCAGACAGTGGCAAGCTTTGGTTCAGTAGTGCATCTTCAAATGTGCTTAATCCATAGCTACGTACATAGCTGTCGGGGTCATGTTCAGCTGGTAAAAAAAGAAAGTGTAAAATTTTGTCATCTTTTAATTGTGGCAAAGCATTTTCCAATGCTCGCCATGCAGCTTTTTTGCCGGCAGTGTCACCGTCAAAGCAGAAATAGATATGATCGCTTTGCCGCATCAGCAAATGTATGTGTTCTGCCGTGGTAGATGTGCCAAGTGCAGCTACAGCATATCCTAGACCATACTGTGCCAAGGCAACGACATCCATATAGCCTTCTACGACCAGTACTCGCTGTGCATCTTTGATTGCGGCGCGTGCTTCATATAGTCCGTACAGATTCCGCCCTTTATCAAATAGGGGCGTTTCAGGTGAGTTGAGATATTTAGGTTCGCTTGCATCAATAACGCGAGCACCAAAACCGATAATTTGTCCACGGGTACTACGTATGGGGAACATAATGCGATCGCGGAAGCGGTCATAATGGCGGCTGTCTTTTTCGATAACCATGCCACTGTTTACCAATGCATTGCTGGGATAGGGCTGAAAAACTTTGGCTAGAGCCTGCCAGTCGTCCGGTGCATAGCCAAGGCCATAATGGATGATGATTTCTTCACTGAGGCCGCGCTGCTGTAGATATTGCTGTGCACGCATTGAGGTTTTTAGCTGTTGTTGATAGTAGGTGGCAGCCGCAGCTGTAGTTTGCTCTAGTGTCTGCTGAATCTGTTTATGAACTTTCTGTACATGTGGATTGGAGTTTCCAGACTGTTTTGGGACAGTCATGCCGATGCGGTCTGCCAGAAATTGTACGGCTTCCTGAAAGCTCAATCCTTGATATTCCATGACGAAGCCAATGGCGGATCCATGTACACCACAACCAAAGCAATGATAAAACTGTTTGGCAGGACTAATTGAAAACGAGGGGGATTTTTCTTTGTGAAAGGGGCAGCAGGCCATGTAGTTGGCACCACTTTTTTTAAGTGGTACAAATTCTTCAATGACATCAACGATGTCTATTTTATTTAAAAGCTCGTCAATAAATTCGTTTGGAATCATGCCAACCATGCCCGTCAATTGCTGCACATAATTTCTAGACCTGATTATCCTGTCTCTTTTTTTGAATGTTGAATTAATTAGGCCAAGAGCTGTTTGATTTTCTTACTAACTTCACTCATATCGGCTTTGCCTGCCAGTGTTTTTTTCAATATGCCCATTACTTTTCCCATATCACTCGGTTGTGTGGCACCCACATTGGCAATAGCATCTTTAATGGCAGCTTCAATAGCGGTATCGTCTAGCATTTCGGGCAAGTAATTTTGGAGTAAGTTAATTTCTGCTTGCTCCTTTTCGGCAAGATCGTTTCTTCCACCCTCGTTAAACATGCGTACCGATTCTTTCCGCTGTTTAACCATTTTGCTGATAACTGCAACGAAGCGGCTATCGTCTACCTCGATTCTTTCATCTACTTCAATCTGTTTGATAGCAGCTAATGCCATACGAATGGTAGACAGGGATGCTGCATCGTGATTGCGCATTGCTGATTTCATGTCTTCCTGTAATTTTTGTTTCAGGCTCATAATGGGGCTCGCAGTAAGTGAATTGGTAATTATAGAGATTTGCTGTAAAAATACGTTTTACTTCAGGTTTTACCTGTAAAAAGCAAATACCGCAAGCAATGCCTGCGGTATTCTGATTAATTGTAATTTCCCGGTTATTAATGCAAAGCCGAAAGTTCCAATTAATAATTTTTAGGTGGCAATTGCTGGCTGCGTAGGCGTTTCTGTAAGCGTTTAACGGCTGCTGCTTTTTTACGTTTACGCTCAGTTGTTGGTTTTTCATAAGCTTCGCGTGCGCGCAGTTCGGTCATCAAGCCTGTTTTTTCAACAGAGCGTTTGAAACGACGCATAGCAACTTCAAAAGGTTCATTTTCTTTTACACGAATAGAAGGCATGTTTTTTTCCTGAATAAATAATTATATTACTGATTGTATATCAGATAGATAAATACTAAATAAAGGCCACTAAAGGCAAAGGCGGTGTTTACGGTTCCGCATTACCGTTTACAACATCACCTCCCAAGGTGTAATTGAGGCTATATCTGTTAGAATTTAAAGTAAAACGGATATAGGGTTATTTTAAATAAATAAGGAGAAGATTATGGCTGATTAAATATGATTCGTCAAGCCAGCTGGAGGGGTACGTTTGTGACATCATTAAATATGATGAGCGTTATATTCTGTTTACACGACGAATCTGAGGAACAGAATGTAAATCGCGGGTAATATGATTGAGCTGATTTAAATCTTTTACCTGTAACACAAAACGAAATTCAATAAATCCTTCCACACCTTCGAGTTTTTTTGAGGTGGTTTCTACAGATGTAATATCACCGCCATTGGAAGAAATAGCCTGAGCAATGGTGGCCAGTAATCCATGACTATCAATAGCATTGAGGCATAAAGTTGTCTGATAGTTATTTGCTTGTAGTAAATCCCAGTTTGCATCCAGTTGAAGTTCAGGGTCTGTTTTCAAAATCGTATTACAAGTATCACGATGAATAATAATGCCCTGATCTTTGATTAGCAAAGCTTTAATGGTGTCACCAGGAATAGGGTGGCAGCATTTGCCTAAATGAATATGAGTTGACTCATTGCCAGTCAAATTAATTGGTGCCAGTTTAATGGTGTCATTAAAATGCTCGCCAGCCAGTTCAGCTATATGCATGGCTACAGATACTGGCTGTAGTAACCCCATACCTACTTCGCAGAGAACATTTTCAAAAGAAGTATTTTTTTGGCGTAAATCGGTCAGATACTTGTCTTTTAAAGAGTCTGACAGTAAAACGTTTTCTGGCAGTAGGCTGGATAAGGCTTTTTGTAATAATTTTTCGCCTAAGCGTATGGCATCGGAACGATCCATTTTTTTTATTTGGCTGCGAATGGCACTACGGGCATGGCTTGAAACGGTAAAGCCGAGCCATGCCGGAGTAGGGTGGCCATTGCTGGAGGTAATTATTTCTACGGTATCACCTGTATGCAGACGGGTACGTAAGGGCATTAAATTGTGATTAATACGTGCAGAGACTGTTCGATTGCCGATATCTGTATGAACAGCATAGGCAAAATCTACAGGTGTGGCACCTTCTGGAAGAGTAATGATTTTACCTTTAGGGGTGAAGACATAAACTTCATTCGGAAATAAATCTGTTTTTACATGTTCCAGAAATTCAATGGCATTGGCACTATGTGCTTGAATGTCGAGAATACTTTGCAACCATTGATTTGTACGCATTTGTGCCTGATCAAAACTATTCTGCTCTCCATCTTTATGCATCCAGTAGCTAGCGATACCACGTTCGGCTATTGTATCCATTTCGTGTGTTCGTATCTGAACTTCAATAGGTAGCCCGTAGGGTCCAATTAAGATGGTATGCAGGCTCTGGTAACCATTGTTTTTGGGAATTGCAATGTAATCTTTAATTCGTCCAGGTTTGGGTTTGTACAAATTATGCAGAACACCCAGAGCGGTATAGCATGAAGGTATGTTATTTACAATAACCCTGAATGCATAAATATCCATTACATCGGCAAAATGGAGATTTTTACGACGCATTTTTTCATAAATGCTGTATAGGTTTTTTTCTCTACCTCTTACCTGTGCTTCAATATTGGCGCTCACAAGACGTTGACTAAAGGCTCGTAGTACTTTACCTACTATGTCGCGCCTGTTTCGTCGTGAAGACTGAATGGCTTTGGCCAGTACTTCATAGCGGTGGGGGTACAGATGTCTAAATGCTAAGTCTTGCAATTCACGGTATACATGATTCAAACCAATACGATTGGCCAGTTGCGCATAGATTTCCATGGTTTCTTGTGCGATACGCCTGCGACTGGTCGGTTTTTTAGCAGACAGTGTGCGCATGTTGTGCAGCCTGTCTGAAAGTTTGACAATTATGACACGAACATCTTGTGTCATTGCCATAATCAATTTACGAAAGCTTTCAGCCTGTGCTTCCTGCTGGTTGTTATATTCAAGTTTTTCCAGTTTGGATAGCCCGTCAACCATGTTGGCAATGGTTTCACCGAATTCGGCAATAATTTCTTCTTTGGTAGTACCAGTGTCCTCTAGTACATCATGTAATACACCGGCACATAAAGCCTGAATGTCTACATGCCATTCTGCTAATTGAGTCGCCACGGCTAGAGGATGGGTGATATAAGGTAAGCCGCTGTTACGGAATTGTCCATGATGTGCATGGGCACCGAATTTGCAAGCTCGGGACAGCATTTGTAAATCTTCTTTACTGAGGTAAGAGGCAGTGTGTAGAAGTTTATTTTCTGCTTCGTTAATAATGTCCTGATAGCTCGTTTCTATCTGTTGTTGACAGCATTGTAGCTGGTCGTTTGTGCCGGTGCATGATGAAGTATTAATTGCATCAAATATTTTCATTCCCACCGGGCCTATAGCTGAGCTGGGTAAATCACTGTCTGAAGAAGATAAATCTTCAAAGGCTATTTTGATCAGCACGGCTGCTAGTGCTTGTACTCGTTGCTGATTTTGTGCCAAAGATGTAGTAATGGCAAAACTGCGTTTAAGTAGAGCAGTTTTGCCATCTTTTTCGGCCAGAGTGTATATATAGGCACACGCTTGTTCCAGTAATTCCCAGCGTTCCTGTTTATTTAAATACTCTGTTTGTGCAAAGAGAGTGTTACGCCATTGTTTAACAGGTGGTTTATAGGTCTGGCTGGGAGGGTACATGGCTGTTTGCCTTATTATTTTTGTTGGTTGAGTAACTCTGCACCAATTTGTCCACTGGCTATCTCGCGCAAAGCAATGACTGTAGGTTTGTCATGGTCTTCTTCTACCAGTGATGTTGCGCCATTAGCCAGCTGGCGTGCTCGCAGGGCAGCAATCATGGTCAGGTCAAAGTGATTAGGGATGCGTCCGATACAGTCTTCTACAGTAATGCGTGCCATAATATAAATTCCTATAGAAATAATTGTTAAACATTAAACTTGAAATATTTATTTTCCAGATAAAATCCGAGTAATGGTTTGTTGCTGCGCCTTCGCGCATAACCCAACCGAACGGATAATTGCTAATAAATCCTGCTCTGCCTGATTAAGATCTTGATTAACAATAACATAATCAAACAAAAGACTTTGTTCAATTTCTTCACGGGATTTTGCTAAACGATAGGCTATCACGTCTTCGCTATCAGTGCCTCTATTTTTAAGACGTTCAGTGAGTTCTGTCATCGAAGGAGGTAGTATGAAAATACTGGTAGCATTAGGCAGTAAACGGCGAATCTGTTCCGCACCCTGAACATCAATTTCTAAAATAACGTTGTAACCTTGCTGGGTTAATGATTCTACAGCCTGTAAACTGGTGCCATAATAATTGCCATAAACATTGGCATGCTCAATAAAAGCATTGCTGGCAATCATATCCTCAAATTCACTACGGCTGACAAAATGATAATGTACACCATTTTGTTCACCCTCACGCGGCATTCTGGTTGTATGGGAAATAGATATGCGAATATTCGGCTGACGCGCACTCAGGCGCGAAACAAGTGTGGTTTTGCCAGTACCTGAAGCAGCAGAAACAATGAAAATATGTCCAGATTGCAACATAATATAAATTTAAGGATTACGGTGACTAATTATGCCACAGCCGTGATTATTACGCCAATCCGAGCAAGCAGATTATTGCATATACTTGCAGAGTTTGAAAAAGGGAATGTCTTTCTTTTGGTGTTATTTTCAGCTAAAATGCTAAATTCAATTTCCTGCTGATTGTCATGACCAAGTTTATTTTTGTAACTGGCGGTGTGGTCTCTTCACTGGGTAAAGGCATTGCCGCTGCGTCTACTGCTGCTATTTTGGAATCTCGTGGTCTGAAAGTGACCATGCTTAAACTGGATCCTTATATTAATGTGGATCCGGGTACAATGAGCCCTTTTCAGCACGGTGAAGTATTTGTCACTGATGACGGTGCTGAAACTGATCTAGATCTGGGTCATTATGAACGCTTTATTGATGCTACCATGCAGAAGCGTAATAACTTCACTTCTGGCCAGGTTTATGAAAGCGTAATTCATAAAGAGCGGCGTGGTGATTATCTTGGCGGTACTGTTCAGGTAATACCGCATATTACAGATGAAATTAAACGTAAAATACATGAAGGTGCTGCCGGCTATGATGTAGCAATTGTCGAAATCGGTGGAACTGTAGGTGATATTGAATCTTTGCCGTTTTTGGAAGCCATTCGGCAAATGCGTAGCCAGCAGGGCAGAGCAAATACTTTATTTGTTCATCTATCTTATGTTCCTTATATTGCCGCTGCTGGTGAAATCAAAACCAAGCCAACCCAGCATTCAGTCAAAGAATTACGTGAAATTGGTATACAGCCGGATGTGCTTATTTGTCGTATGGACCGGCCGATGCCTGAAGAAGAAAAACGTAAAATTGCATTATTCTGCAATGTAGAAGAGCGTGCTGTTATAAGCTGCTATGATGCTGATAGTATTTATGAAGTACCAAGAATGCTGCATGATCAGGGTATTGACAATATTATCTGTGAACAATTGCAATTAAACGTTCAGCAGGCTGATCTGACTGCATGGAATAAAATTGTTTATTTGGTACAACATCCGAAACATAAAGTCAAAATCGCCATGGTTGGTAAATATGTGGATTTGACTGAGTCGTACAAATCTTTATCTGAAGCATTAAAACATGCAGGTATTCAAACCGAAACAGAGGTAGACATTCATTATATTGATAGTGAAATACTGGAAACAGATGGCACTGCATGTTTGCAAAATATGGATGCTATTTTGGTTCCGGGCGGTTTTGGTACTCGTGGTGTTGAAGGTAAAATTGCAGCTGTACGCTATGCACGTGAACACAAAATTCCCTACTTGGGTATTTGTCTGGGTATGCAGATTGCACTAATTGAATACGCACGTGACGTTGCCAATCTGGTTGGTGCTAATTCTACCGAATTTGATTTAAAAACACCGCATCCAGTTGTTGCTTTAATTAGTGAATGGCAAGACCGTGATGGACAGATTGAAAAACGTGATATCAATACTAACCTTGGCGGTACCATGCGTTTGGGTGCTCAGGAAGTTAAATTGGCCGATGGATCACTTGCCAAAACCATATATGGCAATGAGTTTATTCGTGAGCGTCATCGTCATCGTTATGAAGTGAATAATTATTATCTGCCACAGTTACAGCAGGCTGGCTTAGTAATTGGAGGTGTATCTACTGGACATGAACAACTTGTAGAGGCCATTGAATTACCTGACCATCCATGGTTTTTTGCTTGTCAGTTCCATCCAGAATTTACTTCAACGCCTAAAAATGGACATCCATTATTTACTGCTTTTATCAAAGCTGCATTAGCTCATAAAAAATAGTTTACTATTTTATTCAAATTAGTATTTCAGGCTACTGGTGTTATCCAGTAGCCTTTTTTTTAGATTAACCTATTAATGTTTTGCTATCTTTGATTACATTTTGTATGATGGTTTCAGTGCTGATTCTGTAGATAGATTAATTCCCTATTATGAAAAATATTATTTTTCTGGTTATCGTAGCACTGGGTTTTTGGTGGTGGCAGCATAGCTCTGTTGATGACCAGCAAAAAAGTCAGGCACATGAGCAAATAATTGATTCATTTAAATCAATTCGCAGTAATTTTTCTAAAGAACCTTTGTCTGTATCTCAGATACGCGAAGCTATTTCTTTAAATCAGGCTCAAAATGAGAATTTGGACAGAGTTCAGGTTTATGGTGATGGCTATGTTATCAAAACTTTACCAGATGATAATAAAGGCAGCCGTCACCAGAGGTTTATTTTAAGTACAGGTAGTAGTACGGTTTTAGTGGTACACAATATAGATATCGCTCCGCGATTAGAAAATTTACAGCGTGGTGACCAAGTAGCTTTTACTGGTGAATATATCAGTAATAAAAAAGGCGGGATGATACACTGGACTCACCATGATCCTGGACACCACCATCCTGATGGCTGGCTGATGTATAAGAAGAAGCGATACCAATAGTTTGCTGAAATAGCATGTGTAATATTTATTATTTGCAGTTTACATTTATCTAAAGGAAATAATGTGAATACTCTTTCTTTTCGTAGACCATTAGCTGATTTGTTGTCTGAAAATTGGTGGATAGTACTAGTTCGTGGGTTTGCAGCTTTAATCTTTGGTTTATTAACTTGGTTTTATCCATTTATTTCGATACTGGTTATGGTGATGTTTTTCGGCTTTTATGCGTTGGTTGATGGTGTAATGGGTATTGTTCTTTCCATCAATGGACGAAAAACTCATCAGGATTGGTGGCTGATGCTAATTTGGGGCTTTATAAGTGTACTCGCTGGTTTCCTAACTTTTTTTGTGCCAGGAATTACTTGGCTGGTACTGATTACTTTTATTGCGATTTGGGCGTTAGTAAGTGGTGTTCTGCAAATTGTAGCAGCTATTCGTCTGCATAAATCTGTTGGTGGTGCAGGATGGATGATCACAGCGGGTGTATTATCCATGTTAGTTGGTATTATTTTGCTGGTAAATCCTATTCAGGGCGGAATAGCGCTGACTTGGGTAATTGGCATTTATGCTGCTTTGTTTGGTGTAGTTAATATCGCTTTGGCATTCCGTATGCGTAGACTGGGTAGGGAAAATGCTAATTGAGCTTTAATTATTGAGAAATAATAATTAATAGAATAAATGGTAAAAAAACTGGCTGGCTAAATCTTGTCCAACCAGTTTTATTTTTTTAATCAGTAATATTTCTTATTTCAAGACCTCAGCCATGGCATTGGCAACATATTCTATATTGCTACTGTTTAAACCGGCCATGCACATTCTTCCGTTTTCAACCATATATACCCCATATTCACTTTTTAAACGGGCTACCTGCTGAGGATCTAAGCCTGTAAAGCTGAACATGCCACGCTGTTTAATAAAATAGCTGAAATCACGATCAGGAATTTTCGTCTGCAAGACTTCATATAATCGAGAACGCATTTTCCGAATTCGATCGCGCATGATATACACTTCTTGCTGCCAGTGTTCATAAGATTTAGTGTTGCTAAGTACTCGGCTTACGACGTGACCACCGTAGGCAGGTGGACTTGAATATAGACGTCGTACAGTGAATTTGAGCTGACTCTGAACTAATCTGGCTTCTTCTGAAGTTGGACATACAATACTCAGACCACCTACACGTTCACCATAGAGCGACATGTTTTTGGAAAAAGAGTTACTGATATAAACGCATAACCCAATTTCTACTGCTTTGCGGATAGCATAAGTATCGGTTTCTAAATCGTCCCCAAAACCTTGATAGGCTATATCCATAAATGGTATTAGCTGTTTATTTTTAATAATATCTAAAAGCTGGTCCCACTGCTCATGACTGGGATCTACGCCAGTGGGATTGTGACAGCATGGATGTAGTAAAATAATACTGCCTACATCGAGTTGTGTCAGAAATTGTTTTAATTCTGTAAATTTGATTCCGATAGTTTTAGGGTCATAATAAGGATATTTATGTACTTCGATTCCAGCACCCTCAAATATGCTGATATGATTTCCCCATGTAGGATTGCTTACATAAGCTTTTGCCTGTGGAAACCATTGATGAATAAATTCTGCTCCTACGCGTAGTGCACCTGATCCACCCAGACTAGCTATGGTAGCAACACGACCAGATGTAATGGCTTCATGGTTTTTACCTAATAACAATTTCTGGCATGCCTGCCGATAAGCAGGCAGACCATCCATAGGTAAATAGTCGTGTGGCTGATTTTCTTCTACTAATTGTGACTCTACTGTTTTAATACATTCGAGCACAGGTACATGGCCGTTATCATCATAATACACACCTACACCAAGATTTACTTTTGAGCTGCGTGCATCCTGTTTATATTCATCCATCAGACTCAGAATAGGGTCACCTGGATAGTATTTGACATTCTGAAACATTTCAGTTCCTTAGAAAACAGCAATATTATTTGACAGAAAATGATTGCTGTAATGCAATCTAAGGTGATTGTACCCTAAATGTCTTTACTTTTTATTAATTTTGTCTGTTATTTTTTTACAAAAACTAAATCCCATACACCATGACCTAATTTTTTGCCTCGTGCCTCAAATTTGGTTTCGGGACGGTAGTCAGGGACAGCTGCATAAGTTTCAGCAGTGTTGCGCAACTCAGGAAAGCAGTTTAAAACTTCAAGCATTTGTTCTGCATATTCTTGCCAGTCTGTTGCAAGATGAACGTAGCCATTTGATTGAAGTTTTGGAAGTAGTCGTGCAATAAAAGATGCTTGAATCAGGCGCCGTTTATGATGTCGTTTTTTGTGCCAAGGATCAGGAAAAAAGATATGAATACCTTGCAGGCAGTTATCTTCAAGCATGTGTTCAACCACTTCAACTGCATCATGGCGCATCACTCTAATATTTTGTATATTCTGTTCTTGAATCAGCTTTAATAGATTTCCTACCCCAGGCCCATGCACATCAATAGCTAGAAAGTCGCAATTAGGAAGGTTTTGTGCAATTGCTGCTGTTGCAACGCCCATACCAAAACCAATTTCAAGTATCTTGGGTGCTGTTCGATTAAATATGGCATTTAAATCAATTTTATTTTTGACGAAATCAATGCCAAAATTTGGCCATTGGTTATCTATAGCACGTTGCTGGGCTTGTGTCATATGGCCTTGACGTAAAACAAAACTACGTATGCTACGCGGGTGATCTTTATTAATGTCCGATTTTGAATCAGAATATTGGGTCATGCTGTTCTGTGTTAACTTAAAGTTGATAAATTTTCTAACGTCAATTCTAACATGCTTCAACTTATATATTGGTTCAATGTTGTTGCTAGGTTTTGAGTTGTTACATTGTCAGTGATTTTTGCTTCACCCAATTGTTTCAACACCACAAAACGCATGTTACCATCGATAACCTTTTTATCATGGCTCATATGCATCAGCCAAGCTTCTAAAGACATTTTAGGAGGCGTAACAGGCAGGTTAACTTGTGATAATAATTTGATTAGACGCTGAGTATCATCCTGATGCAAATAACCAAGTTGTTCAGATAAACGGCAAGCAAGTACAGTACCTGCAGCAACAGCCTCACCATGAAGCCAGTTACCATACCCCATTTCAGCTTCAATGGCGTGGCCGAATGTATGGCCTAGATTCAAAAGAGCCCTGACACCACTTTCTTTTTCATCGGCCGCAACAATATCTGCTTTCATCTGACAGCAACGATGAACCGCATGTGCCAATACTTCAGGTTCTTGATTAATCAATGCTTCGATGTTGATTTCTAGCCATTCCAGAAATTCTATATCCCCCAACACTGCGTATTTTATAACTTCTGCCATACCTGCTGAAAATTCACGTGGTGGCAAAGTATGTAAGCTATTTAAATCAATAAACACAGCCTGAGGTTGATAAAATGCACCAATCATATTTTTACCCAAAGGGTGGTTAATTCCTGTTTTTCCACCTACGGAGGAATCCACCTGGCTAAGTAGTGTTGTAGGAATCTGTATAAATGGAGCACCACGCTGATAAGTTGCAGCAGCAAACCCTGCCATATCCCCAATTACTCCGCCACCTAAAGCCATAATGGTGGTTTTGCGTTCGGCGCGATTTTGCATTAGACCATCGTAAATCAGATTAAGTGTTTGCCAGTTCTTATATTTTTCTCCATCAGGCAAAATAATATTGAAATATTCGCGTCCTGAATGATTTAGTATTTTTTCCCATTGCTGCAGGTATAAAGGCGCTACGGTTTCATTGCTGATAAGTGCAATTTTGTTTGTAAAATAGGGTGCCAAAAGATGATTTGCGGATTCAAGCAGGTTGCTTCCAATAAATATGGGATACTGATGTGATGTGGTAGCAACGTTAAGTGTGTACATGATGATTTAAAGTTGAGGTATTTGTTTAGAATGTTGACGTAGTAAACGAATTAAACGATTTAGTGAGTGGAAGCTGTAGGGGCTATTCACATCTAAAACAGTATGTGCCGTAGCTCGATAGATGGGATCACGCAAGCTATATAATTCCTGCAATTTTGCTAAAGGGTCTGAGACTTGCAAAAGAGGGCGATTTTTATCGTGCCGTATCCTGTTTAATAGAACTTCAGGTTGCGCATGAAGATAAATCACATGCCCATTCTGCTGCAAATTTAGCCGGTTTTCAATTTTTAATATAGCACCACCACCTGTTGCTATAACAACATCTTTTTGTTGTGTCAGCTCACTAATAACAGCTGTTTCTCGAGTGCGAAAACCTGCTTCTCCTTCGAGCTCAAAAATAGTAGGTATTGATACTCCGGTACGTTCACAAATTACCTGGTCACTATCATAAAAAATGCGTTTCAGTTTATTGGCAAGTTGTTTTCCAAGAGTAGTTTTACCTGCCCCCATTAAACCGATTAAAATCAGATTGCCTGCGATGTTATCCATGTTTGTAATTGTAACTTAGTATAAGAATTTACGCATTAATTGGTAGAATAACCATCATCTGGACTTGCATTGATTAAAACAGAAACGTTGGGTGTGAAAATTTTTTTAGCTATAGTTATAGAGTCACTATAAATATCATTCTTAGTCATTAGTAATTGTATTTCTCAAATAATTTTATTTTTAAGTATGTTTGAAAATTTCTAACTCTATAAATTGAAAAAAAGTCAGCCTGTTATAAACAGGCTGACGAAGTTAAAAATGCTTACTTAATATTTTAATGGGGCACTGCTTGAATCGACTACACGAGGTGTGATAAATACGAGTAATTCATTACGTTGTTGGGTATTTTTTCTGTGTTTGAAAAGATTGCCAATACCTGGGATGTCGCCAAGTAAAGGTACTTTATCTATACTGTTTTCATTATTTTCATTGTAAATACCACCAATAATTAATGTACCACCATTCTCAATCATTGTCTGAGTCACTACATTACGCTTTTGCATACAAATGTCGCCAGAACGGAGAACATCAGGTGCAACATTTGAGCATGCTATGGGTCTGTCATTCTGTACGTTCAATGTCATAATAATATTACCGTCAGGTGTAACCTGTGGGGTAACTTTTAAGCCAAGAACGGCATCTTTGAAACTGGTAGAAGTTGCACCGCTGGAAGTTGATTCCTGATAAGGTACTTCATAACCAGATTCAATTTTTGCCTCTTTTCTATCTTGTGTTAATACTCGTGGAGAAGAGATAATTTTGGTTTTGCCTTGAGCTTGTGAGGCTGAAAGCTCTAAAGCGAGAGCCCCTGATGCAAATTTATGCACCCATGATACTACTGATGTTGGATTGGACACGCCAAGGTTGACATTAGGAAAACCAAGTTCAAAATTTGGATCACGTGTTGTACCACGATTTTGATCTTGAAGGGATACACTACCACCTATACCAGTTCGATATGTTCCCCTGTAGTAGCCGAATTTAGTTCCCAATTCACGGGCAAAACTGTCTGTAGTTTCAACGATTCGTGCTTCGATTAATACTTGTTGAGATGAAACATCAATTTGAGCAACCAGTTTTTCAAATTTTTTAATTACACTACTAATATCGGTAATGATTAAAGTATTTGTTGCAGGATCCAATAATGCGCTGCCGCGTGGACTCAAAATGCTTTTATCTGATGAACTGTTACCATCATCGGATAAATGCAAAATCTTTTTAAAATCTTCAACATTACGATACTTAAGTTGGAAAGTCTGAGAAATTAAGGGACCTAAGTCATCTAATTTTTTTTGCTGTTCTAATGATGCTGTATCCCTGTTCATCAGTTCGTCACGAGGAGCAACATTGATAACATTTCCTTCGCGACGCATATCAAGATTTCGAGTTTCCATAACCAAATTTAAAGCTTGATCCCAAGGTACATCTTTTAATGATATTGTCATTTTTCCTTGGACGCTATCACTGGCTATTATATTCATTCCTGATTCTTTCGCCAGAATCTGTAGGATTGTGCGGACATCAATGTCTTGAAAATCAAGTGAAACCCGTTTTCCTTTGAAGGATTTATTATTCGATTGTAGGCCTTTAGAGTCTAAATCAAATTTGTGTGTAACCTGAAGAACCAGATTAGTCCCACTTTTAATTTGGGAATAATCCCAGTCACCCTGCATCTGAATATTCACTTCGGTATCATTGCCAATCCTGCGTAGGCGAATAGTGCGTACAGGAGTACTGAAATCGGTTACATCCAGATTACGCTGTTGTTCTGTTAACAAAGGAACATTTTTATAAGTTAAAACCAAATTAGATGCATTGCGTCTAATTGCTGGCTCTCCTTTGTCACTCAAACCACTAATGGAAATTACACCATTACCATTTTTCCCTTTTTGAAAATCTATATTTATCGGTACAGAAGCTGATTGATCAAATGCGCTATTATTAGAACTGGCAGGCTGACGACTGACAACTTGTTCAATAATGTTATTTGTTGCTGTATAAGGTGTGTTGACTGTAGCCGGAGAAGTAGTAATTTTGTCTGATTTATTTTTTACTTTATTTTTGGACGGAATAGATTCCTGTACATATACCCAGACTTCATTGCCTTTAATTACAGCATTGTACTGGCCAGTTTTGGCTAAGGATAGCATTACACGAGATTTGTCTGTAGTTTGACCAGCTTCAATTTGCTGTAAAACTGTATCATCAAATTTGAGTAAATTTTGTGGTAAGGTTATTCCTGTCCCAGCAAAGTCCAATGCAATTCGTGCAGGATTTTCGGTTGTAAAACCTTTAGGTAACGCAGGATCCTTATCAAACTGAATTTTAATCAGACGTTGCTGGTTTGGTAACGCACCGACATTTATGGCTGTTATGTTACCGGCAAAAAGACTCTGACTCAGTAAACCCAGACCCAGAGTGGACAAAATAGATATGGTTTTAATTTTCATATTGGTACCTTCTTAATTTTAAATGGGTTACTTTTTTTCAGTTCTGACTGGATGTCTCTGAAGATGCTGTGTCAGCAGCCTGCAAGGGTAAACTAGCCCGTCTGCTAGTCCAATTGCCGTATGAGTCTTCAACTAATTCGGATATAACAATTTCATCAGGCGTTATTGCAGTAATTCGTCCATAGCTTTGACCCAGATAATTACCCAGATTAACAGTATATACGTGTCCATTTACTGAAATAAATGCAGATGGTGCTTTTCCCGCTCCTTTAATTAAACCAACATAATGCAATTCATCTAATGAAAAATTTTCTAAGATTTGTTTAGGTCGGTTTAGATCAGGTGCATTAGCGCCTTGTAAGCCTGCTTTCAGACGCGCAGAATCAAATATATTCATTTGGGGCTGTGGAGGAGGGGTGTAAGAAGGCTGAATATTTATTGTAGTTTGCTTCTGTTTCATGGGTTTGATTTTTGCCTGTTGGCTGGTATTACGCATCCATTCATGTAAATCTTCATTTGCTGCCGAACACGCACTCAGTGTAAAAATACACAGGCAGATTAGATATTTATTCATATTTTTTCCGTTGCTTATATATTAAATTACCCTAGTTACAGCTATAGGCAGCCTATTTTTGGTCGTTTTTATTTTTGTTTTGAGCTTTAATTTCTGCATCTGTTAAAGCTTTATATGTATTGGCAACTGCGTTTAAGGTAAGCGTATTATCTTTCTCATTTCGTTTTAGTACGATTGAGTTTAATGTGACTATTCGTGATAGCTTCCCTACATCACGAAGAAACTGACTTATTTGATTATAACTGCCTGTCAATGTGATATTGTAAGGTAAAGTTTGAATAACTTGTTGATCTGATTTATTTTGTGGCTGATCATCTGAGTTTGAATTTAGAACTTGTGCTGGAGTGATGCTGTCCATATTCAAACCATTTTTGGTAGCACATTCATGTAGTTCTTGAATAAGATTTGGAATTTCAGCTTGTGTTGGGAGCTGTTTTAATAATAAATGAAATGAACCATTAATATTATTAAGTTCTGCTTTCAGTACATCAAGATTAGCTGCCTGTTTACTTTTTTCAGTATAGGTTTGCTTTAGAGATTCTTCTTCATCCTTCAATTCACTAAGCCGCTCATTTAATCCACTGTAAACAAAGAAATAAGCAATAAGGAGAATCAATACAATAATACCACCGGCTATGCCTAGCTGTACAGGTTTGGCTTGTTGGGAGAGGAAATTTAGATTAATTGATTTAAGATCTATATTTTTGGCCATTGTCAATACTCCTTCAATTTGTTGGTTCAGATGCACTAGACTCATTTTCTTGATGAGGTGCTTCTGTATCCTGATTTAGTTCAGTTGATGAAGAGTTTGAGTTAAGAACCTGATTGGTTTCTATCATATCTTCTTGCTGGCCAATAAGATTATTCAAGCGTATGCGAATGCTAAATTCCTGAGTATTATTAACTCGTTTGATATTTAATAATTCAGGTGTAGTAAATAGTTGTCCTGGTAAAGCATTCATGAAAGCTGCAGTTTTAGCATCACTAAAAGCTTTACCATTAATGACATATGTATTGGCATCTTGAGCTTCTATACTAGTTATATACAATCCTAATGGTGCTAATGTATTCAAAGTATCCAGTATACGAGCCGCTTCAAAACGTTTGTTAGATAACTCTTCTACTTTTTCTTGTCTGGCTGTGAAATTTTTGCGCTCATCTTGTAATTGAGCGATCTGTTTAATTTCTCCATCCAGTTTGTTTATTCCATCCTTTAATACTTGATTACGGGCATCTTGACTGCTAACCCGGCTATCTATAGCTATGTAGCCTAATACTGCCAGACCTATACCGATTAAAGCAGCAACGGCCAGTAGAGTCTGAAATTGTTTCTTTTGTTTGGTTTGTAAAGCTTCTCGATAGGGCAGCAGATTAATTTTTAATAAAGGTAACATCTTATAATCCTCTTACGGCCAGGCCAAAGGCTACGGTTAATAAACTACTGTCCTGTTGCAATTTTGCCTGTTGAATGGCATCACCAGGCTGTGCTAACAGTATAGGGTTGATCTGTTGCGCAGGAATACTGGTTTGCTGGCTGATGCTGTCAGCAAGGCTATTGGGTGCCTGATTATTGCTGTAACCAAAAACAAGGATTTCTTCAATTTCATTTTCTTGACTAGCTGAAGTAAAATAAAATTGTAAAACTCTCTGTATTTCCTGAATAAATTGTTGTTGGAATGGCTTCGCTACAGTCTGATTGTAATCTTCTGGCTTGGTTTGACTATAGAGCATTTCCCACGCTTCTTCATCAGTCAGCTGGTAGTTTCGGCGCAAGGATTGCATCAGATGATCATAGCCAAGATTAATTTCTTGTTTATAAAGTAATTTACCATGACGCATGATAATTGCTTGTGTTTCACCGTAACCTATGTTGAAAACTGCGATACATTTTTCTGTTAATTCAGGCTGTCTGATATTTATCCATGTGATGGCGCTATTCATTATTGCCAGTATATCGACATCCATTTGTGTGGGTGTAATACCTGCATCGGTAAAAGCATCCATCAGAATATTGACATCATCCCGTTTGCTGTTGACCAGTAGCAAACTTTCTTTTCCATCCTCATTGATACTGACATTCTGATAGTCGTAACTTACATCATCCATTGAGTCATATTGACTCAATTCAGCCATGATTTGTTCTTCTTCGGTATACTCTGTATTTTCATCTCTATCGAGAAACTGGATGGAGGTTTGCTTTTGTGAAATGGCTACGGTAATGTTGCGACAATTGCTTTGGAGCATTTGTTTTGCCTGTTGTAGATGAACAACAAGTTCATCATGATTTTCGATGTTGCCGTTACCAATAATATTTTTTGGCAAAGGCACAACAACGTATTTTTCGAGACGAAATTGATTTAAACTGCGTGCATTCAGGAGCACCATGTTAATGCTTTTATCAGTAAGACTGATACCAAGACACTGTCTCGATGAAGTTGTGGCCACCTTCTTATTCTTTGAATTTATTTTGAAATTATTCAGTTTCATGAAAGGGCTTTCTGTCTGTTTATCAAACGGGTGATGAAGTGCTTAAAACTCGATTTTGTATGTTGCTAACGAAATGAAGAACAAAGTTTACTTTATTTTGAATATGTTTCGCAGCCTTTAAATGAAAATTAGTTGATTATGATTAGAAAATTATTGCTATCTACCGTTGGTTTGTTTGTAGGACTGGTGCTATTTGCTGCTGGTCTGGTGGCGATTGCAATTATGGTAACTTATCCTAAATTGCCTTCTCTAGAAGCTGTAACTCATTATCAGCCGAAAATGCCACTTACCATTTATTCTGCTGATGGCAAGCTTATGGGGCAGTTTGGTGAAGAACGACGTGCTTTTACTCGTATCAATGATTTTCCACAAGTACTGAAAGATGCTGTTGTTGCAGCTGAGGATAAGCGGTTTTATGAACATGGTGGTGTTGACTTTATTGGCATTAGCCGTGCGCTTATTTCTAATCTAACTGGTGGTGTGCAATCTGGAGCCAGTACTATTACTCAGCAGGTGGCTCGCAATTTTTATCTTACTAATGAGCGTACCTATACGCGCAAGTTCAATGAGGCTTTGCTGGCCTATAAAATTGAACAAAAACTGACTAAAGATCAGATACTGGAACTTTACTTTAATCAGATTTATCTGGGGCAGCGTGCGTATGGTTTTGCAGCTGCTTCTTTGGTTTATTTTAATAAGCCTGTACAACAATTAGATTTGGCAGAGGCGACGATTCTGGCCGGTTTGCCTAAGGCTCCTTCTACTTTTAATCCTGTTGTAAATCCACAACGGGCTAAAATGCGTCAGCGATATATTCTGAATAATATGGTTGAACTGGGCAAAATTACTCAGGCTCAGGCTGATGCCGCTTATGCTGAACCATTAAAGTATGTGCATTATCAGCAGGCTATAGATCAGAATGCTCTTTATGTCGCTGAAATGGTACGTCAGCAGATGTATGAAAAATATGGTGACGCGGCGTATACCCAAGGATTCAAGGTTTATACCACAGTAAATTCTCAGGATCAGGCAGTAGCTACTCAGGCGCTGCGTAAGGTATTGAACAATTTTGATAGAGGTTCTGCTTATCGGGGTGCTGAAGGCTTTTTTGATTTAAGCAAAATTCCAGATGATATTCGCGATGAACAGATAGAGCAGTATTTGGCCAATCGCTCAGCGGTGGATGGGATGCTACCGGCTGTGGTGACAGCTCTGAATTCCAATTCAATAGTAGTTTATATCGCTGGTGTAGGGGAGATGCGCATTGGGGGTAATAGTTATAACTGGATAAAGCGTGCAATTAACAATGCTAAATTGGGTGAAGCATCCGTGCGTGTTGGTTCGGTAGTTCATGTGCATAGAGAAGGTAATAGTTACCGTGTAGTGCAGCAACCGGAACTTCAAGGTGCAATTGTTGCTTTAGATGCTCAGACAGGGGCAATTAAAGCACTTGTGGGAGGTTACGACTTTTACCGCCGTAGTTTTAATCGTGCCACTCAGGCAAAACGGCAACCTGGGTCATCATTTAAACCGTTTATTTATTCTGCTGCTATTGCTAAAGGTTTTACGCCGGCTACGATGGTTAATGATGCGCCGATTGTTTTGCCAGGTATGGGTAATGGTGGACGTGCATGGGCACCAAAAAATTCGGATGGACGCTATGCTGGATTTATAACACTGCGACAAGCATTAACTGCCTCCAAAAATATGGTGTCTATTCGTATTTTGATGGCAATGGGGGTGGATTATGCCAGACAGTATGTGCAGCATTTCGGTTTTAGGCCAGATCAGATTCCCAACAGTTTGTCGATGGCATTGGGTAGTGGGCAGGTAACGCCAATGCAAATGGCTGAAGGCTATGCAATTTTCGCTAATGGGGGATACAAGGTTTCCAATTATGTGATTGACCGAATTTATGACAGTCGTGGTAATTTGCGCGCGCAGATGCAGCCGTTGGTGGCTAAACAGAATGCTCCCATGGCTATAGATCCGCGTAATGCATTTATTTTGTATCACATGATGATGGACGTGGTTAATCATGGGACTGCTTATAGTGCTCATGCATTGGGACGCAGTGATATAGCGGGTAAAACAGGTACGACTAATGATAATAAGGATGCTTGGTTTGTAGGTTTCAATCCGAATATAGTTAGTGCGGTATTTATTGGTTATGACCGTCCACGCAGTATGGGACGTTCTGCTTTTGGTGGTACGATTGCAGTGCCAGTATGGCTTGATTACATGCGCTATGCGTTAAAAGATAAACCGGTTGTAAATACACCAGTTCCTGCCGGAATTGTTCAGAAATCCGGTGAATTTTATCTGAAGGAATATCAGACAACTAATCCTGATCTACCACTGGATAATCGAGCTGACGGGCCGATTACGTCAAAGCAGGGAAATAGTAATAATGATGGAGATGATGATGGTGCTGAAATTCCAGTTGTTCCGCAGTCAGGTAATAATGGCCAATTAGATTCTCTTTTCTAAACGATATTAGATAAAGATATTTATTAATAAAAACGGGTAATCTGTACAGATACCCGTTTTTATTGAATATATTTTTGAAAAGAAAACTTAAATTTAAAAAATTATTTGTTATCTGGTTGAATTAGATTTTTTATTATGGAAATGAATATTTGAAAATTAGAATTTTTGAAATTACAGTGGTTTTTAGTTGTCATAGTTGTAATAGACTAAGGTTTTATTAATCTATGACATTTTGTTTGGTAAGCAGACTGTACATTGAGTTACAATACTTATACAGATTATCACATTTCTTAAAATGAAAATTTGGCTTACTCTGAGCCATAATAGGAAAGGAAGAATATGAGTGAGCAGATACTAAAGCCTGAACAATCCTCTGAAGTGAACAATCAGGATAAAGACACTAAATTAAATGTTTTTGAAAAAAGTGTGCTGGAGTATCGAGGAAAACATTCCGATGAAGATTCGTCTTCAGCACCTTTGCCGGCTAGTTATCCATACCGCACTCGGATGCGGCGGGCTACTTATGAGCGTGAGAAAGCCAGATTGCAAATTGAGCTGTTGAAAGTGCAAAACTGGGTTAAGGAATCTGGTCAGAAAATTGTCTCTTTATTTGAAGGTCGGGATGCTGCCGGTAAAGGGGGGACAATCAAGCGATTTATGGAACATCTCAATCCGCGCGGTGCCCGAGTTGTAGCGCTGGAAAAACCGACAGAAACTGAAAAAGGGCAGTGGTATTTTCAACGCTATATTGAGCGTTTGCCGACAAGTGGTGAGATGGTTTTTTTCGATCGATCTTGGTATAACCGTGCTGGTGTGGAAAGAGTAATGGGTTTTTGCCAGCCACATGAATATTTGCAGTTTATGCGTCAAACACCAGAATTGGAACGTATGTTGGTTAACAGCGGGATTTATCTGTTTAAGTTTTGGTTTTCTGTTTCTAGAGAAGAGCAGTTGCGTAGGTTTATTTCTCGTCGTGACGACCCGTTGAAACACTGGAAACTTTCGCCTGTTGATATTCAGTCTCTGGATCGCTGGGATGATTATACGGCAGCTAAGAATGACATGTTTTTTCATACGCATACCGGTGATGCACCCTGGACGGTTATTAAATCCGATGATAAAAAACGAGCCCGTCTGAATTGTATTCGCCATTTTTTGACTGAACTTGATTATCCAGGTAAGGATACCAATGCCATTGGTGCTGTTGACCACTTAATAGTGTTGAGGCCACAAACCAATTTTAAGGATTCTACCGATACACATATTGATTAGTTCTATTATGTGTGCAGGGTTCTATTAGCCTGATAATTTTTACCTATCATGTGGATTTCAGGGTATATGCAAGGGTAGTTGTAATTGGGTAAATGTATTCTTTGTGATTTTATATGAGAATAAGAATGATTTTAGTGTTTTTTTCTGGAAAGTAAATTCACGTGGAATTGACCAAATATATTACTGAAACGGCTAAAGCAGCTAAAGAGGCTTTTTATTCCCTGACTAGAGTTTCTGCTGCACAGAAAAATCAGGCTTTAATGCTGATTGCTAATAATCTAGCTGCACAACAGCACCTTATTCTTGCAGCCAATGAGGCGGATATGAAGGCAGCACGTTTGCAGGGATTGGGTGCTGCTTTACTTGATCGTCTGCATCTGAGCAATCGTAGTATTGATGCGATGATTGAAGGTGTTCATAAGGTTGCTGCACTGTCTGATCCAGTAGGTGAAATGGATGATTTTAGAACTCTGCAAAGTGGTATCACGGTTGGTAAAATGCGTGTTCCGCTTGGTGTAATTGGCATGATTTATGAATCACGCCCGAATGTGACGCTGGATGCGGCGATTTTATGTCTGAAATCAGGTAATAGTTGTTTATTACGCGGTGGGAGTGAAGCCATTAATAGCAATAAAGCTATTGCTGCTGTCATCAATTCTGCTTTGATTGAAACTGGAATACCCCAAGCAGCTGTTAATCTGATTACTGAGACTGATCGAGCAGGTGTTGATGTGCTGCTTAATCTGCCGGAATATATTGATGTGATTATTCCACGTGGCGGTAAAGGGCTGGTGCAAAGAGTGAAGGAAAAATCGCGGGTACCGGTAATCAAACATCTTGATGGTATTTGTCATGTTTATATTGATGCTTCCGCTTCTGCAGAAATGGCAATTGATATAGCTGTAAACGCGAAGACTTCGCGCTATGGTACTTGCAATACTATGGAAACCTTATTGATTCATACTAGCCAAGCAAAAAAATTATTGCCTTTACTACAGCAAAGGTATGCTGAGAAAAATGTTGAATTACGTGGTTGTGCGCAAACTGTGCAGATTTTGAAGGATGATGTTTTACCGGCTACTGAGGAAGATTGGTCTACTGAATATTTGGCTCCAATTCTGTCTATAAAGGTAGTAGACAATATTGAAGACGCTATAGAGCATATAAATCATTTTGGCAGCCATCATACTGATAGTATTGTAACCAATGATTTACTACATGCTCAGCTTTTTCTGCGTGCTGTAGACTCTGCTAGTGTTATGCTGAATGCGTCTACTCGTTTTGCAGATGGCTACGAGTATGGTCTAGGGGCGGAAATTGGTATATCTACTGATAAAATCCATGTACGAGGTCCAGTAGGGTTGCAGGGGTTAACCAGCCAGAAGTGGATTGTTTTGGGACATGGAGAGGTACGTATTTAGGGATTAGTCTGTTTTAATCATCGCTATATTCTTTTGACTTGAATGTTTCTTTCTCTATACAGAATGTCGCTTTTCAAAGTTGAATTCGTGAATTAAATCATTTCTTTAATTTTATATGATAATTTTTGTTTGTGACTTCTGATTTATAAACTGTTTGTTTCAAGTTTGGTATTTAGATTTTTATATGTCAATATTATATTGTGCTGATTAAATTCTGCAGAAATTAAAAGGGCATAATGTGAAACGCATTTTATTGTTTATTGCTACAAATCTAGCCGTTATTATCGTTATTAATATTGTTCTGAACATTTTATGTGCATTTTTGGGTATTAGGCTTAACAGTAATACGACCAGCAGTTTGTTGTTAGTGGCAGCTGTAGTGGGTTTTACCGGTTCGTTTATCTCTTTGTTGATGTCAAAATCGCTAGCTCTTGCTTCGGTCGATGGTCAGATAATCGGTCAACCTCAAAGTGCTGCGGAGGCATGGCTACTAAACACTGTAGCCCGGCTGGCAAATCAGTGGAATATTACTATGCCGGAAGTGGCGATTTATGATTCTCCAGAGCCCAACGCTTTTGCGACTGGTGCTACTAAAAATAGCTCACTGGTCGCGGTGAGTACTGGTTTGTTACATGGTATGTCTCAGGATGAAGTAGAAGCTGTGCTGGCTCATGAAATGGCACATATTGGTAATGGTGATATGGTGACAATGACATTGTTACAGGGTGTGGTAAATACATTTGTGTTTTTCTGGGCACGCCGTATTGCAGATGTTATGTCCAGAGATGAAAATGGAGAAGTGTCTCAGGGAGCCTACTTTGCAATAAGTCTGATTTTGCAGATTATATTTGGTTTTTTGGCCAGTCTAGTTGTGATGTGGTTCAGCCGTCAGCGTGAGTATCGGGCAGATGCAGGTGCAGCACGTTTAGTGGGTGCACCAAAAATGATCGCTGCTTTGCAGCGGTTGAAAGGTGAAACCAGTCAGTTGCCGACTGGTATGTCTGCTCTGGGAATTGCCAGTGAATCGGATGACTCTTTGTTTAGCACCCATCCAACGTTGGATAATCGAATTAATCGTTTGCGCCAAATGTGAAATCTGTATTTTTATAAGTAGACTGCTTTAAATCAACCTCTTATATTTATTTTGTGCAAAATGCTAGTAATTATTTTGAAGCTAAATTGCTGAGTACTATTACAAATAAGGTTCATTAGAAATTAGTAATAGCCGATTTATACTGAAGCCATAGGTTAATTGAAAAAATAGTTTGTGGATTTATGTTTTTTCGGCTTTTTATAAAAAGTATTTATAAGTTTCTGATCGAATATTTCCCTTATTTGTTTCAGTCTTAGATTTATAATTAAGGAAATTCTGAACACGGTAGTGATAAATAAACAATTTCTTCAGAATATTCTTTTAAAAATGCACTAGTTCAAACCTTTGTAATTGACTAATAAATCTGTTTTTAGTTTTAAGAATTTAGCTATAAGAGTTATTCTGGTTTTATGAATAACATATAAGAATTATAATTTATTTGGTACTTCAAATTTGATATTTATTTCAAATTTTAATGAGTTATGATCAATTTTTCTGTCTATTTTGATGAGGGTTTTGTCTTGATAGATGTTATGGAAATTAGTTATCTAAATAGTTTTTTGCATAAAACTTATGATTAATGCTGAACATATAAGTTTAGGAATTTGAAAAATGTTCGCATTTTATCTCTTTGCTTTCTATAAGCTTATTCTCAAACTAATATTTTATTCAGGTTAATCTTTACTGAATCAGTTGTTGGTATGTTTTCTTATTTGTTCATCAGGTTTATGATACATTGAGATAGCAGAACTTGATGACTTCTGATTATGATAAATGTATAGATTAATAGAGAGAAATATGCATAATTATTTAACACCGAATTTTAGTTTTGCACCTATGCTGCCTATTCGTGCTGAAGGTAGCCGTGTTTGGGATGATAATGGGCAGGAATACATAGATTTAGCAGGTGGGATTGCTGTAAATGCTTTGGGTCACTGCCATCCGCTTCTGATTAATGCGTTGATGGAACAGGCACATAAGTTATGGCACATTTCCAATATTTATACCACCCAACCGGCACAGAATTTGGCTGAGCGTCTGGTAAAACACACATTTGCTGAGCAAGTATTTTTTTGTAATTCTGGCGCAGAAGCCAATGAAGCTGCTTTTAAACTGGCCCGAAAATATGCGCGTGACCATTTTCCTGATACAGGAAAACACGAAATAATTGCTTGTATTAATGGATTTCATGGTCGTACGCTTTTTACAGTCTCTGTAGGCGGTCAACCCAAATACAGTAATGATTTTGCGCCCTTGCCTGCTGGTATCCGGCATATTCCGTTTAATGATGTTGCTGCTATTGATGCAGCGGTCAATGATAAAACCTGTGCGGTAGTTATTGAACCGATTCAAGGTGAAAGTGGTGTATTGCCTGTAACAGAAGCATTTTTGCAGGCGGCACGTCGTGCCTGTGATCGTCATCAAGCTTTGTTGATTCTCGATGAAGTGCAAACGGGGATGGGACGTACCGGTAAGTTGTTTGCACATCAGTATTATGATATCCGGCCGGATATTGTTTCAGCTGCCAAAGCACTGGGTTGTGGGATTCCTATAGGTGCTATGTTGACAACAGAAGCTGTTGGCCGCAGTTTTACGCCTGGTAGTCATGGCAGTACCTTTGGTGGTAATCCGCTAGCGTGTGCGGTGGGCTGTGCGGCATTTGATATTATAAATACGCCTGAGACCTTGCAGAATGTTTTGCGGCAAGGTGAAAAATTGAAGAAAGGTTTGCAGGAATTATCTGATGCATCTGGTGTGTTTGCTCAGGTAAGAGGACAGGGCTTATTGCTTGGTTGTGTGATGTCTGATAAGTACAAAGGACGGGCTGCGCAATTAATGCAGTTGGCTTTGCAGCATGGCTTGCTGGTTTTGGTGGCAGGTAATAATGTCTTACGTTTTGCACCTAGTCTGCTATTGACTGATGCTGATTTGCAGACTGGCTTGCAAAGACTAAAAGCTGCGATTAAAGCTTTTGTGCACATATGAGTAAGTTTTCGTCTGTGGGCCGGCATAAAATTGTTGTGTTGACAGGTTCGGGCATCAGTGCAGAAAGTGGTTTGCAGACTTTTCGTAATCATGGTGGATTATGGGATGGTGAAAAAATTGATGATATTGCTACACCTGAGGCTTTTGAGCGCCATCCTGAACGAGTATTAGAATTTTATAATCGTTTAAGGCGGAAGTTGCTAAGAGCTCAACCTAATACGGCTCATCTAGCATTAAAAAATCTGGAAACAAGATACAATGTTAATATTATCACGCAGAATGTAGATGATTTGCATGAGCGTGCTGGTAGTAGTCATGTACTACACTTACATGGTGAACTCTTAAAAGCAAGAAGTAGTGTTGATGAAAATTATATTGTCGATTGTTTTTCAGATCAGACGCTGGGAGATAAGGATAATCATGGCTTCCAGATGCGGCCGCATATTGTGTGGTTTGGAGAGACTGTGCCGATGATTGACTCTGCCATTCAGCTAATGCGTTGTGCTGATATAGTTATCATTGTTGGCACATCTTTGCAAGTATATCCGGCTGCAGGTCTGTTTCACTATGCGGCACGATCTGCAGAAATTTTTCTGGTTGATCCTCAACCACTTGAAGGATTGCAGAATATACAAATCATTCGTGCATCTGCTCAAGCTGGTGTAAGTAGTCTGGTTGATGAGTTATTGTTACGAACTGAAGCTTGACTTTGAATACATATTGGGTTGTGTAAGTAAATGCAGCTTAATCTACAGTTAATGCTAAAATTTATATTTTAATTTTTTGGTTTTATGTGTCTTGGTATGAAAAAAAATAATCTGGTCATTGCTAGTCGTGAAAGCGCACTGGCTATGTGGCAAGCACGACACATACAGCAGTGTTTGCAGGGGCTTTATCCTAATATATCTATAACTATTCAAGGTATGACGACAAAGGGTGACCAGATACTAAGCCAGTCTTTGTCTAAAATAGGCGGTAAAGGACTGTTTATCAAAGAGCTGGAATGGGCATTGCAAGCAGGAACCGCCGATATTGCGGTTCATTCACTTAAGGATGTACCTATGGAGCTGCCGGAAGGTTTTGTTCTGGCTGCTATAACTGAGAGGGCTAATCCTTTTGATGCTTTTGTTTCACAACAGTATGCCCATCTGTCGGAATTGCCAGAAGGAGCCATTGTTGGCACATCTAGTCTGCGCCGCGAAGCTCAGCTTCGGTTGCACTATCCGAATTTACACATAAAACCTTTGCGCGGTAATGTGCAGACGCGCCTCAGTAAATTAGATAAACAAGAATATGCAGCTATTATTCTGGCTGCTGCTGGTTTGGAACGTTTGGGTTTAGATCATCGTATCCGTAGTATTTTGCCGGTTGAAATTTCCATACCTGCGGCTGGTCAAGGTGCACTGGCAATTGAGGTGGCTTCTCACCGGACTGATTTATTAAACTTGTTGCAGCCTCTTCATCATGCAGTTACAGCAGCTTGTGTGACGGCAGAACGAACCATGGCAAAGTTTTTGGGTGGTAGCTGTCAAGTACCTCTGGCTGCTTATTGTGTTGAAAGCTCTGGTATGCTTGAATTGTTTGGTTTGGTTGCTTCTGTTGATGGAAAAACGGTGCTGCGTGCCAGCGCGCAGGCTTCTATGAGTGATGTTGAACAACTGGGTTTAAACGTGGCACAAAAATTAGCCAGTTTGGGCGCCAGAGACTTGATTAATGAAGTGCTGTCCGGTCAATGATTACTCAGCCCAGCATTGCATTGATGCGTCCGCGCCAGGCTGTGGCTGCTGATATAAAAAGCTGTATTCGTGCTGGATGGCAGCCATTATTAATGGAGTATCAGCAGTTGCTACCTTTTGATGATATCTTGCAGCAGCTGGCTGAGCGCAGCTTGAAACAAGATGTTATTGTTTGGGTCAGCCCTAGCGCAGTGCACATTGCTGCCAAATATCTTGTTCAGTCTGATAATGTAGTGCATGTGGCTGTAGGCGCAGCTACAGCAAAAGTGTTAATTGCTTACGGTTTTAAACAGGTCGTTTATCCGTTTGATGGCAATGATAGTGAAGCAGTTTTACGTTTAGCCATATGGCATCAGCAAAATGGAAGGATGATGCTGATTAGGGGTGTTGGCGGTCGCGAATTGCTGGTTGACAAGCTAGGTCAGCAAGGCTGGCAGGTTGAGCTGGCTGAAGTGTATAAGCGCCAGCCACAGCTGCTTAATTGGTCAGTATTGAGGCAGCCAATTAAAGAAAAGCGTTTAAAGGCTGTTTATATGACGACAAGTGCTGCTGTAAATGCGTGGTTTTCGCAGATGCCGCCAGATTTGTACGCAATTGGCAAAAGCTTGTTATACTTAGTTCACCATCCACGTGTGGAAGCAGCGCTGTCGAGTTATGATGTAACTACGATGCTGGTATCGGATTTACAGCGTGGATTGGAAATTTTGCATTCAGACAGTACAGTGTGATAGTTGTTCTGCTGAGCTGTTGTCCCAATTATCGTGCAGGGAGTATACCGAATGAGTGAACAACAAGATACGCAGTCTGGTCAGTCTCCGGAACAAGGTAAGCAGCCATTGCTGGTGAATACACAAGGTGAAGTGCGTGTACCTCCTGAATCGACTACATCCGCGGCAGCTGAACCTTCAGATAAACAAAAAGCCGGCACCCATCAAACTAAAGATTTTCAAAAAAACAACACAGGATCAGGAATGTCTGTACCTCAAGAAACCAGCCGGCCAGCTGCAGTGAAACAAGTATCTGGTACGGGTAAGGGAATAGCACTGGGTGCTTTGGTACTGTCGATACTGGCATTGGGTGCCAGTGGATTTTTATTCGTTGAGGGACAAAATCTGCTGAAAAATCAGCAGCTTCAATTTGATCAGAAAATCGAAAATGCAGGTATTGGTGCCAGTAAAACCGCAGCTACAGTGGAAACAAGTTTGGTGCGGGTTGATGAATTGAGTAAGCAGTTGCAAGATTTGCAAACGCAGCAGAAAACGCAGGGTGAAAATGTTGACCGTCTGACTCGTGCATATCAGGAGCTGGTAAAAAGCCGTACTGATTGGCTGGTTGATGAGATTGAGGCTACACTAAATTTGGCTGCGCAGCAGTTGCTGATATCGGGTAATGTTCCGGTGGCCGTAAATGTGCTGGAAAATCTGGATAGTCGTTTGGCACGTTTTGACCAACCTCAGTTACTGCCAATTAAAAAAGCCATCAGTAGTGATCTCGAAAACTTGAAAGGTCGTCCATATCTTGATGTGGCCAGTGCCTCTCTCCGTCTAAATCGTCTGGAATCTGGCGTTGCAGGCTTACCTTTAGTCGTTGATAATCAGTTGCAGCCTAATGTTTCTTCTGGTACGGCAACTATTAATCCAAATGCATCTTGGTGGCAGCGTACGTGGCAAGCTACACTGCATTCGCTAAGTAGTATGGTTGAAGTTCGGCATATCAATCATAATGATTCGATGTTAATGTCGCCGGAACAAATTTATTTTGTACGAGAAAATCTACGTCTGCGTTTGTTGGATGCGCGTATTGCGCTGATTCAGCGGCGTAGTGAGGTTTATGCCGCTGATTTGAATACAGCCGAGGCCACGGTTAAACAGTATTTTGATGGTAGCTCTGCGGCGACACAATCTTGGCTTAAAGAGCTGTCTCAACTGAAAATGTTGAATGTTCAGACCAATCAGGACAGTAATCTTTCTGCAAGTTTGTCAGCAGTGCGAGATTATCAGCATCAGGCTGGTATGGATATGTCAACTGCGTTGCCGGATTTTAGTGCTTCAAGTGCCAGCAGTGCTTCTGCTGTGGCCGAAACTCATTCAGCAAAAGCAGCCAGTGCGGAAAGCGCTAAAAATGCAACAGCAGCTTCTACCGTGCAGGGAGAACATTCATTATGAGATCTTTGTTATGGTTGATTATACTATTTATAGTGGCTGTAGCTGTGGTACTGGGTGCCAAGTATTACAGTGGTGATGTTTATATTGTCGTAGAACAGACGTTGATACGTATTAATCTGCAGCTCTTTATCGGTATGGTGCTTTTGACGGTGGTAATGCTGTATATTTTGCTGCGCATTGTTATGGGTTTTGTGCATCTCCCCGGCCATTGGCAACATTGGCGCATAAATCATCAGCGCCATCAGGTTGAAACGGCCTTGAATCATGCTGGTTTGGCTTATTTTGAAGGACGCTATCAGTTTGCTGCCCGAGAGGCTGAACGAGTGCTGCGCAATAAACAGGGTCAGCATAGCCGATCACTGGCTTTATTGCTGGCTGCTCACAGTGCAGACCAAATGGATGATATGAGTACTCGAGACCGCTATTTAAACGAGGTGGCCAAGCTGCCCGAAAAACAGCAACTCTCACGTTATCTGCTGCTTAGTCAGTCAGCTCTGGCTCAGCACAATGAGCAGCAGGCAAAGAGTGCATTGGATGCTGCGGCCAAAATCAATCCGAATTTAACTCAGCTTGTGAAACTACAACTACGCTATGACTGGGATCAGCATGATGCACGAGGAGTATTGCAGCAAGTGGATAAGCTGAGCCGTGCAAGTGCATTAAGTGATAGTGAACAGCAGCAATATAGATATTGGGCTTACCGGCAATTACTGGCTGAAGCCAAAAATCCTGTTGAACTGAAAAATAGTCTTAAATCAATACCAGTGGACGAACAAGAAAGCTTGTTGAGTGCAGATATAGTAGAAAAGTATTTACAGCTAGGGATGTACACACAGGCTGTGAAATGGGTAAAGAAATATTATCCACGTAGTCATGATGCTGCATTGTTACCAGCTTTTAATCACGCTAATCAGTATTTGAGCAGTAAAGAACAGCAAAAAAATATGATAGCAGCGGATAAGTGGTTACAACAGGAGCCACAGAATGCGGATTTGTTATTGCTGATGGGTGAGATGAGCTACCAGCAGCAATTATGGGGTAAGGCGAAAAATTATTTAGAAGCGAGCTTGCAAGCGAAAAGCAATAATGTGACCAGATTATTGCTGGCAAAAGTGCTGGAGCAATCGGGTGAAAATGAGGCCGCAGAAGAGCAGCGTACTCAGATTCTGTCCAGTATCAGTAATGATGATGAGTTGTAATTTTTTATTTTGATTTTACAGGCAGTCAGTACATTTTTTGCTGACTGCCTGAGGTAGATTATGGCAGTTTTACATAACGATACTTTTTTACGAGCTTTATTGAAACAGCCAGTCGAGTACACGCCAGTATGGCTGATGCGTCAGGCTGGACGTTACTTGCCTGAATACCGCGCTACTCGCGCCAAGGCTGGTAGTTTTCTGGCGTTATGCCATAATACCGAGCTGGCTACAGAAGTCACATTGCAACCACTGGAACGCTTTGCACTGGATGCGGCGATACTTTTTTCAGATATTCTGACTGTACCTGATGCCATGGATCTGGGCTTGCACTTTGTGGAAGGTGAGGGGCCTAAGTTTATGAATCCGCTTCGGCAGGAGCAAGATGTACAGCGGTTGCATGTACCGGATATGCAGCGGTTGCGCTATGTGTTTGATGCTGTAAACAGTATTCGGCGGGCTTTAAACGGACGTGTGCCATTGATTGGTTTCAGTGGTAGCCCGTTTACATTGGCCTGCTACATGGTTGAAGGTAGCGGTAGCCGAGATTTTCGTTTATTAAAAACTATGATGTACCAGCGGCCGCAGTTATTGCATCATATTCTGGATATCAATGCACAATCGGTTAGTCTTTATTTGAATGAGCAAATCAGAGCGGGCGCTCAGGCTGTGCAGATTTTTGATACTTGGGGCGGTATTCTCAGTGATGCAGCCTTTCAGGAGTTTGATTTACGCTATCTGCAACAGGTGATTTCTGGCTTGCATAGAGAAGCAGATGGCCGGCAAGTACCAGTAATTGTGTTTACTAAGGGCGGTGGGCAGTGGCTTGACCAGCTGGCTGATTTGGAAATCGAAGCTCTGGGGGTGGATTGGACTGTAAATTTACATCGGGCACGTGAGTTAGCTGGTGATCGAGTAGCTTTGCAGGGAAATCTTGACCCGTTGGCATTATTTGGTAATTCTGAAAGTGTTGAATGTGAAGTGCGTCGTTTACTGACCGATTATGGTAAAGGTAGCGGTCATGTGTTTAATTTAGGACATGGAATTAATCAATATACTGATCCAGAAATGGTAAAGTTTGCTGTAGAAGCAGTACATAATTTGTCAGCTCCATATCATCAGATTTAGTCATCACTAGATACTGACAACTACGGGGCTCATACAGTTTTCAGCTAAATTACCTTAATGTATAGGCAGGCACAGGAAGTGATGATTCCGGTACCTGCCAGATTTTTGTCTGGCTGTTATTTTATTTGCGTATTCATTCTTTGTTGCTTTATTTTTATAATTAATCTTTTTTTGTGTTTAAGAACAACAGGTCAGCTTTTATGTTACACAATATTCCTTGGGCAGAAATTTTTGTTGTTTTACACGTGGTGGTGGTGACTGTTCTGATGGTACGAGTGTTGTATCACCAGCGGAATACAGGTGTTTCTGTTGCTTGGATATTAATGCTGATGGCGTTTCCTCTTGTTGGTGCTGTGGCCTATTTGCTGATTGGTGAACCCAGACTAGGTTCGCGCCGATTGCGGCGCCAGCGGGAACTGGTGAAGTTTTATCATAAATTCAGTGATACCTATCTGCATGATTTCAATCAGCATGCTTGTAGTGGTCTGAATGAGCGTTATCATGGAATCAGCCTGATTGCAGCAGACAAAACTGGTTTTGAGGCTACTGAGTACAATCATCTAACTTTGCTGACACATGATGAGGAAATTATTTCTGCTATCCGCCACGATATTCAGCAGGCCAAAACGAGCTGCCTGCTGGCTTTTTATATTGTTGATCCTCAGGGTGTAATTGTCGATTTGCTGAATGATGCTATGGCGGCTGCTCAACGAGGTGTAGTGACCAGTATGCTGGTGGACAGTATTGGCAGCGCTAGATTCTGGCGTAGTGACTGGCCGCGGCGATTACGCAGTGCTGGTATTACTTTGACAGAAGCGTTACCTATACAGCTGTGGCGTACATTTTTTGTCCGTGCTGATTTGCGTAATCACCGCAAGATTGCAGTAATCGACCAGAAAATTGGCTATACCGGTAGTTTTAATCTGGTGGATCCTCGGTTTTTTAAAAAGAATGCTGGTGTCGGGCAGTGGGTGGATGTGATGATGCGCTGTGAAGGCAGTTTGGTTCAGCCACTAGCTGCTGTGTTTGCCGGTGATATGGCTGTAGAGACCGAATCTAATTTGATGCAGGTACAGCAATGGGTAGACAGCTATGGCAAACAAGCTCTAATGCAAAATTTGCAGGTTGCACAAAAAGAAAAGACCGGAGTGGTAGTACAGGTAATTCCATCAGCACCTGAACAGGGAAGTCCGGTGATTTATGACACGATTGTGAACGCTATTCATGCCGCGACACGCCGGATTATGATTACAACCCCATATTTTGTACCGGATGATGCTTTGCTACTGGCACTGACTACAGCAGCTACTCGAGGGGTGGAAGTAACCCTGATTGTACCTGAGGCTGTAGATTCGAAACTGGTTAAATATGCTTCTCGAGCTTATTATCCGATGTTGCTTCAGGCCGGTGTTAAAATTGCTTTGTTTAAAGGTGGTTTGTTGCATGCTAAAACACTAACTGTTGACAGTGATTACACGCTTTTTGGAACGGTTAATATGGATATGCGCAGTTTTTATCTGAATATGGAAATTAGTCTGGCCATTTATGATGAAGGTATGACGGAAACGATTGTTGCTTTACAAAACGGCTATCTGCGTGATTGTGAGTATATTGAACTTAAAGCATGGCAGGCGCGTTCCAAATGGTGGGGACTAGTTGAAAATTCTGTGCGTCTCGTCGGCCCATTATTGTAGCGGTTTGTGAATGTATACAAAGCTGTCTGGTACAAACCGGCAGCTTTTTTTATTAGCTGATATTGTAGATGCAGTCTGTGCAGAAAAAACTTCAGGTGTGAGTGAGAACAGTTAGTAGCTTGAGTAATCAATGTTTACTGATAAGCTGCTGTTATTAATATTTTTTAAATATTTTTTTGCTTTGATTATTATTTTTGTCAATATTTACAGATAAATAGCTGCTTATTTTATGTCTATTTCAGAATGTATAAATATTTCTGTTATATTTATGTATCTTTGATTTAGGAAGTAAATATTTACAAATAATATTTGTTTGAAAAATTTGCTTTTTATATATATTACTTATTCCAACATTTGATAATTATGTCTTACACACACTTGAAGAAATTGGTTTTGTCCCTGTCTATGTTGCCTGCTGTTGTTTATGCAGAAGATAAAGATAATGCGCAGTTGCCAGATATAGAAGTAACTGCTTTACGCACGTATGCATCGTGGCTGGATACAGCAGCATCTGTGCATACCGTTAATGCCAGAGCGCTAACTGATACACCTAAAACGAATATTTCCGATGCCCTAAAAGGGATTCCGGGTTTACAAGCTCTGGAACGGGAAAATTATGCTCAGGATATGCAAATTTCGATGCGTGGTTTTGGCGCGCGTTCAACATTTGGGGTGCGTGGTATTCGCATATACGTTGATGGTATTCCAGCTTCTATGCCAGATGGGCAAGGGCAGACTTCTAATATAGATTTGAACTCTTTAGATAAAATAGAAGTGCTTGGTGGTCCTTTTTCATCTCTGTATGGGAACTCCTCAGGAGGAACAATACTGGCAACTACCCGTGAAGGCGAAGGTAAGCCCAGTGTTAGTCTTGGATTCAATACCAGTCGTTTTGCTAAGCAGCAAACTTCATTTCAGTTGCAGAGTGGGAGTGAATCAGCGTACCTACCAGCCTATAATATCAGCTCTAATTATTTTGATACCAATGGATATCGCGAGCACAGCGATGCACGGAAGGTACTGAATAATGCTAAATTTACATGGAATCTGAATGATGGCAGTACGCTGAATTGGGTGCTGAATCAGGTACGCATCAGAGCGGCTGATCCCGGCGGACTGACACGTGAACAATGGCAGGAGAATCCGCGCCAGATTGCTCAAAATGTCAGGGATTACAACATGCGTAAGGAAATTGACCAAAGCCAGACTGGTTTAACTTGGGATAAACCCATTAATGAGCATAATAGTCTATATGCAATGGTTTATGCCGGCCGTCGTCATGTAGTGCAATATCAGTCGATTCCGGCCAAGGCGCAAACCGCTCCTAAGCACGCAGGAGGCGTGATTGATTTTACCCGACATTATTATGGAGCCGATTTGCGTTGGCTAAACAAAAACACTTTGCCCAATCTCACTCTTATTGGGGGAGTGGCATTTGACCGTGAGAATGAAGACCGGCAAGGATACAATAATTTTAACGGCAGCCATCTGGGGGTGAAGGGTAAATTGCGTCGGGATGAGTACAATACTTTATGGAATCTCGACCCATATATGCAGTTTTCGTGGCGTTTTGTGCCGAAATGGCATGTGGATGGAGGCTTGCGTTATAGTAACGTACATTTTAAAACGCAGGATCATTATCTAGCTAATGGCGATGATAGTGGAGCACTGCGTTACCATAAATTATTGCCCAGTATTTCGCTAGGCTGGGATTTCCGGGATGATGCGGCTGCTTATATTGCCTATGGCAAAGGTTTTGAAACGCCTACTTTTACTGAAATGGCTTATCGGCCAGATGGTATGGCCGGTTTTAATTTCAATCTTAAGCCTTCTACCAGCGATACTATTGAAGCAGGACTGAAATTTGACCAGCAATGGGGAATATTTTCTGCAACAGCATTTCACACTGAGTCACATAACGATATAGTCTCAGCTGTATCAGCCGGAGGCCGTAGTACATTTCGTAATGCTGACCGTACCAAAAGATATGGCGCAGAGTTAGGCTGGCAGAAAACACTGTGGCAAAATTTGGAGGCGCGGGCTAGCTACTCATATATTGATGCCAAATTTGATAGTGATATACCGGCGCTAGGAAAAGCAGTTGCTGTGCGTAAGGGAAATAAAATACCGGGAGTAGCACAGAATCAATTGTATTTTGGTTTGCAATGGCAACCGAAGCAAGGATGGCAAGGCGGTATGGATGTTCGTTATATGGATAAAATATACGTTAATGACAGCAATACGGATCATGCCCCTGGTTATGCGCTGGCATCTGCCAATATTGGTTATGAATGGGCTTATCGAGGCTGGACATTAAGCAGCTACGCACGTGTTGATAATCTGTTTAATCGACGTTACGCTGGTTCGGTGATTGTCAATGATAGTAATGGCCGTTATTTCGAACCCTCTCCTAAACGGACTTTCAGTACTGGTCTTAATATTCGCAAAGCTTTATGATAAAAAAGCACTGATTTAATCAGTGCTTTTTTCTTAAACGGCGTAATTTATCTTACGCAATGTTCTCAATTAATCCTGCTGAATTCCGGCTATTAACCATTCTTGCTGATTACTAAGCGGTTTGACAAAATGCCAGACTTCGCTGAACGGTTGCTGAGGGCTGCCCAGATTTTCACTGACTAGTCCACTGAAGCGTACGCTGGCAATGTACTGACCATTTTCCTGTGTGCTGTCTACCAGTTCGGCATTGAGGTCGCTGAATTCGGCCGTATCCTGATTCTGGATAATATCGTCGCGGATGGCGGCAAACATTTCAGGTGTAAAGTAGCGTCTAATTTCTTCCAGATTCGAGGCATTATTCATGGATTGCACATGATTAAAACGTTGCCGTGCAAAGCGAAGAAATGCTTCAGTATTGCTGCCATCAGCCATACCCGAAAAATTGTTTGGCATGACAGAGCTATTGTTGCTTAGATTTTGACCAAATATGTTGGTACGGGCACTATTACTGCTATTGTTCTGAGTGCCGAAATGATTGCTGTTTTGCTGAGTATTGTAAGGTATATTGCCCTGATTATTTTTTTTTGCTGCAAAACGGCGATACAAATAGACTCCGCCAATCACAATAATGAGAAGCCATAGCCAGCTAAACCCGCTTTTTTTCTCTGGCTGCGCCATTTGTGTCTGCTGATTAGCCTCAGGGATGGTCTGATTATCAACATTATTAGCCGCATTATTGTAATCACTTGCAGGGGTAGCGTTGGTGGTAGCAGGTTGCTGCTGGTTGTGGTTTGCCATAGCATGGCCGGCTAATGCACCAATTGCTGCTCCAGCAACACCGGCACCAATGACTCGTGCAGTACTGTTTCCACGAGGCTGAGCTTGATTGGCGTAACCATTCTGATTATTACCGTATCGGTAATCATTGCGTCCAGAATTTGAATAAGAGCGTGACATACCTGCATTATTACCTCCTCCTAGACGGCTAGACGAAGAATTTGCATAATTGCTGCGGTTGTACTGGTAGGAAGGGCTGCTATACGTGCTGGAATAGCTGGATCGTGACATACCACGGTTTCCTCCGCCTCCAATGCGTTTGGCTTCTGCTAAAGGGCTCAAGGTAAGGCTGAGGATGACAGCTGAAGCAATGTATCGTAGTTTTCGATTGTCCATTATTTGGATACTTTCATATCTTGAATATTAAATTTAACTTTACTGTACATAGCGTTGAAAAATAAGATTTCAAGCAAAAAAAACAGCAATATTTAAACTATTTTACGGTTTAATGGTAGCTTTTGCGAATTGCACTCGGCATTTTAGCGAAAAATAACTAGCATGGTATGATGAACTTAGGCGTTAAAGAGGTTTGGATTGAGTTTGTTAAACAGCGCTCACCTGTGAAGAGTTTTGCAGCTTGCTGTTATTTATTTGATAAAAATGGGGATATCTTGATTAGAAGGATTGCTGGTAGATGAATTAAATACACTCCAGATAAAAAGAACCCTCTGTGCCAAGGGGAGAAGCAGCAGAGGGCCAAAATAATGTTTCGACAAGAGAATACTAAAAAGCATTTGAAATCTTGAGGTTATACGCTTGTTGCTGCGTATGGATATCATCTTAATGACTTAGACTGTTTTTTGCAGAGAAAGTTCATGTATTTTTGTTATATTTTGTAATTTTTCTTTTTTTGAAATCCGGGCAAGGTGATGTTGTAGCGATAAACGATTAAACGGCTGATGACACCACTGATAAACAACACATTAATGCTCAGTGGTGTAACCATATTCCAATGATTCAATATGCATAATAGCAGCCCGAGTAATATTGCTATAGTTCCATAGATGTCACTACGCAAAATGATCGGGACTTCATTGACTAAAATATCACGCAGAATCCCGCCACCCACTGCAGTAACAAAGGCTAAGGTGACTACGCCAAACCAGTTTAATTTCAATGCTAAGCCGACTTCGGCACCAGTCAGGCTGAATGCAGCCAGCCCGAGCGCATCTGCTACCACAAACCATACTGCAAGAACTCGGTGACGCTGATACTGAATATGAAACAACCACGATAATAAAAGCGTAATAAAAATAGTCCACAATGAGGTATTGCTTTTAAATATCATCGGAATATGTCCGATAAGGGCATCGCGCATCATGCCGCCGCCCACTGCAGTGAGTAAAGCAACGATTATTACACCGAGAATGTCTAGCCTTTTACGAAATCCGACCAAATAGCCAGACACAGCAAATGCTACAGTACCTATGATGTTAATCAGCTGAAAAATAAGATCAGTATTGAGCATATTGCAGTTTATCGAAATCGGGTTGAAAAAAACGCCAGCCACCTACCGGTAAATCTTCGGCTTGCCAGGGACCAAATGCGCTACGGTGTAAAGCAACTACCCGATTACCCGCAGCTGCAACCATGCGTTTTACCTGATGATACTTTCCAGAAGTAATGGTAAGCAGCAGGGTATGGGAGTCGGTCAGTTCAGCCGTTTCTGCTTGTACAGTTTCATTGTCATCATGTAGCAATACCCCTTGCTTTAACTTCATACACAAACTTTCATCAGCAGCATGTTTCAGGCTAACTCGGTAAATTTTAGGTAGCTTGTGTTTAGGCGAGGTACAGCGATGATTAAACTGGCCATCGTTGGTCAAAATCAGAACACCGGTGGTATCTGCATCTAGCCGGCCAACAGCTTGCATATTTAGATGGCGCAGTGGTTCGGGTAATATGCTGAATACACTAGGATAAAACTGAGGTTTGTGTGAAGTTTCGTAGTCGGCAGGTTTGTTTAGCAGAATATAAAAATAGGGCAATGGCACAGGTGGGAGATTCACTTCGTCAATTTGCAGACTGCTGACATTCGATGGTTCTATCTCCATGCGTGCATCGGTACAAAGCTGCCCATTAATGAGTACAGCGGCATCTTTAATCAGCACCTGACATTGCTTACGGCTGCCCAGACCCTGCGCTTGCAGGTATTTCAATAAATGCATAACAAATTAACCTTACAGGCCGTTATTTTCTCGATAAATTAAAAAAATAAAAGCGTATCTACAATAAACAATGGAATAAGTATAGTTAAAGACCAACCCATGTAGCCAAAAAAACTGGGCATGGCGATATGCTGCTGCTCAGCGATTGATTTAATCATCAGATTAGGTGCATTGCCAATATAACTGAGTGCTCCCATAAATACTGAGCCCATGGAAATAGCCAGCAGTGTTTTAGAAAATTGCAGCATCAGTAATTGTGCTTCACCACCGGCAAGATTAAAAAATACCAGATAGGTTGGCGCATTATCCAGAAAACCGGATAAAACACCACTCATCCAGAAATACAGCGTATTAACAGGCGCTCCATTGTGGTGAATGAAATTGACTAGTGGCTTAAATTGACCATCTGATCCTAATTGCAATATTGCCATCACTGGTGCAATGGTAATAAAAATGCCGATAAACAGCTTTCCGACTTCTTGCATTGGTGCCCAGTTGAATTCATTCTGCTGACGCAGTGCGGATGGAGTGTACTTCAGTCCGCATAAGGTAATCAGTAGTAGTAAACCATCACGAATACAGGCTATTAAGCTAATTTCTATGCCAAAAAACTGCCAGATTGGAAAATTTTTACATAAACCAGACAATAGTATGATAACTATTACTGCCAGCAAAAACAGTAAGTTGATTTTACCCTCAATTGTCCATGTAGACTTGTGTGGTTGTGATAGAGGCTCAATTCTGGCTTCTCGTCGCCATAACCAATTATCTATACAGCTAAACAAGACTAGTAAAAGCACTGTATTCAGCAATACTGGTAAAATCATATGACTAAATGTCCACTGGAATCCTACGCCTTTTAGAAAGCCCAGAAACAAGGGTGGATCACCAAGCGGTGTTAAACCTCCACCGATATTAGCCACCAAAAAAATGAAAAATACTACTATATGAACACGATACCGTCTCTGTGCATTGGCACGCAGTATTGGCCGAATGAGTAGCATGGAAGCTCCTGTCGTTCCCATCAGTCCAGCCAGAACGGTACCGCTTGCTAAAAGTAAAACATTTAATTTAACACTGCCAATACCATTATTCCGAATTACTATACCCCCAGAAAGAGTATAGAGCGCCAGTAACAGTAGCATAAATGGCAGATATTCCTGCAGTAGAGTATGCAGAACAAGTGAAACACATGTCATGATACTGAATTGCCAGCATAGTGGTAGCAGGAAGATACAGCACCATATAGCAATAATTTTGCCACTATGGTGATGCCAAAGATGTGGTATCAGTAAAGGACTAACAGCAATGGAAAGAAGCACGCCAATAAAGGGAAGACACCACCACAGACTTAGTTCATCAGCTGGTAAGCCAGCAGCCAGCACTGTAGCAGGTATAAAGAAGCCGATAAATGCGCTGATATAGCGCAATATGTGACTTTTTTGGCACAAAATGGCTAAAGCGGACAGAGAAGAGAAATGGGATACCGGAAGCATTACAAAGGTGGTTTATTTTAACAATCGCGATTTTAACAACAAAAATAAAAAATGGTTGAAGAAAAGTTTTTTCTGCTTTAAAAGTGAGTAGAGAAAAGGAATTTAAATCAAAGATATTTAAGATGTGTTGTCTATAGATTGTAACCGACGCGCTTTAGTTAACCTATATTCTTCTGGCCTATATAAATGTAATCTCTGTTCAGTGCTTTTTTTGTAGCGGATACTTTATGCCGAGGCTAGACCATCCTTCCGTACCCATCGTGCGCAATAATGTTTTGTTGCGTTCATAAATGGATCCTGCATCAGGAAAGGCGGCCACAGCTTGATCTATACTGCTCTCTCTAATCAGATGCAGTATTGGATATGGGCTTCGATTTGTATAATTGGTAATGTCTTCAGCTTGTTCATCAGCAAACTGAAAATTTGGATGGAATGGTGCTATCTGAATGGTGCCTGTGGCATCAATATCTTCTAAAACTTGTTCGGCAAGAGCCACTACGTCGAGGAAAACCTCAAAATCAGCGAATAATTTTGGTTCAATAACTAATGTGGTTTCAATTTCAGTGGCTGGTGTCTGTAATAAAAGGCGTAATTCGTTTTCTAGCAAATCAAGAAATGCATCAGTATGTCTAGCATGGCTGATACTGAAGCGCAGTCTGTGTAGCTGGTATGGTCTGCGAGCAAAAGGGCAAAGATTCAGGCCGATTACTGCCCGTTCTAGCCATTGCTGGCAAATGGCGGAGATATCATCATCAGAATAGACATTGGCAGACATAAATCTCGATATTGCCTTTATATTAACTGTTTTAACATTTAGAAATAATTGATTAATCAGATTGTGCCTGGCTCATCGTTTTTTTCATATACTAACTGATATTCAGGTGTTCCAGTGGTAAAGAAGTCGTTGCCTTGATTTCTCTCAGAACGAAACTAGATTTGGCATCTTCCACCCCTGGTGTGGCCAGCAATGTTTCCAACACAAAATGTGAGAAAGCATTCATATCGGAAAAAAAAGCTTGAAGAATATAATCTGATTCGCCGGTTAAGGCAAAACAGTTTAGAACGTGCGGCCAATTTTGCACTGCTTGAGTAAATTCATCTCGTTTTTGTTTATTCTTGTTTACACTAACATGAATAAAAGCCTGTAATCCAAGTGCAACGTGGTTTGGGTCTAGTAGCGCAGCATAGCGACGGATGATTCCTGATTCTTCAAGCTGCTTTAGCCGGCGCAGGCAAGGTGAGGGCGATAGTGCCACACGCTCGGACAGCTCTACATTGGTAAGACGACCGTTGTCTTGTAAAACTTGCAGGATTTTTAGGTCGGTTTTATCTAAAAAACTTATTGCCATAATGCAAGGATCCTGAGGATTACTGCCGCATTGATGCAACAGGCAGCGAAACATAGATTAAAGTTAAAGTTTATGAGTGATGCAAAATTGCATTTTATTACATAAAAAAGTTTATTTTGACATTAATTTAATTTTAATACTAGTTATTCTGAATGATTTTTGTTTATCTATCTACTTTAATAATATAAAAAAATGTAGTCAGCTATTTGTGATAACTGAAAATGAATATTTTAGTGTAAAGTTTCAAAGTTAAGCTATATACGTCAAGGTTTGATTAATATTTCGTTCTGTTTTTACAAGTAATACAAGTGCAACTCATAATTATAATAAATGAATTTAAAATTACCATACCTGTGCATTTAAAAACATCTATTTGTCTTACGACACCAATATAAGCAATATCTTTTAAAGTTGTTGAAGTGCTTTAGTGCTAAATGTGATGAAAATTTATTTATTATCATGCGTGAAATTATTACTGCTGAAAATCCAAAGTTGTTCTCAAACCTATTGAAAAGCAGAAAAGCAATATTTCATATAAAGGGTATAATTACCATTCCACAAAATTTAACTCAGGTTAAAAAACATTATTCATAACCCTTTTCTTCACCTATCTTGATGATTTCACATGATTGATAAGTGAAGTTGAATAGTTTTAATCAATTATGTCTGACTTATCTGCGGCTTTAGCCAAACCTAAACTAAATCTTGCTCTCATATTTACCGTATTACTCATCGGGGCTCTGGCTTTTGTGCAAGTCTATTCTGTGCAGTCCATATTGCCTGTGCTAATGCAGGAATTTCATGCCAGTGCTGCTACTGTCGGCTCAACCGTAGGCGCTACTATTCTGGCAGTCGCATTGATGTCTCCGTTTCTAGGTATGATTTCAGATGCTTTCGGACGCAAGATGTTTATTGTTGGTTCAATCATATTTATCTCTATCCCAACACTGGCTCTGTCTTTTGTGCATAGCATCAGCTGGCTTTGGTGGCTGCGATTTGTACAAGGGTTGGCTGTTCCCGGTATCACTGTAGTATTGCTGGCTTATATAGGCGAAGAATTCAGTGGCAATCCGCGCATCAGGCTAATGAGTTTCTTTGTTTCCGGTACGGTGCTTGGTGGCTTTCTTGGCCGGTTTTTGATGGGTTATCTCACTGAATTTATCGGCTGGCGACATGCATTTATGATAATGGGTATCATCAGTTTGCTGGGGGGCTTACTGGTGTGGCGCAACTTGCCAGCATCCAAACAGTTTGAAGCTAAGCCACAGGTTTCAACCGCATTGAAGACTCTCTGGCATCATCTGCACAATCGTTACGTTCTTGCGGCGTGTGCACTAGGTTTTTGTGTACTGTTTTCATTGGTTGGATGTTTCACTTATATTAATCTGTATTTGGATCAGCCACCTTATAATCTTTCAAGCTCGCAACTAGCCAATATATTTGCGGTGTATTTAATAGGTATGATTATTACGCCGTTGTCAGCTCGTCTGATTATCAAATTTGGAACTAATCTAACTGTATTAATGGCCATGAGTTTGTCGATTTTCGGCGTATTATTAACATTATTGCATCCATTGTGGATGATTGTTTTGGCACTTGCCGTGATGAGTAGTGGTATTTTTATTACTCAGTCTTCCACCATCACTTATATATCTGCTAATGTCACAGAAGGCCGCTCATTGGCTTCTGGGTTATATTACATGTGTTACTATGCTGGTGGTTTTACGGGTTCACTGCTTTGTGGCCATGCTTTTGAAAGTGGTGGCTGGTTTATGACAGCAGTCACATTGATTAGCGCTCAACTGCTGGCTATGCTGATAGGTGGTGTACTGATGCGAAAAAAGGCTAAACTTAATTAGCCTTGAGCACATGTGCAAAGCTAGTAGACAATAATCATTTCCCAGTAATAAAGAAAAAACCAGACCACAACTTCAATTTATCAATAAGATAATTAGCTTTATCTGCCATAGAAAACACATGTGTAATGAGCAGTAAAACTGCCGCACTAAAATCTATGCCAAGTACAGATTGGGATAATGCTTATATGGCTGTTTTTACTTTATCGAGTGGTAAATTACGTTAGAATCTGTTTTTTTTGATTGTAAAAGGGTGCATCATGCAACCATTGTCACATTATCCGATTGTGATTATCGGTGCTGGTCCGGTGGGTATGCTTGCAGCCCTGATGTTGCAGCAACAGGGAAAATCTGTATTATTGCTTGAAGCTCGTGCCGCCGGCAGCAGATTGACCGATCAGCGTACACTGGCTTTGTCATATCACAGTATTCAAATATTTCGTCATGCTGGAGTGGAACTCCCAGACGATGTTTTTACTTTCATTCAGAAGGTGCACGTTTCGCGGCAGCATCATTTTGGTCGAGTACTGTTGTCAGCTCAGGATATAAATCTGCCTTATCTCGGTGCCACCATTGATTATGTGAAATTGGTTCAGGCCTGTGAACAAGCACTGACTAAACTTCGGGTTCCCGTACAATGGCAGACTAAGGTAGAAAAAATACATACAACGCCACATTGGGCTTCTATCCAGTGCCAGAGCCAGTTTCAGACACGCATAATCACTGCGCAATGGCTAATTCTCGCTGAGGGCGGTAATTTGGCCGCAGACTTACCTGATATTCAGATATGCAGCCACGATTATCAGCAACAGGCCTTGGTCAGTACTCTTAAATTTGAATTCCCCAATCAATCCGTTGCTTATGAACGGTTCACCCTTAACGGTCCATTGGCATTATTGCCGTATACAAATGATTTTCGTCTGGTATGGACATGTACGCCGCAAGAAGCAAAACACCGCCAGCAGACGGATTTGGATACAATGAATCAGCAGTTACAAATGGTGCTGGGAAACCGTCTTGGCCGGCTTTGTCAGATAGGCAATGTGGCAACTTTTCCCCTACAATTGCGGCAGCTTAGCCGTGTTTACAGCCAGCGAGTAATCTGTATCGGTAATGCAGCTCAGACCATGCATCCGGTGGCTGCTCAGGGACTGAATTTGGGTGTACGTGATGCAGAAACACTAAGTGCAGTATTTGGCTCATTTGATATTGCAAAACTGGATAATGATATTTTGGCACGAAACTATGCACAAGCACGTGCTTATGATGCGAATGCGGTTGTAGGATTCACACATGCTTTGGTTCAACTGTTTGATCATGCCCATAGTGGTCTGGCTTACGGCCAGAGTTTAGGGATGAGCATTCTGGGTGCTATACCAGCTTTCAGACAGTCATTTACCAAACAATTGGTTTATGGTCTGAATTCATCCTTCACAGATTTTGCTGAATAAGAATATTGGCATGATAAGGACGTAAAATGCAGCATAAGCAGCAAACAGATTTTGACATCATTGTTCTTGGTGGTGGGCTAATTGGAGCGACATTGGCACTTATATTGCAGCAGCAGGGCAAAAGTGTATTACTAGTAGAAAAAGCACCACCAACAACCAACCTGACCAGTCTGACTCAATCATGGGATGCGCGTATCTATGCAGTTAGCCCAGCCAACCAACAGCTTTTAAATAAATTAGGTGTATGGCCTGCTGAGAGAGTACAGCCAGTAAGCCATATGGAAGTATATGGCGACACCAACGGGCATATCAGTTTTGATGCAGCCAGCGTAAAAGTACCTTATCTGAATTACATGCTGGAAAACCGCTATTTGCTAGCCAGAATATGGCTTGCTTTGGTAGAGACTGATGTAACCATTCTGCAAAGTAAGCCCCAAATGATAAGCACTGACGTCTGGTCAGCACAGCTTATATTGGAAAATGGCTCTTCTTATCGCAGTCAGTTACTCATAGGTGCTGATGGTGCTCAATCGTGGCTACGGCAGCAGGCAGGTATTACAGTAAACGTTTCACCGTACAAGCAGCAAGGTTTGGTAGCTAATTTCAACACAGAAGAATATCATCACGGCTGCGCTTACCAGTGGTTTAGTCATGGCGATATTCTTGCTTATCTGCCTTTACCAGGGCATCAAATTTCCATTGTTTGGTCTACAGCTTCTGCAGACAAGCTTTCACATCTGAATGGTGAAGATTTTGCCTGTAAAGTAGCTGAAGCAGGCAATTATCAGTTGGGTGAATTAAGCCCGATCACTCCGGTATTTGCTTTCGACCTTATTAAGCGCCAGCCGCAGACTATCATCAGTCAGCGTATAGCTTTGATTGGTGATGCAGCACATACCGTTCATCCTTTGGCTGGACAAGGTGTTAATCTGGGTTTCGCAGATGTAGAATATCTCAGTCAATTGCTAGCACATGCCGAGGATTTAGGTAGCTGGTCTTTGCTCAGACAATATCAGCGTTCCCGTTTGCTAGCAGTGCGCACAATGCAGCAGGGTTGTGATGGATTGTTCAGACTGTTTGCCAATAATTACCTACCCGGAATAAGCTGGTTGCGCAATCAGGGAATGAATATGGTGAATAATTTAGATTTGTTTAAAAATCAGCTAATTCGTCAAGCTATGGGTCTGTAATAATCTCAAGCCTAACCACTGTAAAATATATTTTAATTGATGAGTAAAAATTTAAATTCCTGTATTTAAATATTTCTATTTATAAAAATGTATGAATTGTTGAAAATTTTAATAAATAATTAATTTACAGTTTCGTTGCTGCTCGTTTTTCCAATCAATATGAATGTGTAAAATACTCTTCGTTTAAAAATGGATATAAATATATATTAATAGGTACCCAGATAAAAGTGCTATATTATCAATCATCAAATGTATTAATCTGGTACACCAGCCCATTTTGATCAATAACCTTTATCTTATCACATCATAATATCAAGGCTGAATTAAGACTTAATTGCTGCATATTTTGCATGGGTGGCTTTTTAAGTTATTTCTTTCTCTCAGGTAGTGACTTTTGTGACATAAAAAGCTATAAAATTAGCTGCTAGACTCAAAAATGATTGAATTATTAAATATTAATCCTGATGATATAGGGATAAAATACGCATAAACAGAATAAAATTATTTTAATATTATTGATTATGTATTTTTATATTGATGAATTTATTTAATTTTTATCAAGTTATTATACTGTCTGTAACTAGCTTGATGTCGAAAGCTTATCTGTTTATTACTATTTTCAGGTTAGAATGTTTGGAATAAATATTTTAACTTTCACAACGCATGTGTTTTTTACTAATTTGTGATTGTTAAGCTTCGGATATTCTTAGAAATACGTGTTATTTGTATTATTTATTATTTTTTGGTTTTTTAGCCTGAGGAATTAATAGAGCATAATGTAATGATTTGGCTTTTTCTTAAGCTCACACATCGGCTTATTAAAATTTAAAATAAAGAAAGTTAATACGTATATTAAGATTGATATTTGTAATGCCTAAAACTCAAGTTTTAGTTCGAGTACTTTGATTGAGCAATATCAGAAAAAAACTCAAGCTATATCTGAACTGATTAAAGGCTTACCATTGGATGCAATATTATTTGGATTAATTATCACAGTTAAATTCTAGTTTGTTTTCTCAAGTTTGCATAGAAAACTGCTGATATCACACTCAAATCTGTAACTGAATAAGACTGTACGAAGATAATCAAAAAATTTGCTGTGTACCAATTCTTTGTAGAGATGTTATATTCTGCTATAAATGGGATTAAAAATTTGAACAGTTTTAAACATCTAAGGTCTGAACTCATTTGTACAAATTTCTGTATTTATGAGTATAGGCGAGTATAGAATGGTGCCCGGAGCCGGAATCGAACCGGCACGGCCGTTTTAAGAGCCGACGGATTTTAAGTCCGTTGTGTCTACCTATTTCACCACCCGGGCGGATGGAAATTAATACAAAAGATGTATTAATTTTTTTGTTGGAGGCGGGGGCACGGATTTAAACCGGCCTACACAGCTTTGCACACTGTGGCATAGTCACTCTGCCACCCCGCCATAAAACTATTCAAATTATCTGGAGGCGGGAGTCGGAATCGAACCGGCGTACACGGATTTGCAGTCCGCTGCATGACCACTCTGCCATCCCGCCTTAAATCTTAAATATTTACTCAATCGGGTAGAGCAACTACTAAATAAAAATCTGGAGCGGGAAACGAGTCTCGAACTCGCGACCTCAACCTTGGCAAGGTTGCGCTCTACCAACTGAGCTATTCCCGCATT
>NZ_JBNPBA010000003.1:110578-208914 GCF_050310315.1 Snodgrassella sp. CS2 | reverse complement strand
ACCTCAACCTTGGCAAGGTTGCGCTCTACCAACTGAGCTATTCCCGCATTTCACTTTATACATGTGAGCATGTTTTTTGGAGCGGGAAACGAGTCTCGAACTCGCGACCTCAACCTTGGCAAGGTTGCGCTCTACCAACTGAGCTATTCCCGCATTTCACTTTATACATGTGAGCATGTTTTTTTGGAGCGGGAAACGAGTCTCGAACTCGCGACCTCAACCTTGGCAAGGTTGCGCTCTACCAACTGAGCTATTCCCGCGGTGCTCATTCGTACTGAATGAAGAAGCAACATTATATCGATGAAAAAATCTGTGTCAAGGCTATTAATGAAGCTTGCTTGTTTTTTTTTGCTTTCACTATGATTTTTTAAGATTTAAATTCTTTAGTAGCCATTTTTAAATAATACAGCATGGACCAGATGGTCAGAATGCAGGCCACAAGCATCAGAATATTTCCAATTTTCCATAGCAGATTGGGTTCTGCTAATGGGGGAGATGTCATCAATAGTATAAATATGGCACCCATTTGAGCAGCGGTTTTGAATTTGCCTAGTTTGGCTACTGCCACACTATTGCGTTTACCCAGTTGGGCCATCCATTCACGCAAAGCAGAAATGGTGATTTCCCGCCCGATAATTATCATGGCAAATATAGCGTATGTGCGGCCGGTTGCTACTAGCAATATCAAGGCTACAGCTACCATTAGTTTATCGGCAACTGGGTCAAGGAAAGCACCAAAATTAGATGTTTGCCCCCATCGGCGTGCTAGATATCCATCAAACCAGTCAGTAATGGCCGCGGCTGCAAAAAAGCCTGCCGCTAGCCAGTTGATAATCTGACGGTCGCTGATCCAGTCTGTAGGCAAATAAAATAAGAGGGTGAATACAGGAATGATAAGGATACGCAACCAAGTGAGCAATATCGGAAAATTCCATGGCATAACGGGGTGTTCCTGATGGGTTTAGGTTTGGTTAGTTCACATGATACCTGTTTGATCGTTTTCAGGTAATTTTTTATTATTCGTTGTTGTCCGCATCAGTGCATAGAGAGATGTAGGTTCTTAATTTCAAAATAATATCGGTTAAATATTGCTTTGGTTCTAGATATGAGCAGTAATATTCAAATCTTTAATCAGGCAGCATGGCTATTGCACCCGTGCTGCCTAAACGGTAGATATTATTTGACCATATCCTTATAAGCGCCATAGCCTGCTGCTTCCATTTCATCATATGGAATGAAGCGCAGGCTAGAGCCGTTGATACAGTAGCGCAAACCACCCCGTTCTTGCGGACCATCATTGAATACATGTCCTAAATGCGAATCAGCCTGATGGCTACGTATCTCTGTGCGTTGCATACCATGGCTGTTATCATGATGTTCACTAACGGCTTCTGATTGAATTGGCTGGCTAAAAGCGGGCCAGCCGCAGCCGGAATTGAATTTGTCACGCGAACTGAATAAGGGTTCTCCACTTACAATATCCACGTAAATACCAGGAACAAACAGCTCATCATAGGGATGGCTAAAAGGTCGTTCGGTAGCAGAATTCTGTGTTACCTGATAGGCTTCTTCGCTTAACTGTTGATGTAAAGCAGCATTATCGGGTTTGTGAAATGAATTAGGGTTGTAGGCTTGAGTAGGAGTAGTTGGCTGAGGCAGTTCGGGCAATGGTTCACGCGCTTTTTGTAAATCAATATGGCAATAGCCCTGTGGATTTTTATCCAGATAGTCCTGATGATATTCTTCAGCCGGGAAAAAATTTTGTAATGGCAGATTTTCCACAACAATTGGTGCTGTGTACCGACCCTGTTCAGCTTTGATGGCCGCCTGAATAATATTGCGATCAGCTGCATCAACATAATAAATACCACTGCGGTACTGGGTACCTACATCGTGGGCCTGCCGGTTTAGGGTAGTGGGGTCAATGATTCGAAAAAAATGTCGCAGAATATCTGTTAAGGACAGAATGTCTGCATCGTATTCAAGTTTGATGGTTTCGGCGTGGCCGGTATTTTGGTTGCATACTTCTTCGTAACTGGGATTAGTAGTACGTCCATTGGCATAACCTGCTTCCGTGTGCAACACGCCTTTTAGTCTTTTAAAATAGCCTTCCATACCCCAAAAGCAACCGCCAGCTAAATAAATAGTTTTTTTATTCATGATGTTATAACCTGTCGCTGTATGATATTTATCTATATGCTATCACCTGCTTATTATGAATGAAAGGTGTTGTTTTGCTTAATTATGTGTGTGTGATATAAAATCTTAATATTTGATGAGTAAATCTATGTAGTGCAGACCTAATTTAAAGAATTGTTATGAGTATTATTACTTATTTGCGTCCGGCACGGGCGGAGGATTGTGAAGACATCTACAATGCGCATCGCTATGCAGTGCAATATACTTGCGCACGCAAGTATGATGAAACCGTGTTGAAAGCTTGGTTATCATTATTAAATATTGAAAGTTATTTACATACTCTGGCTGATACAAATAAAGCTTTATGGGTAGTTGATTATAAAGGCCATATACAGGGTTTTTTTCAAATGGATCTTGTTGAGGCACAATTGGATGCATTGTATATCCATCCGTTTGTACATAATCAGGGGTTAGGAACGGCTTTGTTGCAGCGTGCTGAAAATGTTGCCATTCGTGCAGGTTTAGGGATGCTGAAGCTGTATGCATCGCTTAATTCTGTAAAGTTTTATGAAATCAATGGCTATGTTTCTTTGGGAGAATGTGCTTTGCCGCTTAATAAAGAGGTTACGGTGAATTGCCTGCTGATGCGTAAATATTTAACTGAGTAGCTTTTTTACAGTAATCTTTTTTTGTAATCACAATTATTATATCTATTAATTTTGTAATATCTACAAAATATATTAATGGTACTTTTTCTTTTTGTTTTAGATAAATCAAAAATTTAATCAATCATTCCACATCTTTGTTTATTTGTGAATTTTAATTTCAATGTTTATTATGTTTTCACAGGTTGATGTAGATGATTTTAGCTCAGTGAATATATCGTTCTTGATTGTTGTATACACTTAATATTGGTAGGTATTTATAAATTGCCTATTTTTTAATCAATTAAAAATATTCTCTAAAAAACAATAGTATATTATAGTTATCCCCAGATTTTACCCGCAGTTTTGCGCTGAAATTTGTGTACAGGTGGATAAGTTAGCGTTTCATGTTCGAATTGTACTAACTCTGTATATAAAGAAGCTTGCCAGCCTTGGTAGTGCCTGCCACAATAGTTGTTCAATTCCTTTTTTATCAATTTGCATTTATATGAAATGTCCCTTTTGTCAACATCATAATACACAGGTAATAGATACCCGTCTGAGTGAAGGTAATAATAGTATTCGTCGCCGTCGCCGCTGTCTTGCCTGTGATAGCCGCTTTAGTACACTGGAAGTGGTGGAAATGCGCATGCCTTTGATTATCAAGCGGACAGGTGAAAAAGTGCTGTTTGATCCTGCTAAACTTTATACCAGTATAAGTAGGGCATTACATAAACGGCCAATGGATAGAGAAAGTATTGAGAATGCAGTAGCAGAGATTGAAACCAATCTTTACCATATGGGTATTAAAGAAGTGCCCAGCCATATGATTGGAGATATGGTACTGGGCTTACTGGCAAAACTGGATGAAGTAGCGTATGTCCGTTTTGCATCGGTATATAAAAGTTTTCATGATGTTTCAGAATTCACACAGCTCATCGCTAGTTTAAAAAAGAAAAATTAGAAGTATAAATTCTCATAGTGTTTCTTTCTGTTCGCTGCAATGGCAGCTAAATCTTGTTATACTTTGTAACTATTATGCCTTGTCATGAAAGCTTGAATTTATCATGTTGAAATCTCGTTTATGGTTGCTGGTTGCAATTGCTTTGCTGAGTTTATCTGCTTGTAAACAGAAAGATACCTCTGTAACGATTGATGCCAGCGACACTCAGGCAGCAAGTAGTGCCAGTGAAGCTTCTGAGACTAATGCAACCTCTACTCAAACATTAAGCAGTAACGATGGCAAAGTTAGCATTGTGTTGGATGGTGATTTTACTGATGTTTTGGATAGTGCCTCAGACTGGGTTGATCAGAGTCAGGTAAAGAATCTGACATTATTGCAGCACGATGATGGCAGCAATATTACACTGGCGGTAAATAATCTGGGCGTAATGAAAATTAAACCAGACGAATATTTTAAAAACTTAGCAGACAGCTTGAAAAACAATGCAGCCATAAGCAAAGTTAAGCTGGGAATTGCTACTGAAAACCGCATGAATTACCGCTTCAGCCATCAGCAGAACGGCACTTTATTAAATGAAAGCTGTGTTGCATTAGTGGCAAATGGAAATCTGTATACAGTTTGTGCCAGCAGCGATAGTGCTTCTGATGATGCTCTTGCCGCTACTTTGAAAACAATTAATTTACAGAATAGTTAATGATGAGCTTTTCCGAGCTGGATAGAAAATTTATGCAAACCGCCCTTGATCTGGCCTGGCAAGGGCGGTTTTCTACTTCTCCCAATCCCCGTGTTGGATGTGTCATTGCTCGTGGTGAGCAGATAGTAGGTGAGGGTTTCCATGTGCAAACTGGTTTAGCTCATGCTGAGGTTAATGCTTTGAAACAGGCTGGATCATTGGCTCACGATGCTACTGCATATGTCACACTAGAGCCTTGCAGTCATACAGGTAGAACGGGGCCCTGTGCACAGGCGTTGATAGAAGCAGGTATTAAGCGCGTTGTTGTGGCCATGCTAGACCCTAATCCACAGGTCAGTGGCAAGGGTATAAAGATGCTGGAACAAGCTGGTGTGAATGTTGAAAGCGGATTGTTTACCTTACAGGCGCGTGAGCTTAATCCAGGTTTCCTTTCTAGACAAGAAAGAAACAAGCCTTATATCAGACTAAAAATTGCAGCCAGTCTTGATAGTAAAACTGCATTGAGTAATGGGCAAAGCCAGTGGATTACAAGTGATGCTGCTCGTAATGATGTTCAGACATTGCGCGCTGAGAGCTGTGCAGTCTTAACAGGTATCAATACCGTTATTGCAGATGATCCACTGCTGAATGTGCGGAGGTTTACAACCTTGCGCCAGCCAGTGCGTATTATTTTGGATAGTCAGCTGCGTATTACTCCTGCTTTCCATGTGATTCAGGATACAAATAGTCCAACACTAATTGTGACTACAATCCGAGACAAGGCTAAACATGCCGTTTTTGCACCATATCCCCATGTTTCCGTTGTAACCATGCCTCCAAACCAGCACGGACAAATAGAACTTTCCGAACTTTGGCCTATACTGGTTCAACGTAATATCGGTTTGATTCTCGCGGAAACGGGCGCGACCTTGAATTCTGCTTTACTGGCAAGCCAAGCAGTAGACGAAATTATTTATTATCAGGCGCCGAAGATTCTAGGTTCATCCGCAAGAAACGCAATCGAACTTCCTGAAAATCAAGAGGCATTGAATGAATCTGAATGGCAATCAGTCGATCTTAGACTGCTGGGTAATGATTGTCGCTGGACAATACGCCATGAGCAGAGTGCTTCTTGGTTAAAAGGTAGTTTGTTATAGCAGTTAAAAATCTACCTATATCAAACATTCTTTAATTAATGTATCAAACACAGCTGAAAATAAAATTTCGTTGTGTAACAATATTCTCATTGTTAGTTTATTTTACTAATCCTACATAATGTATGCAGCATTATTGATATTACAATATTAATTATTACATTGCTCATTGATAATAAAGGCTTCGCTATGCGTATTCTATTAACGGGTTCAAAAGGTCAGGTAGGAAGTTGCTTGCGGGAAAGATTTCCTGAAAACTGGGAATTGATAGCAAGTGATTCTCAGACACTGAATATTACAGATGCACATAATGTGCTCAATATGGTTAAGACATTTGAACCGGATATGATCATCAATGCTGCCGGTTATACTAAAGTCGATGCCGCTGAAACAGATAGCGATAAAGCATTTGCAGTAAATGCAACCGGAACTCTGAATCTAGCACAGGCTGCACAGTCGATTGGTGCACGTTTGATTCATTTGTCCACTGAGCAGGTATTTGATGGACATCATCATGTGGTGCTCACTGAAAATATGGCTCCTAATCCAGCAAATATTTACGGACACAGTAAATTGGCAGGTGAATTACTTGCTTTAAATGCCCATGTTGAAACTGCAGTCATCCGAACTTCTTGGGTTTACAGTGAACATGGTCACAATTTTGTTAAAATTATGTTGCAAAAAGGTTTGGAAGCACCGACTATCCGGGTCGTTGATGACCAAATTGGTTGTCCAACCTATGCCGGAGATTTAGCTGAAGCCATCATCCGCCTAGCTGAATTAAAGAGTTCGCCACGTGGAATATTCCATTTTGCTGGTAGTCAGCAAATGAGCTGGGCAGAATTTGCTCAGCGCATTTTTATCGAAGCTGCCAAAATAGATGATCGCTATAGTAAAGTAAAGGTAGAACACATCGCTACCGCAGATTATAAGTGTGCAGCTAAGCGTCCTGAGTTTGGTATTCTAGATAGCCGTACCTTGCAAAATATCATACAGCAACCAGTAACCGATACGCCTTTATCGCAAGTCGTTAGCAAACTTTTGAAATAAAAAATATAAAATTAGCGGGTTAATAAAAACCCGCTAATTTTAGTTTGACGATTTATTTTTCTTTACGCATATCATGGTGTTCGATTACGAATCCTGCTTCCTTATAAGTACGGAATCTTTGTCTTGCCATTGCGACTTCATCCAGATCATTAGCCACCAGCTCTAATACACGCTCTGGTCTTTGTGGTGCTTCAGACCAATAAACATCTGCCAGATTAATAACTACCCAATCAGTTTTAATAGCAGGTAAATCATTGCCATAAGAAAGTAATACCCATTGTCCTTCTACGGGTAAAGGCTGTGAGTGAGGCCAGATTTCATGTGGTAGGAAACTAGTAGCGTTAAATGACCACAAAGCATGATCAAGTTCGTTGACTTTACCTGCATCTTCCAGCCAAATTAATACACTTAGCCCGCTTTTAAACACTTTTTGTGTCAGCCGGCAGGTGAACGAAACTATGTCAGAGAGGTGCGTGTAAAAAGTGGTAGTGGCCATATCATCTCGCATTTAGACTTGTTGAAGCAGATACTCCACTAGCAGTGGCACGGGTCGGCCTGTTGCACCTTTATTAGAGCCGGAATGCCATGCTGTACCAGCGATATCCAAATGTGCCCATGGGTAGGATTTTGTAAAATAAGAAAGAAATGCCGCAGCAGTAATCGTACCAGCGGGCCGGCCACCTATATTTTGCAAATCCGCAAAATTGGATTTCAGCTGTTCTTTATATTCATCGAATAACGGCAACTGCCAAGTTTTATCGTTAATATTGTAGGCTGCTTCTAACAACTGTTCTATTAGTGGTTGATTATTGCCTAGTACTCCCTGAGCTACATGCCCCAGAGCAATAATACATGCACCTGTCAAAGTAGCGAGATCGATAACAGCTTTAGGCTGGAAACGTTCCGCGTAGGTCAGCGCATCACATAAAATCAGCCTGCCTTCTGCATCAGTATTTAGCACCTCGATGCTTAATCCATTCATGGCTTTTACTACATCACCAGGCTTGACAGCATTACCCGATGGCATATTTTCACAAGTAGGAATAACTGCAACTAGGTTTAAGGGCAGCTTAAGTTTTGCTGCAGCTGCAAACGCTCCGATAACTGAAGCTGCGCCGCACATATCAAATTTCATTTCATCCATAGCTGCGCCCGGTTTAAGCGAAATTCCTCCCGAATCAAAGGTAATACCTTTACCTACCAATACCACTGGATTCTCATCCGATTCAGGAGCACCATGATATTGCAGTTCAATCAGGTAGGCACCTGCTGTACTGCCCTGAGCTACAGCCAGTAACGCATTCATCCCCATTTCCTGAAGTTCTGCAGTAGACATGATACGGGCACTGGCACTTACGTTTTCAGCAATCCTAGCCGCTGTAGAGGCCAGATAGGATGGAGTACATACATTACCGGGTGCATTACCAAGGTCTTTACAGATATTCATTCCGTAAACTATGGCTTCAGCTTTTATAAGGTATTCATTTACTTCTTGAGTAGTATAATAATGTACTTGCTCCAATTTGATTGGCTTAGCATCTTTTTTAAAAGTGTCAAAACGATAAACTGCCTCACCTACAGCGATAGTAAATGCCTGTACCCATTTTTGCACAATGACTTTTGAAACTAAACTCAGATCCACATCAATCCGAATTTGTTCTTTGGCCCAGCATGCTACAGATGTTGCCAGTTTTTGTATGCTGGCATAATCCTCTTCTTCTATACGTGCAACCGCTACAGCTTGTAGCTGATTCTGCTCAAGTGTATGTGTAGCAAGAAAATCTTTTTCTTGCTGGTCTAATTGAGACAGCAAAGTATCGATAACTGTGTTATTGCGATTATTGTTGGCAGCGGCGATAATCAGTAAGGAACTGTTGTTTTGCGGCTGCAATAGTTCGGTTTTTATGCTAAATTTCATATTTCTTCTCCCAATCTAAGGGCGTTGTATATATTCTGTTCAAATCAGCCTTTAGGCAGATTTGGATTCCCCTATTGTAACGCAGGCTGTCAGTAAAATATGGACAGTCGCAGATGTGTTTATTAATTTATGATTTATCAACGCCAATTTATTAAAGAATTATCATGGACGGCCGTTGGCATATTCGTGATTTTACTTGTTGTACTGGTGGCCACTCAGGCAATCAATTTACTTGGAAGAGCTGCCAGCGGGCGGGTAGCCATTGATGCGGTAACAGCGCTGATTGGGTTTTGGACGATAGGTCTGACGCCGGTATTACTAATTCTGACAGCCTACATCAGCATCATTACAGTATTGACACGCTACTGGCGTGACAGTGAGATGGTAATCTGGCTATCTAGTGGCTTATCATTAAGAAATTGGATTTTTCCAATTATGAAATTCAGCATACCATTTGCTGTGCTGGTTGCGCTGGTATCAATGCTGATACAACCGTGGGCAGAATGGCGCAGCCGAGAATTTGCAGAATTACTGAAACAGAAACAGGAAATGTCTTTGCTCGAACCGGGCGTATTCAGAGAAATAGGTAAAAGCCATCCTCGAGTTTATTTCATTGAAACTTTTGATCCTGATACGGGCAAGGCCAGCAATCTTTTTGTACGTGAAAAAGAAAAAAATGGCAAAGACAGTACCATATTTGCCAAAAGAGGGGAGTTTAAACAGGATGGAGAAAAAAGAATTCTGACACTTGAAGACGGATTCCGCTATTACGGACAACCCGGACAGGCAGATTATCAAAGAGCTTCATTTAACAAAATGACACTTGTAATCAGTGTCAATACAATGATTATTGATCCGAAGCAAAATAGACATACCATACCAACAGCGGCACTATTAAGTAGTAATGAAGCCATTTATAAAGCTGAGCTGATGTGGCGGTTGTCACTACCGATTAGCGTAATTATTCTGGCTCTGCTTGCCTTACCTTTGTCTTATTTTAATCCGCGTACAGGTCATACCTACAATATCCTGATTGCAATAGCCATTTTCCTGATATACCAGAACGGACTCACTTTTCTACGTGACTTAGTTGAGAATGAACGTATTCCGCTATGGTTGGGTATCATACCAATGCATCTGTTGATGTTTCTGGTGTTTTTATTTCTATTACGCTGGCGGGATATGCCTTCAGCACCATTTAAAACAGCATTTACATCATTGCTGGGAGGCCGCTCCTGATGCGTCTGCTCAATCGTTATGTAATTAGCCAACTATCGATTTGTACAATTTATGCACTTTTAGCGCTGATTAGTTTATACAGCTTCTTCGATATTATGGGGGAAATTAGCCATGTTGGTGACGGACGATATACGGCTGATAAAATGCTGTTTTATGTTTTATTGCTGATTCCTACTCATGCTTACGAACTGATGCCTCTGGCCGTACTAGTAGGTGCTTTGGTTTGTCTGAATCAGATGGCCAGCCATAGTGAATTTACCGTCATCCGAACATCTGGAATTAGTCTGGCCAGCATCATTGGTATGATGCTGCAATTTGGTCTAATGTTTGCAATTATCGCAGCATTATTAGGTGAATATGTGGTTCCTAAAACAGGACCATATGCAGAACAATATCAGTTGCACGCTCGTCAAAACACTATTAGTGCTGGAGATAGCGGTATCTGGCTCAAACAGGGCCAAGATATTGTAAATGTAGCAGAAATGTTGCCAGATGGTAGTTTAAAAGATATCAGCATATACCGACACGATGATCAATTTCATTTAAGTGAAACATTACATGCTGCCAGTGCTAATGTAGATGTGCATACTCAAGCGGGTAAACAGACAAAATGGCACTTGCATCAGGTAGACCAATCAATATTACAAGCACATCAGATTGTCGTAAACCATCTGGAAAATGTTGATTGGCATATGTCCATAAATCATCAGCTGCTCAATATTTTGCTGGTAGCACCAGAGCAAATGTCTATAATCGCATTATCTACGTATATCAAGCACCTGAAAAATAATCACCAGCAAATAATTCGTTATGAACTCGCTTGGTGGCGCAAAATTGCTTATCCATTAGCCTGCATTGTTATGGCACTGGTGGCATTGGCATTTACACCCCAACAAAACCGGCGCGGTAATATGGGCTTGAAACTATTTTACGGCATCTGTTTGGGTTTGTTTTTTCATTTCTCGGGTCGTTTATTTGGTTTTACCAGTCAATTATATGGAGTGCCAACACCGGTAGCAGCATTTTTGCCGACACTTTTATTTTTAGGTTTGGCAGTCTATCTTATAAGACGACAAGAAAAAAGGTAGTAAGAATATATTGATGCCCTATAGGTAAAGAAGTTTATCAGTAGGGTATCAATTATATTTATCTACTATAGTAGTACATAATAAATAATTCACATGAAATTCAACAGAAATGAAATATTATTTTGATATTGAATATAGCTTAAGTTACAACTCTTCCGAATAATCAAAAATCATTTTTTTACAATATCATTATTATGATTTTTTATATAAATAAGAATGATAGAGATAAGCTAGCTATTTTAAGCAAAATCGAATAAAACTGAGCAAAAACAAATACGTCAAAAGAAATACTCTAAATAATTAGAATGTCGGATATAACTTTTTAAAAATATCTTTCAATTATACGTGAATATTTGTTATTCAACATATTCTAATTTATTCATATAATTTGAGTTCTTGATTCATCATGGGGAAATATAGGTCAGCAAAGTCACTCAAGAAACTAGATTTTAATTTATCAAAACTTTCAATGAATGATTAAGTAATAATCTAAACAGCTTTTAAAAAGAGTTATCAAAGTTAATTTTAATAGCTATTTAATTTTTTCTTAAATCAAATAGAAAATATATATTTAATAAAGCAATTTATGCAGTTTTTTCTGTTCGTTCATTTGTGTCAGAACACCTGCACTTTGAAGTAACTGAATATATGTAGTAATGTAGCTATACTGCGCTTCTGCCAGTTTTTGCTCTGCATCAGCTTTGGCCTGCAAAGCCTGTAATTCGTCCAAATTGCTTCGTATGCCAACCTTACGTCCCAATTGCGTAGCTTGTAGTTTTACTGCATTGGCTTCCAATAATTGTTGTTGGGCCTGAATCTGGTATAGATTACCCATAGTTGTTTGATAAGCCTGATCTATGTTTAGTTCAATTTTACGTTCAGTAGCAATTAGTTGAAATTTATTTTGCTGTTCTTTGGCTGCTGCTTCCTTGATTTTACTGTGAATCATTCCTCCTGAAAATAAGGGCATAGAAAGCTGAACGGTTACAATACCTCCTTTACTTCGCGTGCCATGATCCATACCATAAAATTGCTGAATCTGATGATTATCCTGATACCCACCATTTAGAGTTAGTTTAGGCCAGTTTTCAGCTTTGGCAGCAATATAAGCCTGTTTGGCATTTTGCAGAGCCAGTTTTTGCTGCTGCCATTCCGGATTATTTTTTTGTGCCAGCATCAGCCAGTCTGATTTACTTGTTTTCCCAAGTAAATCACCAAAATCGGTGTGTTTCAACCGCTTTATTTGTTTGGGATCCAATCCTGTAATATTAGCTAAATTATTTTGTGCTACCAACAAATCCGTCATAGTACTGACTTTTTTTGCTCGTGCAGCTTCATAGCCTGCCTGAGCTTCATTGGTATCTACAATAGTGGCCGCACCCTTATTGAATAAAGCTTTAGCCTGTTTGATTTGCATGGCGTAAGCTTCTTTTTCTTTTTCGATTGAAACTAATTTGTCTTCTATCAATAAAACCTGAAAATAGGCTTTCGCAACTTTAAAAAGTAAATCTTCTTTCACATTTTCCAGCTGCCACTCAGCCATGCTGGCCGTGATTTTACCCTGCTGATATTGCGCCCATTTGGATTTATCAAATAATGATTGACTTGCCTGAACATTCCATCCGTGAGTCTGAGTCGTACTGGATAAAGAGGAAGGTTGTTTCTGGTATACATAGTTAGTATTTACTTGCGGCAGTAAAGCAGCTCGAGTTTGTGGCAGTTGTTCCTTTTGTACATCCCGCTCGCTTTGTGCCGCAGCATAATCTGCAGAGTAATTGATTGCAGCCTGCCAGGCTTCGAATAAATCGAATGCCTGTGCATTATGGTGTAGAAATACGAAGCCGAGTAAAGTACAGATAAATTTTCTGCAATTAAAGGGGTAATTTTTGTGCATCAGCGTTCTCGCATACTTTCATCTACTTTGGTTTGTAACGGGCTTAATAAATAAGTAATAACGCGACGCTTACCGGTTTTAATTTCAGCAGTAACATTCATACCTGCAGTCAAATTAACTTTTTTACCATCTATCATTAAATAATTTTTGTCTAGAACAATTGTTGCAGCAAACACCAATCCTAGTTTTTCATCTTCAATAGCATCAAAGCTAACATTTTTTACTTTTCCGGTTAGATAACCATAACGAGTGTAGGGGAAAGATTCGATTTTAATAACTGCATTCTGCCCAGCTTTGACAAAACCGATATCTTTATTTGATACCAATGCTTCAATTTCCATTTGATCCTGATCAGGCACCACCACCATAATCTGTTGAGCGGCAGTCACCACACCGCCCACAGTATAGGTGGCTAGCTGCTGTACTGTACCATCAACAGGGGATTTCAAAGTCATTAGCTGTTTGCGTTGTAAAGCCTTTTCTGTTGCTTGAGTGAGTTGCTGTATTTGTTCGTTTGCCTGTCGAAGCTGATCTAGCGTATCTCGTTTAAGTGTACTGGTTTGTAATTGACGATTTTGCTCTGCTTCACGAATACTTTCCTGTATCTGCCGTAACTGACTGCGCTGACTAGCTAAATCGTTTTTATTCTGAATAAATTTGCTTTCCTGTTCATAGTAAGCGTGTTTCGAAACAAAATTTTGTGCCAGTAAGTCTTTATAGTCTGATGTCCGGCTTTGTTCAATGGCTGTAGTTTGCTCCAGCTTGCTTACCTGAGACTGAGTACCTTGAAGCTGAGCCTGATGTTCACGCAGCACCGTTTGCAATTGTGCATCTTGAGTAAACCAAGTCTGATACTGATTTAAAGCCAGAGATTGTGCTTCTGTAATCTGATCAGGACTAAGGTGCCACTGTGTCGCAAGCTTCTTATCCAGTATAGGAGGCTGATGAGTATCTAATGCGCGGATTACGGCCTCCAGACGCAATTTATTCAAACGAGCCGCCTGTAAAGATTTTTCCGATTGTGCATAATCACTGTCAGAGCCAATGCCACTTAACTCGACAAGTACTTGCCCGTTTTTTACATGGTCGCCATTTTTTACTGCAATTTTATCTACTACCGAAGTTTCTAATGGTTGAATAACTTTGCTGCGTCCACCTGGTGTTGTTTTGCCCGTGGCCACTGCAACAATATCCAGCTTACCGATTAAAGCCCATAGAAGAGCAATTACTGCGAACAGGATAATCAGTCGAGCGGTCCACTTTGGTGCCGCAGAAAGTGGAGTTTCGGTTAATTCCAGATGTGCTGGTAAAAAGTCACGTTCATCTTTATCGCGTTTAGGTGGATCGAGCTGAAACCGTACGGCCCACACATTTTTCCATACTGTGCTATAGCGTTGCAGGAAATCTTTAAATGCTTGAATGCGAATACTCATATATTATTTTCTTATTCTGATTCGTTTCAGCTGTTTTGCAGCTGATATAAATAGCGATAATAGCCATCTGGTTTGGCTAGTAATTCTTGATGAGTACCTTCTTCTACAATGCTACCCTTATCCATGGCAATAATGCGATTAGCCATACGCACTGTAGATAAACGATGAGCAATAATCAAAACAGTACGACCTTTACAAATAGCCTGCATATTTTTCATAATTGCACGTTCAGACTCATAATCTAGCGCACTTGTCGCTTCATCAAGTATTAAAATACGCGGATTACCAACCAGTGCTCGAGCAATGGCAACACGTTGTCGTTGTCCGCCAGACAATCCTGCCCCTTGTTCACCAACGATTGTGTCGTATCCTTCAGGCAATTCCATAATAAAATCGTGTGCACCAGCCATTTTTGCTGCATACATTATTTTTTCTAACGGCATGCCTGGATCTGCAAGAGCAATATTAGCGCGGATACTCTGATTTAGCAGAACGTTTTCTTGTAAAACAACGCCCACCTGACGACGTAACCACGCAGGGTCTGCCAGTGCTAAATCATTACCATCTACCAGTACCCGTCCACGCTCTGGCGTATATAAGCGTTGCACCAGTTTGGTTAATGTAGATTTGCCAGAACCGGAACGACCAACAATGCCTAGTATTTCACCCGGTTTAATCTTTAAGTTCAAATCACGTAGAATTTCTGCACCATCTGGACGATAGCGAAAAGAGATTTTTTCAAACTCGATTTGTCCTTTAATATTGGGTAAGGCCATACGTGAAGTGGGATTTTCTGTTGGGGTATTTAAAATGTCCCCAAGTCTGGACACAGAGATACCCACCTGCTGAAAATCCTGCCATAACTGAGCCAGACGGATAACCGGAGCGGATACTTGCCCTGCCAGCATGTTAAAAGCGATCAACTGTCCTACAGTCAGTTCACCTTTAATTACCAGATGTGCGCCAAGCCATAAAGTAATAAGTGTGACCATTTTTTGGATAAACTGCACGCCTTGCTGGCCAATAGTAGCCAGACGGGCAACACGAAATCCGGAGCTGACATAAGCTGCGAGCTGCTGATCCCAGCGTCTGGTCATCTGAGGTTCTACAGCCATGGCTTTGATCGTACCAATGGCAGTTACCGATTCAACAAGAAAAGACTGATTATCAGCATTGCGCGCAAATTTTTCATTCAGTCTAGAACGTAGTATGGGACTGATGGTGGCAGACCAGAAGGCATAACAGGGTAGTGAAATAATCACGACCAATGTAAGCCAACCACTATAAAACCACATGACTATCAGAAATATAAATGAAAAGCACAAATCCAGAACAGAGGTCAGTGCTTGCCCGGTTAAAAAGTTACGGATTTGCTCAAGCTCCCGTACTCTTGCCACCGTATCACCTACTCGGCGATGTTCAAAATAAGCCAGAGGCAGGCTTAAAAGATGACGAAAGAGTCTTGCACCTAATTCGACATCAATACGTGAGGTAGTATGGGCGAAGACATAAGTACGCAGGCCACTGAGGACTACATCAAAAATAATAATTACCAATAATGCAAAGGTAATTACATCAAGAGTAGAGAAACTGCGGTGTACTAGAACTTTATCCATGACTACCTGAAAAAACATAGGTGTCACCAGAGCGAAAAGCTGAATAAAAACCGATACTACCAATACTTCTAGAAAAATCCGGCGATATTTAATTACAGCAGGAATAAACCATGTGAAATCAAATTTAGCTAATTGCCCAAGTACAGATGCTCTAGAAGTAACCAGAATCAGTTGACCAGAATAACGCTGTGCAAATTCTTCTTGGCTGAGTATAACCGGCTTGCCCTGTGCTATATCCTGTATCAGATACCGGTCGCCATCTACTCTGGCTAAAATAAAATGTTGTCCATCCTCACGCCAGACTACTGCTGGTAATGCTACCAGAGAAAGCCGCTCTATACGATGCTTTACCAGCTTTGCTTTCAGCCCTAAATCTTTTGCAGCAAGAAGCCATTGCTCAACATTTAAATCTTCTTTATCTGAGTATTTATGCGTTATATCTGCCGGATTAACTGCAATACCATGATAGTGAGCCAGTAAAACAAGCGCTGATAACGCAATATTACTTTTTTGTGCTGAAGATGTTTCAGATAATTCCGAAGATGGCTGCATAAGAATGAATAAATAAGTTGGTATAATTTACCCTAATTTAACACAAATACTTAAAAATTAATACACCTAGAATAGTATAAAAATTATGTGGTTATTATATTTATTAGTTAGTTGTAATTTTTAAAATTGAAATGGCATAGAGTTATATAATTAAATTTAAGTATATATAATGAATTAAAAAAAGAGTTTTATATATATTTGTCTTACAAAATTAATATCTATGAAATAATATTTAAATAATTTGCTAATTATAAACTTTAATATTAATTTCAAGTTTCTCTTTAATCATATTAAAAATTAAGTTTTTCATTATTGTATTAATATATTTGTAACTCTAAAGCCATATTCAGACTCAGGCTTAGATTGAGAAAGATATAATGAATAAGGAAAATGAATATTTAAATTATTAAATTTTTCATATATTTACTAACATATTCTTGGCTTGCTAGGTTTAAAAATAAAACAATATGATTGAAACTAGACAAGAAAATAATAATAGATATATCGTGAAATAATAGATGCATACAGATTATGGCAATTTAGATTTGCAGATTTTATAATTTATCTTTAACAGCTTTTTATTTACTAAAAAAACATGAAAATTAGGCTAATAAATATTGAAATATTTTTACTTAATTGTCTGATATTATTTATTTTTTCAACAGTTATTTTGACTATCGATTTATTTTAAGTTTTAAACAATATTTTTAAAACAAAAATAAAAATCAGAAATCCTTAGTCTCAAATGTTTAAGGATTTCTGATAGACATGAATAATTAAATTAAAACTGCACAACCTTGAGCTGGATCACTGCTGCGCGCAGCCAGCGCATCTTCAACGGTCATGCCTAAGGCTTTGGCTACACCGGCGCCATAATCAGGATGGCAGGCATGGCAATTGCGGATGTGGCGATATTTAATAAAATCAAGTGCATCCCCCATAGCTCGTGCGGTATTTTCAAACAATACTTGTTTTTGAGCATCACTCATCAGATTAAAAAGAGCTCGAGGCTGACTGAAATAATCATTATCGTCTTCATGAAAATTCCAGAAGTCTGCATCTCCGTGTATTTTTAATGGTGGCTCTCTGAATTCCGGTTGTTCTTGCCACTGATGAAAACTATTTGGTTCGTAATGTGGCAGACTACCGTAGTTATCGTCTACTCGAGTTAAACCATCACGATGATTGCTGAATACGGGACAACGGGCTTTATTTACTGGTATCTGATGATGATTCACGCCAACGCGATAACGAGCAGCATCTGCGTAGTTATATAAACGAGCCTGCAATACTTTATCGGGTGAAACGCTTATTCCCGGAACCAAATTGCTGGGGGCGAAGGCAGCTTGTTCAACATCAAGATAATAGTTATCGGGATTACGGTTTAGTTCGAATTCGCCTACTTCGATCAGCGGATAATCTCCATGTGGCCAAACTTTGGATAAATCAAATGGGTGATAAGGTACTTTTTCTGCATCGGTTTCGGGCATAATTTGAACGTACATAGTCCATTTTGGATAATCGCCTTTCTCTATAGCATTGTAGAGATCTCTCTGATGACTATCCCGATCCTGTCCCATGATGTTGGCAGCTTCTTCATCGGTAAGATTTTTGATGCCTTGTTGGGTACGGAAATGAAACTTAACCCAAAATCGTTCTTTGTTGGCATTGATAAAGCTGAAGGTGTGGGAGCCAAAACCATGCATATGACGATAACTAGCTGGAATGCCTCTGTCTGACATAGTAATGGTGACTTGATGAAAAGCTTCGGGAAGCAGTGTCCAATAGTCCCAGTTATAAGTAGGGCTACGCAGATTGGTACGTGGGTCCCGTTTAACTGCTTTGTTTAAATCTGGAAATTTGCGAGGGTCACGCAGAAAAAAAACCGGTGTGTTATTGCCAACTATATCCCAATTGCCTTGCTCGGTGTAGAACCGCATGGCAAATCCTCGAATATCCCTTTCTGCATCGCCGCCTCCACGTTCGGCTGCTACTTCTGAAAAGCGAACAAACATTTCGGTCTTTTTGCCAATCTGACTAAACAATTTGGCACATGTGTATTGTGTAATATCGTGAGTGACAGTAAATGTACCAAATGCACCAGAACCTTTGGCATGCATTCGTCGTTCGGGAATAACTTCGCGCACGAAATTAGCCAGTCTTTCATTTAGCCACAGATCCTGTGCCAATAATGGGCCACGAGGACCGGCGGTGAGACTGTTCTGATTATCAGATACTGGGGCACCCTGATCGGTGGTCAGGTGGGTAACTGGGCATTTTTTTAAATCATGGTTCATGGTAAAGCTCCTTATTAATTTATTATTAAGTAAGAAAGGCCTTTACTGCTCTGGCACCTTGATTATTATAAGCTTGGTATAAAAATTCTAATGTAAATAACTTGTTATTTTACATTTTATTGAAGATGACAAATTTTTTTAAAACTTGTCAATTTAATTATATTTTAATGTTCATTGTTTAGTTAAAAAAATAAACCAGCCTGTTTTGGCTGGTTGATGTTTTTTTAAATTTAGTTAATTTTGATTTATTTTAGCTGAATTGATATTTTAAAGTTTTACGGTTAAACAGAAAAAGATGAGCCACAGCCACATGTGGTGGTGGCATTTGGATTGCGGATGACAAATTGCGAACCATGCAGGCTTTCGGAGTAATCAATTTCTGCTCCGACAAGATATTGGTAACTCATTGGATCAATCAAAAAGGTTAATCCGTCTTTTTCAATTTCAAAATCATCTTCATTTACGATTTCATCAAATGTAAAGCCATACTGAAAACCAGAACAACCTCCTCCAGTTACAAATACCCGCAGTTTCAGATCGGGGTTATTTTCTTCAGCAATCAAATCTTTAACTTTGGTACAGCAGCTTTCGGTAAATACAATGGGTGTTTCAATGTCGGTTTCTGACATGGTAATTCCTTTAAAAGATAAGTGCATACTGGATTGTCTATCCTGTCGGCTAGTTATGGCAATAGGGGAACAAGTGCTAATCCGCAGCTTTCATCCAGCCCATACATGATATTCATATTCTGTAATGCTTGTCCGGCTGCGCCTTTAACTAGATTGTCTATGACCGACAGAATTATCCATGTGTTATTTCCAGGAGCTCGTTGTACGCTGATTCGACAAAGATTTGCTCCGCGAACAGATCGAGTTTCCGGCGTACTGCCGCTTGACATGACGTCTACTACCTGACTGTTACAATAGTAATCCTCAATCAGTTTGGCTGGATTGTAACCATTTTTTACCTGTACATATATGGTGGCATGCATGCCGCGAATCAAGGGGGTGAGATGGGGAACAAAAACGAGATTGTTTCCCATCTGGGGGTGTAGATGATTAAGGGTTTGTCTTATTTCGGGTAAATGACGATGGCCGCTGATGCCATAAGCCTTAAAATTATCGCTGCATTCAGCATACAGATTGCTGGAGCTCGCTTTGCGCCCTGCACCGGAAACGCCAGATTTGCAGTCTGCTATTACTGGCTGATTATCAATCAGGCATTGCTTTTGCAGCAATGGGATTAAAGGCAGGCTGACGCAGGTCGGATAACAGCCTGGGTTCGCTACTAATTGTGCATTGGCGATGGTTCTGCGGTTTAGTTCGCACAGACCATATACAGCTTTCGCAACCCATTCTGGGCTACTATGAGTAAATGGATACCATTGTTGCCACAGAGAAACATCTTTGATGCGGTAATCCGCTGATAGGTCAATAACTTTTACACCTTGTGCCAGTAAAGGTGGTGCTTCCTGCATAGCTATGCCATTGGGAGTAGCAAAAAAAACGACGTCACAATCCTTTAAACAGGCTTGTTCTGGATGTTGAAACACCAGATCATCGTACTGCCCACGCAGACTGGGAAAGTATTCACTTAATTTTATTCCTGCTTCACTTCGGCTGGTAACGGCAATGATTTCTGCTTCGGGGTGGTGGGCAAGAAGGCGCAGTAATTCTACTCCTGTGTATCCTGTAGCACCGACAATACCAATTTTAATACTCATAAATTTTTCCTGTTTTGGTAACGGGTATGTTGGTTAAATGACTACTTGAGCGCCCAGTTCGACTACACGGTTAGCAGGGATATGGTAGTAGTTTGTAGCTGTTGCGCTGTTTTTATATAACCATTTAAATATGCGGGCGCGTAAGCGTCCCATATTGCCATGTTTGGTTCGAGCAGCAACGACGATGCTGTCATGAGAAAGAAAAAACGATGTGTCCATGGTATCAAGTGTGATGCCTTGTTCGGCCATCAATGACAGAATGTGGCTAATGTTGGCGGTTTCCTGAAATCCGTAATTTGCAATTACGCGGGTAAAACGTGGCCCTATTTGCTTCATGGCAATGCGTTCATTATCGGTGACATAAGGTATTTCTTTGGTTTTGATACTGAGTAAGACATTGTGGTTATGTAAGACTTTGTTATGTTTAAGGTTGTGAAGTAATGCGCGAGGTACGCTGAATGGATCTGACACCATAAATACGGCATTACCTGTAACTATCTGTGGTGGGTATTCATGTAGATTTTCGACAAAGTTATCAAGTGAAAATTCTTTGCTTTGCTGTGCTTGATGCAATTGCCATTGTCCACGGCGCCAGGTTGAAAAAAGAGTAACGACAATCAAAGCTACCATTACGGGAAACCAGCCTCCATGAATAAGTTTCAATAGATTGCTGCTGAAAAAAACCAGATCAAAACAAAGGAACAATGAGGTAAGCATTACTGCAATGGGTATAGGCCAGTGCCAGTTTTTAATCATGACAACACAAAACAGGCATGAGGTAATGACCATGGTTCCGGTAACGGCAATGCCGTAGGCTGAGGCTAAATGTTCAGAATCGTGAAAAGCCAACACTACTAAGGTAACGGCGGTTAGTAATAACCAGTTGACTAATGGCAGATATATCTGACCAATTTCTTCATTATTGGTATGGATGATGTTCATGCGTGGTGCGAATCCAAGCTGAATGGCCTGACGAGTGAGAGAATAGGCACCAGCTATAACAGCTTGACTGGCAATAATGGTTGCGAAGGTAGCAAGTATGATTAATGGGATTAATAACCAGTGTGGAGCACTCAAATAGAAAGGATTGTTAATTGCCGTTGGGTTATGCATAATCAATGCTCCCTGTCCTAGATAATTGACTATCAGGCTTGGCAACACTATTTTAATCCATGCTGTTTGAATGGGCTGGCGACCAAAATGCCCCATATCGGCATATAAAGCTTCAGCACCAGTTACAGCTAATACAACACAACCCAATCCGATAAAGCCATCCCAGCCATGATCAATGGCAAATTTGATGCCATAGTAGGGATTGAATGCCAATATTACTCTTGGTGCCTGTACTATCTGATAGAGACCTATCAAGCCGATGGCACTAAACCAAACAAGCATAACAGGGCCAAACAATTTGCCGATTTTATGAGTGCCCTTTTTTTGTATCAGAAATAATCCGAATAGAATTGCCAGTGCTATTGGCATTACGTACGGCCGAAAGCTTTCATTGATGACGGTCAGGCCTTCAGCAGCAGAAAGTACAGAAACAGCAGGCGTAATCATGGCATCGCCGTAAAATAATGCTGTGCCGGTAAGCCCCATCATCATGGCAATCAAGACTGGTTTCCCTTTTAGATGCCGCATAGCCTGTTGCATGAGGACTACCACTCCACCTTCACCATTGTTGTCAGCTCGCAAAATAAAAAGTACATATTTCAAGGTGACTATTAGTAGCAATGACCAGAGAATAAGAGAAACAAAACCTAATATATTTGCTTCAATGGGCGCTAAGGAAGATGCGCGAAAGCTTTCTTTTAAGGCATACAGAGGGCTGGTGCCAATATCGCCGTAGACAATGCCCAATGCTGCAAGTGTCATTGTCGTATTGGCAGAAAACTGTATACGCATTTATTTACCCTATTGATGTGTTTAACAGGGGGAGCAGTTTAGTCTTAACATGGGGTTTAGCCAATCCCTTAAGACTGGGTTTTTATAGATTTTTTTGTTTATTAGACATTGATGTGTGCTCTTGGTGTGCAATGAGTGCTTATTTTTGGTAAATATGCAGGTTTCAGCCAGTTTAAGTTAAGGTAGTGGCAAGTATTGTTGTAATAAAACCAAGGGTTAAGCTAAAAGTTTTTTATGATCGGACTTTTAAGAAGTTATAAGAATATAAGAACCGATACAATTGATTGATATGTCTAGTTTTATCGCATTATATGGGCAATCAAAATAATGGCAGGTGGTTTCTTTTTTTTCAACAATGAGTTAAAATAAAGAAATTTTTCGAATTATTGAGAAATGGCCCTGAGGCCATTTTTTTGTTTTTACGGAGCACAGATGGATATTCAGGGCATTTTGGAAAAAACTTTGCCAGGTCTGGGCTATGAGTTGGTGAATTATGAGCTGACTTCGCAAGGAGATTTACGGGTCTTTATTGATAAAGCTGAAGGCGGCATTTCTCTGGATGATTGTGTAGCTGTTAGCAACCACTTAAGTCGTGTATTGGCGGTGGAAGATGTTGATTATCAGCGTCTGGAAATTTCCAGTCCTGGTTTGGATCGTCCGCTGACTAAGCCTGCTGATTTTGCACGTTTTGCAGGACAACTGGCTAAGATTAAAACCCGTTTGCCGATTGATGGCCAGAAAAATTTTATCGGTCGCATCAATGGTATTGATGATAATGGTTTGATTAGTATTACGCTGGAAGAGGCGAATGAGATACGCAGGGCCAAACGTGCAGCGGTTGCAGCCGGTAAAACGGTATGTATTGAATGGCAGAATGTTGACAAAGCACGTTTAAAGCCAGAGTTTGATTTTTAAATTAAATTTTCATATTGTTGTAAGCGCAGGCTTGCAAGGAGAATTAAATGAGTCGTGAAATTTTACTACTGGCCGAAGCTTTGGCAAGTGAGAAAAACGTTGATACAGAAGTAGTATTTAGTGCACTGGAGTTTGCTCTGGCCAGTGCAGCTAAGAAAAAAACCGAGCGTGAAAATATGGATGTGCGGGTAGTGATTGATCGCAATACTGGCGATTACCGCAGTTTTCGCCGCTGGCTGATTGTGGCCGATGAGGATTATACGTATCCGGATATTCAGAAAACGATTGAAGAAATACAGGAAGAAATTCCGGATACTACGCTGCAAATTGGTGAATATTATGAAGAGCCAATTGAGAATGTTGAATTTGGCCGGATTGGCGCACAGACCGCTAAGCAGGTTATTCTGCAGCGCATTCGTGATGCAGAACGCGAACAAATTTTAAATGAATTCTTACAGCGCAAAGATAATCTGGTTCTAGGTACGATTAAACGTATGGAACGGCATGGTGCTATTGTGGAAATCGGACGATTGGAAGCATTGCTGCCGCGTGATCAGATGATTCCTCGGGAAAATTTTCGAAATGGAGACCGTGTAAGAGCTCTGTTTTTACGTGTCGACCAGATCGGCAATCGCAATCAGGTTATCCTGACTCGTATTTCGCGTGAATTTTTGCTGAAACTGTTTGAAATGGAAGTGCCCGAAATTGAGGACGGTCTGCTAGAAATTAAAGAAGTCACTCGTGATCCTGGCTTACGCGCCAAAATAGCGGTGAAATCAAATGATGCCCGCATTGATCCGCAAGGCACCTGTATCGGTGTTCGTGGTTCTCGTGTGAATGCGGTTACTGAGGAGCTTGCTGGTGAACGTATAGATGTGGTGTTGTGGTCACCTGAAACCGCTCAATTTGTAATTAATGCATTAAGTCCGGCTGAGGTTACACGCATTCTGATTGATGAAGATCACCATTCTGTAGATGTGATTGTGGCTGAAGAGCAGTTGGCACTGGCGATTGGTCGTGGTGGTCAAAATGTACGCCTTGCCGCAGAACTGACTGGCTGGCAACTGAATATTATGACTGTGGAAGAGGCGCAGGAACGCCACGAAGCTGAAGATAAGGCTATACGTGAACTCTTTATAAACAATCTTGGTGTTGATGAAAATGTGGCCGAAGTACTAGTTCAAGAAGGATTTACTAGTCTGGAAGAAGTGGCTTACGTGCCTGTTCAGGAAATGCTGGAAATTGAAGGTTTTGATGAAAGTACAGTTGAAGAGTTGCGTAACCGTGCTCGTGATGCGATTCTGACTCTGGCCATTGCCTCTGAAGAGCAGCTGGAACGCATGGATGAAGACCTGAAAAATCTTGAGGGTGTCGATCAGGAGATGCTGCATGATTTGGCTAATGAGGGAATTAAAACCCGTGATGATCTGGCTGAGCTATCAGTTGACGAACTGATTGAAATTACTGGCATTGATGAGGAAACCGCCAAGAAAGTGGTGATGGCTGCACGCGCCCACTGGTTTGACGAAGTATGAGGGTACGCGAATGAGTAATCAAATAACTGTAGAACAATTTGCCTCGGAGCTACATATGTCTACAACTAGACTGTTGACACAGCTGGCCGAAGCAGGAGTACATAAACAGACAGCATCAGATAAACTGACTGCTGAAGATAAGAAACAATTGCTGGTTTATTTAAAGCAGTCTAATGGTAGTCAGTCTGCCAGTACCATCACACTGAATCGTAAGAAGCAGGCCGAAAAGAGTACGGTAGGTGGGGTACAGGTTGAAACCCGTCGTCGTCGTCGTATTGTAGTGCCACCAGAAGAACAGCAGGTCAGTTTGTCTGAAGAAAAGCAGGCACCTGTTAAACATGAAACAGAACCAGTTAAGGTAGATACTGAAGCTGAGCTACAGGCGAAAAAAGCCGCTGAAGAGCAGGCTGAAGCAAAACGCAGAGAAGAATCTGCTGCTGCCGCAGCTGCAGAGGCGGTGCGTTTGAAAGCAGCAGCCACGGCCAGTAAAACCGAACCAAAACCTAAAGTGGAGGCTGTGCAGACAGAAGTGGTAAAACAGGAAGTGAAACAACAAGAAGTTAAACAACAGCAGGTTGAAGTGGTAGCTCCTAAGGCAGAAGTTCCTGCTGATAAAAAAGCAGCAGATAAAAATGAGCAGCACAAATCCAAACGCAATCGTAATCGTAATAATGCGAAGAAAGTGGATTTGGCTGCTTTGGTGGCCGAAGCAGCCAAACCGATTATTAGTCCGGAAGAGCAAGCTCAACGCGATGAAGAAGCACGACGAGCAGAGGCTTTACGAGAACAGCGGGAAATGCTGCTGAAACAGAAGCAAGAGCGTCAGGCGCGCCGAGAAGCGGCCAAGCAACAAGCTATGGAACAAAGCAAAGCCGCCAGCGAGCAGAAATCTGCAGAAGTACGTTCAGCCAAACCGACTGAGAAGAAATCAGTTAGCAGCGCTTCTGTCAAAGCTGCGGATAGCGGGACTGATTCAGGCTCACGGCGCAAAAAAGATGAGCAACGTCATCAGCGTGAAGATGATATGCCTAAAAATAAATCTGCTCGCGGAGGTAAAAACCGTCGCGGAACAGATATGGGTAATGGCGAAGACAGCCGTAGACGTGGTGGTAAAAAAGGTGGTAAGAAACAGCTTAAACTAGAGCCGAACCAGCATGCATTCCAAGCACCTACAGAACCGGTAGTACATGAAGTGCTGGTGCCGGAAACCATCACGGCGGCAGAGCTGGCTCATAAAATGGCCGTTAAAGCAGCTGAAGTGATTAAGACCCTGATGAAGATGGGCATGATGGTGACCATTAATCAGTCATTGGATCAGGAAACCGCCCTGATTGTGGTAGAAGAAATGGGTCATATCGGTAAGGCTGCGGCAGCAGATGATCCTGAAGCATTTCTGGATGAGGATACGACTGTTACTGAAGCTGAAGCATTGCCACGTCCACCGGTGGTGACAGTAATGGGTCACGTAGACCATGGTAAAACTTCTTTATTGGATTATATTCGCCGTGCCCGTGTGGTACAGGGTGAGGCCGGTGGTATTACTCAGCACATCGGTGCTTATCATGTTGAAACGCCTCGTGGTGTGATTACCTTTTTGGATACTCCGGGGCATGAAGCATTTACGGCTATGCGCGCTCGTGGTGCTCAGGCTACTGATATCGTTATTCTAGTTGTGGCCGCCGATGACGGTGTAATGCCGCAGACGATAGAAGCGATTGCTCACGCTAAAGCAGCCAAAGTACCTTTGGTTGTGGCTGTAAACAAGATTGATAAAGAAGGCGCTAATCCGGAACGTATTCGCCAAGAACTAACTGCACATGAAGTGGTGCCGGATTCATGGGGTGGTGATGTACAGTTCATCGATGTTTCTGCCAAGCAGGGTACGAATATTGATGCTTTACTGGAAGCAGTACTGCTCGAAGCGGATGTGCTTGAACTGAAAGCACCGGTTGATGCTGCTGCTAAAGGTATTGTTGTTGAATCACGGCTGGATAAAGGTCGTGGTGCTGTGGCAACTTTGCTGGTACAAAGTGGTACTCTGCACAAAGGCGATGTGGTCTTGGCCGGTACAACTTTTGGTCGTGTACGTGCTATGGTGGATGAGAATGGCAAAACTATTGCTGCTGCCGGCCCATCCATTCCAGTTGAAATTCTGGGATTATCTGATGTGCCTAATGCAGGTGAAGATTTCATCGTACTGGCCGATGAGAAAAGAGCTCGCGAAATTGCATTGTTCCGTCAGGGTAAATACCGCGATGTACGCTTAGCCAAGCAACAGGCAGCCAAACTGGAAAACATGTTTAATAACATGGGTGAAAATCAGGCACAAAGTCTGCCGATTATCATTAAAGCCGATGTACAGGGTTCGTATGAGGCTTTGGCTGGAAGCTTGCGTAAACTATCTACTAATGAAGTACGTGTAGATGTATTGCATAGTGGTGTAGGTGGTGTAAGCGAATCTGATGTTAATTTGGCGATTGCATCCGGTGCTGTGATTATTGGCTTTAATGTCCGTGCTGATGCTACTGCACGCAAGCTGGCTGAGCATGAAGGTATTGAAATCCGCTATTACAACATTATCTATGATGCTATTGATGATGTGAAAGCTGCTTTGAGTGGCATGTTGGCACCTGAGCAGAAAGAAAATGTAATCGGTACGGTAGAAATCCGTCAGGTTATTACGGTATCTAAGGTAGGCAATATTGCTGGTTGTATGGTTACGGATGGTTTAATTAAGCGCGACTCGCATGTACGCTTGATTCGTAATAATGTGGTTGTTCATACTGGCGAACTGGCTTCATTAAAACGTTTCAAAGACGACGTTAAAGAAGTACGGCAGGGCTTTGAATGTGGTTTGATGCTGAAAAACTATAATGACATTATGGAAGGTGATCAGCTGGAAGCATTTGAAGTGGTTGAGGTTGCCCGTAAACTTTGAAGATAATGAGCATTAACAGGCAGCCTAAAAGGATATTTTGGGCTGCCTGTATTCTTTGCCTTTTCATAGAAAGGAATGATTATGCGCAAACCACAACGCGGTTATGCACGTCAGGATCGTGTCAAAGAGCAAATTATGCGTGAGTTGGCCAATTTGGTACGTGTGGGGCTGAAAGACCCGAGAGCCGGTTTTATTACGATTAATGAAGTTGAAGTAACTCGTGATTATAGCCACGCTACTATTTATTATACGGTGCTGGATGACGCTACACGTGCTGTTACTGAAGAAGCTTTAGAACATGCTAGAGGCTATTTGCGCAGTGAGCTGGCGCGGCGAATTACTCTTTTCCGAACACCTGAATTGACTTTTATTTATGACGATTCTCTTGAACGGGGTATGAGTATTTCGCATCTGATAGATACGGTAGCAAAAGAAAAACCCATAGAAGATTGAAGAAAAATTATGAATAAAAGGTTGGTCTTTGAAGGCCAACCTTTTTTATATTTGGTGATAAATTAATATTATTGAATTAATCATCGACCGTAGTAAATAGTAATCGAAGCTTGAGCAATAGCATGGCTGTTGATTATAAAACCTGCACAACTGGTAGTTACATCCGTCGGCAAATCAATTTTATTGGTATCTAAAGCATAAACGGTAAAAATATAACGATGGGGCGGAGTGCCTTCCGGTGGGTAGAATCCTGAATAACCCAAGGTTCCTGTGTCATTACGTAGTTGCTGTGCACCTAAGGGAAGATTTTGCCCATCTGCTGCTCCGGCATTACGTTGTAATTCGGTTATGTCTTTAGGAAGATTGACTGCCATCCAGTGCCACCAGCCTGCACCTCCAGTTGGTGCATCCGGATCATGACATTGAATTGCAAAACTTTTGGTTCCGGCCGGTGCATTCTGCCATGCTAATGCTGGCGACTGATTATCTCGGTCACTTTGATAGGAGGAATCAACGGTATCGCCATTTTTAAATTCGGAACTGGTTAAAATAAAATTTTGGGTCATGATTTCCTCTCAATCAATTAATAATGTTAATGAATGTTTAATTTTGCGATATGTGCTGCGTCAAGTCAATTTTGCTATGAATGATGAGGTTTAAGTTACGGATATATTTATATGTATTGTATTTATGCAGGATGGCATAATGTTTATTGTTCAGAGGATGTGGTTGAGAAATTTTTTGCATGTGTAGGGCGCAGTGATTGATGATAGCGTTGGTTGAAAATACTAAATACTTACTAAAGTGAGTATTTGTGAAGGTATTTCTACTTGCTAGAGAAATAGAGACAATTGATGATTGTTATCTTGAAAAATGGCTCGCTGTTTTTGCTTTAAATGCTTTAGCTTGAGTTGATATAGAATACTGATATATTAAGCCTACTATATTTTTATTTATGTGCAGAATACAAAAAACCTGTTTTGATTTGTTAGTGGGCAGAGTAGAAATTAAGCTGATATTTAATTTGTAAAAATAATTTTTTTGATGGTGAATTATAAAATGTCCGACCAAGGCTTTTTACCCTGGGTATGTATTCCCGGCTTTATGCTGGATGAAACATTATGGGATGAGATGAAATCTTGTTTACCTGTTTCTCAATCTGTATGCTGTGCTTCCTTGTCCAAGGGTGAAAATATTGAAACTATGGCGGAGAATATAGCTGCTTTTGCACCGAAACGGTTTGTACTAATCGGTTTTTCTCTGGGAGGATTTGTCGCAAGGGCTTTAGCTGCAAGATATCCGCAACGGGTTGCCGCTCTGGTGTTAATCGCATCGTCATTACGTGAAGATACTCCTGAGCAGCATAAAGCTAAGCTGAATACATTAGAGATTCAGCAACATTTACATTTTCGAGGATTAGGAAACAAAGCCATTATGCAGACTTTGCGTCCGGATAATCAGAATAATATGGATTTAATTGCTCGTATTCGTGGTATGAGTGCACGTTTGGGATTTGAGGTTTTAAAACGACAGTCGCTGCTCAATCGGGCAACGCCAACTGACCAGAAAATTTCTTGTCCAACTCTGGTTATTGCTGCAGCACAGGATCAGATGCGCTCTTTGAATGAGGCACAAGAGTTGCAGGAATTCATACCACAGGCCAGCCTTAAAGTCATTAACAATTGCGGGCATATGATTCCCTTGGAGCAACCGGAAGTACTTGCTCAGACCATTTCTAATTGGATAAACCTATTGTGATTAATTATGCTAAATATTTTATTATTTTTGGAATAGGTTTATTTGGTAAAAGTAGAATATATCAATTTAAATTGATGCATTTAATGATTGTTACCAATAACAGTTGTGGTTTGAGCATTCTGTTCTAGCCATCTTTGTGCTGGTTCGATTTCACTAAAGTATTTTGGGTGTTGTAAAGTCAATAGGTTGGCAAAACGTGCACCAAGCCGAATCCATATGTCTTCAACAACGATAGCGGTACGGCCGAAGTCATGTGCATGTTGGCGTAAAAATCGTAGATGTTCTAGAGCCATATCGATGGTAAAGTCTTTCATTTGGCTCAAATCCAGCAATAAATCAGGCTGTTGTTTTTGATTAATGGCTGATAATAATGCTTCTTCCAGTTGATTGAAGTCTTTAAGTGTAAAGTCGTTATGTAATACAACTTTGAGACCGTAACTTGTTTTCTGAATAGATATCATTTATCTGCCTTTTTATTTCCTACTTATATGCAACGTGCGCCTATGATCTATAACATCATACTGATGGTTAAATATACTGGCTATCTATATTACCGCTTTATGCTTTGATATCGACCTGAAATGGCCAGTAGCTGTCGTAGGTATGCAACTGAATTTTGTAATATGAAATTTCGAATGGATAAAAATTGAATGACATATCATATCTGTGAATAAAAACAGCTTTCATTAATGAAAGCTGTTTATCTGGGTAATTATTGGCATGTCATCTTGTGGGTATGGTGGCTGATGTATCAGTTATGGTTGTGAGCGTTCCAGAGGGTACAAAGCGGTAAAATACTTCGCCTTCTTGTATATATCCAAGTTTATCGCGAGCCATTTCGTTGATTGCATCTTTTCCATCAGCAAGATCTTTAACTTCAGCAGTGAGGGCACGATTGCGTTGTATCAATGCTTCATTACTGGAATTTTGCGCAATAACACTTTTTTCCAGTTTCCACATGTCTTGCCAGCCGCCATGTCCCATCCACAGGTCATATTGCAAACTGGCCAGTGCCAATAACAGTACCCAGGTTACCCACTTCATCTTATTTGCCTATCAGTTTTGCCTACATCCGTTTTAGCCCAGCTGATAAAAGGCTTTTTTACCTGGATAATAAGCAGCGCTACCTAGTTCTTCTTCAATTCGCAGCAATTGATTATATTTGGCGATTCGATCGGAGCGTGACAGGGACCCAGTTTTAATTTGCATGCAGTTGGTACCCACGGCTAAATCAGCAATGGTGCTGTCTTCAGTTTCACCTGAACGATGGCTCATTACACTGGTATAGCCTGAACGTTTCGCCAGATCTACAGCTTTTAGTGTTTCTGATAAGGTACCAATCTGGTTAACTTTAACGAGTAATGAATTAGCTAGTCCCTGAGCAATGCCTTCGCTTAAAATGGCGGGATTGGTGACAAATAAATCATCGCCTACCAACTGTACTTTTTTGCCCAATCGCTCTGTTAATAATTTCCAGCCATCCCAATCGTGTTCACTCATACCATCTTCGATTGAGACAATCGGATATTTGTTCACCAGTTCTGTAAGATAATCTGCAAATTGCGCACTGGTCAGGTTCAGTCCTTCTGCTGTTAATTGGTAATGTCCATCTTTATAGAATTCACTAGATGCACAATCTAAAGCCAGAACGATGTCTTTGCCGGGTTCATAGCCTGCGGCTTCTACTGCAGACAGTATCAGTTTGATTGCTTCTTCATGGCTGGACAGATCGGGTGCGAAGCCGCCTTCATCACCAACGCAAGTAGACATTCCTTTGTCGTTGCATAGTTTTTTCAGCTGGTGGAAAACTTCTGCACCGCATTGCAGAGCTTGACGGAAAGATTCTGCACCTACCGGCATAATCATGAATTCTTGAATATCCAAACTGTTGTTGGCATGTGCACCTCCATTAATAACATTCATCATGGGCACGGGCATAGACATGGGTCCGGCTCCACCGATGTATCTGTATAAAGGTAAACCAGCATCTTCTGCAGCGGCGCGGGCGACAGCCAGTGATACGGCGAGAGTAGCATTGGCTCCAAGACGACCCTTATTTTCGGTACCATCCAAATCAATCATAATCTGATCAATGTAGCTTTGTTCGCTGGCATCGATGCCAATTAATGCTTGTGCAATCTCATTATTAACATTTTCTACAGCGTGTAATACACCTTTACCAAGATAACGCTGTTTGTCTCCGTCACGCAGTTCCAATGCTTCTTTTTCGCCGGTTGAAGCACCAGACGGTACTGCGGCTCTGCCCATTACGCCTGATTCTAGTAAAACATCACATTCAACTGTTGGGTTACCACGTGAATCGAGTATTTCACGCGCAAAGATGTCAATGATTGCACTCATGCAAGTCTCCAGATTTTTTAAATTTTTGTATTGTTGTGCGATAAATTGTACAAACAACAGGCCTGTCAATGATTAGCAGGTTAAGGTAATTAAGCTTGGTATTATACCGAAGCCTTGGTATGAGAACAGGGTAATTTACACTTGGATAAGACAGGCTGAAATTTGGAAAGCATTTTTTTGTATAGTGCAGCAAATTTTGACCCTTTAAGCGTGTAGCTATGTTAATACAATATACTGTTTTTGCTATTTGTAATGGGATAGTTTTAGCTTGATATGGATGCTTTGCTGGAATTGTCTATGTTATGGAGGTATTTGCTTTATGTAATAAAATTATGAAGCTGATGATAGATTTTATCGAAAAGAAAATATCTTTTACTGTTAGTGTGTTAGAAATTGTTCTAATATTTCTGGCTGTTTTGCCGTGAATATTGTTTGACAGTAAAGCATCGATTGGGTATAGTTCGCACTTCTCTACGGAGAGTTGGCCGAGTGGTCGAAGGCGCTCCCCTGCTAAGGGAGTATACGGGCAAAACCTGTATCAAGGGTTCGAATCCCTTACTCTCCGCCATTTTTGAAAAATCCCTGATTTATTCAGGGATTTTTTATTTGTTCTCATTTAGATAAATAAAACTGATTTGTTTTAGATAGAAATATCGAATCTTCTGGGCTGGGCTGCCTTTCTAATTGCGCTCATTAAGGCTGAAATAGTCATTCTTGCTTTCTTTGATGTAGCTCTGATTGATGATTTGTCAATAAATTTAATGCTTTTATTGTTTATTTATGTTAAATTACATAATGATTATTATTATCATTATGTAAATGTAACGCTTTAGTTTAAGCGTTTTTTTGGCGTGATCATTTTCAGGAGTCTATTTTTTGTATGCGCAAACTAGTCCATCATTCTTTTTCGCTGGCGCTTCTGCCTACTTTGGTTTCTCCATTATATGCCGCGGAGGCGGATTTGGCTGATGTAGTGGTGACTGCATCTGGTTTTAAGCAACAGGCAAAAAATGCTGCAGCTTCAATTACAGTAATTAATGCTAAGGAGCTGGAAACTAAAGAGTACCATGATGTGACTGATGCTTTGCAAGATGTTCCGGGCGTGGTGATAACCGGTGGCGGCAGTACTAAGGACATTAGTATCAGGGGTATGTCTGGGGCGTATACGATGTTGCTGATAGATGGTAAGCGTGTAAATTCGCGTGGTGTTCGCCCGAATTCTGATGGGCCTGGGATTGAACAGGGTTGGATGCCGCCCATATCTGCAATTCAGCGAATAGAAGTGATTCGGGGACCGGCTTCGGCTTTATATGGTTCTGATGCGATGGGTGGTGTAATTAATATTATTACGAAAAAAACGGCTGCTGACTGGACAGGATCAGTGAAAGCAGATGGTACGATTCAGCAGCACAGTAATAGTGGCAATATATTGCAAAGTAGTGTGTATGTTTCCGGTCCTTTGATTAAAGAGCGTCTGGGCATTAGAGCTAATGCAGGATATTCTCATCGGGATGAGGATAAGTTTATTGGTGGCTATAAAGAACAGCGTATGCGCAATGGTGATTTGGTGCTGTCTTGGACGCCTGATGATAATAACACGGTTGATTTTGAAGTCAGCCGCAGTTTGCAGAATCGTAATGGTAAGGTCGGTAAAACGATCGATCCGACTCCGCGACGCGGAGCTAAACCAACTGATGACTATACGCTGTATGACCGTAATCAATATAGTGTCACTCATCGTGGATATTATGAAAATATTGATACTCAATCATATGTCCAGCGAGAGGAAAATGATAACCCGTCTCGTGATATGCATGAAAAAAATACTATTTTCAATACGCAAACTCAGTTTCGCTTGCATCGGCATACGCTAAGTATTGGTGGCAGATGGCAGCGAGAGCAGCTTAATGATTCCGGTAATCAGTTGATTATTAATGGACGAAGGTTAACAAAACTAGAGCGTGATTCTTGGGCAGTTTTTGGTCAGGATGAGTGGCGTATTGTGCCAACTTTTGCTTTAACTGGTGCGGCACGTCTTGATCATGATGAAAATTATGGTTCGGAGTTAACACCGAAGTTGTATGGGGTATGGACGCCGAATGAAAAATGGACAATTAAAGGAGGATATTCCCGTGGCTACAAGGCGCCGGCGTTACGCGCTGCGTCAGATGGCTGGGGACAGGCAACTGGTGGTGGTTATTCTAATGGGATGATTGTGGGTAATTCTAAATTGAAACCAGAAAAATCAGATAATTTTGAAATCAGTTTTAATTGGGATAATAACCGTAATTTGTCCGGCGGGGTGACTGCTTATCACACTAAATTTAAAAATAAAATAACAGAAGTACGTACTTGTCAGGGCAAGGTTGGTTCAAATGCTTGCTCATGGCGAAATGAGTATTTTGATTTCATAAGTCAGCGTGAAAATGTGGATAAGGCGCTCTTGCGCGGTATTGAGGCAACTTTTGGCTGGAAAGTTACGCCTAAAGTAGATTGGTCTGCCAATTATACTTTTACTCGGAGTGAGCAAAAAAGTGGGCAGTTTAGTGGTAAACCGCTAAATGAGATGCCGAAACATATGTTCAATACCACGCTGAATTGGAATGCGAATACAAAATTTTCTAGTTGGGCGCGCTGGAATTTCCGCAGTCGTACTTCAGATTATTTATCACGTACTTCTATGGCGATTGGTAAGCCTTCTTATGGTTTTGTGGATACTGGTCTGGTATATAAACCTCGGAAAGATTTGATTCTGAGTGGTGGGATTTATAATATTTTTGATAAAAGAGTTGATCAGCAAGATTATGGCCGTACTTTGGATGGACGCCGCTATAATATCAGTGCACAAGTCAATTTTTAATCTGAGTATTTTAGTTAAACAAGGGGGAGATTTCCCCCTTGTTTATTTTTAAATGATTTAGTTTATCTGCGGGTTCTTTATTTAAATGATAAATGCATAAAATTACAGAGGAATCGGGGTGTAGCATGTTTGGAAATTATAATTCATTGCATTTAAGTAAGATCTGGCTGTACCAGATGAGTGATTAAATACATTATCTTTGTAAATAAAAGTTTAATTTATATTTAATAATTTAAACATATTTTGAGTGGTGATAGTGGCGATATCCTGCCAATGCATGTTACGCAAGTTGGCTATGATTTTAGCTATCTGAAGTAAATGCTCAGGACTGTTGCTGTGTTGAGGGTTAGGGGACATATAGGGTGCATCTGTTTCGATGACCAGATGTTGTAAAGGAAGCAATGTGGCGATTTGGCGTATTTTTTTAGCCTGTGGGCGCAAAAGCAGAGAACCGGCACCAATTAGAAAACCCTGTTTAATCCATGCCTGTGCTTCTTCTATGCTTCCAGAAAATGCATGTGCAATACCTCCATTAGTAAAACCACAGCGTTTAATGCTGCGCAAACAGTCAGCTGTAGCATGTACATGATGAATGATTGTTGGTCGCTGAGTTGTTTTGGCCAATTGTAATTGGGCTTCGAAACAGTTAATTTGTTGGTTTTTATCATTTATATTTTCAGCATGAACATAATCAAGTCCGATTTCGCCAATTAAGGCTTGTGAATGCTGAAGCAGCAATTTTTCCAGATTGTCGATTGCAGTATCGCTAAAGCTGTCTAAATACCATGGATGAATGCCGATTGCTGCGTATATGTAAGGTTGAGATTGTGCCAAATTAAGGGAGGCTATCCAGTCGTCAGGATTGGTTGCTGGCACGAGGAAGTGGCTGATGTTTTTTTCGGCAGCCAGCTGCAGCACTTGAGTTAGGTTCTCAATAAGTGGGCTATGGTTAAGGTGGCAGTGGCTATCGAAGAGCATAATATGAAAACACGAGCATGAAGCTCGTGTGTTAAATATGGAGTATTAGTTTTGTGTTTGTTCGCTATCGATACTTTGGCCAGGTTCTAGAACTTCTTTTTCAGTAATTGAAGTATTGTCTGTGGCTGGTTTGGCTGTTTGCATCGAGGGATGTTGCTTAGCAATGGCTTGTTCTTCTGGTGAAACTTCACCTTTAAAGCGGTTATTCAGGTCAAAGCGTTTACCGCCGCGTGCCAAAGATTTGATATAACGTGGCCGGCGACAGTGATTAGCTAGTACACGCGCAATCAATGCTGGATCATATTGTGGCAGTGCTGTGATTAAGTCCTGATCAATACCAATTGCCAATGGTTTGAAATGTTTGAATACGTCGTACTTACGGTAGATATGTTCGGCAATCATATCAGTTTGTTTTTTCTTGCTCATGGTTTGTACAGCTGATTTGAGGGCTGCACCCAAAGCGGTTTCTTGACTCATATAGTTACTTCCTTGTTGTTTACGGCCACTTTAGTAATTGGAATTAATCAGTTGATGATTCAGTTCATTACATGTATGGATGGCTATAAAAATTACATCTAGATATTGGTGGGCTATTGGTTATGATGGGCAATATTTGGTGTATTTACCTGTATATCCGCATTCTGGGCTCGATGGCGTAATGCATGATCTATCAATACCAGTGCAAGCATAGCTTCAGCAATCGGCGCGGCGCGTAAACCTACACACGGATCATGGCGACCATGGGTGGCGAGTATAACTGGTTGACCATGAATGTCGATAGAGTGTCGCGGTGTGGCGATGCTGCTGGTAGGCTTGATGGCTAGATTAATGTGAATATCTTGGCCACTGCTAATTCCGCCCAGTATACCGCCAGCATTGTTGGATAGAAAGCCTTCTGGTGTCAGTTCGTCTCCATGTTCGCTGCCTTTTTGGCAAATACTTTCAAATCCGGCTCCGATTTCAACACCTTTTACAGCGTTGATGCTCATCATGGCATGGGCTATATCGGCATCCAGTCGATCAAATACAGGTTCGCCTAAACCTACTGGAACATTACGGGCAGTAACATGCAGTTTAGCTCCGATAGAGTCGCAGGCTTTGCGGATGCTGTCCATGTATTGTTCCAGTTCTTCAATCTGGCTCTGATTGGCAGCGAAAAAGGGATTGTTGTTTATAAAACTTTCGTTTTCGAATGGTATTTTTTTTTCGCCAATTTGGGTAATATAGGCAACGATTTCAGTTTGATAATGTTCGCGTAGCCATTTTTTTGCAATGGCACCAGCAGCGACTCGAGCGGCAGTTTCGCGAGCCGAGCTACGCCCACCACCACGAAAATCGCGAATACCGTATTTGTGCCAGTAAGTGTAGTCAGCATGTCCGGGGCGAAAGCTTTGGGCAATTGCGCCATAATCTTTACTACGCTGATCGGTGTTTCTGATTAATAATCCGATTGGTGTACCAGTGGTTTTGCCCTCAAATATACCAGAAAGTATTTCGACAGTATCTTCTTCACGACGCTGAGTAACATGGCGGCTAGTGCCCGGTTTGCGTCTGTCTAGATCTTGCTGAATATCAAATTCACTTAGGTTCATTCCAGGCGGACACCCATCTATCACGCAACCAAGTGCGGCACCATGGCTTTCACCAAAGGTGGTAACAGTAAAAATTTGCCCGAAAGTATTGCCAGCCATAGGTTTTACTCTGATTTTTGAGTAATTAATTTAAGTTGCTGTTGAGTTTAGCACGGTTTATACGGTTTAGGCATAATTTGTCTAAAAGCTATTTTGTTTTTGTGGCATAGGTATTGATGTTGTTATGAATTTACATGATTTGGAAGTGTTTTTTGAGTTTGCGGTGTCTATCTCTTTGGTATTTTGTTTATGTTTTATTGATTGTTAAGTTCAATGCCAGTAGTGCCAAACAGGCTATCTTGCTGGTTGTTTCTTGTTTGAAGCAGATGGAGTGGCAGTAGGAGGGCTGCTTTTTTCGGTACCTGCTATGGCAGGCGGTTCTGCAGGTATTGGTTTGGTTTTAATAGGAAAATATATTGAGGTGCCTAGTCCGAAATTATGATTACCTCCGCCTATACCTATGGCGACGTTGGAAGGCACTCCTATGCTACACGCACAAAGTAAGAAGCAGGCTATCTGTGAAACGATAAAAGGTTTCATGGCTTTTTTTCAAAGGAAATAAGTGTTTTATTATAAATCTTTCTTCTTGTCTGGCGATGAAATTGTTTGATGCTTTAAATAGACTGATTTTCTTTCGCAGAAATTTTTTAATTTAATTTTTCAGTTATACCATCGGTTGACATTCTGTGGTTTGCTCTAACTGAAGTTATAGATAATATGAATTTAGTGTAGTCAATGTTTTTAAACAATCGATTTAGCATTTCGGCCAGTTAAACAATAGTTTTACTGGCCGAATTTGTGCGGATGATAAGAGAAAATAAGTTTAGTCAGCAGGGGCAATGGTTTGTGCTACGTTAGATAGTCCCTGTGCTAGTGCATTAACCATGTTGCTGTAGCCATTACCTTGCTGCGGAATATGGATATTGAAATTTTTGTTGTTTTCAGTTGCTCCCTGCCAGCTGCTGTAACCATTGATGTTTATATAGCCATCATAGCTACCCTGAAAAGATTGGATATATACGGTGAGTGTGGCTTTGGTTTTGTTTTCTGGTGTAAACCAATATCGCACGCTTTTTTTGTTTAGTTCATTAGCCAGAACCAGTTTGATTTCGTTGCTCAAGTCGTCTGCCCATAAATGTGTCTGCGCAAATTGAAGGGTGGTTGGAGTATCTTGATACACTAGATTACCTTGATTGAGTCGTTCTGCCAGAACAACTTTTATCTGTACCGGTATTCGCTGGCTTGTGGTGGGCAACTGATAATTGCTGCCTGGTAGTTGATAATAGGTCACTGGTGTGCCAGCACACGCGGTGAGGGTCAGAGCAGCAGTGCATACAAGTGATAGTATGATTTTCATTATCTGGCTCCTTTAGGTTCAGGATCATGACCGCGACGGTTGAAGATAAGGGCGTTTGGTTGCTGTCTGAGGGTTTTCAAAGTTGGCTGTGCTTCTTTAAGAGTTGTATCTATACTTTTCAGGGTTTGCTGAATATCACCATAAAGTGGGGATGTGCTGGAAACACCTTGCAGAGTGGTGCGCAATTCTTTCAAGGTAGCGGTAAGCTCTGCTGGTAGTTGCTGGGTTTTATTCTGTGCCAGCAGTTTGTCTGCGGTGGCTAGTGTGGTTTTTAGCTGTGCTAGTGTGCTGTCCAGCTGTTTCATGGAATGTTCTATCGGTAGGTTATTGAGTTTTGTCAATAAGGCAGAAAGTTGATTCTGAATCATATCTAATCCGGTTCGATTGCTGCCGATAACGGTGTAACCCTGATAGTGTGTGAGCGGTTTGAGCAGCGTTTCTCCCGGTTGAGCCTGTGTGAGGCTGATGTATTGATTACCGGTGATTAAGTTGTCTTTTTCTAGCGAGGCAGAAAGACCGTGATTAAGGGCCTGCTGAATTTGCTGCTGCCAGATTTTGTCATCTTGTTTACTGGCATTAATTTCCATGCGCCCGGGTTCGATACGCAGCCGGACGGGTACCCAGCCATGCTGAAAGAGTTTATGGCTGTCATTGAGTGCAAAATAGGGTACGTCGGCAACGGAACCAATATTAATACCTTGATACTCTACAGGAGCCCCGACACTTAAGCCACGTACGGATTGCTGGAAGAAAACAACGTAATATTGGGCGCGTTTGGTAGGCAGGTTGTCTAGTTCTCGTTCGCTGTTGTATAGAGTAAATTCTGTATTATTGCCTACAGGTGTACCTTTGCCTTCAAACATAGTTTTAAATACGATGGCACCGGATAAAAGAGCAGGTAATGGTGCTGAGTCGATATGGACGCCGCCGCCAGATGCGGTAACCTGAACACCGGTTTGGAGCCAAAATTTGACTTTATCACCAATAAGGCTGTCGTAAGGGCTGTTGATATATATTTGGTAGTGAACGTTGTTGTCTTTGGGATCAAAATAGGCCTTTTCTATCTGGCCGGCACTGATATCACCATATAAAACAGGGCTACCGGGGGTAAGCAGTTTGTCACTGTGACCCTTAAGGCGCAGACGGATTCCGCTCTGAGAAATGGCGCTAACAGGTGGTAAATCTGCTACGGTAAACGTTTCAGCTTTTTCTTTGCTGTGCCCAGGCGTAAAGGCAATATAGGAACCGGATACCAACGTGTTCAGGCCGGTGATGCCGCTTTGGTCGATGCGTGGTTTGACTATCCAAAACTGTGTATCTTTACGCAGCATATTTTTGACATCGGCATTCATTTTGGCTTTGATTTGTACACCTTTTTCATCCGGACTGATGCTGATTGATGTGACTTTGCCTACCGTAACATTTAATACTTTAATTTCTGTTGAGTTGATTGCAATTCCATCAGCATCATTGATATATAAGGTAATTTCCGGTCCTGTATGGCGAAGATGTTGTATGAGTAGCCATGCGCCAGTGAGTAAGGCTAGGGCAGGAATAATCCATACCAGTACATTGAATGGAGGTTTATGCTTTACAATTGCTGTAGTTTGCGTTGTTTCGTTTTCGTTTTCGGTTTGGCTCATGATGTATGCCTTATTGCGCTGTTTTGATGCTGGGCTTGTTGTTTTGCTCATCCCAGATTAAGCGTGGATCGAAACTAAGTGCCGAGACCATGGTCAGGATTACTACGCCGCAGAAATATATGGTAGCTGAACCCGGCGCTACGTGGGCAAGTGGTGTAGAGAATGCGGACATCAGTATGATTACTACAAAGATATCTATCATAGACCAGCGTCCAATTGATTCAGTAATGCGATATAGAATGGTTAAACGGCGAGGGGACATCAGCGGGTGATAGGCTGCAGAATAGAGCAGTATCAGCATAGAAATGATTTTAAGCACAGGAATGGCCATACTGGCACTGAATATCACGACGGCGATAAATACATCTCCATCACTCCACATGTATTCGATACCATCAAGAATGGTGCTGGCAAGATTGGTACCTGGAGAACGAGTGATCATCATTGGTAATAAATTGGCCGGAATATAAAAAATAATGGCAGCCAATAAAAAGGACATGCTGATACTGAGGCTGAGAGGTTTGCGCCGGCTCAGATAAGAGCCACACACACCGCAGACATTTTGGGTATCTGGTTGTTCAAACAAGCAGTAATTGCAATTAATGGTGTGGTCGCTGTAGATTTGTCTGGTAGGATCGTTTCCGGTAAGTCTCTGTATCTGATAAAAAATCCAATGTTCAGGTACGCCTTGAGAAGTGCGAATCAGTAGAATAGCTAAAACCATCATAAACCAGAATGCCAACCCAAAATGCATTTGTGCCATGGCACTGATTTTAATGTATGACACCAGTGTGGCTATATAAAACACGTCTATCATAATCCAATGACGCAGGCGTACTAGTGTTCTTGTGGCGTACAGCATACCAGGTAGAACTTGCTGATAACGCAGTCCGGTATATACGTATAGGCACAGCAGTAGAAACAGAACTGGTGAACCAAAAGTGAGAAAAAACATTACTTCTGCCAGTATTGAATAGTCCTGCTGGGCTAAAGTACCCATTATATAGGGAATGGTAAGGTCAACATGAATGCCAAGCATGTCGATAGTCATGTACAGTTGTGTATATACAATTGTCATGATGATTAGTGAGGCGATGGCAAATGCTATTGGAGTATCAAGAGGGTGGGTTTCTATGCGAACCAGTCGCTGCTGGCAGCGCGGACATTCGGCAGATTCACCAGGTATTAGAGCAGGAATGGTTAATGACAAGCCGCAGCAAGGACAGCCAACATGATGTGCGGGCAAGCTGCCGACAGGCAGGTCTGTAGTTTGATGTTGCGCTGGTTGTATTAAACGATAGCTCAAGATATTCGATTTCAGTAAAGAAAACAGCTGTACAAAAAATAACTTAACAGAGGGTTGGGATGCTCTGTTAAGTTAAATATACGTAATTTGAAGCGCTTGTGCAATTGACTTATAGTGCAGCCAGTACAGCATCACCCATTTGGCTACATGAAACACGCTGGCAACCTTCTTCATAGATGTCACCAGTACGTAGCCCTTGTGCCAATACTTTGCCTACTGCTTGTTCGATTCTAAATGCGGCTTGCTCATTATTTAGGCTGTAACGCATCAGCATGGCTAGTGAAAGTATGGTGGCAAGTGGATTGGCCAAATTTTTGCCAGCAATATCGGGTGCAGAACCATGTGACGGTTCATACATGCCTTTACCTGTTTCGTTGAGCGATGCTGAAGGGAGCATACCTATGGAACCAGACAGCATAGAAGCTTGATCGGAAAGAATGTCACCAAATATGTTACCCGTTACAATAACGTCAAATTGCTTAGGTGCTTTTACAAGTTGCATGGCTGCATTGTCGACATACATGTGGCTAAGGCTGACATCAGGGTAATCTTTATTCATATCGGTCATGATTTCACGCCACAACTCGGTAGTTTCCAATACATTGGCCTTATCTACTGAACAAAGTTTTTTATTGCGTTTTTGTGCTGCCTCAAAGGCAATCTTACCGATACGGCGAATTTCACTTTCGCTGTAACGCATGGTGTTAATACCTTCGCGTTCGCCATTTGGCAAGGTATGAATGCCGCGTGGTTCGCCAAAATAGATATCGCCGGTTAGTTCACGCACAATCAAAATATTTAGACCAGATACTACTTCTGGTTTTAGGGTAGAAGCATTGGCCAGCTCAGGATAGAGTATGGCTGGACGTAGATTGCCAAATAAGTTGAGATCTTTTCGGATGGCAAGTAGTCCGCGTTCGGGACGCAGTGGGCGTTCAAGGCTGTCGTACTGTGGACCACCGACTGCACCAAGCAACACTGCGTCTGCAGCGCGGCAGATTTTTTGAGTAAATTCTGGATAAGGATGGCCGTATTCATCATAGGCAGCTCCCCCTAATGGAGCATATTGATAATCTACATCTAGTCCTTCTGCAATCAGTTTGTCTAAAACACGGACGGCCTGAGCAATAATTTCCGGACCGATTCCATCCCCCGGAAGAATAGCAAGGTGTTTACTCATTTTATTCTTTCTGAATGTTGTCTGACTGCCACTGATTGGCACTCAGTAATAATTTATTTTTAGTGTAAGAAAACGAAACAGGTTTCAATGGGGTCAGGACTGATACAGCCATGGTTGCTGTTGTTTGTGGCTGCTTTCATAGGCTTTTATAGCATCCGCATGTTGCAAGGTCAGACCGATTTCATCCAGACCATTGAGAAGACAATGTTTGCGGTGTTCGGTGATCTCGAAATAGTAATGATGACCGCTGGGTGTGGTAACGGTTTGTTCGGGCAGATTGATGCTGAGCTGATAGCCTTCATGAGAAGTAACTTCATGAAAAAGTTGATCCACTACTTCTTCGGGCAAAATTATAGGTAATAGACCGTTTTTATAGCAGTTGTTGAAAAAAATATCTGCAAAAGATGGTGCAATGATGGCACGAAAACCGTAATCATCTAGAGCCCATGGTGCGTGTTCGCGGCTTGAACCACAACCAAAATTCTTACGGGTCAGCAGAATGTGTGCACCCTGATAACGTGGCTGATTGAGTACAAAATCCGGATTCAAGGGACGTTTGCTGTTGTCCATACCCGGTTCACCGTGATCAAGATAACGCCACTCATCAAAAGCATTTGGGCCGAAACCACTGCGTTTGATTGATTTTAAAAATTGTTTAGGAATAATGGCATCTGTGTCTACATTAGCGCGGTCAAGCGGTGCTACCAGAGCCGTAAGAGTTGTAAAAGATTTCATGCGGGTGATTCAGTATGTGTGTAGTTAATGATTGAATTTAGTGCAAGCCCTGTCGGGCTTGCATGCAGTTACATTTCTGAGCGTACGTTGTCTGAAGCATTACTTACTGCCTGACCACCGGCAGAAATATCACGACCAACGCCGGAAACTGTATGACAACCAGCCAGAAAACCAACAATGGCAACGCTTAAGAGCATCAGTTTTTTCATGGTTTTATCCTTGTAATATTATCGACTAGCTGCGTTGGACAGATGCTGACCCCCAGCACGGACGTCTTGTCCTACGCCATGAATTGTGTGACAACCAGAGAGTACAGCCATAACCATTGCAGCAATTAACAACATTTTTTTCATGCTTTACTCCTTCAACAAAGATAATAATTAACACATTCAATCAGAACTACATGCTTATCATGCACTTGCTGGCTTAAAACTGCAAGTTATTCACTTTATATGTGTCGCACATCAGTAAAATGGCCAGTGACTGCTGCAGCTGCTGCCATGGCAGGGCTGACCAGATGAGTGCGACCGCCGTTCCCTTGACGGCCCTCAAAGTTACGATTGGAAGTTGAAGCACAACGTTCATGTGGCTGTAATCGATCTGCATTCATAGCCAAGCACATTGAGCAGCCTGGTTCACGCCACTCAAAACCTGCGGCTGTAAAAATTTTATCCAGCCCTTCTGCTTCAGCTTGTTGTTTGACTCTTCCTGAGCCGGGTACTATTAATACCCGATTAACATTATCTGCCTTATGTCGTCCTTTCGCTACTTGGGCAGCAATGCGTAAATCTTCAATTCTTCCGTTGGTGCATGAACCAATAAATACAACATCAACTGGAATTTCATTGACTGGTGTACCGGCAGTTAAGCCCATATATTGCAGTGCCCGCTGCATACCCTCCCGTTTTACTGGATCCGTTTCTGCGTCAGGGTCGGGCACTTGTTGATTTACTGCAATTACCATTTCTGGTGAGGTTCCCCATGTAACCTGTGGTTCGATGTCCTCCGCATTAAAATGATATGTTTTATCAAAGCTGGCTCCAGCATCTGAGACCAGTGTTTTCCAGTAACTAACAGCCTGCTCCCATAATTCACGTTTAGGTGCGAAATGGCGATCTTTGATGTAATCGATTGTGGTTTGGTCAACTGCTACAAGGCCTGAACGGGCTCCTGCTTCGATGGCCATGTTGCAAAGGGTCATTCGACCTTCCATTGATAAATTGCGGATTGCTTCACCGCCGAATTCAATTGCATAACCAGTGCCTCCGGCAGTACCTATCTGGCCAATAATATATAAAGCAATATCTTTGGCGGTTATACAAGGTTTTAGCGTGCCGGTAATTTCAATCAGCATGGTTTTTGATTTTTTGGCAGTAATACACTGTGTGGCCATGACGTGTTCTACTTCTGATGTACCGATGCCATGAGCCAGCGCACCAAAAGCACCATGGGTGGACGTGTGTGAATCTCCGCAGACTACTGTCATACCTGGTAAAGTGGCGCCTTGTTCGGGGCCTACTACGTGCACGATACCCTGATTGATATTTTTGAATGGATAATATTTTTCTACACCAAAGTCGTGTATGTTTTTATCCAGTGTATTGACCTGAAGCTTGGAAATAGGATCGGTGATGCCTTTGTCCCAGTGGTCTGTAGGGGTGTTGTGATCAGCAGTAGCAACTATACTTTGTTCGCGCCACAATGGACGATGAGCCAGCTTCAGTCCTTCAAAAGCTTGCGGGCTGGTGACTTCATGTACTAGATGGCGGTCGATATAGAGTAAAACTGTGCCATCAGCCTGTTGTTGGACAATATGGCTATTCCACAGTTTTTCATACAGGGTTTGTGCTTTCATTGTACTAGCTTTGTTTTGTTATGTTTTATGTGTGAAGCATCTTAATACTGTTAAGAAGGATTTACAAGCATTTTGTCTAAAAATATAAAATATTCAGATTTGAATGTAATTAAATGAATATTTTTGGACTTATTGTCTATTTTTTGCGAGTGTAGATGGCCTGAATGTCTGTGTGAAAACGATTATAGTTGCTGTTTTCTGTTAATCTGGCGTTTGTTGTTATAATAATGACCACTATATGCACTAAGTAATGCAGCATATATATGTAGAAAGGACTGAAATATGAGTTTACCTGATGTGGCCGCAGCGCATCGCTTGGAATTGCAGAATTTTGAACGGGCAATTTTAGCCAAACAGACGCAGATTGAATCATGGTTTCGTACCCAATGGCGACATCACCACGCTCCTTTTTACGGTTCGGTGGATATTCGTAACAGCGGATATAAACTTGCCAGTATTGATATGAATCTGTTTCCGGGTGGTTTTAATAACCTGAATCCTGTTTTTTTGCCTTTGGCTTCTGTAGCGGCACAGGATGCAGTGGAACGTGCCTGTGCAGAAGCACAGTCTGTATTGCTGATACCTGAAAACCATACGCGCAATACTTTTTATCTGCAAAATGTTTATGCACTCTATTCTATATTGCGTCATGTGGGATTAAATGTGCGAATTGGTACAATTAATCCCGAAATTACTCAGATTACCACACTAGAAACGGCGCTTGGTGACCACATTACACTCGAGCCTGTATTGCGGCAGGGTAATCGATTACAGCTAGCAGATGGTTTCACTCCTTGTATGATTTTGCTAAACAATGATTTGTCAGGAGGCGTACCAGATATTCTTCAGGGGCTGGAACAGAAACTATTGCCACCATTAAAAGCGGGCTGGACCACGAGGCGAAAAAGTACTCATTTTCATGCATATAATCAGGTGGCAGCAGAGTTTGCCAAACTGGCAGGCATAGATGAGTGGACGATTAATCCATATTATGAAGTATGTAGTGGTTTAGATTTTGCCAGCCACGAAGGTGAAAACCGTCTGGCAGATACTGTGGAACGTCTCTTACAACGTATTCAGAATAAATATGATGAACTGGGCATTCAGGACAAACCTTTTGTGATTGTTAAAGCCGACGCCGGTACTTATGGTATGGGGGTGATGAGTGTTCATTCGGCAGATGAGGTGCGTGGCCTCAATCGTAAAAAACGCAATAAAATGGCTAAAATCAAAGAAGGTCTGGAAGTCAGTGAAGTGATTGTGCAGGAAGGTATTTATACTTACGAAACACTGCATGGTGCTACCGCAGAACCTGTGGTTTATATGATGGATCGGTTTGTAATCGGTGGCTTTTACCGTGTGCATGAGGGACGCGGACCAGACGAAAATCTGAATGCTATGGGGATGCATTTTGTGCCATTGCACTGCAATATTGTCTCACCTGAAACTGAGATTACGGAAGAAGATGCTGCTAGCAAACGCGAATTTCAGCCATGGGAACAATTGGGTATCGTGCAGACAGAGAATGTTAGTCAGGCCAGTGATTGTGAAAGTGTCCGTCTTTATGTGTATGGTGTGCTGGCCAGATTATCGTTGCTGGCTGCAGCTATAGAGCTGGAAAATATGCCTGAGCTAGCGGTTTGATTTACTTCTATCATTCAGACTTTCTCACTGCAACGTTATTTAGAGTAAGCAGAAAATTTTGTTTCAAAATAATATTAATTTCATAAAGTACGATTCATAATGAAAAAAACGCGCGTTTTAACTGGTGTTACACCCAGCGGCATACCGCATCTGGGTAATTATGTGGGTGCTATTCGTCCGGCTATTCAGGCGAGCCAGAATCCAGATGTGGAATCTTTCCTTTTTTTATCTGATTATCATGCTTTAATTAAATGTCATGATCCGGAAAAAGTTCACGAATCAACCAAAGCTGTGGCTGCAACATGGCTGGCCTGTGGTCTTGATCCTGAGCGTACAACTTTTTACCGTCAGACTGATATTCCCGAAGTAATGGAACTGAACTGGATTCTGACCTGCAATACAGCTAAGGGACTAATGAACCGTGCCCATGCGTATAAAGCAGCCGTACAGGAAAATGCTGAAAAAGGGCAGGAGGACCTAGATCACGGCATTGAAATGGGGCTTTTCTGTTATCCGATGCTCATGAGTGCAGATATTCTGATATTTAATGCCGATAAGGTACCGGTAGGGCGTGATCAGATTCAGCATCTGGAAATGGCGCGTGATATAGCAGGCCGTTTCAATCATCGTTTCAAGCCTTTGTTTACTTTGCCCGAAGCTCAAATAGATGACAATGTGGAAACATTGGTTGGTCTGGATGGCCGAAAAATGAGCAAAAGTTACGGTAATACCATTCCATTATTTGAACCGGAAAAGAAATTGCAGAAAGCGGTAAATAAGATTGTTACCAATCTGAAAGAACCGGGCGAACCGAAACAGCCAGATGAAAGCCCCCTGTTTGATATTTATAAAGCTTTCTCTACACCGACAGAAACGAGCAGCTTTACTCAGATGCTTGCTGAAGGTCTGGCTTGGGGCGAAGCTAAAAAAATGCTAGCAACAAAAATCAATGAAGAGCTGGCTGAAAAGCGTGAGCGATTTACTCAGCTGATGGCAGAGCCCTCATTGATTGAGGATATTTTGCAGGCAGGTGCGGTAAAAGCGCGTGCACAGGCAAAACCGCTGCTAGAGGAAGTACGTGAAGCAGTAGGCATTCGTTCATTAAAATAAAGTACTGGTTTAACCGGCTGGAAGTAGATTTTGAGCCGGTTAAATTATCTGTAGGTAAATATAATGAAAATCCTGTTTATAGCCGACCCAATGGCTGGCTTCAAAACTTATAAAGACACCACTTATGCCATGATGCGGGAAATGGCTGCACGAGGCTGGACATTGTTTCACACATTAGCCAGTCAGTTAAGTGTGCAGCAAGGATATGTTGTGGCAGAGGCTAGCGAATTTGGCTTTACCGAAGCCAGAGATGATCATGACCACTGCTGGTTTAGTCCTTTGTCTCAACAGCAATATCGGCTAAACATTTTTGATGCAGTGATCATGCGTACTGACCCGCCGTTTGATATGCAGTATTTATATGCGACTCAACTGCTGACTTTAGCCGCCAAACAAGGTGCCCGTGTTTATAACAGCGGGCAGGCTATGCGCGATTTCAATGAAAAACTAGCTATTTTAGATTTTACAGAGTTTACTGCTCCGACTTTGGTCACTACCCGTGCAGCAGATGTGCGTGCTTTTTTGCATGAGTACCACGATATCATTATTAAGCCGCTGGATGGTATGGGGGGGATGGGGATTTTCCGCTTGCAGCAGAATGACCCTAATATCAGCAGTATTCTGGAAATGCTGATGCGTTTAGACAGCCGTACAATCATGGTACAGCGTTATATTCCTGAAATTGTTCATGGCGATAAACGCATATTAATTATTGGTGGGCGAGTTGTTCCCTATGCATTGGCACGTATTCCACAGCAGGGCGAGACACGAGGCAATCTGGCTGCAGGTGGCCATGGCGTGGCGCAGCCATTGAGTGAACGAGATAGGCAAATTGCTGAAACGTTGGCTCCGGAACTGGTACGCAGAGGTATTCTGCTGGCTGGACTGGATGTGATTGGTGATTATCTGACGGAAATCAATGTTACCAGTCCGACTGGTTTTCAAGAAATTAGCAAGCAAACTGACTGTGATGTGGCTGCTATATTTGCCGATGCCGTTGAAGAAGCTGCACGTTTATATGGTTCCCCGCTTTAATAAATCTTGTGCAGCCATATCCGATTTTAAAAGGACAATAATATTATCATGCCGGAAAATAATAAGCAGTATGCCAATACTATTAAAGGTAAAACCGGTATACGCCGCATATTCAACGCCTATGGTTACTCTCTGGCTGGTTTGAAAGCGGCTTGCAGCGAATCGGCTTTTCGTCAGCTGTTGTGGTTAAATGGAATTTTGATTGTGCTGGTTTTTGTATTGGATTTTGGCATCCTGACGCGTATGGTTTTAATTATGGCTTCGTTTTTAAGCTGGATTGTAGAGCTCTTTAATACGGCTATTGAAGCAGCTGTGGACCATACTTCGTTGGCAAAACATCCGCTGGCCAAACGGGCTAAAGATACAGCATCGGCTGCTCAATTATTAACCATGTTACTACTGGCAATTTTATGGGTGCTGGCGCTGTGGCGAGATTATCTGGTTAACTGGTTTTAAACCATAGTCACATTGCTGCCATTATATACGAGCGCTGCCAGATTAAGAATTTCTAAAAATTCTTCAGACATATTGACAATCCGATATCTGTTTATCGGTAAGGATATATTATGCATTTTCTGATGATTTTATTACCGGTTTTCGGAATTTTTGTTACTGGATTCATCGGTCAGAAAATCCTTAAATTCGATATAGCCGGATTATCGAAAATGTCTTTGTATATTCTTTCTCCCTTTCTGGCCTTCAAAACGTTTTACAGCCATCAGCTTACTTCTGCTTATGCTTATTATGCTTTCTATGTATTGATTTTGTGTATCGGACTGATTGCGCTGGTGTATTTGTGGTCGAAAATTTGTCATTACCGCAATCAGGATAATTGCGCCCTGATTTTGGCATCATGTTTTATGAATAATGGAAACTACGGTACACCGGTGATTCTGGTATTTTTCGGGAGTGCCGGTTTTGATATCGCTGTGATTCTGATGGTACTGCAACAGTTTGTTATGAGTACATTAGGCACTTATTTTGCAGCAAAAGGCAGCAATGATATTGAAGGCATCAGCCAGCGCACGGTTTTGAAAAAAGTCTTACGCATGCCGATTGTACATGGTGCTTTGTTGGGTTTGATATTTCAGATACTACATATTCCACTCAGTAAAGAAATACTGCTGGCTGTAGGAATGATAGGAGATTCTTCCATTCCAGTTATTATGCTTATTTTGGGTATGCAGCTGGCTACATTACATATTAAGCAGATTGAACTGCCCAAAATAAGCTTTGCGTTGATACTCCGATTGATAGTATCGCCTTTGTGGGCTGTGCTGCTGGTGTACTTTATGCCGCTAGACCTGATGGCGAAAAAAATATTAATTGTTCTTGCTGCCATGCCGACAGCAGCCAATACCACATTGATGTCTGTACAGTTCAACACCAAACCACAACTAGTTTCTTCTGCTACTTTTTTCAGTACGGTATTAAGCTTGATTACCTTGCCGATAGTGCTGATGCTGGTGCAGCCGCCGGTTATGAATCTGTAAGCAATTGAGTAGCGAGAGATGCAATTAAATGTATATTCGATATACGCTTATCTGAATCAATTACAAACCTATTGTTGGTTTTCTGGATCTTAATGTTTTCTGATGTTACTTTATGTAACAAGAGTTATTACTCGCTTTATAATGTTCTTCTATTTGAAATGAATTATAACAATATGCAATACAATTCATTTCAGGATAAAAGACATGGGTATTAACAGACAATTTAGTTGCAAAAGTATTGTATATCTATTGATTACGGTAGTTGGCTGGGGAATTATGTATCCCGCATCCAAACATGCCGTATCTTCAGGTATTGATGGCTATTATCTTACTTTCATTCGTTATGTTTTGGGGGCAGTGCTTGTCAGTGTGATTTTAATCATTCTAGAAGGTAAAAAAAGTTATCAAACTGAAGGTAAAACCTTGTTACTCTGGTTTTTTGGAAGTATCGGCTTTGCAGGACTAAATTTTCTCACGTTTATTGGAATAGGTTATTCTTCAGCAGAACATGCAACGATTATATTAGCTCTGATGCCTTTATTATCGCTTGCGCTAACATGCATTATTCATCGTAGCTTCCCCGATTCTAAAACTAGTTTCTGCATGCTATTAGCTTTTACTGGTATTGTTTTGGTAATTACTAATGGTAATTTTAGTCATTTGAGGGCTTCATCTAGCTTTATCGGCGATTTGCTACTATTGGCGGCCACTATCTGCTGGGTAATATATACCTATTTTGCCAATATTATGATTTCAGTATATGGCTGGAGTGCTTTACGTGTTACTGCGTTAAGCTCTTCCTTAGGAACATTGAGTATAATATTCATTACTATAGCGGCAACATTATTAGGTTATGCCAGTTATCCAAATTTTCAGGCAATGGCAGCCAGTAAATTTGATATTTTTATTTTGGTTATAACTACTTTAGTGATTATCAGCTGGAATGCAGGCATTAAAGCGCTAGGCACAATCAATGGAGTTTTATTTGTTAATTTGGTACCCGTTATATCGTACATTATTGGCCTTTTGCAAGGGCATCATGTTTCGTATATTGAAGTTTTGGGAATGGTAATTACGCTTATAGCATTAATAATGAATAATCTCTATATGCGTAAAAATCAAGCAGATATTTAGTTGTTGAAATGAAAAAACATTTTCAGGGTATGAATTTAGCTAGTCTTGAACTGTTTCTCGTAGCAGCTGAAAATGAAAATTTCTCAGCTGCTGCTGAGTATTTGAGTATTACACCTGCTGCTGTAAGCCGCTCTATTAAAAGGCTTGAAGAAAGAATTGGTATTGAATTATTCAATAGAAATACACGTAAAATCAAATTAACACCAGAGGGGAAAATTTATTATAAAAAATGCTCTGAAATTTTAGAATCATTAATCAGTATTGAACGAGAGCTTAAAGAACAAAAAGAGTCTGTAGCTGGAAGACTGAAAATCAGTGTTCCAGAAAGTTTTTTTAACTATAAAATGGCGCCATATTTAAATAAATTTTGTGAACAATATCCAAATCTGAAGCTAGATTTTCATGTAACTAATCGAAATATTGATTTTGTGGCTGAAACTTATGATTTATCAGTGAGGTTGATTCAGCCTGAGACCAAACTTGAGCCCTTTTTAATTAAAAAAAAATTGCATGATGCTACATCGGGTCTGTTTGCTAGTCCTGAATATTTGTCTAACAACAGCATGATACAATCGCCTTCAGATATTAAAAATCATCAGTGTATCAATTTCAGCATAAGCGAAAATAACAAAAAATTCTTATGGAATTTTGTAAATAATCATTCAAAAAGGGATTTTCATTATTCGAACCAGATACAAGTGTTTGACAGCATTCTTGCGACAAAGGTTCTTGCGTTGAATGGTTGTGGAATTGTACATTTATTTAAATTTGCGGTGCAGAATGAGTTGCAGAGTAATAAATTGGTAGAAATCTTACCTGAATATTCTATTAATCATACATGGCAATTTTGTTTTCTTTACCCAGAGTCAAATAGGAATTTAGCAAAACTTAGAGTTTTTATCGATTACTTCATTGAAAAAATTAAATAATCAAGCAAAAATATTTAGTATATATGCTGATATTTATAAAAAATAATAGGCTGATAGTATTCAGTATTTCAATAATCAGATGATTTTCATTTTTTTAATACTATTTCTTATATCAGAATATATATTATTAGCGGTTTATACTGAATCTGATTCAAAAGATGTAGTATAAAAAATCACCATTTAAGTTATTTTTAAATCATAGAAATGTAAAGATTTTTGATTTTATTGATGTTCAGAACTTATCGTTATCAAGATAAATCGGTATCATAGTCGCCTATCTGCTGGAATAATAAACTGGGCGGCTTATGACAAAGTTAAAATTTACCAAAATGCATGGCTTAGGTAATGATTTCATGGTTATTGATGGTATCAACCAGAAATTTAACCCGAGTACAGCACCAATTGCCGCATGGGCACAACGGCATACCGGAGTTGGATTTGACCAGCTTCTTCTGATTGAGGCACCACGACAAGCAGAAGCTGATTTTCGCTATCGGATTTTCAATGCAGATGGTTCTGAAGTGGAACAGTGTGGAAATGGCGCACGGTGTTTTGCCCGCTTTGTTTACGATAAAGGGCTAACCAGCAAAAAGCAGATTGTGGTAGAAACATCTGGCGGCGTGATTATGCCCCGTTTAAACGATGATGGTTTGGTAACAGTAGACATGGGTGTGCCGTTGTTGGCTCCGGAGCAAATTCCGTTTACCGCTATTGATGAGGATGATGCTCGTAGTATCAGCCATCAGCTTGTAATCGGCAATGAGACTGTTAGTGTTACCTGTATCAATATGGGCAATCCGCATGCGGTGATAGTGGTGAAAGATATTGAGCAAGCACCTGTACACCGGCTGGGAGCAGCTATTGAAAACCACAAACAGTTTCCTCAACGCGTTAATGTCGGCTTTATGCAGATTGTGGCACCACGCAGGATTCGTCTGCGTGTTTTTGAGCGAGGTGTTGGAGAAACTCAGGCCTGTGGTACGGGTGCCTGTGCTGCAGTTGTAGCCGGAATTAGTTTGGGATTACTGGGCGATGATGAACCGGTAGAAGTTAATTTGACTGGGGGGCAGTTATTAATCAGTTGGCAGCAGCAACCTGATGCTCATGTATGGATGACAGGGCCTACCCAGAGTGTTTTTGATGGAGAGATTGATTATTTATGAGTATCAAAGAAGCAGATGTACGTGCGTTTTTACATGCTCAGCCAGAGTGGCTGTACGAACATGCAGCAGAGTTTAACCTGCGACCTATTGAAAGCAAGATAATGTCTTTCCAGCAGGGCCGGATGCAGTTTATGCAGCGTAAAACGGAAAAAATGGCTTCACAATTGGTACAGATGTTGGGAGAAGCGGATGCTAATCATACTTTGATGGCTAAGTTCATGGCTTTCGACCGACGCCTGCTCTTGGTAAATACAGTCGCTCAATGGCAAAGGGCAATTCACGATGGCTTGAAAAACGAATTTGTATTACCTGATTTTGCCTTGAAAATTGTTACCGAAGCACCTAAAAGTGTGCGTATACCTGCTTCTTTAATAGCAGATGATAAGGTTAAAGCTGTAGCAAAAAAACTGAATAAGCCCATATGTGGTAACTTACCTATGGTTGTTTTACGGGAATTATTACCTGTACAGCCCCGTCTGGAAAGCTTTTTACAACTGCCATTGCGCTGGCAGGAACAGACGCTAGCAATTTTGATAGTCGGCCATGAGGATGAAGCTCATTTCACATCGGATATGGCTACTGAATGGGTAAACTATATGGCAGAAAATATGGCCGTGGTACTGGCACGTCTGCTAAAACTGGTACGCTGATGACTACATTAATCATTTATGCGGTTGTAATGATTTATGCAGTCCTGTTTGTGTGGCAATGTTGTAAATATCAATTTTATGGCTGGCTGGCTGCTGCGTTAACCATTTGGGTGATTTTGGCAGCTATGAGTAGTGTGGTATTGCCGGGTATTGCTGGTTTGTTTAAACCGTTAAATTTATTTCTGATGCCAGTTTATGTGCTGTTGGGTTCGGTGTTTATGCTTCATCAGCGCAATAGACTCAAAAGCAACGGTTATTTATCTAATCTGCTTTATAGTAGTTGGTTACAGTTTGGAGCGCTGGCTATCTGTTTGACGCTTATTTTATGTCTAATCAGAAATACAATTTTATTAGTTCCTTTAATGGTTAGTGTTTTACAGATGCTTACTTGGCAACCTTTATACTGGATAGGAACTCAATGGTTATTGATGTTGATGCTATTTTCACGTACAGAAAATAAACAAAAAACGGTATGGCGCATGCAGACATTGTTGCTCTTTTGTTTATTTACTCAACTGATATATCTAATGTTAAGTTTTAGAGGAAAATTGTAGTTGGAGTTTGCTATTGTTTTTGAGCCAGATATCAACTTTGCCCCCTTTTTAAGAATCAGATAATAAAAAAGCCAGACTGGAAAGTCTGGCTTTTTTAATTTGATGTGCTTAGTGAGAAGCAGCTTCAGCAGAAGCGCCAGAAGCAACAGCAGGAGCTGAAACTTCAGAAGCTGGAGCTGGTTCAGAAGCCGGAGCTGGTTCAGAAGCTACAGGAGCTGAAACTTCTGATGCAGCAGAAGCAGCAGGAGCTGATTCATCTTTATTACAAGCAGCCAAGAACAAAGACATCAGGGCAGCAGCAGCTAACAGAGATTTTTTCATGATTATGTACCTTAATCTGTATCAAAAAGTATTACTTTAGTGATGGAAGTCCAGTTTTTGCACACTATATCATTTCTTCAATAAATAGCTACAGTGCGCATAACTTGTGCAAATCGAATTATGCCCCGCCTTGCAAACTAATGCAATCTGCCAAAGGTGTATTTTTGTTAAACAGCTACAGAAGCTTGTTGAGAATGGCGCGTTAGAATCTAGTCTAGTGCAGGATATACTTACTAGATAAGCAATAAGATTAAGGTATGGGTATAGTTATAAGATATTGATAAAATTTAATAAAAGTAAATAATATTCAGCAATAATGTTACAGTTTAATGATTACCCAATAAAATTACTGCAAATTAGAGAAGTTGTTTTTTTACAACAAATTTACATATTTATGGTTTATATACCTTGGATTCTGCTTGGTTTAGCTGCTGACACTGTGGATGATTTTCATGCAATCTTGCCACAATTAAGTTAATAGGGAATGTTGATAGAGCAGCTGACGTACTTTAGGTTTATCCTAATTACAGTCTTCAATCTGATTATCAATTTCTGAGTCTATTAACAATGAAGTAATACCAATTAATCGCAATGAAAAGGTGTTAATTTTCATATTCAGAAATCAACAAAGATTGTTGTTTGGTTTTTTAGTATTGGTTGTGTAGCCAATTTTTCAGTTTGAGAAAATCAAAGCGATTCTTTGCATGAACCCTTGCTTTGAAATGATGTGCTCAGAATATAGACTATTACTACGGTTATTCTACTGAAACATAGCTGTTGAAAAGTTAGTGTTGATAAAACCTGTTTGGGATAGATATTGTACATTTATTGAAATACAGTTTATTGTATTTTAAGAAGTAATTTTTCAGCTTATATTCAAATATTTTAAGTAATGGTTTATTTCTTGGTTTGGCTAGTGTGAAATGGAAATCAGAACAGGTTTAGTCCCTTAGTCACTGTCTGAAGCTATTGTTCGATATAATGACAAGTTTTGAGTATTCAGCATGCATTTACAGGCATGGCTACTGAATTTTGAGTAATTTTGTTTCTATGCAGGAAAACTTATCATGACAGATACCCTTGAACGCGAGAGCATGCAATATGATGTTGTTATTGTGGGGGCCGGTCCGTCAGGTTTATCTGCTGCCATACGTTTAAAACAATTGGCCGCTAAACAACAGCGCGAGATTAGTGTATGCGTTGTTGATAAAGGTTCTGAAGTTGGAGCGCATATTATTTCGGGTGCTGTGATTGACCCTCGTTCATTATCTGAGCTGATTGAAAATTGGCAGGATAAAGACGCTCCGTTATCGTGTACAGTGAAACAAGACAGTTTGCTGTTTTTAACCGAAAAAAAAGCTTACCGTCTGCCAACGCCAGCCAGTTTTAATAATCAAGGCAATTACATCATTAGTCTGGGCGTGTTTTGTCGTTGGCTGGCGCAGCAGGCGGAAGAATTGGGCGTAGAAATATATCCTGGTTTTGCCGCTACAGAAATACTTTATCATCCTGATGGTTCGGTACGGGGAATTGCCACCGGCGATATGGGCGTTCAACGCGATGGTACTCCTGGTGACCAATATCAGCAGGGTATGGCATTGTTGGCACAACAGACTATTTTTGCTGAAGGTTGCCGCGGTTCGCTTACTAAAGTACTGATGCAGCAATTTGATTTAAGACGAGACTGCCAGCATCAAACTTATGGAATCGGAATTAAAGAATTATGGGAAATCGCACCGGAAAAATCCAAACCCGGAACTGTGATTCATACTATAGGCTGGCCATTGGATCAGAAAACCTATGGCGGTTCTTTTTTGTATCATTTGAATGATAATAAAGTAGCAGTTGGTTTTGTGATTGGTCTGGATTATCAGAACCCTTATCTGTCTCCGTATGCAGAAATGCAGCGCTACAAAACGCATCCGGCCATTCGAGCTACATTAGAGGGTGGTAAACGTATTGCTTATGGTGCAAGAGCGCTGAGTGAAGGTGGCTTGCAAAGTTTGCCCAAACTAACGTTTCCTGGTGGTGTTCTGGTTGGTGATACTGCTGGTTTTCTGAATGTGCCGCGAATTAAAGGTATTCATGCCGCTATGAAATCCGGTATGCTCGCAGCAGAGGCCGTTGCTGAGATATTAAGCGAAAAAGCTAGCGAAAGCAGTAATGCAGAGGCAGTAAATTATACAAGTTTATTCAGAAACAGTTGGTTATTTAGTGAGTTGAATAAAATCCGCAATGTACGTCCTGCATTCAAATGGGGTCTGTTGGGAGGCCTAGTTTATGGTGCACTAGAAGAATATGTGTTCAAGGGTAAGGCACCATGGACTCTAAGGCATCAGCGGGCGGATTATGCGTCTTTACGACCAGCACAAGATTGCCAGAAGATTGATTATCCTAAACCGGATGGCAAACTCACATTTGATCGTATGAGCAGTGTATTTTTGGCTGGTATCAGCCATGCTGAAAACCAACCTGTACATCTTAGGCTACACAATCCAGAATTGGCCATTAGTGTTAATTATCAAAAATTTGCTAGTCCAGAAACGCGTTATTGTCCTGCTGGGGTGTATGAAATTATAGAAGAAGCAGGAGAACCACAATTGCAGATTAATGCGCAGAATTGTGTACACTGTAAAACCTGCGATATTAAAGATCCTGAGCAGAATATTGACTGGATGTGTCCCGAAGGCGGTAGCGGACCAAATTATGCCGATATGTGACTGCCGGCATGAAAAACATCAGAGTTGAGCATATACAGACCAGCCATCTGCTGCTGGTCTGTTTTATGATTTAATGTTCGCGTTCATGAAAAAACGCGTAAGTGGCATCATGAAATAATTCTACTTGCGGATTTTCTTCATACTGCAATTCAGCAATTTCGTTATCAAAAGCTGTTCGAATAGATTCTGTAGCTAGTTCTGCTAAATCTGCGGGCAAGGCTCTCAATAAACCTTTCAGTGCAGTGGCTAGCACACGGTTTTGCATGAGTAGGGCTTCGTTATTTTCTTCGAGAAATTCAATTCGTTGTTCTAAGGTACTCATTATTTGATTCCTAATTAAATTGGACAAAATATACATTATTTTAGCATTTTAACCTACAAAAGTTGTTATAATTACCTATATATGGCACAGTGAAAATTCATGTGAAGCGAGCCAGAATACATCAGACGATAAGAAGTGAGGGCATGGTGAAAAACCAGTATGAACAACAAAATCAATTTGTTTTTACTTTGAGTGAAGATAATCCGCCTGCACAGCAATCTATGACTAATACAGATAGTGAGTCGGCTGAAGCCAAACCTGATTGGGTACGTAATCTTGAACAACTGCGCCAGAATAAAAAGAAGCATGATAATCATGCTGTTCATCATGATGTGAACAAGAGTATTAAGCCGACAGTGGTTGTACATCAAACCAGAAGACACGAGCACGCTTTTAATACTTCTGCTGTAGTAACAGGTACAGTACCTCACAACCGGCAGCCTGCTACAGCTAAACCAAAAAAACCTAATCCTTCCCAGTATAATCAGATTGATGAGGTAGTATTGGATCCGATACAGCGAGAACGTGTTTATCGTGCCTACCTGCAGCAATGGCAGCAGCAGAGTACGTTGGAGGCTCAGCAACAAGAATCTGCTTTGAATGATACAGCATTACTGATTCAGGAAGACTGGCTGGCTGCCCAAAGCTGTTTGCAAAGTGCTCCGATTGATGAAACTTTGCCATCTGGCTGTACTGTTCAACTAAAAGGAAATCAGGCAACGATTGTGCAGGCTGAGACTTCTGAGTCTGATGTTACTGATGTCAATACGGACTTTAGTGAAAATGGCCAGCCAGTAATTCATGTACATATGCATGTAATCGAGCCGCGAGGTACAGCAAATCGTGCTGTTACCTGCATTTCAGAACAGGCTCTATTGCAGCAGCTTAGTGAAAAATTACGCCCTCATCTAGCCGATGTATTATCTGGTATGGTCAGGGTAGCGGTACAGAAACATACTGCTGGGCTGGTAACAACGCTACAGCGTGAGCTATTGGCGGAAGTGCCTTCGGCAGTGGATGACGTGCTGAAATATAACTTGACACAAGTTATGAACAATTTTAAGAAAAGACAACGTTAAAATTTAATGTCAGTATTTTAGCTTTGCTATTTGCTTCTGTAAAAGAGTAGTAGCTGAAGTTGCTAACATATCTATTGATTATTAGAAATAAAGAATTTTTCTAACATAGCATAGTAGAAAGAAATTGTGTTTTGAATGAAATTATGCTTATTGCGATTATTTTTAATTAACAGAAGCATAAAATTTAATGAGATAGTAACGCATAAAAAGTACGGCTACTAAATAAGCTTTATATGTATGATTAAGTATAAATTCTTAAGATTCTAAGATTTCAGGCATGTTTTGTTAATGATGGTGAATCAAAGGTAGGTATGTTATACTGCGCGCCATTCTGAAAAAATTTATCCGTCAGCCAGTATAGCTCAGTTGGTAGAGCAGCGCACTCGTAACGCGAAGGTCGTAGGTTCGATTCCTATTACTGGCACCACAATAATTCATTATATCAATTATCTTGTGACAAATCTGCGTCACTTATTCCAACTTAAATTCCCTTAATTGTTTCGTCATTCTTTGAATTAAGCATTTTATATTTATCGCAACCATTAACTTGATGATAAATATACTGAATGTATTCTAATCACAGGCAAATAAATCACAAGTATTTATTATTAAAACAAAAATTTGTGCTAATAGTAAGCTTACTACTGAACCTGAAAGTTGTATTTGCATACATCTGAAAAGCTATTACTCATTTGGTTCAGTTTTTCTAAAATGAAAAATATTTAAACCAATTATAATCTGTCGCAATAGTACTAGGTAACCGTTATGAAATTGGTTTATTTGTGCGAGCATAGCGTTGCGCCAGTACAGCGCAAATCATCAATTGTAGCTGGTGAAAAATCATCAATGGTAAGAGCATTATACCTACCATATTGGCAGGAAACAGAACGTTAGCCATAGGTACGCCATTGGCCAAGCTTTTTTTGGAGCCGCAAAACACAATTGTAATTTCATCGGCTCGTTTAAAACCTAGTAACCGTGCTACCAGTGTATTGATCGTAATCACCAGAAATAGAATCACTAGGCTCAGCATCACAATCATACCAATTGAACCCAGATTTACTTTGTGCCATAAGCCTTCAACCACTGCATCACTGAAAGCCACATACACAACCAGCAGAATGGAACTACGGTCTGTGCGGTTAATCCAGACTTTGTGCTGATGAATCCAATTGGCTAATAAAGGGCGTGCAAGGTGTCCGATTACAAAAGGTAGCATTAACTGCATCAAAATGGATTCTATCGCTGCTGCGGTATCAACGCTGTTGCCACTGGTTGGCATCATCAGTCCTACCAGAACAGGTGATAGAAAAACACCGAGGATACTTGAGGCAGAAGCACTGCAAACAGCAGCAGCCACATTTCCGCCAGCAACGGAGGTAAAGGCAATTGCGGATTGCACCGTGGCGGGTAGGGCGCATAAATATAGAAAGCCAAGATAAAGTTCGGGAGAAAGCCAGTTTGGTACCAGTATTCTTAGACATAGACCAATTAGCGGAAACAGGATAAATGTGCTGCAAAAGACCAATAGATGCAACCGCCAATGTTTGATTCCTTCAGTGACAGCCTGTCGAGACAGCTTGGCACCATGCATAAAAAAAAGTAGTGCAATAGCGATGGTAGTTAGATAGCTAAAAAAAGTTTTGACGCTGCCCTGACACGGAAGAATAGTAGCAGTACCGACAACCAATAGCATAGCCAGTAAAAACGGGTCTATATAGAATTTTTTAAGCAAATTGTTCATGGCAGCTCAGCGTTTGCGTACGTAATTACAAAAGGCAATATTTTAACGAAAAGTCCTCTTCACAAACAGCTGCTAGCTGAGTTAAAAAGCATTAATCCGATTCCATAATTGCTTTTAATTACCTTTAAGACAATCACCAAATGTTCAAGGCAACCAATTTAGAAAGAGATTTAAAACTTATGATAGACAACATAATTGATAAAATAAATAAATTATCAACAATGGTTTAATTTTGATGTGGATGAACAAAAACGCCAGCCTGTATATGACTGGCGCGCTATATTATTGCTGAGGTCAGAAAAAAGAATTGAGTCCGAGAAATATCAAAACCGACAGAATTGCTGCAGAAGGAAGGGTAATAACCCAGGCAAGTGCTATTGGTTTCATCAGCTTCCAGTTGGCATTGTGGTTAACCAGTCCAATTCCAAGTACGGCACCGACTAAAATATGTGTACTGGATACCGGTAAGCCCATTAGCGTAGCCAGCATTACAATGGCTGCTGAAGATAGTTCGGCGGTAAATCCTGAAGCCGGATGCATTTTAGCAAGATTGGTGCCCACAGTTTGAATTACTTCTTTGCCGATAAACCAAAGGCCAACAATCAGGGCAACACCAAAAGTAATCATCACAGGTGCTGGAATCATGGCATTGGCATCCATAGCAATATCACCAGTTCTAATTATGTCCATAATGGCTGCAAACGGGCCTACTGCATTGGATATATCATTGGCTCCATGACTGAAAGCAAAACCAGCAGCTGTAAATACTTGCATCCAACTGAACATTAAAAAAGTGGATTTGCTTAAATCTTTACGCTTCAGTGTTTTGGCATAAATAAATGTTGCCATCCAGATCAGGGCACCAATCATGATGATTAGCAAAAAATTGGTTACTACGGACAAGCCCAGATGCAGATTGGTTAATCCCTTGAATAACAGCATAGCTGTAATCATCATGCCACCGCAGGCAGAAATCAGAGGCACCCAGCTATGTAGAGCTTTAAACGCATCTATACTGTTTTTACGGCTTTCTATATCAGCTAGCTTTTTATAATAATCCGATTCTAGTTCATCTACGCTGTAGTCTGGATCACTATAATTTTCCGCATCGCGTGCAATGGCAGAAGAAATTTTGATTTTTTCTGTCTCACTCAGTTGTTCAAACCACGCTTTGTGCTTTTCCTTGTACGCTTTTTTTTCTTGTTTGATTTCTTTCAGAGCTATGTTCATACGCTCATTGTAATCAAGTACATGCTTTTTAATTTGGCTGAAAAGAATGAATGACAATGCTCCGCCAAGCACAGGAGAAATCACCCATGATAGACCGATTTCGCCCATTTTGTTCCACTGGATTAAATCTAGTGCACTGCTGTTACCGGTGACCAGATAGCCCAGACACAGTCCGGCACCAACCAGACCGCCAATCAGAGAGTGGGTAGTTGAAACCGGAAGTCCTTTTTTCGAAGCAATCAGTAACCAGATGGCTGCTGCCAGCAATGCAGCTAGCATTACATTTATACATTGTGACGGTGTCAAATGCATGGCACCAAGGTCTATAATACCGTGTCTGATGGTTTTAGTTACTTCGCCACCGGCAATGACGGCACCGGAAACTTCAAACACTGCAGCTATACCCAGAGCTTGTGGTATTGTAAGGGTGCCGGCACCTACGCTGGTGCCAAAAGAATTGGCTACATCATTGCCACCGATATTGAAAGCCATAAAGGCACCAAAGAGGGTAGCTACAATGAATAATAGCGGCGCATGATGATTGGTATAGCCTAGTCCCCAGTAAATGAAATAGGCAATGGTGCCAAGTAGCAATGCAGCAAAAGCGTAATTAACCCGTGTAATCAAGGGCGAACGTGCAAAAGATGTGTCTGCGGCCATAATGTATTTTAAAGTGGAAAATTCAGAGCCGGCACGTAAACAAGCTATCCGACGTGTGCCATGCTACGTAAAAAAGTGCCATTATAAAGATTTTTGTTTCAAAAGGAGTAAATTATGTTTACGAATCCGTTTTTACCCATTGCCGCTCCGCTTAAATTTTATGCAGTCGTTCCTTCTGCAGACTGGGTAGCCCGAATGGTGGATGCAGGCGCTAATACCGTGCAGCTACGCAATAAAAGCCAGATTGGTTCGTCATTGTACCGTGAAATTGAACGCAGTGTGGCCTATGCAAAGGATTCACCTACACAATTATTTATCAACGATTATTGGTGGGAGGCGGTAGATTGTGGTGCCTACGGTGTACATCTTGGACAGGAAGATTTGGAAAGTGCTGATTTGGTGATGATACAGAGTGCCGGTTTACGGTTAGGAGTGAGCACTCATTCTTCTGAAGAGCTTGCTCTTGCACTTTCAGTAAAGCCAAGCTATGTAGCCTGTGGGGCAATATTTCCTACCAAAACTAAGACAATGCCTACACAGCCTCAGGGATTAGATAAACTTAGACAATACGTGCTTCAAGCCGGAAGTACTCCGACGGTAGCCATTGGTGGCATCGATCTGAGTAATGCGCCTGATGTTCTGGCCACAGGTGTTAGTTCTCTGGCAGTAGTGCGAGCAGTAACAGATGCGGCTGAACCAGAAAAGGTGGTAAAAGCTTTTCAGGCTCTTTGGAAAGAATAAATAGCGGTACAATTTTTGTCAGTCTTACCCAATTGAAGAGAAAGATTATTATGAATAAATTGATTATGAAGCAGTATAAATAGTAGTGATAACGTAATCAGCTATACTTGTGAAGCTCAATTATAAACCTGCTTATCCTTTGCCGGCGCTCTTATTATGTCAAAACCATTTCTTAGCGAACCTGAAACATCTATCACAGAAACAGGTGTATTACTGCTGAATCTTGGTACGCCCGAAGCACCAACACCTCAGGCTGTACGTCCCTATCTGCGTGAGTTTTTATCAGATCAGCGTGTGGTTGAGTTGCCACGTTTTTTATGGCAGCTCCTATTACGTGGCATTATCCTGCCTTTAAGGTCAAGGAAAAGTGCTCATGCTTATCAAACCATTTGGCAAGACAATGGTTCTCCGCTTCTAATTGGTACACGGTCGCTCACTCAAGCATTGTCTAAAGCTTTACCTGAAAGTGTGATTACCCGTTTTGCTATGACTTATGGTCAGCCAAGTGTGGTGGATGTGGTGCAGGAAATGAAGAAGCAAGGTGTAGCAAATCTGCTGGTAGTACCCTTGTATCCACAATATGCAAGTTCAAGTAGTGGTGCGGCACTTGATCAGCTATGGCGTGTTTTACTTAAACAGCGTGTGCAGATGGCGGTACGAAGTATCACTAGTTTTTGTGCAGATACCAATTATATAAAGACCTTGGCAGCTCATATCCATACGCACTGGAAACAGTATGGACGCGGGGAATGTTTGTTGTTGAGTTTTCATGGTATTCCATTAGCTCAGCAACAGGCAGGTGATGTTTATATTGAGCATTGCCGCACCACTACCCAGCATCTGGTTAGTGAGCTCGGATTGAAAGATAATGAATACCGACTGGCATTTCAGAGCCGGTTTGGTTATGCGCCATGGGTTGGTCCCAGTACTCAGGATTTATTCAACCAGCTACCACAGGCTGGAATAAAAAAACTTGATGTAGTATGTCCCGGATTTGTTACAGATTGTCTGGAAACACTAGAAGAGATTAATATTAGGGGTAAAGCTGATTTTCTGGCTCATGGGGGTGAACAATTTCATTATATTCCATGTATGAGCAGTGAAGATGAATGGGTAAAAATACTAATACCTTTAATCAATCAGAATCTGCAAGGCTGGCTGTAAGTGTCAGGTATCCAATAAAAAGCCATAGAATTTGATTCTATGGCTTTTTATTTATTTAAACTGCTTCGTTCTGCATCATAATTCGTGCGATCAAAGCCTTGTCTTTACCATGCATTTGTGGAATTTTCACTTCGAAACCATTTCCAGCAGCCACTTCTATCGGATACCCTTTACGTGTCATTTGTTCTAGCCGAATAATTTGATTACCGCTGGGGTGAATAATTTCCAACTGATCACCTACACTGAATTTATTTTTCACTTCAACGGTTGCCCAACCATCAGAGTCAATAGCCGTTACCTTGCCAACATATTGGCTTTGTTTGGATAAAGAGTGGCCGGATAAATAATTCTGATATTCCTGAGTTTGATGACGTTCCAAAAATCCAGTGGTATAACCACGATTTGCCAGCCCTTCAAGTTCGGCCAGCAGTGAGTAATCAAAAGGTTTTCCAGCAACTGCATCATCAATGGCACGCCGATATACTTGTGCAGCACGGGCTACATAATAAACCGATTTGGTGCGGCCTTCTACTTTCAGTGAATCCACACCGATCTCAGCTAGTTTCGCAACTTGCTCCACTGCACGTAAATCTTTGGAATTCATGATATAGGTACCGTGCTCATCTTCCATAATCGGCATCATATCACCGGGTCGATTAGCCTCTTCGATTAAATATACTTTATTAGCTAAGGGGTGGCGTTGCTGCTCATTCGGGCCCAACAGGCTATCATCTGCCAGAGATTGAGCTTGCTTGAAATCAAAATCGCGTAATAGCTGGGCGTCACCGCTGTCACTATCCGACGTATTATGTACTTTATAATCCCAGCGGCAGGCATTAGTGCAGGTACCCTGATTGGGATCACGATGGTTAAAGTATCCGGATAACAGACAGCGGCCGGAATAGGCAATGCACAAAGCACCGTGCACAAATACTTCTAGCTCAATATCTGGACATTGCTGCCGGATTTCAGCAATCTCATTGATACTTAGCTCACGTGATAAAATAATACGTTCAATACCGATGCTTTGCCAAAACTGTACACCCCAAGCATTAGTCGTATTGGCCTGTACGGACAGATGCACCGGTATTTCCGGCCATTTTTCGCGCACTTTCATAATCAGCCCAGGGTCGGCCATAATCAGTGCGTCTGGCTGCATGGCAATAATTGGTTCCATATCAGCCAGATACGTTTTCAGTTTGGCATTGTGTGGCAGAATATTACTGGCCAGAAAAAATTTCTTGCCACGAGCATGTGCTTCAGAAATTCCCTGCTCCAGTACTGGAAGATGGGCAAATTCATTATTGCGTGCACGTAGAGAATAGCGTGGCGTACCCGCATAGACTGCATCTGCGCCGTAATCAAACGCAGCACGCATCCGTTCCAGACCGCCAGCAGGTAATAATAATTCCGGTGCTTTCATGGGTGTGCAAACTTTCCTGATAGTTTTGAATGCTTTCAGGCAGCCGGCTGAAAAAAACCGGCTGCCTGAAAGTAAAATATCTATTTTTAAAGGAATTATCCGCTTTTTGGCGAATATGGTCAATTGTCATGCCATATCGGGCTATAATAATCAGCAAATCTATCCAATGTAACAACTACTCATGTCTGATAATCGTATCAATCATCAACCAGCTTTTTTGCTTTCATCACGTCCGTGGAGTGAAAGCAGTCTTCAAATAGAAATATTTTCACGAGACTATGGCAGAGTGGTGATGTTGGCTCGCAGTGCACGACGGCGCCAAAGTGAACTGCGCGGCGTGTTGGTACCATTTGTACCTTTGCAGATTTCTTGGTATGGCAATAATGAACTGAAAACTCTTCATCGTGCAGAATGGGTAGGTGGGTGGCCTCAGCCACAAAATCAAGCTTTGTTCAGTGCAATGTATGTGAATGAGTTAGTTTTGAAACTTACAGCACGCGAGGATTCTTTACCATCTATTTATCATGCCATGTACGCCGTTTTGCAAAGTATCTGCGGTGGTGAGCATCTGGCAGCTTTACGTTATTTTGAGTGGAGCCTTCTGCATACTTTAGGTGTGGCTCCGGATATCTCGCAGGACAATCTAGAACAAGCAATTGTCTGTCATGAACGTTACTGGTTGCGTGCTGAGCACGCACCGGTATTATTGATGCAGGCACAGCAGCTATCTGCTCAAGAGAAAGGCATTGTGGTCCATGGACATACTCTTAATGCGCTAAGCAACCAGTCTCTGGCATCACAGCCAGAATGGCATCCGGAAGCTCTTCGGCTGACTCGCATGCTACTTGATTTCCGCCTACCAGACGGTATCCTCAGTAGACAGATATTGAAACAGCTGCAGCAATTAACAAGTTAATAATCTTATTATTTAAGCATCTGATTGAATAAATTATTGCAGTTTATTGTACTAGTAACGGGTCTTTGAGAATTTGGAATGAATTGCTAGAATTTTAATAAGCAAAGAATTGGATTTTCTTTTTTAACATCTTTATTGATTCGAAAGCATATTATCTGAATTTTTATTTTGATACTGTGAGAATCTGATACTGATATTTACTCTATTTGTATAAAAAAATACAGCCCTTCTAGGCTGTATTTTTAATTTTGGTCGGAGTGAAAGGATTCGAACCTTCGACCCCTTGCACCCCATGCAAGTGCGCTACCAGACTGCGCCACACTCCGACTCTGTAAAGGAGGCGATTATAAAAGTAATCGTTTTACTTGGCAAGTACGCTATTCAGGTTGTCCATTATCTTCTCAATGTGCTGCCGTGTTTCTAGAGCATCAATGGCCGGATTACCTTCAGCATCCACCTGATTACGTGTAAATGGATCGATATAGGGAGTAAAGCTATCGCGCAATTGTCGAATTTTAATTACATCAGCACGGGTATAATGCTGGCCGCCATAGCCAATCACTACGCCGTGAATCTGCTGCCATGCAGTAAACTGCTCCTTACTAATGTCAGCAAGCTGGCACAGCTCTTCTAGGGTAAAGTACCGCTGTGCTGGAATGGGTAACAGTTGCTTAGGCTTGTTTTCCATTATAGTGATCAACCATGCCTTTCAATTTTTGTGATGCATGGAATGTTACCACGCGTCTAGCAGAAATAGGGACTTCTTCGCCGGTTTTGGGATTACGGCCAGGGCGCTGCGGTTTATCGCGCAGCTGGAAGTTACCAAAACCAGAGATTTTGATTTGTTCGCCTTGTTCTAGGGTACTGCGAATTTCTTCAAAAAACAATTCTACTATTTCTTTGGCATCGTGTTTGCTCATGCCGGCTACTTTTTCTACCAAAATATCTGCAAGTTCAGCTTTTGTCAGCGTCATATTAAAGTTTCTTTCATTAAAGAGGGCGATATTATCCACAAATTGATTTGTGTTATCAAGTAAGTAAAATTTTAATCGTTTAGGATGTCTGGGTAAAATTCTAAACGCGTAATTTTGCGTCAATTGTACCTGCTGTATCTATGAGTTTTGTTATTACTGAGTCTACTTCTTCATCGGTCAGTGTTTGCTCAGGGCTTTGCAGAATAATTTTTACAGCCAGACTTTTCATGTTTTCAGGGACACCTTTACCTCGATAAACGTCAAAAATAGCGATTTCCTGTATGGAAGAATGTTTAACACTGGTCAGAGTGTTAAGTAACTGTTCAGCAGTTATATGCTCTGGGAGGATAAAAGCCAGATCACGTCGTACGGGCTGAAATTTGGATACTGGTTGGTAAGTAATTCTGTCTTGCGATAATACAGCACTTAGATTTAGCTCAAATAGAATCGGTGATTGAGGTAAATCGTATTTTTGTGTCCAGCGTGGGTGCAGCTCTCCGATAACACCGACTACTTTATCAGCAAAGATGATTTCTGCGGTTCTGCCCGGATGCAGTGCTGGATGTTCTGCTGCGCGATATTCAACAGTATCAGCACTGATTAAGCCGGCAATATCGTTTTTTACATCATAGAAATCTACGCTACGTGTGGTTGCAGCCCACTGTTCTGGCAGGGCAGAACCATAAGCAAGACCAGCAATTTTTTTGGTCTGGACATATGCTTCATTCTGTTTGTGAAACACGCGTGCCACTTCGAATAATCTTACCCGGTTTTGTTTACGGTTTAGATTATTGTGCAGAATTTCTATCAAGCCACCAAACAAGGTAGAGCGCATGACACTTAGCTGACTGGCAATCGGGTTTTGCAGGCGAATCGGATTAGTATTGCCGGCTAAATCTTGTTCCCATGCTTCTTCTACAAAGGCGTAGCTGACAACTTCCTGATAGCCGTTATTGGCAAGCTGGTGGTAGACACTGAATAATGGTTTCTGTGTTTCCGGCAGGGCTACCATGTTCAGTTTGCCATTGGTATGGTTGTCTGGAATATTGTCATATCCGAAAACGCGGCCGATTTCTTCAATAAGATCTGCTTCAATTTCAATATCAAAGCGAAAGCTGGGCGATGTAACTGTGAAACCGTCTTCGCATATTTGTGGATTCAGGCCTAGGTGTTGCAGAATAATTCCTATATTTTCTGCAGAAATATTTACTCCCAGTACTTTGGCTACTCTGTTGGTGCGTACTCGGACTTTTTTGGTGTCAGGCAGATTTCCTGTTGCTTCAGTGATATTACCAATATCACCTCCGCAGATTTCTTGTATCAGGGCTGTAGCACGTTCGATGGCTTGTTGCTGTAAATTGAAATCCACACCTCGCTCAAAACGAAATGATGAGTCTGAACCAAAACCATACTGTCGCGCTTTGCCGGCAATGATGTCTGGAGTAAACCATGCACTTTCGATGACTACATTATGGGTATCGTTAGTAACTGAGCTTTCTACACCACCCATCAGCCCAGCAATGCTCAAGACCTGTTTTTCATCAGCTACTACAAGTGTATTACTGCAGAGGGTGACAGTTTTATCATTAAGACAAGTAATGGTTTCGCCATCATAAGCACGACGGATATTCAGCTTACCAGTAATTTTATCAGCATCAAACATGTGCATTGGCTGCCCAAGCTCTAGCATGACATAGTTGCCGATATCAACTAAAGCGTTGATACTTCGTAAACCACTGCGTTCCAGTCGTTGTTTTAGCCATACCGGTGTAGCTGATTGTGAATTAACGCCGCGGATAACTCGGGTAAGAAAGCGGCCACAGTCTTGTGGTGCTTCGATGCTGGCTGGTTGGCTGGCTTCGATGTTTGCTTGGACAGGCACAATTTCAATCGGATGTAACTTAGACTGAGTTAATGCACCTACTTCACGTGCTATTCCTTTTATACTGAGGCAGTCTGCACGGTTAGGTGTGATTTTGAGGGTGAGCAGATGATCATCTAATTCCAGATAGTTGCGGATGTTTTCACCGATAGGTGCATCTGCAGGCAGAATCAGCAGACCATTAACTTCATCTGGCAGACCTAATTCTTTTGCTGAGCACAGCATTCCATTGGATACCTGACCGCGCATTTTGGTGGGTTTGATTTTAAAATCGCCTGGCAAAATGGCGTCTGGTAACGCGCAAGGTACTTTGATTCCTGGCTGTACATTGGGAGCACCACATACAATTTGTATCAGTTCGCCTGTGCCGGCATCTACTTGTGTGATATTGAGCCGGTCTGCATCAGGATGTTTAATGACTGATTTTACTTCAGCAATTACTACACCTGTGAAGGTGGGAGCAGCCAGTCTGGTTTCTTCTACTTCAAGTCCGGCCATGGTGAGTAAATGTGCCAGCTGGTCTGCTGACAGGTCTGGATTGACCCATGAATATAACCATTGTTGAGAAAATTGCATAATGCTTCCAGTATGTATTCTGTTGCAGTTTCATCCAAAAGTGTTGGGTTTGCTAGTCTGCAGTTGTTACAGGATTGTTTAATCTGTAATTTATGTAACTTCGCTTTTGGAATTCGTATTAGGTTAAGATGAATTATTCTAGTTTGTTATAGGGTGAATAATTTTTTAACCATAAAAATTCATCAGTCATTCACTAGTGAGATGATTACGCTTTGATGTTAATCTTATATCAGTGGTAATGAATGTTGTTTTGTTTCGGCTATGCCTGAATTGAATAATTCAGGGATTGGCTTAAAACAAGTTCATTACTTTTAACAGACACTTTGTAGTTAATCCTGAAACTGTTTCAGAAAATTCAGGTCATTGTCGAAAAAAAGGCGCAAATCATTAATTCCGTAGCGCAGCATGGCAAATCTGTCCAGACCAATGCCAAAGGCAAAACCTGTATATTTTTCAGCATCTATATTGACGTTTTTTAATACATTTGGATGCACCATGCCGCATCCGCCGACTTCGAGCCAACCTCGCTCACCCATGATATCAATTTCAGCTGAAGGCTCGGTAAATGGGAAAAATGAAGGGCGGAAACGTACCTGTAAATCATCACGTTCAAAAAAGCGACGGATAAAATCGGTAAATACCGCTTTAAGGTCGGCCATGGTTACACCTTCCTCAATCCACAAGCCTTCTGCCTGATGAAACATTGGTGAGTGAGTGGCATCTGAGTCTACCCGATATACGCGTCCTGGAGCAATAATGCGAATCGGCGGCTCTTTTTTGTCCAGCATGTAGCGTATCTGAATAGGAGATGTATGGGTACGTAGTACGTTGCCATTTTCGACATAGAATGTGTCTTGCATGGCGCGAGCAGGATGGTTTGGTGGAATATTCAATGCCTGAAAATTATGAAAATCATCTTCGATTTCCGGCCCATCGGCTACGGTGAATCCCATGCTGTGAAACAGTTCTACAATCCGCTGTAAGGTTAAGGTTACAGGATGTAAACCACCTATATTTTCGCCGCGACCGGGCAGAGTCACATCCAGTGCTTCGGCCGCCAGCTGTTGTTGCAGTTTGGCTTCGTTCAGTGCATCACGTTGCTGGTTATAGGCAGACTGAAACTGATTTTTGCACTCATTTATGTGCGCACCGGTGGTTTTGCGTTCTTCCGGTGTCATTTTTCCTAGTGTTTTTAGTAGGGCGTTGAGTTCACCTGTCTTGCCCAGATAACGGGCTTTTACCAATTCTAATGCAGGTAAATCAGTAGCTGATTGAACAGCAGCGATGCCTTCGGCAACGATGCGGTTGGCGTTTTCCATAACAAGATTCTTTACTTAAATATAAACCGAAGAGATGTGTAATGCTTTGTCTTGCTTTTAAAAATGCTGGAATTGTAAATAATACCGAATCTGAAGCGGACAAAACGAGGTATATAACACACTATAATATATTTTTTGCTAAAAGCTTATTTTAACGCGAAATTCATGAGGTAAACAATGTTAAGCTATCAGATTAAATATAATTAAAAAGTTTGATAAAACAGGAATGAAAAAAAAGGAAACCGAAGTTTCCTTTTTTCCAGAATCTGCTTATCAGGCTAAAGCAGCTTTTGCCTGTGCGGCCAGCTGAGCAAACGCAACTTGATCAAATACGGCCAGATCAGCCAGTACTTTGCGGTCGATAACAATAGCCGCCTTTTTCAGACCATTCATGAATTTGCTGTAAGACAAACCGTTCTGACGTGCTGCGGCATTGATACGTACAATCCATAACTGGCGGAATTGACGTTTGCGTTGACGACGGTCACGATAGGCGTACTGACCGGCTTTCATTACTGCCTGTTTGGCAATACGATAGACGTTTTTACGACGGCCGCGGTAGCCTTTGGCTAACGCTAAAACTTTTTTATGACGTGCACGAGCGGTAACACCACGTTTTACGCGAGGCATAGTTCAAACTCCTTAAGCGTAGGGTAACATTTTGTGGATAGAAGCCATATCGCGTTCATTCACCAAAGAGGTGCCACGCAATTGGCGTTTGTTTTTAGTGGTTTTTTTCGTCAGGATGTGACGTTTGAACGCATGAGCGCGTTTTACACCACCGTTACCCAATACTTTAAAGCGTTTTTTTGCGCTAGATTTGGATTTCATTTTCGGCATGGGAAAACTCCATTGTTGTTTGATCAGGCGAGGGGTGGCTGTATACAGCACTTTGACCCGCACACCACGGTTTTTGCCGCCTGAATATTGCTTTGCGCACAGCGGCGATGCACAAGGACGAGGATTATAATATATCTGCGTCGTTAAGACAATATCGCTGTGGTATGCTTCTGCCGACACAGTCCTGTTGTGATTATTTAGGTTGCTTGAGTCAATATATGAAAAACCTCATTTCAGGTGAGTAAAATGAGGTTTTTATAAGACAGGCTGAGTTTAATAATTATTTCTTTTTCGGTGCGATTATCATCACCATTTGGCGACCTTCCATTTTTGGAAACTGCTCAACAGTGCCGATTTCAATCAAATCAGCTTGAATGCGTTTGAGTAGTTCTGCTCCTAAATGTTGATGAGCCATTTCACGTCCACGAAAGCGCAGCGTGACTTTTACTTTATCGCCATCTGTTAAAAAGCGAACAATGTTGCGCATTTTAATCTGATAGTCACCTTCATCAGTACCAGGGCGGAATTTGATTTCTTTTACCTGCACCTGTTTTTGTTTTTTGCGCTGTTCGTCGCGTTTTTTGGATTGTTCGTATTTGTATTTACCAAAATCCATTAATTTGCAGACGGGTGGTTTGGCGGTAGGGGCAATTTCCACCAGATCCACATCGTTCTCTTCAGCCAATTTCATGGCCTGCTGAGTAGATACTACACCCAACTGTTCGCCAGTTGGACCAATCAAACGCACTTCTTTAATGGTGATTTCACCGTTGATGCGTGCTTCGCGTTCTTGAGCGATGGTCGTACTCCTTATTCACGTTTAATGAAGAGACAAGGCTTCTTGTTTCAGCTGGCTAATGAATGTTTCAATATCCATCTGACCCAAATCTTCGCCGCCGCGTTTGCGTACGGCAACCTTGTTGTCCTGTTTTTCTTTCTCGCCTATAACCAGTTGATAGGGAAGGCGTTGCGTACTGTTATCTCGGATTTTGTATCCAATTTTCTCATTACGCAAGTCTAAATGCACGCGGAAGCCTTCTGCGGTTAATCGCGTGGCAAGTTGTTGACAATATTCTGTCTGTGCTTCAGTGATATTCATAATCACCATTTGTACCGGTGCTAACCAAAGCGGAAATGCGCCGGCATGATGTTCAATCAGAATACCAATAAAACGTTCTAATGAACCTAAAATGGCTCGATGTAGCATTACTGGTCGGGCGCGGCCGTTTTCTTCGGTGACATATTCAGCACCAAGACGTTCTGGTAATACAAAATCCAGCTGGATAGTGCCACATTGCCACGAACGGCCTAATGCGTCTTTAATGTGATATTCTACTTTCGGGCCGTAGAATGCGCCTTCACCGGGTAATTCTTCCCATGTAACACCACAGGCAGTCAGAGCTTCGCGTAAACCCTGCTCCGCTTTGTCCCATATGGCATCAGAACCGGCACGTTTTTCAGGCCGCAGGGATAATTTAACCGATACATCATTGAATTCAAACTGGCGGTAAATGCGCATGACCAGTTCGTTGAATGCTTTGGCTTCACTGACTATCTGGTCTTCGGTACAGAAAATATGAGCGTCGTCTTGTGTAAAGCCACGTACGCGCATCAGGCCGTGTAGGGCGCCAGAAGGTTCATTTCGGTGACAAGAACCGAATTCGGCCAGACGCAAGGGAAGGTCGCGATAAGAGCGTAAACCCTGATTGAAAATTTGGATATGACCAGGACAGTTCATGGGTTTTACTGCGTAAACACGTTTTTCCGATTCGGTAATAAACATGTTTTCTTTGTAATTATCCCAGTGACCGGATTTTTCCCAAAGGCTTCGATCCATAATCATTGGGGTTTTGATTTCCTGATAGCCAGCAGCTGCTAGTTCACGACGCAGGTGTTGTTCGATTATCTGCCATAATGACCAGCCCTTTGGATGCCAGAATACCATACCCGGTGCTTCGTCCTGCAAATGGAATAAATCCATTTGTTTGGCCAGTTTGCGGTGGTCACGTTTTTCTGCTTCTTCAATACGCTGGATGTAGGCGTTCAAATCTTCCTTGGTAGCCCATGCGGTGCCGTAAATACGCTGTAACTGTTCGTTTTTAGCATCACCACGCCAATAGGCGCCTGAAAGTTTTGTGAGTTTGAAGTTTTTAAGAAAGCGGGTGTTGGGAACATGCGGGCCGCGACACATGTCTACATATTCCTGATGATAATATAGACCCATGGCTTTTTCATCAGGCATGTCTTCAATCAGGCGCAGTTTGTAATCTTCGTGCCGCTGAGTGAATACTTTGATAACTTCATCCCGCGGTGTAACTTTTTTGATTACATCATAATTCTGTGCAATCAGTTCTTTCATGCGGGCTTCAATTGCTGCAATATCTTCGGGCGTAAAGGGACGTTCGTACCAGATGTCGTAATAAAACCCATCTTCGATTACAGGGCCGATAACCATTTTGGCTTCAGGGTACAGTTGCTTTACAGCATGGCCAACCAGATGAGCACAGGAGTGACGAATAATTTCGACACCTTCTTTATCTTTGGCAGTAATGATGCTGACTTGAGCATCTTCTGTTACTTGATCACATGTATCTACCAATTTACCATTAATTTTACCGGCAATGGCGGCTTTGGCTAAGCCTGTACCTATGGAAGCGGCAATGTCGGCAATGCTTAATGGCGCTTCAAACTGACGAACTGAGCCGTCTGGCAAGGTAATGTTTAACATGCATACTCCACAAACAACAGACCGGTCTCGTTTGTTACGAATGAGAATATCAGATGGCCGCTTTTGTTTATATTTATAAATTAATGGGATAATTTAATGCGTCAGTTCTGATGAACTTTCGCTTCAGTTAAGGAATTTATTTTAACGATTTGGTTTTTGCTTGGCAATGCTTGCCCGGCGAAATGTGTAGGTTTGGGCTATAATGGGAAATTCTGTCATATTTTTTGATATTAAATAAGTTATATGCTGAAATTTACTTTACAGCGTACGGATGGTTTTGCGCGCCGTGGTACGCTTGAATTGAATCATGGTACGGTGGAGACGCCGGTTTTTATGCCGGTGGGAACTTATGGTTCAGTAAAGGCAATGTCACCACGTACTCTAGAGGAAATTAAGGCGCAGATTATTCTGGGTAATACGTTTCATCTTTGGCTGCGACCGGGTTTGGATGTTATCCGTGATTTTGGTGGTCTGCATGATTTTATAGGTTGGAAGCGGCCGATATTGACGGATTCAGGTGGTTTTCAAGTGTTTTCGCTGGCGCAAATGCGGAAGCTAACAGAAGAAGGGTGTACCTTCCGCAGTCCTATTAACGGCGACAAGCTGTTTTTATCACCTGAAATATCCATGCAGATTCAGACGGTGCTGAATTCTGATATTGTGATGCAGCTGGATGAGTGCCCTGATGGAAATGTGGATGCAGGAGAAGCAGAAAAATCTTTGCAGATGAGTTTGCGCTGGGCGGAGCGTAGTAAAAACGAATTCGAACGTCTGAATAATCCGAATGCTTTGTTTGGTATTGTGCAAGGCGGAATGTATGAAGACCTGCGTGAGCAGTCGCTTGCTGGTTTGGAAGAAATCGGTTTTCCCGGTCTCTCTGTAGGTGGTCTTTCGGTGGGAGAGCCAAAACCTGAAATGTATCGTATTTTACGTGCTATTGGACCTAAACTTCCGGCGAATAAACCGCACTATCTGATGGGTGTGGGTACACCTGAAGATTTAGTATATGGTGTGGCGTATGGTATTGATATGTTTGATTGTGTGATGCCAACGCGAAATGCGCGTAATGGATGGCTGTTTACACGTTTTGGAGATGTGAAAATCCGTAATGCTATCTATCGCCATGACCAGCGCCCGCTGGATGAAAGCTGCGATTGTTACACTTGCCAGCATTTCAGTCGTGCTTATCTGCATCATTTGCAGCGTGTGGGTGAGATTCTGGGTGCTCAATTAAATACTATTCATAATTTACGCTATTATCAGATTCTGACTGCAGAAATGCGTCTGGCTATTGAAGCGGGTAAATTTAGTGAATTTCAAATGCGTTTTCATGCTGATCGTGCCCGAGGTGTTTTGTAGGTTTGTGTCTGTCGGGAGTGGTGCTGTTTTGTAAGTGTATATAATTTGTTGCTGATAGTTGAAGTTTGTCAGCAATGTTTTGTGTTTTTATAGAATATAGTGGAGAAAGTTGTATGGGTGAAAAAGCCTGGTCGGGCCGTTTTCATGAGCCGGTTAGTGAGCTGGTAAAGCAGTACACTGCATCGATTACTTTTGATCAGCGTCTTGCTCAATGTGATATTGAGGGTTCTCTGGCACATGCGCAGATGTTGCAGCAGGCTGGTGTGCTTAGTGCGGAAGATTTGAACGCAATTCAGCAGGGTATGCGGGAAATTCTACATGAAATTGCTGCCGGTAAAATCAACTGGTCAGTTGATTTGGAAGATGTTCATATGAATGTGGAACATCTGCTTACGCAGAAAGTCGGTGATGCCGGTAAACGTCTACATACCGGTCGAAGTCGCAATGATCAGGTAGCGACGGATATCCGTTTATGGTTGCGTGAGGAAATTGACCGCATTGTGTTGCTTATCAATGATTTGCAGTCTGCGCTTGTTGATTTGGCTGAAAAAAATGCAGAGGTGGTGATGCCTGGCTTTACGCATATGCAGGTGGCTCAGCCTGTGAGCTTTGGTCATCATATGCTGGCGTATGTGGAGATGCTGGGACGAGACTGCGAGCGAATGCAAGATTGCCGTCATCGAGTAAACCGGATGCCTCTGGGTGCGGCCGCTCTGGCAGGGACAACTTTTCCGATAAATCGGGAAGTGACAGCGCGATTACTGGGCTTTGAGGCTATATGTCAAAATTCTTTGGATGCGGTATCAGATCGGGATTTTGCTATTGAGTTTACTGCAGCCGCATCGATTCTTATGATGCATCTTTCGAGGCTGAGTGAGGAACTGATTTATTGGATGAGTCCGCGCTTCGGCTTTATTGATATTGCCGACCGTTTCTGTACAGGGTCGAGCATTATGCCGCAAAAGAAAAATCCGGATGTACCGGAACTGGTACGCGGAAAAAGTGCGCGGGTGGTCGGACATTTGATGGGGCTGATCACCTTGATGAAATCGCAGCCATTGGCTTATAACAAGGACAATCAAGAAGACAAGGAACCTCTTTTTGATACGGTAGATACGTTGGTTGACACACTGAGGATTTATGCCGATATGATGCGTGGTGTGAGTGTGAAGCCTAAAAATCTTCGAGCAGCGGTTTTACAGGGGTTTGCTACGGCAACTGATCTAGCTGATTATTTGGTGAAAAAGGGTTTACCATTTCGTGACAGTCATGAGGTGGTGGCACGTGCTGTACGTCTTGCTGAAGAACAGCAAAAAGAATTAAGCGAATTACCTCTGGAAGTGCTGCAGTCTTTCTCTGGTTTGATTGAGGAAGATGTTTATCAGGTATTATCGCCGGAAGGCAGTTTGAATGCTCGTAATCATATAGGTGGTACGGCACCTGAGCAGGTTCGGACACAGGTGGCTCGCTGGCGTAAGTGTTTACAGAGTAGTTAGTTCTAATTGTATGGGCTGATATGTCTTATTGAAAAAAACAGGCAGATTTTTCTGTCTGTTTTTTTATATCCGGAAAAAAAATTATACTATTTTTATGTCATATTTTTATGATTATGAGCAATTGTCGGTTTTTAATCTATCGTGATTGATGAGTGCCATTTTATGATGTATGCGAAAATCAGAAATAAGGGGACAAGGTGTGTATTGATGTCATTGTTTAATGTAGTCAGAAGTTATAAGTAAAATGATGTTTCAGGTAATTTGCTGTTTATTAGGTATTTATTAAATATAATTACAGATAGGTTTGTTTGTAATTGATTATATGGTGATAAATCATATTTGATTTTAGCCATACATGAAATTTATGATTTGCTGGTATAGTTTGCGTATATCATTTACAATAATTAACGTATTTAAATTTTTTTTGAATTTTGTTTTCAAGGGAAAACTATGCAATTACAAATGACTAAATTAATTTTGGCGCTTACAGTGGGCGGATTGTTATCTGCATGTGGGTCTTCTAAGATAGAACAATCTCCTGATAAGATGGTTCGCGCTGGTATGCAGCGGATGATGAAGGAGGACAATCAGTACAATTTTTCGGGCACGCTTAAACTAGATGTACCAAATCAGGTTAATGCAGATATAGCTGATAAAAATTCTGATGTAATTGAACATAAAGCAAGTGATGCCTTTGACGTGGATTTAGATTCGAATTCGGATGAAGAAGCAGAAGTTGCAGATGAAAGAGATTTCTATAAGAAGCAAATGAAGTCGTTAAATAGGGTACTAAATTTATTGAGTAAATCTTTTACCATTCCTTTCACCGGTGCAGTGGATATGCCGAAAGGACGTATAGAAGTTATTCCGGAATTGCGCTATGAAAACAAAAATGCTTTAGTTTCTTATAAATTTCCAACCTATATTGATTTTAATAATTTAGCAGTGTATGTGGATGCCTCTGCGATAACTAATATCTCAGATATTATGAATGAGCAATCAAATCCTACTCGAGTAGTGGGGGACAGATATTTGCAAGTAGCCGTACCACAAGAACGACTGGTGCATTTACCGGTTGAAGATTTGCTTAAAAGCCTACCTAAATCTGTAGATGATGGTTATGCTGCTATTGATGCAAATGCATTTACAAAGGTTGATGTAGATGAATTCGGTAAAAATCTGGAAGCTAAATATCAGGTTAGGCTGAATTCAAACTATGCAATGAGTTTGAAGTATGATATAGCTATGCTGAAAAGCATTTCTGAAAGTTTGAAGCAGGCTGCTGCTAAAGCCGGATCGGATAGTAAATATCAACCACAGGATTATGCGGTTTTACAAAATGTTGTTGATGGTTTGACGGTTATCTATACTGGTGATGATAATGGCAGGTCTGGTGTACCAGCTGCTTATTTTATTCAGCAGTTGAAAAATAACTCTTCACCGATTATATATAATTTTTATCTGGATTCTAAGGGACGTATTACTGGGATGAGAACTGAAATGGAAATCCCTTTGGAAAAAGTTAAAGAATTTAAGCAAGCAATTAAAATGGACTATCGGATCAAGTTTGACTATACCGGAAGTCCGAAATTTACGATGCAGCCTACGCCGCAGAATTCTGTGAATATTGGATCTAGCTTAGGTTTATTTTAATATTATTTGGTGTTTGTATTATTAGTTCGAATACAGTGTGGCCAGTATGCAATGCGTGCTGGCTATTTTATTGGATGATGCATTATGTGTCCGTTTGGGATCAGCATGAAAAAAAGTTAGAGTAAGTAGGTTAAATAAAAGAATTTGAAAGTTAGCTTCTAATCACTTTTTGATGTCATTATGATGTATTAAATGAACTGATTCCGGCTCTTTCAGATTAGGCAACTAGTCGACTGGTTGGTAAGATATTTATATAAAATAAAATTTTCACTTGAATATAAATTGTTTTAGCCACGTGGGTGGTGTTCATGTACCAGTTGTTTCAGGCGTTCATTGGCAACGTGAGTATAGATTTGGGTGGTCCCTATGTCTGCATGTCCCAGCAGAAGCTGAACGACGCGCAAATCGGCTCCGTGGTTAACCAGATGTGTGGCAAAGGCATGGCGTAATCCATGCGGACTAAGGTGATGAATACCGGCAGCGCTTGCATATTTGGTTACAATCATCCAAGCAAGCTGGCGGCTGATGGCGGTTTTTTTCTGGCTGACAAATACGGCATCACATGCTTTTCCTTTAAGTAAGGCAGGTCTGGCATGTGTAAAGTAGTTTTGTAACCAGTCTGTGGCTTCTTCGCCAAGAGGTACCATGCGTTGCTTGTTGCCTTTACCGATGGTGCTAAGCAAGCCGTTTTGTAAATCAATTTCGTTTATGTGCAGGTTGACAGCTTCGCTGACACGTAATCCGGTGGCGTACATTAGTTCGAGTAAAGCTTTATCGCGCAAACCATGTATAGAATCAGTATCTGGAGCTGCAAGCAAGGCATCTATCTGGCTTTCAGATATGATATCGGGCAGATGCTGACCTTTTTTCGGCATCTGAAGTTGCTCTGTGGGTAAATCCTGCCGCCGATTGTATTCTTGCATCCAACTAAACAGTCGTTTGCATGCTGACAAGGCGCGGGCTTGTGATGATGGCTTTTCTGTATCTACAAATAGAGCAGTGGCCAGTGATAACGTGTCTACGTTAAACCAGTTCAGTTGCTGTGCATGTAAGCGTTGGGCTATTTTGCTTAGATCGCGTCGGTAGCTTTCCAAAGTGTTAAAAGCCAGTTGTTCGCTCAGCCATAAATGCTCTAGTAATGATTCAATTGGTTCGAGCAATTCTGCTGGTAAGGCTTGGGTTAACATGTGGCATTTTCATGGGTAAGCAACCAGCGTTTGATACCCAGTTCGAAACTATCGTTGCTCAGACTGAATCCACCTAGACCAGTAGCTGAAATTACTCGGTGACAGGGAATAATAATAGGTAAAGGATTTTTGCCACAAGCTTGCCCCACAGCTCTGGGGGCGCTGCCCAATTGGCGCGCTATGTCGCCGTAGGTGACTACCTGCCCATAAGGTATGGAGGCGATAACCTGCCAGACACGCTGTTGAAATTCAGTACCTGCGGATAAGGGTGGGAGGTTGAAATTGTGCAGGGTGCCGGCAAAGTAAGCGTCAAGCTGTTGTGCCCAGAAACCGGTTAATTCGGGCATTTTTTCTGTTGTGTCTTTTTGCCAGCGTATGCCTTGTATGTGATTCAGCGGGTGGCAATCTACAATTAGCGAGCAGCAAGGGGCATTGTAGAGGTAACTAGACATGATTTTGTAGGGTGTCTAAAACGATCTGAGCATGGCCGGCAGCTTTGACTTTGCGCCATTCCTGCACAATATTGCCATTTTTATCTAGAATGAAGGTGCTTCTTTCTATACCGAATACTTTTTTGCCATACATGTTTTTTTCTTTGAGTACGTCAAACTGTCGGCACACCTTTTCTTCGCAATCGGATAACAAGGTGACGTTGAGTTGATATTTGCAGATGAAATTGTGATGACTTTTTTCTGTATCGCGGGATATGCCCACTACGCTGTAACCAAGTTGTTTGAATTGAGGTAGTAAGGCGCTGAATTCCTGTGCCTCAGTTGTACAGCCCGGGGTGTTGTCTTTGGGATAAAAATAGACAACGGCGGGTAGGTGTTCAGCGATGCTGAAGCTGTTGTCTTCAGCGTCCGGCAGAGTGAAAAGCATTGATTCTGACATATTATATTTTCCTTTGTATGGATATTTATGCTGTTAATTTAGTCACGGATAAAAGCGGTAATCAGTGGTTTATCGCCAATCAGGCGGCTGCAATGTCCGTGAATATTTGTATCAAATGAGACGCCTGTTGGTAAGGTATCTGCCGAATAGAAATATTCACCAGGTCCAAAGCGGCGGGTTGTACCATCACGCAAGCCGATTTCCATAATGCCCTGTAGTACAAATAGCCATTGCGGTTTGCTGGTACAGTGAAAGTCGCTGGCAAAGCCAACTGGGCTTTGCCGTAATTGTAGACCTTCCGCATTCATCCATGTGGATAAGCGGCTTTTTTCATTGCCTTCGCTTAATTCGATTTTTTCTTCTTTAAAACGGGCAAAGCCGTATTTGTCGGTAAAGAGAATAATTTTGTTTAGTGTGGTCATGTTTATTTGTTGAATAATGGCTAAAAAATTAGTGCAGGGTATTGTACCACTGCACTGATGGAAAATTTAATCAGTCAGGCTGGTTTATCAGCCTATTACGCCAAGGCTGTCGTCTTTGGATGGGGTTTGGTTGTGTTTTGGTATCAGCCACAGGGTTGCTATGATGTCTAACAGATAGATGGACGCTAGTAAGCACAAGGCGGCATAGAAAGACCATTCTTTTACAAAAAAACCTATAACAAGTGGTCCAAAACCGCCAACTCCGCGACCAAGGTTGAAGAGGACGTTCTGAGCTGTAGCGCGCACATGCGGTGGGAAATTATCGGATATGAGGGCACCATAACCACCAATCATGCCATTAACAAATAGTCCCATGATGGCCCCACAGATTAGCAGGGCGGTAGGATCCTGTAATTGGGCATACTGCGCCACCATAATAAAGGCACCTATTTGGTAAATCAGAAAAATTTTCCAGCGTGCAAAATGGTCGGCGAGAAATCCAAATAGCCAGATGCCGATAATCATTCCGATTACGGTGACTGCTGTCCAATTACCGGATGCAGTGAGGCTGAAGCCCAGTTTGTTGGCCAGATAGCTGGGCATCCATATCATTAAACCGTAGTAGCCGAAATTTTGTACTGCACAGAGAATGAAGATGCCAAGGCTGGTTTTGGCCGTCTGACGGTCTTTGATCAGTAAACACAGGCGATTTGAAAAAGACAGCTCACCTTTTGCTTTGTGTTCACGGGTAAACTGCTCTGGTTCGCTGGTATCGTGACGGATGAAGTAGGAGGCCACAGCAGGAAACAATCCGACTAGGAACATACCGCGCCAGCCAATAATGTTGAGCAAGAATGGGGTAATGAATGCGGCAGCCAGTACGCCGAGCTGCCAGCCTATGCCGACAAATGCTGAGGCACGATTGCGCTTTGCTGCTGGCCAGACTTCTGCAATCATGGCCATGCCGATACCGAATTCACCGCCTAGGCCCATGCCAGCTAGTGCTCGGTATATCAGCAGATCATAGTAGCCCTGTGCAATGGCGCATAGGCCAGTGAATACGGCAAACATAAGAATGGTCAGTGAGAGCATGCGCACACGGCCGAATCGGTCGCTTAGGTGACCAAATACAATGCCGCCAACAACTGAGCCAATTAGGGTCCATGTGACAAGAGAACCGGCCTGAGAAGCGTTGAGACCAAGGTCTGTGCTAATGGCGCTGAGCATAAAACCCAGTATCAATAGGTCGAAACCATCCATGGCGTAGCCACTAATGGCGGCGACCATGGCTTTAGCGGGAGTTAATTTTTTTCTTGATTGATTCATAGGGGCTTAATGTCGGGAATCTAAAATGTTAATAATAGGTTTTACTGTGGTTGCAAGCTGTGTAAATTCGCCGGTCTGTGCCAGCGTTGGTGTAGTTGGATAATATTCACGGTCAAAAGCTGTATCGCCACCATGTGGCAGTTTTTGTCCTTGTTGCAACGCTACGAAGTTAAATAACTGAGTGTCTGCCAAATGAGAGGGTATGACGTTCTGCAAGGCGGAAAACATGGATTCAATCCGTCCGGGAAATGTTTTATCCCACTGTTGCAGCATATCTTTAATTACCTGTCTTTGCAGATTGGGCTGAGAGCCACAAAGATTGCATGGAATAATGGGGAAATTCTGGATTTGTGCAAAGCGAATGAGGTCTTTTTCTTTAACATAAGCCAGAGGACGGATGATGATGTGCTCGCCATTATCTGATAACAGTTTGGGAGGCATGGCTTTAAGCTTGCCACCATAGAACATATTAAGAAACAGGGTTTCCAAAATGTCGTCGCGATGGTGACCTAAAGCGATTTTGGTACAGCCATTTTCTTTTGCTACTCGGTACAGAATGCCGCGCCGTAAACGGCTACACAGCCCGCAGGTGGTTTTACCTTCATTGATCACGCGTTTGACAACACTATATGTATCTTCTTCAATGATTTTAAACGGGACATTCAGACTGCTCAGATAATTCGGCAAAATATGCGCTGGAAAGCCTGGTTGCTTCTGATCCAGATTAACGGCCAGAATCTCAAACCGTACAGGAGCGGATTTTTGTAATCGCAGCAGGATATCCAGCAATGCATAGCTATCCTTGCCACCAGAGAGGCAAACCATGATTTTGTCGCCGTCTGCAATCATCTGAAAATCATTGATAGCAGCACCAACCTGATGACGGAGCCGTTTGACCAGCTTGTTATTTTCGTATTCGTGTTTTGGTGTATGGGACATGGATGCAGCAATAATTTAAACAAATAGCTGCCATTGTACAATAATTAAAGGCCGACTGATGTGACTCGGCCGGCCGTTTGTAAACTTTACAAGAATTAAATAGATGTTTTAATTTCTTTGGGATGGTTCTTTATCAAGCTCAAATACTTGATGTAGCACGCGCGTAGCTAGCTCCAGATATTTTTCATCAATTAACACGGATACTTTGATTTCAGAAGTAGAAATCATTTGGATATTGATGTTTTCTTTAGCTAATGTGCGGAACATGGTGGAGGCAATGCCTACATGTGAACGCATGCCCATGCCAACTATGGAAACTTTGCATACGGTATCATCGCCGCAAACTTCGCGGGCACCGATAGTTTTCTGCACTTCATGCAGAATATCCAATGTATTTTGATAGTCGCTACGTGGTACGGTGAAAGAAAAATCTGTGGTACCAGCAGAACCTACATTCTGGATAATCATGTCTACTTCAATATTGGCATCGGCTACGGCACCGAGTATCTGTGAAGCCATTCCCGGTGTATCCGGCACACCACGCACATTAATTCGTGCCTGATTTTTATCAAAAGCAATACCGGATACTGCCGCATGTTCCATCATATCTTGATCCTCTTCAAACGTTATTAAAGTACCTTTGCCACTGTTTTCCAAACTGCTTAAGACGCGCAGCCGCACTTTGTATTTGCCGGCAAATTCTACCGAACGGATTTGCAAAACCTTGCTCCCCAAACTAGCCAGTTCTAGCATTTCTTCAAATGAAATGGTTTCTAGACGCCGTGCTTCTGGTACCACCCGCGGGTCGGTTGTGTAGACGCCGTCTACATCGGTATATATCTGGCATTCGTCTGCTTTCAATGCTGCGGCCAGCGCCACAGCTGAGGTATCAGAACCGCCTCTGCCTAGCGTAGTGATGTCGTTGTTAGCGTTTACACCCTGAAAGCCTGCTATGATGACAACCTTACCTGCATTCAGATCGCTACGAATGCGAATTTCGTCAATTGCATCGATTCTGGCTTTGGTGTGAGCGCAATCGGTTTTTACCGCTACCTGCCAGCCGGTATAGCTTTTGGCATCTACTCCAATGCTGTGTAAAGCCATGGCTAGAAGGCCGATCGTAACCTGCTCTCCGGTTGAAAGTACAACATCCATTTCGCGTGGATTGGGTTTTTCCTGTATTTCATGAGCCAGTGCAACTAAACGATTGGTTTCGCCACTCATTGCGGAAACCACTACGACAACATCATCACCATTGGCTTTGGCCTGTGCTACCCGACGCGCTACGTTTTTAATGCGTTCTACTGAACCTACTGAGGTACCGCCGTATTTCTGTACGATTAACGCCATAATACTGCTTGCTTTCTGAGTTGTTTTATTGTCAAAAAAGGAGAGACTGTGTAAACACTATCTGCTTATTTATCCAGTCAGGGCGTTCTTTGTAGCATTTTTATCATGTAAAAACAAGCCGCTGAATCAGTATTTTGTCAGATTCAAGCGGCTTGTTTTAAATTATCTTTAAATTTAGATAATAGTTAGTTGTATTTGTTTGAATTAATTGGCTTTTAATGCTTGCTGCTGAGCAGCAAGAATAGAACGGATGCCTTTTTGTGCCAGACTGATTAATTGATTCAACTGCTGGATACTAAATGTGGCACCCTCTGCGGTACCCTGAATTTCCACTAATTGCTCTGATGCAGTCATAACAATGTTGATGTCAGCATCGCAGTTTGAATCTTCTGGATAATCCAGGTCAAGTAACAATGTGTTGTTAAACATGCCAACAGAAATAGCGGCAACTGCTTCACGGATTGGGTTTTCATTGACGATACCTTGGGTAAGCAATTTGTTTACAGCCAGAGACATCGCGACGAAAGCACCACTTATGCTAGCGGTCCGGGTACCTCCATCAGCCTGAATTACATCACAATCAATCAGTATTTGGCGGCTTCCCAATTTTTTCATGTCCATCACGGCGCGTAGAGAACGGCCAATCAGGCGCTGGATTTCTTGTGTTCGACCCGTCTGTTTACCAGCTACAGCTTCGCGACGCATGCGGCCGTTGGCAGAGGCGGGCAGCATGCCATATTCTGCTGTTACCCAGCCACGTCCGCTTTCTTTCAAAAAAGGAGGTACATTTTCATCGATGGTGGCTGTGCAGATAACTTTGGTATTACCGCAGCTGATAAGTACGGAACCATCAGCATGAGGCAAAAAATGTGGAACAATCGTCAGTTGGCGCGGTTCATCGTTTGCACGGTTGGTGCGGTTAGGTACTGTATTGGTTTTCATGCTGGCTGGAGAGGAAAGGGTAGTAAAGTAAACATTATATTACTTGTATGCTGTTCATCATACTAATTAGGTCTTTTAAGAATTAAGCGGATTTCGTTATACTTGATTTAATTGCCAGTTTGAATAATACCAGGCAGGAAAAAACGGTTTAAGGAAAATAATATGTTATACAGTATGACTGGCTATGCAAACGGTTCAGGACAATTTGGTAGTCGCCAAATCAACATTGAGCTTAGGGCTGTAAATCATCGTTATCTAGACATTCAGTTTAAAGTACCAGAGGAATTACGTCCTTTTGAAGGACAGATGCGTGAATTAATCAGCGCGGAAGTGGCTCGTGGGAAACTGGAATGCCGCATACAGATTCAGACATTACCTAATCAGAATACAGAAAGTCTGCCTATCAATCTTCAATTGGTAGAGCAGCTGGCTGCATTTAATCATCAGTTGCGTCGCCAGCATAAGGATTTGGGTAAGTTAACAGTGGCGGATATTCTTCATTTCCCTGGTGTGCTTATGGCCACTTCAGAGGATGATGATGTCTTATTAAATGGTGTGCAGACATTGCTCAAGCAAGTATTATCCGAACTTAAGGCTGCACGGGCTCGAGAAGGAGAGAAACTGCAACAGCATCTGTTGAACAGGCTAAATGATATGAGCGATATTGTGGCCGCAATACAGCAGCTGTTTCCTCAATTATTGCAGGATTATATGAATAAGTCCGAAACACGCTTACGCGAAGCTGTGGCACAGGTAGATGCAGAACGTCTGAAACAGGAATTTGTACTGTTTATGCAAAAAGCTGATGTGGATGAAGAGCTGAATCGGCTAAATACACATATCGCTGAAACAAGACGTCTTCTGCAGGAGCATAATGGTAGTGTAGGTAAGCGTCTAGACTTTCTGATGCAGGAACTAAACCGTGAAGCGAACACGCTGGGCAGTAAAGCCATTGCCATTGAATGTACTCAGGCTTCAGTAGGGTTGAAAGTATTGATCGAGCAAATGCGTGAACAGGTACAGAATGTAGAATAATTGCTATAGCATTTTAAAATTAAAACCAGAAATATTTTATTCATATACATGCATTTCTGGTTTTATGTTATTAAGTTTTTATTTGAAGATGCTGTTAGAAAGACAAATTAACCATTCGATTAGCAGCCTCAATGCATTCTTCTACACTGGAAACCAATGCAATGCGGATATAACCGGCACCAGCGTTGCCATAAGGAGTATTGCGTGCAAGATAGCGACCCGGTAATACTCTGATTGCTGCTTTTTGCCATAATTTTTGAGTAAAGGCTAAATCATCGCAGTCGGGTACTGATAGCCACAAATAAAAAGAGGCATCAGGTTTGTGGATAGCGAATTTGCGCTGTAAAATTGGTAGGACTTTATCGAATTTTTCTCGGTACAATTGTCGGTTTTCGATTACATGCTGTTCATCATTCCATGCAGCGATACTGGCGTACTGTACTGGTAGGCTCATGGCACTACCATGATAGGTACGGTATAGTAAAAAGCTGGACAAGAGTTTGCTGTCGCCAGCTACAAAGCCCGAACGCAATCCTGGTGCATTAGAGCGTTTGGATAGGCTGGTGAACATAATTAAATTATTAAATGTTCGTCCCGATAGTGTTGCAGCCTGCAAAGCTCCTAAGGGCTTATTGTTATCATCAAAGTAAATTTCTGAATAACATTCATCTGAAGCAATAACAAAGCCATATTTGTCTTGTAGTGCAAATAATTTCTGCCATTCTTCTAGATTCATGACGGCACCGCTTGGATTGCCTGGTGAACAAACGAATACCAACTGCACTTTCGACCATGTGTTGCTATCAATTTCCTCCCATTGGGGCATGAAGTGCGGTGCCCGACAATTGACATATTCTACTCGTGCGCCAGCCAGTAAAGCAGCTCCTTCATATATCTGATAAAACGGATTAGGGCTAATTACGACAGGTTTATACTCGCTGCTTGTATCTATAATGGTCTGGGTAAAAGCAAATAATGCCTCTCTACTACCTAAAACTGGCAGCACTTCACTTTCAGCATTGACACTTAAACCATCATATCGGCGGTTTAGCCACTGGGCGCAGGCTTCTTTTAATTCAGGTATCCCCGCCGTAAGGGGATATACAGCAAATCCGTCCAGATGTTGCTGCAATGCGTCCGTAAGCACTGCAGGGGTGGGATGCTTTGGTTCACCAATATGTAAGAATATAGGTTTTAGATTGGCTGGCGGTTCTAATCCATCCGTTAATTTACGCAGGCGGGCAAAAGGATAGGGTTGTAATAATTCTAGTTTTGGATTCATAGTGGTATATGCATCAAATTTTCTATACTTTGATACTACCACCAATCTGTTTACCGCAGCAGTAAGTTGTAATTTTTATTACTGCGCTTATATCAGTTGCTGGCAGACTTAAGCGTATTAAGTGTGTATAAAACTAATGAATAAATAAAAAGCCACATATTAAGTGGCTTAATGAACAAAATGAACACTCAGGCAGATTTTTGTTCAGCCTGTATATGTCCGGTTAATAAATAGTCAATGGTTTCTTTAACCGTACGCATAGCATTGCCAAAAGGTAAAGGATCTTTACCGCGGAAAAACAAACCTTTGTCAGTTTCACCGCGCCAAGCTGCAGCCAACTTTAAGTCAATACAAAATTGGCCGACTTTTTCCAGTCCATCACGTAGTCCACATACAGATAAACAATTAATACCTTGTGTACAGCGTCGTGGATCGGCTTTGGCATTGGCCTGCAAAACACTTTCTCGTTTCAAGTAGCTGTCTAGAAATTTAGTTTTGACACCGCGCGCTGGTAAACCGGCGACAGACATGAACTCAACAATTTGTTCACCTTCAGCACCAGCCAGTGTTTTTTTGAAATTGATATGTGCATCACCTTCCTGCGTAACGGCAAAGGCTGTACCTATTTGGACTGCGGCGGCACCCCATTCTTTCAGGGCAGTGGAGATTTTCTGAAAGTTGGCCATTCCACCAGCGATGATTAAAGGAATTTTTTCCCGCTCTAAATCCAGTTTTTTAAATAATTCAAATGTTTCGGTTAAAACTCGTTTGAACTCAAAGCGTTCATCATTGACTCCGGCTACTGTAGCAGCTCCAAGATGACCGGCTGCATGTGCTGGGTGCTCAATTACAATTGCATCCGGAAGCCGGTTTTTTTTCATCCAGCGTTTGAGGACAATGGCGATACCACGGGATTCGGACAAAATCGGCAAAAGAGCAACGTCAGGAAAATTTTCGGTCATATCAGGTAAATCTAATGGCAAGCCTGCACCCATTACGATTGCATGAGCACCGGATTCACAGGCTTGCTGTACCATTGCCTGATGGTCTTTTACCGCTTTCATGACATTTACGGCAATCATGCCACGTCCTTCTGACTGTGCCAAGGCAGCTTTAATTTCTCGGTCTAGAGCAATCCGGTTGAGGGTATCGTATTTTTCCTGAGTGGGATTTTCTTTAGATTGTTCCAGTAAATCGGGATGAAGATGACGCAAATCTACACTTGCAATGGTACCAACACCATTTTCACGTGCTACGGCACTGGCCAGTTTGGACGCGGAAATACCTACGCCCATCCCTCCCTGTACTATCGGAATGAGATGATGATTGCGAATAATAAGTGGTGCAAAGTCCTGCATGCTGCTTCCTGTCTCTTGATGCCCGATGAGTGTCATTACTACTAAAGTGTTATAATTGCGGCTGAAAAAGCGGCCAGGCGTCTGTTTCTCAGCTGGTTTTTACAAATTAGTGTATCTACTCTATTCTTGCACAAAGCCACTGTCAAGAAAATAAAAGTCGGCAAGGACGTTTAAATCAGGCTTTGTAAGCTCTTCTGTGGGTTTTGTACGACAAGGTTAGGTATTGTAATGATAATCAGTTAAGCCTTTTTGCTTAGAGAAATTATTACCAACTCATGTTATATTTCCGTAGTAGGGATGAATCAGTTAATCACACAGGGTATCAATGAATGATGGCATGTAATGCACAGCGGCGTGCCGTTTTAGGCGTGCTGATTCTGTTTCTTTCGGCCTGTGGTACCGGAAAACGAAAAGGAGTTCAGATTGCCAGTCAGCACCATCTGGCTCCTATCCGGATTACTAAAATCAGCCACCGGGCAGGCAGCCAGGAATTAATGCTGCAAAGCCTGAGTCTGATAGGCACCCCGTACCGATATGGTGGTAGTACCCGTGATAATGGTTTTGATTGTAGTGGTATGGTGCAATATGTTTACCAGCAAGCTTTGCAAGTAAGGCTACCTCGTACTGCTCGAGATATAGCCGCAGTTTCTGCTCCAATTCGTACGCGCGATCTGCAGGTCGGGGATTTGGTTTTTTTCAATACTTCGGGTCAGACGTATTCTCATATGGGGTTGTATATCGGTAACGGTGAATTTATTCATGCTCCTTCCAGTAACGGTGTGATTCGTACGGCCAGACTGGATCAACCCTATTTCAGCCAGCGTTTTACAGGTGCACGAACGCTGTTTGCCCGTTAATCAAAAAAAGAATGAACTTTCTTTTTGAAACTGAGTAAATAAAATAAACAGGACAACAACATGAGTGAGCAAGATTTAGTATTGGTACTTAATTGCGGCAGTTCTTCCGTGAAAGCTGCAGTAATGGATGTGGCCGAAAAAGAAGTTTTAATGAGCTGTCTGGCTGAAAAAGTAGGCAATACTGATGCTTTCATTACTTTCAAAATAAATGGTGAAAAACACAAACACGCTTTGACAGGTAGTCATGACCATGTAGCTGCTGTTATGGCTTTGCTGGAACAGCTGAAAGATTTAGGACTATACGATCGCGTAAAAGCGATTGGTCACCGTGTGGTTCATGGTGGTGAACGTTTTACGCAGTCTACAGTGATTACTCCTGAAGTAATGCGAGATATCGAAGCCTGTATTGTGTTGGCTCCATTACACAATCCGGCTCATATTCTTGGTATTCAGGCTGCTCAGCAGGCATTTCCGGACTTACCGCAGGTAGCGGTGTTTGATACTGCATTTCATCAGACTATGCCTCCGCATGCCTATCACTATGCTGTTCCATCTACCTTATATACTCGTTATGGTGTGCGCCGTTATGGTGCTCATGGAACCAGCTATCGCTATGTGGCACAGGAAACCGCTGCTTTTTTAAAGCGTGATATCAATGAAATGAGTATGGTTATTGCTCATCTGGGCAATGGTGCATCCATTACAGCTGTGAAAAACGGCCGTTCACAGGATACCAGCATGGGTCTGACTCCGCTGGAAGGGCTCGTAATGGGTACCCGTTGTGGTGACATTGATCCAAGTATTTTTTCATTCTTAGCTGCTAATGCCAAAATGAGCATCGAACAGATTACTGAAATGCTGAACAAGGAAAGCGGATTGCTCGGTCTATCTAATCTGTCCAATGACTGCCGCATGCTGGAAGAAGCAGCCGCTAATGGACATAAAGGGGCAGAGCTGGCTTTGGATGTTTTTGCTTACCGCTTAGCTAAATATGTAGGCGGCATGATGGTTGCTTGTGGCAGTCTTGATGCGCTGGTCTTTACCGGAGGTATTGGTGAAAACTCTACCATGATGCGTGAAAAAGTAGTGAATTATCTGAATGTGTTCGGTCTTATTCTGGATCATGATGCCAATATGGAAGCTTGCTTTGGTACGCCAGGTGTAATCAGCACAGCAGATAGTAAAGCATCCGTGATGGTGATTCCAACCAATGAAGAGCTGATGATTGCTCAGGATACTGCTCGTCTAACTGGTATGCACCTATAACAATTTATATTTGTTTGGGATGGACACACATCTCAGTTTGTAAAGTAAAACTGGCTCTGTATTTTTACTTAGCCGGTTTTATTTTTAAATTATATGTTTGCTTATTCAAAATAAGTTTTTCGGAAAAATAAAAAGGAATCCCTTGGAGGATTCCTTTTATTGAATATTAAATCGGTTTTAAAGATTTAGATTTAATTTCCCCAGTATGATGAAATGATTGCCTGCTGATTGAATAGCATCTTTTGTTCATCTATTGATGGGATGTTTTGCGAATCAGAACTAAAGGATGACATGGCATTCACTAATTGCTGAATTTGTGAGGCAAATATTTCTTTACCATCAGCTGTGGTGATGCTGTATTGGCGACAGTAATCAGTGAGATACCAGTTTTTAACTGTCACCTGATCTGTAGTGCCTAGATGGCTGATAATTAAATCATTGCCGTTATGACTAAACCACAATTCATTACTTTTATAGTCTTTGAAAGCCAGAATATCACCTTGTTGGGAATTTGCAGCCATATCGCTGACTACATCTTGTCCGTGGCCGGCATTGAAAACATACATATCTCTTTCAAAATTGCCACCATAGAGATAATCATTACCTGCACCTCCATTCAGTATATCGTAGCCTTCTTCACCAAAGAGTGAATCATTCCCGCCACCGCCTAGAAGGATATCATTGCCACTACCGCCAATAATATTGTCATCACCTTCTTCTCCGTAAATTGTGTCATTACCTTCATTCCCATAGAGAATATCGTTGCCTTTACCTCCGTAAATAACATCATTGCCTTTTCGGCCATTGATGATGTCGTTGCTGTCCCATCCATTGAGCACATCATCTGCATTGGTACCTTCAATTATGAATGTCATTTTAGCAATATCATCGACGGTGAATGTTTTATCTTCGAAAATAAAGTTGAATGCACGGGTATAGGGGTTTTCGCGGTCGAAAAAATCAGTCAGAGTAACAGAATCATTACTTCCATAAGCCTTAATAATTAAATTATTTCCTGTGCGGCTAAATACAGCATTCGAAGATAATGCTTTTTCAAATTTTATATCGTTAAACTGGCATTTTTCTGTAGATTGGCTTTTGTCATATATAGTATCCTGTCCATGACCAGCCTGGAAGATATACAGGTCTTTGCCTTCTTCACCTGAAAGAATGTCATTGCCAGTACCGCCAATTAGTACATCATAGCCATTGCCACCTATCAGGATATCGTTACCGCTACCGCCGACAAGAATATCGTCACCATTACCGCCATCAAGGTAATCATCTCCATCACCACCATTCAGAATATCGTTGCCATCTTCTCCATAGAGTTTGTCATTACCGGCATCACCATTCAGTATGTCGTTACCACTTCCCCCATAAAGGATATCATTTCCCGCTTTACCGTTGATGATGTCGTTACCTTCCCACCCATGTAATACATCATCACCGTCGGTACCGTTTGTCGAAATGTTTATATTATTGATGATATCTGCTGGCAAAGTTATGTCGGCAAAAACAAAATTGTAAGCACGATAGCCGGTATTACTTTGGCTAAAAAAATTGCTTAAAGTAACAGAATCATTGCCACCATAAGCTCTAATGATAAGATCATTGCCTGAGCGGCTAAAAATCACATTTTGAATATAGGCATTTTCAAATACAACATCGTTGTATTGCTCTTTATCCGTACTTGAACCTAAATCATTGATGATATCCTGACCATGGCCGGCCTGAAAGATATATCGGTCTTTTTCCCAGTCTCCACCACTTAGAATGTCATTTCCTGCTCCACCGTTCAAAATGTCATAACCATGTCCTCCTATTAAGATATCATTGCCATTTCCACCTATAAGTATGTCGTTACCATTGCCACCATCAAGATAATCGTCACCGGCTCCACCGCTTAAATAGTCGTTACCATTTTCTCCATAAAGTTTATCGTTTCCATCGTCTCCATTAAGAATATCGTTGCCATTACCGCCATAAATAATATCATTTCCCAATCCGCCGTTAATGATATCGTTGCTGTCCCATCCCTTAAGTATATCGTCTCCACTGGTGCCATCGATTGTAAATGTCATAGCAGCAATATCATTGATGCTTAATGTTTTATCAGAAAAGACAAAATTAAACGAGCGGCTGTATTGATTATCTGAATTAAAGAAATCTGTGAAGGTAACAGAATCCTTATCACCATAGGCTTTAATAATCAGATTATTACCTGAGCGGCTGAATTTGGCATCTGCAAAACAAGCATTTTCGAAAATAACATCGTTAAACTGGGTTTTGTCAGTGTCTGTACTATTATCCTGAATGGTATCTTGTCCATGACCGGCCTGGAAAATATAGAAATCCTTACCATTTCCTCCATCCAGAAAATCATTACCGCTGCCACCATTAAGCACATCTTGTCCGTTTCCACCATACAGATGATCATTTCCATCGCCACCATTAAGAGTGTCGTTATCTTCTTCGCCATACAGCCAGTCATCACCGGCATCTCCATAGAGTATATCGTCACCCTTTCCGCCGTAAATCGTGTCATTTCCCAGCCAGCCACTGATAATGTCTTTACTGTCCCAGCCTGTAATGATGTCATCAATCCAAGTACCGTTTATCACAAAAGTCATTTGGGCAATGTCTTTAACAGTAAGTGTTTTGTCTTCGAATATAAAATTAAAGGCACGCTTTTGCGGACTATCGGGGCAGAAATAATCGGTTAAAGTCACTGAATCATTGCCACCATAAGCTTCAATAATTAAATTATTTCCTGAGCGGCTGAATAGGGCATTTTTTACGTAAGCCTTTTCAAATTTAACATCATTAATACTGCTTACATCTGTTTGGCTGCTTTTATCGTTAATTACATCCTGCCCATGGCCGGCTTGAAAAATATAGAGGTCTTTGCCATCTCCTCCAGCCAGTATATCGTTACCTGTACCTCCGATAAGAACATTGTAGCCATCATCACTTCCTATCAAGATATCGTTACCATTTCCACCAACCAGCATGTTGTCTCCATGCTCACCTTCCAGATAGTCGTCACCATCACCACCATTGAGGATATCGTTGCCATAGCCACCGTATAGATGATCATTTCCAGAGTCACCGTTCAGGGTATCATTGCCGTTGCCACCATAGATGGTGTCGTTACCAGCTCCACCATTAATAATGTCGTTGCTTTCCCAACCATAAAGTACATCATCATTATTGGTGCCATTAAGCATAAAAGTCATGGCGGCTATGTCATTCCTGCTTAAAGTTTTGTCGGCAAAGACAAAGTTGAATGCGCGGCTGTAAGCGTTATTGGGGTTGAAGTAATCAGGCAATATTACATAATCTGCCGGTCCGTAAGCTTTGATGATTAAATCGTTACCAGAACGGCTGAATGTGGCATTGCTTGCACAGGCTCGAGTAAAAATTAGATCATTGTATTGTGCTTTGTCATATTCGTTGCCTTTGTCTCTAATGATACTTTGCCCGTGACCTGGCTGAAAAAAATAGCGATCTTTAGTCCAGTCGTTCCCAGTTTGGATATTATTAACAGTTTTATTCATTCTTATGCTCATTTTGTAGGTTGAAAAATGTTATATAAAAATATTTTATAAAAGTTTTTTAGCTTTGATTTTACCTTTTAATTTTAATTCCTTTGAATTATTGATTTAAATTGATTGCTAAACTGAGTAATATCTTCTAAGTGGCGTGAGATATTACTGCAAAGAATAATTTTTCATATGTTTAGAATTTTGCTTCTATTATAAATAATAAACTTATGTATATATTCGATAAATTAACATAGTTAACATAAGTTTTGCAATTGTGATTTCCTCTATTGCATAGTGATTTTATTAACTAAATATTTTTCTGCTCATGGTATTTATAAATTATTTAAAAAAAATATTGATAGTAATTGAAATTTATATTGATAAATGAAGAAGGTAAGATGAACTTTTGCCGTAAAGCAGATTAATGTGTTTTGGTTTGGTCATTAATGCCATAGCTTTCAATGAAAATCAAATGTTTGCTCAGAATGTTATGCATTTGAAACTAAATTCATATAGATAATTTCTTTCATGAAAGTAAATATTTATATGAATTTTTGAATCGATTTTCCATATTTATAAAAGGAATCCTTATAAAGGATTCCTTTTTGGTAATCAAACTTAACAATTTAAATCACAGATTAACTTCCCCAATATGAAGAAATTATTGCCTGCTGATTAAATTGAATTTTTTGTTCATCTGAAGATAAGACATTATTTTGATCTGATGTGAAATTGGCCATTGCTGTGACTAATTGCTGAACTTGTGAACCAAATATTTTTTTGCCATCAGATGTATTTATACAATATTGTCTTGAATTAAAATTACTATACCAATCTTTAATAGTTACTTGATCTGAAGAACGAACATGATTAATTACTAAATCATTACCACTTTGTTTAAGCCATAATTCGTTGCTTTTATAATCTACAAAATTAAGAATATCTCCTTCTTGTAGATTATTGGCTTTATCCATAACAATATCTTGACCATGGCCAGCTTCAAACACATATTGGTCTTTTTCAAAATCACCGCCGATAAGGGTGTCATTACCCGTACCGCCAATGAGGATATCGTAGCCATAACCACCTTTAAGGATGTCGTCACCGTCACCGCCGTAAAGGGTATCGTTACCTTCATCACCCATAAGGGTGTCGTTACCATCGCCACCGTAAAGGATATCATTACCTTCTTTACCATATAAGGTGTCATTACCTTTACCACCGCTGATAACATCATTACTCCACCAACCGGTGATAGTATTATCATTGTCATCACCATT
>NZ_JBNPBA010000003.1:0-110481 GCF_050310315.1 Snodgrassella sp. CS2 | reverse complement strand
TACGTAGCCATAACCACCTTTAAGGATGTCGTCACCATCACCGCCGTAAAGGGTATCGTTGCCTTCATCACCCATAAGGATATCGTTGCCAGCATTACCATAGATAATATCGTTTCCATCACCTCCATTTATTAAATTATCTACAACGCTACCAAACATTACATCATTATTGTTTGTTCCTGTTATTTTATTGCTATTTGATCCGAAAAAATAACCTGAATTTTTTGCTGCATTTTGATCAACATTCGCAAGCCATTTATCATAAAGATCATGTGCATCTGCATAGTCTAGAAAATTTTTAAGTAGTGTTGACCTTTCATCCCATTGGTTACTTATATCCTTCTGATAAATTAAAAAGTCAGTCAAATCTAAAAAGGCTTTTTCTTGATTCTCCGTAAATACTTGATTAAACATTTTTGATATATTTGTAAAATTCAGAGATAGACCATCTTTATCTATGGAAATACGAATTTCGTTAAGGTAGGGTTGCAGTCGGGTTTGCCCTAATAAACCCATATAAATTGTCTCTGCTAAATTTTTATAGGTATTATCAATAGTCTCAAAAAGCTTTTTCCTTTCTTCGTTACTCAAGGTATAAAAAATGGAAGAAGTTTCTCCTGTAAAAGCATTTAGAATGTTTAATTTATCTTTATAATTTTCAAGCTCTTGATCAAACTGAGCTTTCAAGCCGTGTTCTTCAGAAGGGGTTATTGCAGTTCCTTCAGAGTCAGTTGCACTCCAAACGCCTGTTACCCAGTACTTTTTATTATCATCAAATTTGGGATCTGTTTTTGCCCATTCTAAAATGAGACTATCTAGTAAAGCTAATTGTTCTTGTTTGCTAGTAGCAGCTGAATAATTCTTTAAAATGGATGTTAATTTTGAAGATAAAGCAGCAGCTTCTTGCAAATCACGAACTCGACCTACCCCTTTTAAGTTTGCAAGCTGCTTTTGCTCTTCAGTTAATTCAATATGATCAATATATTCACTATATCGAGGATCATATTCAAAATTTACATCACCCATTTTATTTATGGAACCATCAGTTTTTTCGTAACTTCCGGTTTGCGTAAGCGTATTACCATTGCCTAATGATGAATTTGTATTCTGATGCTCCAAGTATAGTGCTTTTACTCCTACTTGTTCCAAAGTAAAAAGCTCATTTTCCTGAGTTATTCCATCGTGATTTAAGTCTCTCCAAACTCTCAATTTCGAAAAATTTTTATCTTTAGCATCAACTTTTCCATCAAAGTTACTATCAAATTCTTTAAGTGCTTCATATCCATTTTGTGCAAATTTACCATTCCATATTTTGCTACTATCACCAAATAACTCACTACCATTATTTATTATTCCATCTCCGTTTCTATCAAAAACTAAAATTCCATCATCAGATTTTACCCAACCTGTAGCTGTCCTAATGCCATCATTATCATGGTCAAAAAGAGCACCCTCTAACTCATTGGAACCAATCGTTTCTATTCCATCTCCATCCAGATCTAATATAATAGGGTCATATATATGATATTTCCCTTCTCGGTTTATTGATTTCCAATCATCATCTTTTGTAAAGAAATTTTTCCAGTAATCATATACGTCTTTTACTTTAAGTGGTGCTTGCGCACTTTCATAAAAGGAATACCCAATTCCTAAACCGGCAAATAAAATGCCAATGGGTTTTTTTCCTCCCGCAACTGATGCTATACTGAAAAGATCTCCTACTGTTAATTCACCTACTTTCCAGTCATTGTCATATAAATTAATCACTACTTGAGCTAATGCAAATCCATCTGAAGAATACCCAAGCATGCTCGAAGCTTTAGCTGCATCTGCTAATGATGCAGTGGCTGAAGCATAAGAAGAAGTAACACTTACTAATCCTGCTGAGGTTGATAATTTCGATTGATTACCAGTGGCACCTGAATTGGCCTGCCCGGCAACCCCCCCTTTAGCCACTATAGTAGCTGTAGCATCTGTTTTCGTACCCATTTAATAAATTTTCCTTTATTAATTTAATTAAGATAAGTCAAAAAATATCTTAAACAAATAAATATTTACAAGATCTCTATTCCATATTTATTTATTCAAATTTATATTTGAGTTAATATGGATATAAATTAGATAAATATGACATGTTTTAAAGCATGAACTATTACCTAATTTAATGAAATTTATCATTACATTTTAAATATAGCAATATTTTTATTAAAATTAAATAAAATTCAAGTTCATTTTTTAGTTAAGCAAATTTAATTCATAAATAATTTTTTAGATAAATTTCTCTTTTTATCTAAAATAAAATAATATTTCTAATGTCATAAATTTAATATTAAATAAATTTGTACTAAATTAGTAGATATGTTTTTAATATTTTATAATTAACAAATTTTTTAAGCTTTTATATGATATATTTTACATATGCTATTTTGTTTAAATATTAAATAATATATTTTGTTATTTGTTATTTGTTATATTTTAATATTTTAATATTTTAATATTTTAATATTTTAATATTTTAATATTTTAATATTTTAATATTTTAATATTTTTTGGCCAAATTCTCTTACTTTTTTCCAGTCTGTATATTCGATATGCGCATTAAGATTGGTTTCGCCTTTGTTTAATTTCATTACTAAGCGCATCATATATCGATCAATGATGTTGTATCTGGCATAGTGCAATTCTCCGGCGAAAATGCCGATTGTTTGAGGCTGCCAAGGGCTTTTGGCGAAGAATTTGCGCGTATAAGTATGGGTTTGCGGTGTGTTGCGATGTGGTTTGTTGGCCAATATGCTGACGCTGTAAAAGGCACTAGGGATGCTGTTGAGGATGTGCTGATTTTGAATAATCCAGGGTGCCAATGCAGCTGCATAGTGACCATAGCGAATAGAGGCTCCAATAATTATTTTATCATATTCTCCTGACTGGAGAATGGGAGCATCTGCGAGATTTACTATGTCTACTGTAATACCAGCTGCTGTCCACTGCGCTTCCAGTTTCTGGGCTATTTTCTTGGTGTAGCCGAAGCGGCTGCTATAAATGAGCAGATATTTCATAGTGGATATTTGGTGGTTGATTTAGATAAATCATATCACGCCTAATGGATTTTGCTCAGGCTTTTGTTGCTGAAAAATTTATTTTTACTATAAGGGATATGCTTTTTTAGTGGCTGGAGGCTGGTACAATGGCGGCTGTTTTGGGAGATTTTTATGAAAGCCAGTCAGTTTTATATTTCGACTTTGAAAGAAGCTCCGGCAGAAGCGGAGCTGGCCAGCCATAAACTTATGTTGCGGACGGGGATGATTCGTCGTTTAGCCAGTGGTCTGTATACTTGGATGCCAATGGGTTTACGGGTGTTGCGCAAGGTAGAACGTATTGTGCGTGAGGAAATGAATCGCGCCGGTTCGATTGAGCTGCTGATGCCGGTGGTGCAACCTGCGGAGTTATGGCAGGAAAGTGGACGCTGGTCGTTTTATGGTAAGGAATTATTGCGGATTACTGACCGCCATGAACGTGAGTTCTGTCTGGGACCGACCTGTGAAGAAGTGATTACGGATATTGTGCGCAGTGAGATTCGCAGTTATAAGCAGCTGCCACTTAATTTTTATCATATCCAGACTAAATTCCGTGATGAGGTGCGGCCACGTTTCGGGGTAATGCGGGCGCGTGAATTTGTGATGAAAGATGCTTATTCTTTCCATACGACATTTGAATCACTGCAACAATCGTATCAGGATATGTTTAATGCGTATTGCAGGGTGTTTGACCGGCTGGGTCTGGATTATCGACCAGTTGCGGCTGATACAGGCAGTATTGGTGGTACGGGGTCGCATGAATTTCAGGTACTGGCGGAAAGCGGTGAGGATGTAATTGCGTATAGTGATGGGTCTGATTATGCGGCTAATGTTGAGCTGGCTGCTACTTTGCCGCTAAGTGGTGAACGTCATAGTGCTGCTGAAGAGTTGTCTAAGGTGCATACGCCGAATGTGCGCAGTATTGATGAATTAGTGGCTTTTTTGAATGTGCCGGTAGAACAGACGCTGAAGTCGCTGGTGGTTGAGGGCGAAGAAGAGGGTACAGTGGTGCTTTTGCTTGTTCGTGGCGATCATCATCTGAATGAAATTAAGGCTGAGAAGCTGGCCGGTGTGAAAGCACCGTTGACGATGGCATCGGTGGCTGCAATTGAGAAAGCTTTTAATGGTGCCCATGGTGGTTCGTTGGGACCAGTGGGTTTTAATGGTAAGGTCTATGCTGATTTTGCTACGGCAAAAGCAGCTGATTGGGTAATCGGGGCCAATGAGGATGATCATCATTATACCGGATTTAATTTTGGCCGCGATGCGGCAGAACCGGAATTTGTGGATTTACGTGAGGTGATTGCTGGTGACCCGAGCCCGTGTGGTCAGGGTAGTCTGAAGCTGGCTCGAGGTATTGAGGTAGGGCATGTATTTCAGCTGAGAACTAAATACTCAGAGGCGATGCAGGCTACAGTACTGGATCAGAACGGCAAGAATGTTGTGCTGGAGATGGGGTGTTACGGTATCGGTATTACACGGGTAGTAGCGGCTGCTATTGAACAGAATAATGATGAGCGCGGTATTATCTGGACGGAAGCGATGGCGCCGTTTACGGTGGTGATAGTGCCGATGAATTATCGTAAATCTGATACGGTGAAGGCTGCTGCAGATGATTTATACGCACAATTGCAGCAGGCCGGTGTAGATGTGTTGCTGGATGATCGTGATGAACGCTCTGGGGTGCTGCTGCATGATTCAGAACTGATAGGTATCCCGCATCGTGTTGTGATTGGTGACCGCGGTCTGAAAGCCGGCAAGGTGGAGTATCAGGCTCGCAGAGATGCTGAACCAACTGAATTGGATATGAATAATGTGGTGGGATATATCTGTTCTTTGTTGAAGCAAGTTTGAGTTTCAAATGTTAATTCAAAAAGCCAGACATAATTTGTCTGGCTTTTTGAATTCAGGATTGGGATAGTTTTTTTAATTTTTGTTTATGGATAACTGCTGCGAAATGGTCTAATAATTCTGGATGTTTCAGGTACAGAAATACTGTCGACAAAAAACCAGATTAAAAAATCTGGTTTTTTGTATTAACTGAGTAATTCGGGCGGGATGATACATACCGGTATTGGGTTGATTTTGTGCTGCATGGCGCGATGATAGCGATCGTAGATGGCAAAAACTTCGCGCTCGCGACCGCTGAAATCATCTATGGTGTGGTTGGAGTAAACACCCATTGCCCATTCCAGCTCAGGGTAGGTGGCGCCAATTTGTTCTTCATCGGTTTTGTCTGCATCCCACAAGCCGTCTGTGGGCGGGGCGTCGATTATTTTTTGATCGATATTCAGTTCTTTGGCCAGTTCATATACTTGTGTTTTTAGTAAGTCGGCGATAGGGCTGAGGTCTACGCCGCCGTCGCCGTATTTGGTAAAGAAGCCGACGCCGAAATCTTCTACTTTATTGCCGGTACCGACTACGAGTAGACCACGCTCTTGAGCGTAATAGTAAAGGGCAATCATTCGCAGACGGCTGCGGGCATTGGCTAGTGCTAGCTGAGTTTGCTCATCTTTGTTGTCGCCGATGTCAACGGCCATGGTGAATGAATCGAAAGTACGGGTGAGATCGACCCAGTGTTCTTCAATGTTGTTGAAGCGGCTTTTAAGCTGGCGAATGTGTTCCTGCGCGCGCGCTATTTGGTTTACTTTCTGGTGAATGGGCAATTCTAGTACCAGTGTGGGTAGGCCGGTTTGGGCTGCAAGTGTGGAAACCACGGCGGAATCGATACCGCCGGAGACGCCGACGACGAAACCTTTGCATTTTGCCTGAGCGGCGTAGTCGCGTAACCATTTTACGATGTATTCGATGATGGCTTTGGTTTGCATGGTATGCGTCCTCTGGCTATTTTTGATAGGGTTAATATACTTCTTTAAGTAGTGGCTTGCAAAGTGTATGCATAAAATAGTCTGTACGGATTGGGTTGAATAATTTTTAGGGTATTGCCCAAAAGCTCTGTAGTATGAACGATATTTGCTCAAAGATAGATTATGTTGATTTTGATGTCATTAATTTATTTGTTGTTTACTTTTCCCTGAATCTTGGACGGTAGTGTGTTTTATTTATATCAGTTCGGTGGCACCTTTTAAAACGTTTCGAAGCAAAATCAGGGAGTGGAAAAAATTGAACGCAATAATGCAAACGTAACTTAAAATTAATATTTATGTAATTTAAAAGGTTTGATATGGCTTTTTCTGAATCTGAGCGACAGCAATTGCTAGAACTAAAATTTGTGGGTAGCAAAATTGTTGACAGACTCGAGCAAATGCAGCTCGATTCTTTTGATAAATTACGCAAGGTTACTTCAGATGAAATCCTTAACCAAGGGGTATTGTTAACAGGCTCAGTTTGTTGGAAAAATAGTCCTCAAGCTCAAACCGCTATCAATAATATTTTGCATTTAGTGAAACAAAACAATAATGGGTAAATATGGTAATTTAATTGGAGTTTGTCATTTGTTTTTATGATTAGTGCCTAACATCAGCATTTTCTTGGGTATTTTTTAACTAAAAAAAGCCAGTTTTAGTTTGAATTCTACTGATAATGATTGAACTGCTTGGAATTAATTTCATTAAGACATTTAATCATACTTAATTCGTTAAATGAATAAAATGATTTATATTTGTCAAGTACTTGAATTCATTGAATACATTTTTTCTTAATCTGTTCATTATATGTAAATTAGTGATATTACCAATTATGCTAAATGCTTATTGGGTGGGCAGTATAGGGTATATTAGGTTAGAATAGGTATGGTTTCTTAATGTCTTGTGATGGGGATACGGTTTCTATGCAAGAGAAGGTGCCGACAGAAATCCGTTTGTGCCAGAATCGGCAGGTGCTGCGACTGGATTATACTGGACAGACGTTTGAACTGATGGCTGAGTATCTACGTGTATATTCGCCGAGTGCAGAGGTGCGAGGTCATGGTGCGGGTCAAGAGGTATTGCAAACTGGTAAACGCTACGTGACGATAGCCGGTTTACAGCAGGTGGGTAATTATGCTTTGCGTATTGCTTTTTCTGATGGGCATGACACTGGGCTGTATGATTGGGCTTATTTGTATGATTTGGCGATACGTCAGCCTGAGCTTTGGGCTGCTTATGAACAAAAATTATTGCTGGCTGGTGCCAGCCGTGAACCTACCTAATTGAAGCTGCGGCTGAGCTGATGTGGATGGCTGGCTGATTTTATTTGGGCAATGTTTAACTCTGAAAGTGTGGTATGAGCGATCACAAAACTCATTTTGGTTATCAGACTGTTGATGAAGATGAAAAGGCGGGACGTGTTGCCGGTGTATTCCATTCGGTAGCCAAAAACTATGATGTGATGAATGATGTGATGTCTGGTGGTCTGCATCGGGTTTGGAAACATTTTACGATTACCACAGCTCCTTTACGTAAAGGAGATAAGGTGCTTGATATTGCCGGTGGTTCGGGTGATTTGTCGCGTGGTTGGGCCAAAAGGGTAGGGCACAGTGGTGAGGTCTGGCTGACGGATATCAATTCTTCGATGTTGACAGTGGGGCGTGACCGGCTGCTGAATGAGGGAATGGCTTTGCCAGTGGCATTGTGTGATGCAGAAAAGCTGCCGTTTCCGGATAATTATTTTAATTTGGTATCGGTGTCGTTTGGTTTGCGAAATATGACGCACAAGGATGTGGCACTGGCAGAAATGTATCGAGTGTTACAGCCTGGTGGAACGCTGTTGGTGCTCGAATTCTCTCATGTATTTAAGCCGCTTAAGCCGGTATATGATTTGTACTCTTTTAAGATGCTGCCACTGATGGGTAAGTTGATTGCGAAGGACGCAGACAGTTATCAGTATTTGGCTGAATCTATTCGTATGCATCCGGATCAGGAGACATTGAAGCAGATGATGCTGGATGCTGGTTTTGATAGTGTGAGTTACCATAATTTAACGGCAGGGGTGGTGGCTTTGCATAAAGGTGTTAAGTTTTAGTTTGCTGGTTGACACTATCTTCAGGCTGCCATATGGTGGCCTGATTTATTTTGTTGGTGATGGATTTAAATATGAATACTATAGAAGATTTACAACCGCTGCCGGTATGGCAATGGTTTGCTCGTTTGTGTGCGGTGCCTCGTCCTACATTTCATGAACAGGCGGTGCGGGACATGTTGGTGCAGGCTGCACATGAGCGGGGTCTGAACACGGATATTGATGCTAAGGGTAATCTGCGTATTCAGAAACCTGCGACAGTAGGTATGGAAAACTATGCACCAGTGGCACTTCAGGCACATATGGATATGGTGGCTCAGAAAGGTGCAGGGTCGCTGCATGATTTTAAGCGTGATCCGATACAGATGCAGATTAAGGATGGTTGGATGTGGGCCAACGATACTACGCTGGGTGCAGATAATGGTATTGGTCTGGCTATGGGGCTAGCGGTGCTGTTTGCTGATGATGTGGCACATCCTGATATTACGCTGATTGTGACGGTGGAAGAAGAAATCGGTATGGGTGGTGCGGAAGCGCTGAGTGCTGATTGGTTGCAGATGCCGTATCTGATTAATTTGGATACGGAAGAGGCGGGTGAGATTTTTATTGGCTGTGCCGGTGGAAGAGATGCCAGTATAATTTTGCCGCTAGATTGGCAGTCTAATCAGGCTTCTGCCTGTAGGATTCGTGTATCTGGTTTACGTGGCGGCCATTCTGGCGTAGATATTGATAAAAATCATGCTAATGCTAACGTTTTGCTCGCTCGTGTGCTGGCTGAAATCTATGCGCAGGTACCATTTGCTCTGGGCTCGTGGCAGGGTGGTGAGTTGCGAAATGTGATTACGCGCGAGGCGGAAGCGGTGATTGTGCTGGATGAAGCTAGGGCAAAAGCGCTGCTGGAGCCGATTGCAGCGGTCATTACAGATGAGTGGGCGGAAGAAACGCAGTTATGTATTGAGGTGCTGGCTGCGGAAAATCTGCTTCAGGCAGCTTCTTTTGAAAGTACACAGCAGGCGCTGGATTTGTTGATGGCGGTTCCCAACGGGGTAATGCGTATGAGTCCGGACTTTGAGGGAGTTGTGGAGACATCTTCGAATATGGGAGAAGTCAGAACAGGTGCGGATGGTTTGCTGATTCACTGTCTAATGCGTTCGTTGCTGGAGACACCAAAAGATGAATTCAGTCTGCGTTTGCAAGCTTTGGCACGTATGGCTGGAGCAAAGCTAGAACTGACGGCAGATTATCCTGGCTGGGCACCAAATCCCGATTCGGCTTTGCTGAAGCGGACTAGTGATATTTTTGAGCGCCATTATGGTAAAAAACCGCCATTGCAAATTATTCATGCGGGGTTGGAATGCGGTATTCTGAGTGGAAAAGCGCCGCATCTGGATATGGTATCTTTCGGCCCAACAATCCGCGCGGCGCACTCTCCTAAGGAACGGGTAAAGATTGCGGCAGTGGCAGAATGCTGGGCTATTCTGCTGGATTTATTAAAAGCGATACCTCAGCAACATTAAATTATTTTCTGGATGTAGAAAGGCATGGTGATTCCATGCCTTTTGTTAATTTTTTGCTGCTATTAATGACAAACAGGGCTATAGTAGGATTTTATTTAACGGTGCGAGCCGGTAGTTTTTGGTTTACGCTGTTTTGTATGATATTGGCTGCTGTTTTCTCAGCGGGATGAGCTGCCGGAGCAGAAAGTGAGTATTTATGGATTTACAACATCAAAGCCGTCGTGGATTTTTGCGTGCTGGTGCTGCTTTTGCCGGTGCTGGTTTGTTGCAGGCATGTGGCAGTACTCAGAAACCTTCTGTTACACCGGTGTCTGCTTCTAAAGTGCTGAAACCATCTAATGGTAATCTGAATTCTATGCGTATTTTTGCGTGTTCCGGTTTTGGAGAAAGTACCAGCCGCAGTGATTTGGCGGCACAACGTCTGGCTACTGCTGGTTTTGCGGTTTCTAATCAGCAGGCATACGTGCGCCGTTATCAGCGTTTTGCCGGCAGTGATGCTGAGCGTGCTGCTGATTTGCAGGATGTGGCCGCTGGCCGTGTGCAAGTACCTAAAGTGTTGATGGGATTGCGCGGGGGCTATGGAGCGATGCGTATTCTGCCTTTGGTTAATTGGCCGACTTTGGGTGCCCGTATGCGAGAACAGGGTACGCTGCTGTTTGGTTATAGTGATGTGACGGCAGTACAGTTGGCGCTTTTGGCACAGGGGCAGATGTGCAGTTTTGCCGGCCCGATGCTGTATAGTGAATTTGGTAAGCCACAGATGAGTGAATTCACCACTCGTTCGTTTATAGATAATAGCTGCAATCCGGCGATGTCGGTTGTGGTACCTGCGATGCAGAATTATCAGGTTCGAGCTGAAGGCGTGTTGTGGGGCGGTAATCTGAGTGTGCTGTCTGCGCTGGTGGGTTCCCCTTATATGCCTCAGGTTGAGGGCGGGATTCTGTTTATTGAGGATGTAGGGGAACAGCCTTATCGGATTGAACGAATGCTTCAAACTTTATATCTGAGTGGCATTTTGAAGCGGCAGCAGGCGATTGTGCTGGGCAATTTTCGTATGGGTGCGATACGGGATGTATATGACAGTAGCTATACATTTAATGCGGTAGTACAGACGATGGCGCGTTTGACGCGGATACCCGTGTTAACTGGATTTCCGTTTGGACATACAACTGATAAGGTTACATTCCCGCTAGGGGCACGTGCTAGTCTGCATTCGACCAGTGACGGGGGGTACCAGATTGATTTTAGAGACTATCCGGTATTGAATGCATCGGTACTGGCGTTGAATACGCTGATTCCACAGCCGCCTGCTGCAGAGGGGCTGCTGAATGGAATAATTGGCGCGCCGGTGTCTGAGTCTCCTTCATCTGAAACTGAAGATGTGATGTAAGGGTTTTGGCCGGCATTAGGTACCGGCTTTTTAATTCGCTCTATTGAGTAAGCCATTTGATAACGGCCTGATTTGTAGCAGGTACTTGAAGCTGTTTGAGGGTATATTGGTTTAGTGATGCGTAGAATGCCTGTTGTGCCTGATTGAACAACTTGGGCAAAAAGCAGAATTCTGTCATGGAGCAGGGGGGCTGCTGGCAGTTGATTAATGTGGTTATTTCGGATGAGGCTTCTTCTAGAGCTTGTACGATTGAGCCTAGTTGGAGCTGTTGGCTGCCGGCAGCCAGTCTGATGCCGCCGTTTCTGCCTTTGAAAGATTCTATCCATCCTGCCTGTGCCATGAAATAGACGATTTTTACCAGATGGTTTCTGGAGACGTTAAGCTGTTTGGCTAGGTTTTCTACGGTGGAAAGTTCGGATTCGGGCAGGTATTGCAGGGATAATAAGACGCGCAAACCTAAATCGGTGAAACGGTTTAATTGCATGGCAGACTGTTGGGTTGTTGATGTAATGATTTTGCCCGTTTTCAGCTGCCATGAAAAGTTCAATGTTTAAAAACTGCCGTTTTATCAGGCTGCAAGCTGGCTGAATCCACCTGTACCAAAGAGCTCCATAAAGATTTGATTCTGGGGGATGTGCAGTTTGCGCAAAGCCTGATATTGGCTATGCATGAATGCTTTGGGTCCGCACAGATAATAGTCGGCATCGCTGGGTAGGAGGCTATTATCCAATTCGGAAAGCTCAAGTCGCCCTTTTTTGTCTGCCATCAGTTCGGTACCAGGATTTTCACAAGCCAGATAGCTATGTAGATTGTGCATGCTCTGCTGCAAGCCGATGATGTGTTGGTGCATGGCTAGTACGTCGCTGTTGCGGCAGGCATGGATAAAGCTGATATGTTGTTGGTTTTTGTTTGCGGCAAGGGTATTAAGTATGGCAATCATAGGAGTAATGCCAACACCGGCGCTGATGAGGACGATGCTTTTATCGGTATGGTGTAATAGGAAGGTGCCAGTGGGATGGGTGACTTCTATTTCGTCTCCGATATGATAATGTTGATGAAGGGTATTGGAAACGTAACCTGCTTCATGCTGCTGGTCGGCAGCTTCTTTTTTTATACTGATGCGAAAATAGTCAGGATGGTTGCTGTCTGACAAAGAATACTGACGTGGTTGTTTGATTCCTAGCTGGGGCACCATGACGCGGACGGATATATATTGTCCGGGTATATAGGTGGGCAGTGGTGTATTGTCTGCAGGTTGTAGATAAAAAGATGTGATTTCGCTACTTTCTGGCTGTTTGTCTACAATTTTAAATTTTTTCCAACCATTCCAGCCGCCATAATTCTTTTCCTGCTGCTGGTAAAGATTAGCTTCGGTTTTTATGAGAATATCGGCTAGTTGCTGATAAGCGGCTGTCCATGCTGCTATCAATTCGCTATCCATAGGTACGTTTAATACTTCGCTGATGGAATGTAATAAGTTGGTTCCGACTATTGGATATTGTTCTGGCTGTATGTCGAGGCTGACGTGGCGATGCGCTATTTGGCTGACGGCGTCGCCAAGATTTTGCAATTTGGTGATGTTCTGTGCATAGGCGAGTATGGCTTTGGCAAGTGCCTGTGGCTGTGCATCGTTGCGCTGATTGCCGAGATTGAATGTTTCTTTTAGCTCTGGATGGTTGCTAAGCATTCTATTGTAAAAATAGCGGGTTAGTTCTACGCCGTGTTGCTGGAGTGTGGGTATGGTGGCCTGAATTAGTTCGATTTGTTTGTCAGTTAATTGCATAAGTGCTCTCCTGATTGTTTTAATATGTATATAAAATACATATTTTATGTTAGGCGGCTTGCGTTGTGATGTCAATGCAGTTGAGGATATTTGTGATATTTGCTGCGGCTATCCGTTAGTGGCTAATGTGTGGTTGTAATGAAATTAGGGCATGGTTTGGCTGCTTGAGTTAAACTGTGAGCTGTTTTAGCTGTGGTGTTATGGCCATGGTGTTTATGTCCGGCTGTGAGTTTTTGGCCGGTACGTTGGGCAGGATATCTGAGGAATGCTAAGTTTATGATGATTCATCCGAATTTTGACCCAGTGCTGGTGCATCTGGGACCGCTGGCGATTCGCTGGTATGCGTTGAGTTATATTGTTGGTTTTTGTTTGTTTATCTGGCTTGGGCGACGGCGCATACGAAGCGGACAAACGGTATTTACTAATGAGCTGCTGGATGATTTTATTACCTGGGGTGTTTTTGGGGTGATATTAGGCGGCCGTTTGGGCTATGTGCTGTTTTATCAGCCGGCATTCTATCTGAGCCATCCATTGGAAATACTGAAAGTCTGGCAGGGTGGGATGTCGTTTCACGGCGGATTTGTGGGTGTGCTGGTGGCAATGTTGCTGTTTGCGCGCCGTCACCACTTGCGGTTCTGGGGGGTAGCGGATTTTGTGGCGCCACTGGTGCCGCTGGGACTGGCCTGCGGGCGTATTGGTAATTTTATTAATGGCGAACTATGGGGACGGGTAACCAGTGTGAATGCTTTTTGGGCGATGGGTTTTCCGCATGCGCGAGAAGAAGATATGGCGCTGGTGATGCAGGATCCACAGAAATGGCTGCCGGTATGGGAAAAGTTTCAGATGTTGCCACGTCATCCTTCGCAACTCTATGAGTTTTTGCTGGAAGGTATTGTGCTGTTTGTGATTATGTGGCTGTTTGTGAAAAAGCCACGTCCTGTGGGACAGACATCGATGTTATTTTTGCTGGGCTACGGAGTGTTCCGTTTCATTGTTGAGTTTGCGAGAGAGCCGGATGATTTTCTGGGGTTGCTAGCGATGCATATGTCGATGGGGCAATGGTTGAGTCTGCCGATGATAGTGATTGGTGCCTTTGGTTTTGTATATGCCGGCAAAAGGGCGAAATAGGTTATCAGGATAAAATTTTAAAGCCGCAATCGATTAGGGTTGCGGCTTGAGTTTTTTGGAAGCTGGTAGAAGAGACAAAGATTTAGATATTGTCCTTTTGTGCCAGTATGCGCCGGTTGCCTCCCAGCTCGGCGGCAGAAACGATTCCGGCGGCTTCCAGTGCTTCCATTAGGTTGGCGGCACGGTTGTAGCCGATGCGTAAATGGCGCTGAAGGGATGAAATTGAGGTTTTTCGGGTTTCAAGTACAAACGCCACGGCCTGATCAAATAATTCGTCGCTGTTGGCATTTGGGTTAACCTGATTGACGTTGGTTTGTGCGGCTTCTCCAGAAAGTATGCCTTCTACGTATTGGGTAGGTGCCTGCTGCTTGATAAAATTAACAACGGCATGTACTTCTTCATCGGATACAAAGGCACCATGTAGCCGTGTAGGCTCAGCCTGCCCCGGTGGTAAAAACAGCATGTCTCCTTTGCCTAAGAGGTTTTCAGCACCCATCTGGTCGAGAATGGTACGGCTATCAATTTTGCTGGATACCTGAAAGGATAGGCGGGTGGGGATATTGGCTTTTATCAGTCCGGTAATGACATCGACGCTGGGCCGTTGGGTGGCCAATATCAGGTGAATGCCGGCTGCGCGGGCTTTTTGTGCCAGACGGGCAATCTGCTGCTCGACTTTTTTTCCTTCAACCATCATTAGATCAGCCAGTTCGTCAATTACCACAACTATATACGGCAGTTTGTTTAGTGGTTCTGGTTCATCTGGATTGGTGCTGAATGGATTAACAAGTGGTGTGCCGCTGGTTTTGGCTATGGCTACTTTGTCGTTGAAGCCACTGATATTGCGTACGCCAACGTGTGCCAGTAGACGATAACGTTTTTCCATTTCAGTTACACACCAGTTCAGTGCCTGTGCCGCTTCTTTCATGTCGGTAACGACAGGTGCAAGTAAATGCGGGATACCGTCGTATACGCTCAGTTCGAGCATTTTTGGGTCTACCATGATGAAGCGGACTTCATCTGGCTGTGCCTTGTACAGAATCGACAATATCATACAGTTAACGCCTACTGATTTACCGGAACCAGTGGTGCCGGCTACAAGTAAATGTGGCATTTTGGCCAAACTGGCGATAACAGGTGCGCCTGCGATGTCTTTGCCCATGGCCATGGTCAGTTTATCGCTGGCGTCGTGAAATATTCTAGCGCCTAAAATTTCTGCCAGTAGAACGTTCTGGCGCTGTTCGTTTGGTAATTCGATACCCATGGTGGTTTTACCAGCAATGGTTTCCACGACTCTTACGCTCTGAACGGAAAGTGAGCGCGCAAGATCTTTGTTGAGATTAACTATCTGGCTGCCTTTTACGCCTTGTGCTGGTTCGATTTCATAGCGGGTGATGACAGGGCCGGTGGTAGCGCTTGTAACGTCTACTTCTACTCCAAATTCTTTTAGTTTGGATTCGATGTGTGCGGCAGTTTGTTGCAGCTCTTCATTGTTGATAGCTGTTGGCTGGCTGGTGGGTTTGGTCAAAAGATTGATTTCCGGTAGCTGTATCAATCCCTGTGTTTTTGTGCTGTTGGCGGGGCTGGTAACTGCTGGTTCGGATATGTTTAGTTCTTGAGCGGTGGGGGCTTCGCTGCGCACGACTACGTTTTTGCGATTGCTACTGGCCACAACCGGTGTATCAATATTTTTGGCGGTGATGGTTTTGGCTTGTTTAACCATGCGCTGTACAGTTTTGTTATTCGGGAATTCGGTAATCAGGCGTTGCGGGCGGCGCAGCAGTTTGCACCATATCCATTCGAATTGCGCCCCGATTTTTTCGATTACCGTTAGCCATGAAACTTGTATTAGTAGCGATAGGCCAATCAGCATCATGAAAATACTGATTACCAGTCCGCCGGTTAGGCCGAAAAATTGTTGCAGTAGATGGCTCAATATCTGTCCGATTAATCCGCCGGCGCCGATGGGCAGGGCTTCTTCTAGCAGGTTTGCCAGTACTAAATTTTCCAGTGTGGGGCTGAAAATCAGTAGGATAATCAGGCCGGTTATGGCCAGCCAACTGCTGTATGGCTTGCTGTTATCGCTGGTGTTGAGTGAACGGGCATTTAGGGGGCGGAAACTCTGATACAAGGCAATTAGTGCTGCAATGATGCACCACCAGACTGAAAAGCCAAAAATGTAATAGCCGATGTCAGCCAGCCATGCTCCAGTAAGGCCGGCTAGATTATGGATTTTGTCGAGCTGGACGATGCCGCGTGACCATGCAGGATCGGCCATGTTAAAGCTGGCTAAAGACAGCATGACAAAAATCGTTACCATTAGTGCCAGTAACCAGAATATGTCGTTAATTAAATTCATTAACCAAGGCTGTTTTGGTTTGCTGGCTTTGGTTGATTTTACTTTTTGCGCGGGCTGTTTGCGGGAAACAGATTTTTTTGGTGTTGTGGCCATAAATATTGCGACTGTAGCGGTATTCTTATCTTAAATTAACTGGTTATTATAAAGTCTGTTGGACGGAATACTGGTGCTGGTAACAGGATTTAACGGTTTTTTGCTGATGGTTAAGCCCAGTAGCCGCAGCCAGGAATGCGCGCACCGGCAGCACCGGTGGCGAAGTGAGTGGCTACCGGCTGGCGCTGATACCAGCACGAGGCAAGCCATGCAAAAGCGGCTGCTTCAACCAGTTGTGCTGGAAGTTGTAATGCATCAGTGGTATGCAGTGTGATGTGGTGTCGGCTGAGTAATTGTCTCAATGTTTGCATGAGCAGCATGTTTCGGCTGCCGCCGCCACAGACGTATACGCATTCGGTGCTGGGTGCGGCGCTGATGATGGCGCTGACAGCTGTTTGTGCGGTGAGTTCCAGTAAGGTACGCAATACATCTGCCGGATTTTCTCTACCACTGAGGTAGTGGCTGAGCCAATTCAGGCTGAATAAATCACGGCCGGTGCTTTTGGGATAAGGCTGGGCAAAATAGGCATCGCTAAGCATGGATTGCAGCAGCGACACAATAATTTGCCCTTTACTGGCAAGTGTACCATTGTGATCATATTGTTGTTGCCAGTGTAGTTGTACCCATGCATCCATCAGCATATTGGCAGGCCCTGTGTCGAAGCCGAAAGCCGGCCGGCTAGGAGGTAGGACGCTAATGTTGGCTATGCCGCCTAAATTCAGTACTACGCGTGATTGCTGTGTACTGGCAAACACAGCTTGATGAAAAGCTGGAACGAGTGGTGCTCCCTGACCGCCTGCGGCTAAATCGCGGCTACGGAAATCTCCTACTGTGGTAATACCTGTCAGCTCGGCCAGCAGTGCCCAATCCATCAACTGAATACTGTAGTGTTGTTGTGGTGCATGGCGTATGGTTTGGCCATGACAGCCGAGTGCGGTGATGGTTTCTGGCTTTATTTGAGCGTGGCTGAGAACGGCACTGACGGCCTGTGCATTGAGCTGAGCCAGTTGCTGTGCTAATAGTGCGGCCTGTGCAAGCTCGTTGTGAGCGGGGGTTTGTAAAGCCAGTAAATGTTGTTTCAGTTCATCGGGATAAGCAATGAAGGCATGAGCACTGACGCCCTGCCATTCAGTACCGCTGAGTGTGGCCAGCACGGCATCAATTCCATCCATGCTGGTACCTGACATTAGGCCGATATAGTATTGTAAAGGTTGCATGCTGTTCATTAGGCAAGGGTAGCGATTACCGGGGCATGGTCGCTGGGACGCTCCCAGCCGCGTGCACTACTGTCCACCTGTACGTCACGCAGCAGGGGGACAAGTTTTTCACTCAGCAAGATGTGGTCGATGCGAAGGCCAAGCTTGCGTTTGAACATATTCATGCGGTAATCCCACCATGTATAGTGAGCGCTGTCGGGATACAGTTGATGCAGGCTGTCGGTAAAGCCCAATTGCAGCAGTTGCTGAAACCAGCTCCGTTCCTGTGGCGAACATAAAACTTTATCTTGCCATTTTTCAGGGTCGTATACATCGATGTTATACGGAGCTATGTTGAAATCGCCGAGTAATATCGTTTTGGGATGTTTTTCTAGCTGAGTGCGCATATAGGCTTGGAGAGCGGCAAACCAGCGTTCTTTATAGGCAAATTTTTCGCTGCCTATGGCTTCGCCGTTGACACAGTAGGCACAGACAATGCGGATATCATCGATTGTGGCGGCAATGATGCGCTTTTGCGGTTCGTTTAATTCCGGAATATCGATGCTCACTTCTTGAAACGGTTGACGGCTGAGAATGCCCACACCATTGTAGGTTTTCTGGCCGTTCCATGCAGCGTGATAGCCGATGCGGGTGAATTCTGCCTCCGGAAATTTGTCTTGATCAAGTTTCAGTTCCTGCAAGGCCAGTATATCCGGCTGGTTTTCTTCTAGCCAACGCAGAGTATGGGGCAGGCGTACGTTTAAAGAGTTGACATTCCAGGTGGCAATTTTCATGATGGATACACTGTCAGCAAAGCGGTTATTGTATGCGTATTCGGAACTGAGTTCTAGCGTGCTAGTGTGTACGGTTAATCCATCTGGGCGATAGTAACACTCAGATTGCGGATGTCTGCCAGACGGGAATTCCAACGCTGCTCCATCTTTTTGAAAGTCGCCAGTTCGTGTGCATTCAGTTTTCGGGTGGGCAGGGCTACGCTGGCGGGATTAACTGGCTGACCGTTAATTCTAACTTCGTAATGCAAGTGTGGGCCGGTGGAAACGCCGGTGCTGCCGACGTAGCCAATTATATCTCCGGCTTGTACATGTTGGCCGGGACTGAGGTTGGCAAAAGCGCTCATGTGTCCGTAAAGTGTTTGCATGCTGTCGTTGTGACGTAATATCACTGCGTTACCATAACCGCCTTTGATGCCGTAGCTTTCTACTATTCCGTCAGACGGTGCGTGGATCGGTGTACCGCTAGCCACGGCATAGTCTATACCGCTGTGCATGCGCAGGGTTTGCAGTATTGGATGGAAACGGGTACCAAATGGAGAGGAAATGCGTGCACCTTCTACAGGTACACTGGTGAATCCTTGCCGTAAGGGTTTGCCTGTGGCGTCGTAATACTGGCCATTGCCATCATTGCCGGTGTCGAAATAATAGGCTTGATATAGGGTACCGTTGTGGCTGAATTCGGCCGCACGGATGTCACCTGTAGCCAGTTCCTGTCCGCGATAGTACAGGCTGTCGTAAATCAAGCGGATGGTGTCGCCGCTTTGCAGGGTATTAATGTCTATTTTGTCTTTGAATATTTCCCGCAATGATTCGCGGATTTCGACGGGTATGCCGGCCTGCGCCAGTGCTCCACGGGCGGAGGTTTTGACGACAACGGCTTTGAATGTTGGGAGGGTTTCGGTATCTACTGCGCCAATATCGGCATTCCAATTGTTGCCGGTTTTTTTGAGTGCTACCAGATTTTTTTCACCGTTATCATCATCATTGAAAAACTGGATATCGGTCAGGTGGCCATTGTTGTCCATACGGATGCTGAATACTTGGTTCACTTGCAGGTGTTGAACTTGGTTTTTAATGATTTTCAGGTTGGTAATTTGTCGGATTTCTTCGTCATTGATATGAAATCGTTGTAAAACCATGCTGATGGTATCGCCCGGCTGTACGACTTCGTCGCGCCAGAAGTTGAGATTGGTAGTTCGTGGTGTGATTTTTACCGGAGCCAATTTGATGGTGGTTTGCTGTGGCTGGTAGGTTTGTGGCTGGTGTTGGCAGCTGGCCGGAATCACAATACCCAGCAGCAGTATCAGTGTTGCTGCTGTGCCAAACCATAGTCGTGGATGACTGGCTATTTTATTTTTCAGGCGCCTGATTAACGCTGCTGCTTGGTTAAACTTGCTCATGGTCAGGTATTGTGTTGTTTATGCAACGCTAAAACCGGTAAATGTAAAACTATTTATCTGAAATTGCCAGTGCCTTGTTTGGTTTTTGTGTTTTTTTGTTGTTGATTTTCTTTTTCTTGCGCGCTGAAATGGCGAGCCCATTCGCACAGGCTGATATTCATATGTTGTAAACAGGGGTTGAGCAGTGTTTGTATGGAGCTGGCTATGGCTGAGTACTGGTTGGGCTGATATATAAATAGTTGATATAAATCGGCTAGCGTAATTTTGTTGGGGTTGGTTTGTAATACCCAGCCGTTGCTGCTGTCGGTAATGTAGTGCTTGTGTTTGAGTTTGCCTAGTATCTGATCCAGATGTTTGTCGCTGATGCGTAGAAGCTGCTGTAGTTCACAGGATTTTATGGCCTGTCCTTGCTGCTGGCACAGGATTAGTCTGTACATGAGGTCAAGTGCATTTTCAAACGGCTGATACTGACGTAGATGCAGAAATCTGTCTTGATGCCAATAAGGTAATGAAGAAGTGAGTACGGCGCCGGCGAGTAAGAGCAGCCATAACAAATTCAGCCAGATTAGAAATACTGGTATGGCAGCAAAAGCACCGTATACAAGCTGATAATTGCCAAAGTGGGTGACAAATATAGCAAATCCTCGTCGCAGTAAATCCAGCCCGATTGCAGTGATTAATGCACCGGTTAAGGCATGCCGCCAGTTTACAAAACAGAATGGTACCAGTTTGTACAGTAGAAACAGCAACAGAGTTATCAATGCTAGATTGGTGCTGATTTTGAAAATTTTACTGTAAAACGGAATTTGGCCGGCTACGTTGTCTGGATTGGACAAAAAACCGAGGGCTGAAAGACTCATGCCCAGCACCAACGGTCCCAGTGTCAGCAAGGCCCAGTAAATCAGAATACGTATCCATATCGGACGCTGGTCGCGTGCCTGCCAGATTTGGTTGAATGCGTGTTCTATGGTCTGAATCAGCATCAGCGAAGTGATGATCATGAAACTGATGCCTACTGCGGTGAGGCCGCTGGCTTTGTCACGAAAAGCATATAGATAATCGCTCACGGAGTCTGCGCCGGCTGCAGGAACAATAATATGAGTTAGAAACTGATTAAACCGTGTGGCCATATCGGCAAACATGGGAAATGCGTTAACCACAATTACGGTAATAGTAAAAAACGGCACCAATGCCAGTAGGGTGGTGAAAGTTAAGCTCGCAGCAATCAGAGGCAGATTGCAGCGCTGGTAGTTGTGTGCAACAAAAAGTAAAAACTGGGGCAGGCGCTGCTGTAAATATTTGCTTTTAAATAAATGTATATTCATGGCTACTCCTGACAAGCGGCTATCTGATTGTAACCAAAAATGCGGTTTTGCAGCAGAATTTTGGTGCTGACTGGTCAAGTAGGGGCAGTTGCGGCACAATAATGGCATGAAAACAGGTTCAGGAGCGCTTGATGAAAGATTTGCCTATTCTAGTGGTGTATTACAGTTTATCTGGCAGTACCCGCAATCTGGCGCTAGCGCTGGCACGAGGTATAAATAGCGTTGCTGGTTGTGAAGCTTTGTTGCGTACTGTACCTAAGGTATCGGCTGAATGTGAGGCAACTGCTGCCGCCATTCCGGATGACGGCGCACCCTATGTTACGCTTGAAGAGTTACAGGATTGTGCCGCATTGGCGCTGGGTAGTCCTACCCGTTTTGGCAATTGTGCCGCACCGGTGAAATATTTTCTCGACAGCACTAGTAGTCTGTGGTTGGCCGGCAGCCTGATTGGCAAGCCTGCCTGTGTGTTTACCAGCACTACCAGTTTGCATGGTGGGCAGGAGAGTACTTTACTGAGCATGATAACGCCATTGCTGCATCACGGGATGTTGATATGCGGGATTCCGTTTAGCGAGCCACAGCTCAATGCTACGCATAGTGGCGGTACACCCTATGGTGCCAGCCATGTGGCCGGAATGCACAATAACACTCAGTTAAGTGAAGCTGAAGAAGCGCTGGCATTTGCTCAGGGTAAACGGCTAGCAGAGCTAACTTTGCGGCTGGCACGCAAATAATCGTTTTAGGAATAATTATGACTTACCACACCAATTTGAAGAGTGCGGCTACTTTGCCTACAATTTATCGCCACCGCTCAATTCGTAAATTTACTGAAGAAGCTTTAACTGATGAGCAGCGCGAAGCTATATGGGAGGCAGGACGTGCGGCGTCTTCTTCTAGTTTTATGCAAAGTACACATATTATCCGTGTCACAGATGCAGATAAGCGTGCGGCTTTGTGCGAAGTGGCTGCCAATCAGAAATATGTGCGTACGGCGGCTGAATTTTGGGTATTTTGTGTAGACTATACCAGACACCGGCTGGCTTTTCCGGAAGCGCAGCTTGATTGGACTGAAGCGATGATTATTGGCTCGGTTGATGCGGGTATCATGGCTCAGAACTGTTTGCTGGCTGCGGAATCACTGGGTCTGGGTGGTGTGTATATTGGTTCTTTACGCAATGATACTGCCCGTGCTGCAGAAATTCTGGAATTGCCGTCGCTGACATTTCCGCTGTTCGGGTTGTGTCTGGGATATCCGGCACAGGATCCGATGTATCGTCCGCGCTTGCCATTGGATACGCTGGTGAGTGAAAACCGCTATCGTCCGCTTGATCCGGCTAAGCTGGCTGCCTATGATGAGCAGCTGACGCAGTATTATCGTGATCGTAGTGGTCTGGATCTCAATTGGAGTAAGGCCGTTGCCAATAATTTTGCCCAGCCGGTGCGCCCGCATATTCTGCCATTTTTGCATCAGCAGGGACTGGCCACACGCTAAGCTGATTGGAAAAAACACCTGTCCGTGTTGTCTGGACAGGTGTTTTGTATTTGATAAAGCGTTAACGATGTTGTGGTAATGCTAGTATGCTGTCGGCAAGTGCCTCACCCAGACGTTGATAACCACTGGCTGTGAAATGCACACCATCGCTACGCGCTAACCCCTCACCAATCCATGTTTTCATACTGCATTCGCCACCCATGACAGCCTGCCAGTCCCAGTAGAAAGTATGCTGATTTTGCGCTACTTCTTTTTGCATGTTTTGCAGCTCGGTTAGTTTTTCTGGACGTACGCCGCATGAGCCAGCGGTACTTTTAAGGCTTTCTGGAGCACCTAGCAGCATGATAGCGCTATTGGGTGAGGCAGTACGGATGAGAGCTATGGTTTCGATAAGATTCTGTTTTACTGTGGCGGTGTCTAGATTGTTGTAGGCTTCGTTTGTACCGAAAGCCAAAATAATGAGGTCTGGTGCAATCACGTTCAGTTCTTGCTGCCACGCCGTTGTATTCCAGCGATTCCATTGGTTGAGCTGAAAACCGTTGATTCCAAGTGCCGAAAATACTGCTCCTTGCCTGTTTTGATTACGTGCCCACCAGCCACCGATGGCGGTCTGAAAATTCATGCCTGCTTTGACGGTAATTGGAAAACGGGCATTAAACTGGCTGAAATGCCACTGATTATCCTTAGGATGAGCGGCCAGTTCAATCTGCTGGCCGGTGCTATCGGTAACGGATAAATTTTCATCGTTTGGCCCTTGCCGGATGCTGACTGTTACAGTTTGCTCTGCTTCTGGTTCTTTGGTTGCTATTGTCATTACTGAACCGACGGCAGGAGTGGCAATCAAGCCGCCGAGCGTATAGTTTACGTTGGTGTCCGTGCGGCTTGATATGGCCTGCCAACCCTGATTCTGATAGGTATAGCGTGCCAGTCGCATACCGGGAAACTGAGTAGGCATAGCCCAACCAGGGCCTCCGTTGCCCAGCTGCTGTTGCAGACGTACACGGGCGGCGTCTGTGAGGTAATCAGCAGCTGTATGTGAGTCTCCTAGCTGTACGATGTTAATACTTTTTTTCTTAAAGGCCTTTGCCAGCTGTGCCCTGTTATTGTCCGGTAAAGCTGTACTATGGTGCTTACGGCTAGATTGAGCCGGAGCCGGATCGGCAGAGCAGGCCATAATCCACAAGCAGCAGCTTAGGATAGCTAAATGTGTTTTAGTGTACATTTGAGTAATCGTTTTTATTTGGCTGTGCCGGTAAGATAAAGCGGTTGAAAATATCTCTAGCAATAATTTTCTGCCCTGAGATGGTGAAATGAATACCATCTGCACTACGGGTTTTGATTTTTTTGCCATTTGGTTGCATCAAGGTATCAGTATATTCATCTCCATTGCTACCAAGCATGGCGCGGGTATCAACAACAAAACCATGATTTCGCATTACCTCGTCAGTAGTCAACTGACGCAGGTAAACCATTTGCTGATTAAGTTTATGGCGGCGCATATCCGGCGGGGTAAGCCATAGTACGGTTACGTGATGCTGGCGGGCAGTGTCCATAATCGTTTGTATGCGGCTGCGATACATGCTTTCCCAGCGCGCAGAAGCAAAGCTAATAAAGCGGGTGCCATTATGCGGGTCTGGAATATCCCACGGGTCGTTTGGCCCCAAAAATATTACCATAATCTTAATGCGGGGATTGTCATTTAAGGTACGAGCGATGGTTTCTGGCCAGTTGAAAAAGCCAGGATAGGTGAGTCCAGTGCTTTGTTTGGCAAGATTAACGCTTTTGATACCATAGCCCTCGCTCAGCCATTTCTGGATATGTGGCGCCACACCCTGCATTAAGGAATCACCGGCAAAGAATACCTCATCTTCTGCGCCCAGTGTGAAAGCTGATTTGATATTGTCTTGTTTAGCTGTCTGTTGCAGATTCTGCTGCACTGCCACCTGTGTTTTCTGTGCAATAGTGGCTTTATTTTTATCTGCATTAGCAACATGCTGATTAAAGGTTGTTGTGACATTGTGATTGGCAGATGTAATGTTCTGATTTAGCCAGCTGATACCATTATTGAGTACCAATCTTGCTTTGGCGCCTGCTTGCCACCACGAATATTTTTTTAGTTTGGATAAAATACTGTTTTTATGATACGTCTGTTGATAATAGTTTTCTACGGAATCCTGCATCAACCATAAAGATAAGCCGGCAGCAAGGATTAAGCTTAGCAAAACATACCGAAACTGCTGTTTGTTGCTTTTGGGTAATTGTACCTTTGATTCTGATTCTTCATCGGATGCTACTACCATGGGCACAGTGGTCACTGTTTTCACGCTTACCACGGGCATTTGCTCAAACTGAGTATATTTTTTTTTCTGATTATGACTATGGTAGGTTGGCAGACGGCGATATTTAGAAGTTTGCATAGATAAATCCCGGAATTCCGGCCGGCGCACAGATTAATATCAGCACCAGCAGCAATAATAAAGGCACAATCAGACTGTAGCGCGGTAAACTCTCTGCACGCTGGAATAACTGTTTGGTCAGTCTGTTTAGCAATGGATAAGCTATCCAGGCCAGCAGCAACAGGCTGAAAAAGTAGAAAGGGTTGGTACTTAGCGGTACGTTAATATAATTACAGAACAAAGCGTGCAGCAACATTAAAGCATCGTTAAGGGTGGGTGCCCGAAAAAACACAAAACAGAAACACACGAAATGTACTGTAATGATGATGCTTAAAATTTTGCCTACACGGCCACTTTTGCTCAGACTATCGCGTGCCTGTTCAGCAGTACAGTGACGTAGACGGCTATATAGCCAATCGCTCAGGTTTAGCAATACCATCCCTGCACCATGCAATAATCCCCAGATGAGAAATGGCCAGCCATTGCCATGCCAAATACCAGATAACGCCATTGCAATAAGCAGGTTAAGCTGTGTGCGTATACAGCTACCTCGGCTGCCACCTAACGGAATAAATATATAATCCCTAATCCATGTAGACAGGCTGATGTGCCAGCGCTTCCAAAAATCGCGAATATTATAAGCTAATAACGGCGAACGGAAGTTAAGCGGCAAGCGAAAGCCCAACAGCAGACCCATGCCTACCATCAGGTCGCTGTAGCCTGAAAAATTAAAAAACAGCTGTAAAGTATAACCGTAAATGGCAGCCAGTATTTCCAAACTCTGATACTGCATGGGATTGGCAAAAACCGGATCCACCCAGTTATCTCCAATCCAGCCCGAAAACCACCAGTTTTTCGTCAGTGCCATTGCAATCAGACACAAAGCCACTGCTGGGGCCAAAATTCGGCGGCGTTCTACGGCCTGGATTTGCGCGGCCATGCCACAGGGCTGACCAGATATGTCCGTTAAACCACGAGCGTCATAAGCACGAGCAATTGGCCCTGCGGTGATGGTCGGAAAAAAAGCAAGATGCAATGCCAGAGCAGACAAAGATAAAGGCTGGCCGGCTATTTGTCTACCATTGCGAAGTTGATAAAGAGAAACCAGATAACTAATGGCCTGAAATGAATAATAGGATAAGCCCAGCGGTAATATGACATTGGCTATCCAGTCTGTATTACTCCTAAACCAATCCGAATTCTCGTTTATTTGTGCAGAGAAAAAATCGGAATATTTCCACAATATCAGTTGCAGAATGGTAATGGTAATTCCAGATATCAGCCAGATTCTCGGTTTTTTACTGCGATTAATGCAGGCTGATATCACATAAATGATAAATGTATAGATTAATAGGGTGGCCAGAGCCGGCAGTTTACCGCATAGATACACAATCAGATAGCTGGTACACAATAAAAGAAAATTCTGGAGCCTTGGTCTGGCGCCCAGAAGCCAATATAGGCAGAAAAAAACAATGAAACACAGACTAAATTCGATGGATATAAAGCTAAACATGAAGCCAATAAGCAAAAATAAAAAAGAGATTGTTTAACCATGCCAAACATATAAGCAGAAAAGTTTCTGTTTAAAATCAGTTAATTCATGTTTATGCCTATCGGCAGGACACAGAAATTTAGGCTGTATATCACTCGAAGTTGCAAACAAAGATTCTACTGTAGTGGCTTAATTGATTTCTGAATAAAAATTTTTCACCGTTCTGGTTCGGAATACTGTGTTTGTTTCTTTCTGAGGCTCCTGAATAACATTCTTTTCGGTTAATCTAGATTGGCTGTAAATTTCTATATTGATAGAGCCATGGTGGGGCAAAATTGCATCAAATTAGAAAGTGACTATTTTACCTGTAAGTGTGAAATATTGTAACGAAATTCAAATATAAAATTTTGTTATCAAAAAAAATTTTATTTAAGAATATAACTATAGTTATCATATATCAACATAACCGCACTATCTATTGTTGTTTGACCAGTCTCAGTGAAAGCTTTTTATATTAAGTGAATTGAAATAGCAGTAGGTTTATTTTTTTTTGCTATTATCCAAAAGCTCAGCTAATCTGTGGCAATAAATTTCTGTATCTTTAATGCATTATGCCATCATTTGTCCTCAGCTCGGCTGATATCAGTAATTGACTTTTACCTTACGTCAGGGTTTAGCCTGAAGCATTCTCAGGCTATTTTAGATAAGGCTTACTATGCACCAACACAATCATACTCATGAGCACACTCATGAAAGCGGGCATCACCATCATCTTGGAGCACACGCAGCGGATAAGCAGGTACTGCGGGTTTCATTGTTGGTTATCGGGGCTTATATGCTGGTGGAAATCATCGGTGGCTGGTTAACCAATAGTTTAGCGCTGCTTTCCGATGCCGGCCATATGTTTTCCGATGCGCTAGCACTGGCACTGTCGCTAATAGCATTTCATCTGAGTGAACGGCCGGTAAATCAGCGGCAGACATTCGGCTATAAGCGTTTTGAGATTATCGCCGCAGCCGTTAACGGCATCGCACTGATGGTGATTGCAGTATTGATTGTCTATGAAGCCATTGGCCGTTTTGTTAATCCACCAGCCATTGCTACTCGTGGCATGCTGATAATCAGTGTCTTGGGTTTGCTGGTGAATATCGCTATCGCGTGGTATATGCATCGAAGCAGCGAGACCGAGCATAATGTAAATATGCGCGGTGCTTTTTTACATGTGCTGGGTGATTTACTCGGATCTGTAGGGGCGATCGTAGCGGCCATACTCATGATGCTGTTCGGCTGGCGTTGGGCAGACCCGTTGGCCAGTGTAGTAGTGGCCTGTTTGATTGCTTACAGTGGTATCGGTATTCTGAAAACAACATTGCGTATTCTAATGGAAGGAACCCCAGACGACATCGAACTTGAGCAGCTAGGCAATGTGATATTGGCCATGCCAGGAATCAAGGCCGTGCATGATTTACATGCATGGACAATTACCAGTAATATGAACGCATTGTCTTGTCATATTGTTGTGGATGGTACCATTACCGTGGCCGAAGCAGAGAAACTAGTAAATGAGCTTGCCTCTGTTTTGCTCAAACATGATATCCATCATGTAACAGTACAGACGGAAAGCAATGCCCATACACACAGTGACAATTTGTTATGCTGCATGCCTTCTGTTGCTCATCAACATGCACATTAATACAATACATGCAGCTCATGGATGGAAACGAAATCATGATTAAAGCGGTATTATTTGATTTAGATGGCACACTTGCAGATACTGCCCCAGATTTGGGTACCGCTCTCAACCGAGTTTTGGAAAAGCAGCATCTGCCGCAAAAAAGCATGGCCGAAATTCGACCGGTAGCCAGCCATGGTGCTTCTGGACTGATCACGCTGGGAACTGGATGGCAACCGGATCATCCTGAATTTGCCACTTTGCGGCGTGATTTTCTGGCCGAATACGAGCTGCACTTTACTGATGAAACTGTATTGTTTGGAGGTGTCAATGAGCTTTTGCTCAAGTTAGCTGAGCAAAATATTGTCTGGGGCATTATCACCAACAAACCGCATGTGTTTACTGACCGCCTGCTTCCAAAATTAGAATGTAGTGTTAAACCATCTGTAGTTGTAAGTGGTGATACCACCAGCGCTCCCAAGCCCAGCACCATACCGATGTTTTACGCATGCAGACAAATCGGTGTGGCACCGGAAAATTGTATGTATGTTGGTGATGCTGAGCGTGATATGCAAGCAGGACGTCAAGCCGGTATGATTACCGTATTGGCGAACTGGGGTTACATCAGTGCCACAGACGATATAGCGAGTTGGCCAGCTGATTATGTGATTGAGAAGCCTGAACAAATTCTCAAATTATTAAAATAAATAATTTTTTAAATGTATTTCAAGGGGGTTAATAATGAAAACCATCGGTTTAATTGGCGGCATGAGCTGGGAAAGTTCTGCGGAATATTACCGCATGATAAATGAGCAGGTACGTGATCGACTAGGCAGTACCCATTCAGCTCAAAGCATTATGTTGTCTGTTGATTTCGCAGAAATAGAAGCGTTACAGCATCAGGGTCAGTGGGATAAGTTGGCTGAAAAAATGTGCCATGCCGCGCGTCAGTTGCAGCAGGGCGGTGCAGAATGTATCGTTATTTGCACCAACACCATGCATCGTATGGCGGAGCAAGTGCAAAACAGTGTTTGCATTCCATTGCTACACATAGCCGATGCTACTGCCGAACAAATTTGCCGCCAAAAACTTCGCAAAGTCGGGTTGCTGGGTACGGAATTTACCATGAAGCAGGACTTCTACAAAGGACGGCTCACCGATAAATATGGTTTGCAGGTACTGATTCCAAATGATCATGATTGCCAAACAGTGCATAAAATCATATATAACGAACTGGTGTCCGGCATTATTCGTGAAGAGTCGCGCCAGCAGTATCGGCAGATTATTCAACATTTGGTAGATGCGGGAGCAGAGGCCATAATTCTTGGTTGTACTGAAATCATGTTGCTGGTATCTGAAGCAGATAGTCCGGTGCCTGTTTTTGATACAACTGCCATCCACGCTACTGCGGCCGTGAACTGGGCACTGGCAGATAAGCAATAATAGCCCTTTCGTACAATAAACCTTTAGAAGGAAAGTCAAAGCCGGTTACTTATCCAAATATCCGGCTTGTTTACTATTCAATTAGTTTCACTCAGGCGGTTTCTCAGCCAGCGTACAGCTGGGGCAATTTCACCGGCACATAAACCAATAGGGCCAATTTCATTGGCAGCAAGGATATCGGCAGCTGTACCATGTAACCACACACCAGCATAAACGGCTTGCTCCAATGGTATTTGTTGCGCCAATAGACTTCCGATAATTCCGGCGAGCACATCTCCACTGCCAGCCGTAGCTAGCCCGGGATTGCCACTGTTATTCTGCCAAACTTGCCCGTTAGGTGAAGCGATCAGGCTTTGATGTCCTTTCAAAACAACCCATGCATTATATTTTGCTGCCAATCGGCATACTGCTTGGTTGCGGTTTCCTTGTATTTCACTGATGCTGCATTGCAGCAAGCGAGAGGCTTCTCCGGGATGAGGTGTCAGTATAATATTGTGTTTATTCTTTCTACCGGTCAGGATATCTGGCTGCTGTGCCAGCAGATTAAGCGCATCTGCATCCAATAACGTAACTATATTGTGTTGTTGCAGGCATGCTGTCAGTACTGATACAGCCGTTTCTTGTGTGCCCAAACCACAGCCGATTACCCATGCACTAATGTCTGAGCGTTGCAGCAGTTGCTCAGCAGTAGCTAGCATAATTTCCGGCTGTTGTGCCAGTACGGGTAATGGTAAAGAAGGCTGGTTAAAGCCAAGCCAGACTTTACCGCATCCACAATGCAAAGCTGCTACAGCCGACAAAGAAACCGATCCAGCCATGCCTTCAGCGCCACCAATAATACCCAGTGTACCAAAGGTACCTTTATGGCTTTCTGCAGGACGAGGTTGGCATATAGCAGGAAACTGACTGCGTGCCAGCCGCTGCCATTGGCGTAATAATTCTCTGTCAGTCCTGAATGTGTTCATTATCTCTTCACTATATGTATTGTTTACCTGTAGTTTTTAGGCCGTTACTACATTGTCTTGTTCAGCACAGAAGCTGGTCTAGCAGTGCATTTTTTAACTGTAATTGCTGCTGGGTATCTGCTAGATGGGGCGCATACACCAGAAAGCTGTCTTCTACACGTTCGTCCAATGTGGTGATTTTGGCAAATCGGATGCTGATATTCAGCTCTGATAACACTGCGGCAATATTGGCCAATAAAAAGCGTCGATTAGCCGTAATGATGTGTAAATTATACCAGCCAGGGTTATCTTCCTCATCGATGGTAATGCGGGGCGCTATCGGCATATGCCTGCTGCGCCGGCTCAGACTAGCCGGAGTGGCAGCACTCATCGACAGATTGCCATTCACAAACTGATTTAGTGCCAGCTCAGTTTTATTCTGAATACTAAGGTAATCAGCAGTGCTGAGGCCAGATGGAAATTGTAGAATAAAAGTATCCAGAATAAAGTTGTGGTCGGTAATATAGGCACGCGCAGTCAGGATATTCATTCCTGCCTCACTAAACACTGAAGCCAGCTCTGTAAAGAGTTTTGGCCGGTTTGGCATATAAACCATCACTTTTAATGTATTTGTATCCGGCAGCCACTGGCTATGTGCCTGTGGCTGCTGCTCATAATTGATGATTTTGGACAAATGCCACAAAATATCCTGCCATTCATGGCGTGCAAAATACGCCTGCCCCAGAATATGCCACAGTTCACGCTGCTGTGACTCGCTGATTTGATACTGGCTTAATTCATGCATCGCCTGCTGACGCCGGTCAAGAATGGCTGTCTGCCGGTTACTTTGTCTACCGTTAAGGTAATACAGTGCGGCTTTATATAGACTTTCCAGTAGGCTGGCTTTCCATGAATTCCAGATTTTCGGATTAGTACCGCGAATATCAGCAACCGTAAGCAAATACAATGCGGTCAACCGTTCAATTGTTTTAACTTGATTACTAAATCGAGCTACTACTTCAGGGTCTTGAATATCTTCTTTTTGCGCAGTCATCGACATCAACAGATGCTGTTCCACCAACCATGCAAGCAAATCACTTTCCTCTGCGTCCAGAAAATGATCTTTTGCAAAGGAACGTGCATCAGCTACGCCTTTCACGGCGTGATCGCCGCCACGGCCTTTAGCTATATCATGAAACAATGCTGCCATATATAAAATGTGCTTGCGTTCAAAAGCATGCATCAAAGTAGAAGCAAATGGCAGTTCATGGCTGTGTCGTTCCATAGCCAAACGGCGCATATTACGCACCACCATTAAAATATGGTCGTCTACCGGATAGATATGAAACAGGTCGTGTTGCAGTAAACCCACAATTTTTTCCCACGCCGGTAGATACTTGCCTAGCACACCATACAGATTGATAAATCTAAGTAAGTGCGTCAGACCATTGCCATGCCGGAAGAAGCCAGCAAAGCATTCGCGATTGATTGGATTCTGATAAAACGCTTCATTCACTTGCTGATGAGCTGCAGCCCACCATGCTCGCAGGGTTTTTGGTGCCAGACCAATAATATCGCTGTGTTCCTGTGCAATCCGCAGACTGATAAAAATATGCTCCGGCTTATGCCGAAAAAGCTCAAGATTGTGTACCGCCAGCATATTGCCAACTTGATAATAATGTTCATCTAGCTCCACAACTACGCGAGGCAACGTGGCATAGACACGGTCTCGCAGCATCGGCACCAGAATGCCACTGAGTTGTTTTACACCTTTAATGGCACGGTAAAAATCATGCATCAGCTTTTCACTGGAGCGTGAATTTGCATCATCCACATATCCCAGATTTTCTGCTACCTGTGTCTGAAGGTCGAAAATCAGCCGGTCTTCAGCTCGTTTAGCGGTCAGATGCAGCTCAATGCGGATTCTGGCAAGCTGCTTCTGGCAGCTGAGTAGCAATCTTGCCTCGGTGCGGTTTAAAATGGCATTGCGCATCAAATCATGAATTTGGGGCGGTAGTCCCTGTACTTTTGCCAGCCACAATAAAGTATGAATATCACGTAAACCACCCTGAGTGGTTTTTACATTAGCTTCCAACAAGCTGGCTTCACCAGAAGCTTTTGTATAACGTTGGCTCTGCTCCAGTATTTTACCTTCTGTAAATGCAGCGACATCACGCTGTAAATCCAGTTGATGGATTAACTCTGTCGCCAGCTGCCGGCTGCCACACAAATAATGGCTTTCTAGCAATGCGGAATCGCCGGTTAAATCCTGCCGTGCGCTTTCGCATAATTCATCAATCGTACCTACTTTGGCAGCAGGTTGCAGATGAATGTCCCACAAAATCTGAATAAATGCAGCGATCTGATGTTGCAACATATCACTGACTGGCTCTCTACTAACAATAGCTATATCCACGTCTGAAAATGGATACATCTCACCACGGCCGAAACCACCTATTGCCAGTAAACATAATTCCTGCTCGGCAAAAAAGTGCTGCCACAAAGTAGTCAGTATTTCAGAAATAATTTGCGTGTGCTGGCGGAAGTAAACAAACGGATGCTTCCGACGCCGGTAAATTTCGGCAGCCTGCTGTTTATGCAGTTTTAATTTATCGGCCAGAGAAGTAACCAACATTGCAACTACCATAATTAATAGCCATTAGATTGTGATTGACGATAAGCATTCTGCAATGGGCTGATTTGATGTAGCCGCGCTAGTTCTATAGCATTCGCAATATGTTGCGGATTATCAGAAGCTCGTGCAATAGCCGCAGCATCAACTGTCATGGCTGCCGACTGTAATGCCAGCCAGTGTTGCTGCTGCGGATAAGGTTGTTGCTCAAAACCCAGCCGACCACGGACATCGGCCACACAGACTCGCAGAATTTGAGCAAAGCGTTGTGGACGCCGTAACGCATCAGTTTGCTTGAGAATCTCCAGAACAGTTTTGGGTTTCAACTGTCCCACACTGTGCAGCCTGATGTGATAGCTGCATATCAGTAAAGCTAACTGGGCACAGGCTTTGGGAACCTTCCAGCGCTGATTAACAGCTTCCACTAGCTTGATTCCAGCATAATCGTGGCCAGGATGACCAGGTAGCTTATCCTTAGGAGTTAACGCTTTACCTAAATCATGGGTGAGGGCAGCATAACGTTCGGGTAATGAATAATCGTGTTCCGCAGCATACTGAAGGCTCAGTAGCGTGTGCTCACCCGCATCTATTTCTGGATGGTGCACAGCTCGTTGTGGTACCCCAAACAAAGCATCTACTTCTGGCAGAATAATTTTCAGGGCACCGCAGGCACGCAAAACTTCAATCATCAGACGCGGCTGTTTTTCCATCAATCCCTTAGCCAGCTCCTGCCATACTCTTTCTGCGACCAGTGCGTTGACTTCTCCGTTGTCCACCATTTGCCGCATCAATCCCATGGTTTCATCGGCTACCTGAAAGCCATAACGAGCCGCAAAGCGGGCAATGCGCAGAATGCGTACTGGGTCTTCAGCAAAAGCAGGGCTAACATGGCGCAAAATTCCACGACGTAAGTCATCCAGACCATGATAAGGGTCGATCAGATGGCCTTCAGAATCTTCTGCCATTGCATTGATGGTTAAATCACGCCGTTGCAAATCCTGCTCCAGCGTCACATCTGCTGCCGCATGGAAAGTAAATCCACTGTAGCCTGCGGCGATTTTGCGTTCTGTACGCGCCAGCGCATATTCTTCGTGTGTTTGCGGATGTAGAAACACCGGAAAATCTTTGCCCACCGGCTGATAACCAGCCTCAGACATTTCTACCGCTGTAGCACCCACTACTACCCAGTCGCGGTCAGACACAGGACGCTGCAAATATTTATCTCTTACCGCACCACCAACCAAATAAATCTGCATATGAAAATATCAGTCGAAAACAGAAGTCAATTGTGCCGTACTCCTGCCCAATTGTTAACCGCTTTTTGCATTCCCTCAAACTGTCCACCTGTCTTAAGCAGCAAAACTACAGAGAGAAAATAAAAATTACCAGCCGTATCACCAACAGCGCTTACTCATCGGCAAATGTGTGTATTTCATTATCAGTTTACATCATGATGGCCGGCACAATCATAGCCAGACCAGGGAAAAAAGGTACCGTAGCAAAAGCGATAATCAGTAAGCGTTTAAACATCGTTTCCTGCTGTTTTTCATCCGTAACACTCACAACAAGTGTGCCTGCAATATGAATCGGATTAACCACACTCAGCATAGCCGGAGCCGCACAAGCTGCTAGAATCAGGGAAATCTGTGGTGAGTCTCCGAAAATCGTGAATACCATCGGAATCATCAGACTGATTACACCAAGAGTAGACGATTCAACATTACTGAGGAAAGTGGTCAGATAGGCCAGCATAAACAATAGCGCAATTTTACTGCTGGTCATATTCAATAGACCCTGTTCTACAGCTTTCATGGTATCAATCTGCATCATCGTACCGATAAAAACCAAAAGCCCGCTGATTACTACTACCGCATTCCAAGGAATCTTCTTCACAAAATCCTTACTGTTTTTAGGGAAAAACAGCATCATCACCACAGCTAATGTTAATGCTGTTAAACCAACATTAGCCTTAGCAAAAATCACCAGAAACAGAAAAATCAGCACCGCAATTGTCGAACAAAGTGCATAAAAAGGCTGCAATTGATGATTATCACAACTTTCCTGAGTCACAGGTTTAAGTAATAGATAACCCTTTTTGCCCTTGTTCACTTCGGATACATCAACTACCCGTTTATCTTGGAAAACTATCTGTAAAGCGATAACCAGCACAAAACTGAGCACCATCCCCAGAAACCATACTAGCCATGGGCTATAGATGACTTGAGCTTTTTTTGCTGCCTCAAGAATAACCTGTCCAGTGGGATTTATAGGAGACAGAGCTCCAGTATTCGCCCCGATAATTGCAGCCATTTCACAGATAAAAAATAATCGGGGATGTTTTCTGCCCAGAGCTGCTATTACAGGAACCAGCAAAGTAATCGAAGCAGTAGAAAACGCGCCGGCTGTAGAAATGGCAAAACCGATAAAATAGCCTATCCATGGTACCAAATGGGTTCGATGTCCCATTTTTGAGTATACCTTATCGGTAAACCAACTCAGCCCACCGCTTTTTTCCAAATGGGCAAACAATAAAGATACACCAATGAGCAGCGTCACAATGGCACCGGGGAAATGATTCAGCACTGCCTTACTGCTTAGCACTGTCTCAGCAGCAGAACCATCTGCACTTAAAGCAGAGACCATCACCATTACAGCTGCTGCACTGAACCCCAGCAAACCAATATTGACATGTCGCCAGACAGCCAGAATCAAAATCACAACCAGTAATACGAGCGATAATATTTGTGGTAAGTTCATAAGTAGTCCTGATTTTTTATCATTCTGAAAAGAAAAGTTGCGTTGAAATTTACACTAATCAAACAAAATTTAAATTTATTCAGCTTTCAGTATGTTTCTTACAGCAAAATATTCAGATAAATGTGTTTACGTTATAAAGTATCTGGGTAAAATTAACAAACAAAAATTAACCTAATCACTAATTCTTTGAATTAAATTAAAGAGTAAAGTTTGTTAGCTTGAATCAGAAAATAAATGAATTATCAGATGAATAAGCAATAACTAAGCACCTGCTGCATAATCACAGAATATTTTCTATGCACAAATCCAATCCATCACCCATAAAACATCAGACTGCCGGTAACATTCAGAACAGAATGGCCGGTAAAATCATTGTGGCACCCGGAATAATCGGTATGGTAAAAAAAGCGATAGTCAGCAGACGCCTAAACATCGCATCCTGTTGCTGCTCATCGGTGTAGCTGACGATTAACGTGCCGGCAATATGAATCGGGTTAATCACACTCAGCAGAGCTGGTGCCGTACAGGCTGCCAAAATCAATGGTAAATGTTCAGAACCACCGAAAATGGTGAAAATCATCGGCGTCATCAAACTAATTACCCCTATAGTCGATGATTCCACATTACTCAAGCAGGTCGTGAGATAAGCAATGATAAATAGCAGAATAATCTGATTGTTTGTCATACTTAGCAAGCTTTCTTCTACAGCCGTCATCGTATGTACTGACATCATTGTCCCAATAAACACCAGCAGTCCGCTAATCACAATCACCGCATTCCAAGGAATTTTTTTAGAAAAATCCTTACTTTGCTGCGGAAACAGAAGCATCATAGCCACAGCCAGCGAAATCGAAGTTAGGCCGACATCAGCATCGGCAAACACCACCAGCACAATAAACAGCAATACAGCCAGAGTGGAGCACACAGCGTAAGAAGGGCACAATTGTTTCTTCTCACTGTTATCCAACGCTATCGGTTTTAACAGCGCCAGCCCACGCCCAGGTTTTTGGCCTTTTGGGCTATCTGTCATTCTTTTAGGGCTAAAGATAAATTGCAAGATCAATACTGTTACAGCACTTACAATCGTTCCCAACAACCAGAGCTGCCAGCCGTTGAAACTCACATTCGCATGGCTGGCAGCATCTTTAATCACCATCCCTACAGGATTAATAGGAGATAATGCCCCAGTATTTGCCCCTACAACAGCCGCCACCTCACAAATAAAAAATATTTTTGGCAAACGTCTGCCCAAAGCAGCCGTAATCGGCACCAGTAAAGTAATGGTAGCCGTAGAAAATGCACCGGCCGTTGAGATAAACAGACCAAACACATAACCCACCCAAGGAATCAGCATCGCATGATTACCAATTGTTTTATAGACATTATCGGTAATCCAGCTGAGACTGCCACTGCGTTCAAAATGAGCAAACAGTAAAGACACCCCGATCAACAACGTCACAATAGATCCTGGGAAATGAGCCAATACCGTTTTAGCAGTTAAAGCCTGAGCTTGAGAGGCCATACCACTATCAGGATAAGTCTGTGAAGCCACCAGCATTACGGCAGCGGCACAAAATCCCAATAAACCAATATTTACATGTCGCCAGATAGATAACACCAGTATCAATACCAGCAATACCAAAGACAGTATTTGCAGAAAAGACATAAACAAACCTGATATTTATAAATTATATTTAATCAATATATTCAAACTGGCAAAACATATTTACCAACAAAGCAGCAACTGACAAACGACCCTTTATCATTCATTTCCTCATGCTGTGGCATAAAGCCGATATACTTATACTTTAATTAGTATTAATCATACAGCATAATATTTTTATTAAATTATTTAGTCACATATTTCTACAAGCCATGCCAGACATAGTCAGGCTAACAAAATCAACGCATACTCAGACAAAACAAAGATAGCGTCTCCTGAACATTTAGGCGCTGTTTATCGCTAGATTTATGGCACAATCTTACGAAGATGTTTCACGTCGATTTCTACTGAATTCCAGTCCTTATCTACTTCTCCCTGAATTTCCACGGTATCCTGTGGACCGACGCTTAGTCCGTTCCAACGCTTTTGGTCGATATCCACAAGTATTACCCCAGTAGCATCCTTAAACTTATACATATCATCCGAAATACGTTCGGTTATTTTGCCACGCAAAATTACACGACTGTCGTCAGGCAAAGATTTGGCATGAGTAACAGTGGTTACAGCGGCATTAGGGTCTTTATATCCACTCTTTTGCGTGGACACAGAAGGACCAGTAAATCCTCCTTGACCGGCAGCTATTAGCGGCATAGAAACCATTGCAATAATCTTAGACAATGCAGTAATTTTTTTCATGGTGATTTCTCTCTACATTTAACAAAGCTAGTTCTGTTATTGATAGTAAATGACGGTATTAAATATCGACTTTGACGTAAAGTAAAGAAAATTATATGGCAAATACCTAACATCTGCTGAAAATGCAAAAGAGTATTATGAAAATAGATTTGAAAAATCAGAATATTAACGAAAAAAAATAAACAAATATTAAAGACAGCATTTGAGAACGCAGAGATAACAAATAGCTATATTCTAAGCAAGAAATAAGGAAGAAACTGGAGAAGAAATCTAAATAGTAGACAAAAAAATGGGATACTAGATTTAAATCATTAAATAGTAATATCCATGTAAAAGTTGATTTAGTCAGAAAAGTAAAGTTTCATACTCTTAATTCACGTATCCATCACAGTACAGTTTCAATATCAAAAAAATAAAAACAAAAAATCAATATTATTTTTCAATGTTTTAATCTTCTAAGCTATCTGACTGCCACAGATTTTATTTATAAACCCATCAAAAACCACAGCCAGATAGCTGTCTAAGTAAAACTAATGCTTACTGTCTGGTGTTCTGCTTTTCAGTTTCCAGCAATTACCTGCGTGCTGAGTAGGCGGTGCTTTTTCATGATCCTTAATTGTTGCAAAATTCTCCAGAGGATGGCCGTGCTGATCAACTTCTTGATAAATACCACCGTTGGTACCAGAATTATCGCCAGGTTTAAGATTACTCATATACTACTCCTATTCACAATAGTAACCGTGAAACTACGGTGAAGATATTATTCGATGTAATTTAATATAATACAAGTACTTAACATTATTTTAACTTGTTACAATTAAATTAACGGCCCATATTTATCCTTCACCCAGATACAAAGAAACAATCACCTAATATCCCCACAGAATCATTGAAACCAATCAGACCTAGACCATCACAACACTCATGAAAATAACTGATAAATAACCATTAATATCTGTCATCACATTAGCTTATAAATAATTTAATAATGAATAAATAAGTTTTTAAAGACGCTTGAAGCATATTTGCAAGAATCAGCATCATTTTCGGTTACAATATTTGTTTGTAAAGAAATCTCCAAGGGAAACGTATGGCTTGTGCTCAGGTGCATGATTACCTGCAAACTCAAGGATTAAAATTATCGGCAGACCAAGTGCAGATGGCCATGCTGGCTGCCCAATCGGTTTTAACACTCGCACAGGCCGAAATAGATATGTCAGTAATTTGGTATCAGGAAAATGGTTTTAGTCTGGCAGAAAAACTAAGTGTGAACACCGCATCATTGCACCAGCTTCAGCCTGCAGAACTTTTTACTGCCAATAACAACAGCACATATACTTTACGCCAGATGTATCTAGCTCTAGATTCAATAGCCAGCCGTCATCATAATGAAATCTTTGCATTGTACTTATATGAACCAGATGAGATAACAGGACATTTGTATCGACTGCTTTCCCGTGGTGGTAGCTTACCAGCACAAATCTATTGTGGGCAGCAACAGGTGCAACAGTATTTATTTGTACGTACCGCCACTACCGGCTGGCTGAATCAGGTGAATAATGTCCAGCATTGGCTGAGTGATGGCAGCTTAACTGGCGAGCAAGCTGCTCATTCCCAGCTTGCTATTCCAGTTACCAATGCACAGGGGCAAGTACTGGGTGTACTATATGCAGCACACATGCAGCCCAATTCCATCTCCGAAACCGAACTGATAGACTGGACAGCATTAGCCATTGTCATCCCACCATTATTGCAAAACCTGCATCAGGCCATCGAGACTTCCATCAAGAGATAAAAACATGACAGCAACACAACAAAACCAGATAAAAGATAACAGCCCTGTAAGATTCATTTCTGCATGCCGTTTGCCTACCCAGTGGGGTGAATTCACAATGTACGGTTTTGAAGATGTACGCAATAAACAGGAACACATTGCACTTACAGTAGGTGATGTAAGCAGTGGCGAACCAGTTCTTGGCCGCATCCATTCAGAATGCCTGACCGGTGATGCTCTTTTTTCTAGACGCTGCGATTGCGGGCCACAGCTAGAAGCAGCCATGAAGGCCGTACAGAAGGCAGGGCGTGGTGTAATTGTCTATTTGCGGCAAGAAGGCAGGGGCATAGGTTTACTCAATAAGATTCGAGCTTACAAGCTTCAGGATGAAGGTATGGATACCGTAGAAGCCAATCTGGCCTTAGGATTGCCTATAGATGCACGTGATTTCAGTCTGGCCAAATATATTCTCGATTATCTTAGCATCAGTTCAGTACAGCTGATGACCAATAACCCTCATAAAGTAGATACCCTTAAAGCATCGGGCATCAACGTAGTCAAGCGCGTACCCTTACACGTTGGTCAGAATCCAGAAAATCAGCAGTATTTGCACACTAAAATGGAAAAACTAGGCCATTTTGCAAACTAATTAGATTATTATCGCAATAAATATTTGTTTTAAAACTTAAAAAATATGCTTTTTATATTAGTTTTAAACGCCCGCTAATCTAAACTTCTTTTCAAGCCAATAAAAAAATTATTTTTCATATTTTAAATAAAAAATGCACTTACTACCTAAGCTATTACTCAAGTAGTAAGTGCAAATTAAAGTTATCAAGACTAGCTCTTTAATAAATTTAATCAAGATAACTTGTTTTCACTTCTCTCCATGACAATCGTTTAATACTGATTGGGCACATTGGGACACCACTTATCTCTAATTTGGAGCCATCAGAACCATCGATTCCAGGAGCGACTCGTAAACAGCTACTCTGATTTTCCTTTGGTTTACCTAAGGGACTTTGTTTACCCGAAAGGCTAAGGATATTATTATTACTACCACCTGTAATTTTTATACCTAACAGATAATTAACACCGGTGCTACTAACCAGAGGAGCGTTTGGATCAAAAATGATATGCGGATCAGATTTAAGTAGTGCACCGCCTGTCAAAGCATTGAATTGTGTTTTTCTCGTATAAACATTAGTTTTTTCATTTGTGGTTACCGGTTGACAAGGATCTCGTAGTTTATTATCAGAAGAAACTGAATATGTACGGGTAAGCACCAGTCCAGAATATAAAAGCTGTTCAACAGGTGTTACTACACGTTCACCATCGGTATTCAGGTTAAAATACCAGCCTCTGTATTTGTCAGCTGAAAAAGGTTTATTACTTAACATACCTGTTTCACCGTTATAAGTCATAACTTGTTCCAGTAAAGAATTTTTGCTAACCAACGGATCAACATTAGGAGTCAGATCATCGTAAATACCATAAATGGTTTGCTGGTCCTTATTTTCCAAATCAGACTGATAAATATCACTACCTGTACCGAACACAATAACCAATTTACGATTTGTTTTCTGATTCGTTGAAGGAGTATTAGGGTTTTGCTGAGCTTCATAAATTGCTGGTGCAGCAGTAATAGGAGCACCCGCAGAAAAGATTTTAGTGGCTTTCCAATTAGCTGGATTTGGGCTACGCAAATCAAAACGGAACATATTACCAGCATAATCACCGGCATAAACAAGATCAGCAACGCCATCACCATCAATATCATAGACTACCGGACTGGATAGCCCGCCCGATCCGCCCGGAGCAACCAGCTTGGCTATTTGTTGTCCGGCTCGCATTCCTGTTCTGACATAACCAGCAGTACCGACATCTATACCCAGTACATCATAAATATACAATGCTGACTCACCAGATTGTTGAATAGGCAAGTTACGGTAGTTTTCAGAGTAATTATATCCATTATTAAGGAACGCAGCTTCCCGGATGTGATCCTTAATTGAATCAGCTGAGCCATCTTTATCAGTATTGACCCGAACACGGGCTACACCAGGGGTACCAATAGTAAAGCCAAATTTATTATTTTCTCCGCTGGGCGTCTGGAAAAGAAATACATTTTTATACCAGTCGGAGCTTCCCATATTGTCAGCACCTATGGGATTGCCAGAAATCAAATCTTTTCCGCCGATATTAATCGCAAAAGCTCCACGTCCGGCTTGACCCATATTAGAAACCATAAATGTTAGATTGGGAGCTTTAGCTCTGTCTTCAGTTTCATAAACAGAAAAGCCGCCATTTAATAAAAATCGATGTGGATGTTCACTATCTCTGCCATAATTATTATCAGTTAAATCTTTGTAATAATGGGCAACAATATCACTACCATCATTACTTTGTCGCTCAATAGCCATAGGCATGAAATTAAATTTCAAATCGTAAGGCTGAGTTTCATTGTTAGTAGATTGGAAAACATATACCATACCATCGTTGGCAGAAGTTATCATGTACTTCTGATATTTTTCATCTGGGTTATCACCAATAGTTATAATGGGATTATTATCAATATCACCCATATTGCGGGTGTCTCCAAAATTTTCTTTTTGCTTACGTTCGCGGTAGTTCAGAACATATCCGTCTTTTTTAATTTCGTTGTCAGCTTTTGAGCGGCTAAGCCAAGTAAGCAAGCCATTCAACCATTCTGTCTTATTTTTATCATTATCTGGAATTAAAAAATAATTATTATTTAAATTTTTCAACGAATCAGAGTATAGATAAGTATTGGTACCATCATTCAGCAACAATTGACGATTAGCATAGCCAGGCTGAACTTCGCAGGTTGAAAAATCAGTATCATCTTTTTTATGAATACAAATCTTACTACTCCAGTCTCCTGTTTCAACTTGAGCAACAATCACGGCGTTATTAGTTGTTGTACTAGAAACACCTACTGTTGGTGCAGTGGTAGTGACATTAACTGTAGTAGTTGTTGTTTTCCCTTTTATTTCTTCAAAAATTTTCTTAAATGCTTCATTAATTTCCTGCAGAGAATTTGCATTGAAAAAGTACCTAGCATTTGGGTTTGTTTTGGGGTCATAGTCAGGCTTTGGAGAAGCACCATTTAACAAATATTTTATTGCTCTTGATTGTTCAATTGTCAAAGCTCTGCTTCCCAGTCCCACACCTATAGTGAATGTTTGTGCAGTCTGAGTAAAATTTTTTGTGTGTCCAGGCTTATCGCCCAGTGGATCCGGTCCATTCCATGGTTGACCAGCTTCATCAACTAGTCTTCTATCCTTAAACTTATTGGTAGTTGGATCGTAAGCAGCACCACCGTTATAAACGAAATTTTTAGAATAAATGTAATCACCAAAACTTTTGTTCGCTAATGTATTGGTATAGTAATTGAGCAAATTAGACCGATTATCTATATTTATGAGAGTACCATCTGGTCTGATATTGCTTCCATCGAAATAACCATCATAACCGTAGTTGAGTCGTGCGGCATAATATTTCGAATCTGTTATCGGAAGTGAACCGGCATCAAGACCATCCGATAATAAAATCACATAAGATTTCTGACATCGATATCTCAATTTGTTCATCACTGTATTGCGTACAACAGCGTTTAACCTTTGGGCTGTGGGAGTGCCTCCTGATGCTCTTAATCCTAGAATAGATTTCGCCTTGTTTCCATTTATATGATCTTTGATAAACTGGTAATCTTTAAGCTCAGAGGTATCATAAAATTTGTTGTAGTCTGGAATAATAAATGCAGGATATGATCCATTAGGATTTCTTTCTGCATCAGCCCAGTTATTCATTGGTTGGAGACTGAAATAAAATTCATTTTTATTGGTGTCAACAATATCTGATAATACTCTTTGTACCAGCGTCATTTTGCTTGTTGTTTTGTCACCATCGATACCGATAGCATTACAGATGCCGTAGTGAATTTGTTTGTGTTGATCCACAGGTAGATCTGGATCATCAATGGTGTCAACTAGATTACCTAGATCAGGAATCCCAGAAACAGTATTATTCTTACCACTCCAACTGGAAGGTAAACCCCAGTTAGCGCATTGTTTTGTTCTTGGATTTAAACTTTTACAAGTATATGTATAATACTGACATTCATAACCGATCGGATAACTCATACTACCCGAATCATCGATATACAAAGTAATATTAGGTTTTATGTTATAAGCAGTTGTGGTAGTAGATTTGCTTTGTAATCGCAGAGGAACATCAGCAAAGATATTAGATGCTGCCTGAGTTTGCAGCATAATTAAACTCAAAGCCCCAGCTACGGCTTTGAATATAATTCTTTTACCAAAGCCACAACTGGAATTTTCTTCCCTTGTGGTTTTATTATACATATGGTTATTCTCCAATTAATATAACTGCAAATATTAAATTTGAAATTAATTACATACAATCAACAGTTAAACATGTATATTTTCATATTATTACTTTTAAAGAAATGTGTAATAAAATAAAGTTAATACATTATTATGTAAATATATATTTAGCTAAAAATTATCATAGCACTCAAATCTTCTATAATTGCTGAGATAATAATTGCTTTAGCTATAGAAAATCCAGTTTTCAATTCTCAATTACTATTATATTCATACTTTACCTTGGTACTTGGGCAGCTGGTTAGATTTTATGAAAATATATGTCTTATAAAACCACTAAAAATGTAGAAATATTTTTCAAAATTAAGCATATTTTATAAAAACTAATATATGATAATATAGGGATAAAAACTGTTTAAGTCAATTGATTTGAATTAAATATTATTTACAGAAATTATCAGTTAAATTACATTCCTATTTGAATCTAAATAATCAAAAAACTGTCAGGCGATTATTTTATGGTATGTTTTAATAAAGTATTAAATTATTGATATCGTCGACATTTACCGAAACGTATTTGAAAATTATTGCTCAATGTAATAATTTGCCAAAAAAGAATCAGACAAATTCACACAGTACGAAAAAAAATAAAGCAGATTATATTCTGAATATAATCTGCCTGTTAAAACGAATAAACTGTTAAAGCAAACTTGGATTTAATTAATGATAGCTGGTTCTTATTTCACGCCATGAAAGTTGCTTAATGCTGATAGGACAGCGTGGTACATTTACTGTTAATTTTTCTCCATCAGTTGTGGCGGCCACTACAGCTGCACGTGAGCAACTATCTGGGAAAGGCGTTTTTTCACTTAGTGGCTTTTGGGTAGCCGACCCACCTATATCAATAGCATTATAGCCTAATACTATAAAACCAAAAGGTCCTTCTTTGTTGATACTTGCGCCTGCTGGTGCATGTTCATCAAACACAAAGTTAGGATCTGAAATCTGTAATGCACCTCCATTTTTTACATTATACTGGATTTTGCCAGTGATAACTGAGGTGCGCTGTGTTGTGGTAGTTACTTTACATGGATCAGGAAGTTTATTTTCTTTTTTCACGTTGTACGTGCGTGAAAGGACAGCTCCGGCATAAGATACTATCACTGGTTTCGTGACTACACGTTCTCCAGTGTTGTTTTGCAGTTGGAAATACCAGCCGCGGTGAACTTTTGGGTTTAATGGGTAATTACTCAGTAGTCTATAATGCTCTTTTTGAATAAATTCCTGTTTTAACAAATTATTTTTATTTATTTCTTCTACTTGTGTCTGATTTAAATTGTCGTAGATTCCATAAACTGATTGCTGCTGTTTGTTATTCAAGTCTGATTGATAAATATCACTTCCAGTACCAAACGTGATAATCGCGGTTTGACTGGTACTGTGATTTTGTCCGGGTGTCTGTATCAAAACTACACCTGGTGCTGAAGTAATAGGAGCATCAGCTGTAAAAATTTTATGCACTTTCCAGTTGGCCGGATTAGGGGAACGCAAATCAAAGCGATAGAGATTTCCTCCATAGTCGCCAGCGTAAACAATGTCGGCTATGCCATCACCATCGATATCAATAACGGTGGGACTGGATAGACCGCCTTTACTATTTGGTGCAGTCAGTTTAGCAATCAGTTCACCTTTTTTGGGGCCTGTACGCGTGTAAGCTTTGGTGCCTACATCAATTCCGAGAATATCGTAAATATACAAAGCCGATTCAGGGGAGGGTTTGGCGCTTATATCCTGAGCCAGAGTTGAGGAGTAGTTGTAACCATTGCTGATAAATGCTGCCTGACGGATGTGGTCGGTTATAGAGGTATCCGATGCGTTGGCTGACTTGTTTACGCGTACACGGGCAATTGCAGGTGTGCCAACGGTATATCCGAATTGGTTGTCTTTTCCGCTTGGAGTCTGAAACAGAAATACATCTTGATACCAATTAGATGAATTCATATTTTCTGCAGCAAGAGGACGGCCTGTTATGACATCGTGCCCGCCGATGTTGATACCAAAGGCGCCGCGCCCAGCCTGTCCTAAAGTAGAAACCATAAAAATTTGTTGTGGGCGATTGTTGCTGCCATCTGTCTGTTGTACGACCATGCCGCCGTTGAGGAGGTAGCGATGGGGGGTGGAATCGTTAGAACCGTATTTTTTACTGGTTAAATCTTTATAGTAATGAGCAATTAAATCAGAACCATTATTACTTTGTCTTTCGATGCCCATTGGCATGTAGTTGAATTTTAAATCGTACGGGTAATTTGAGCTGTTGCTTGAGCGGAATACATAGACCATGCCGTCATTGGCTGAGGTAATCAGGTATTGCTGACGATTGTTTTCGATATTGCCGGCGGTAAGAATTGGGTTGTCGATGATATCGCCGATATCACGGGTATTGCCAAAATCTTTCAACGGACGACGGGTGCGATAATCCAATACAAAATCATTGTTTTTGAGTGTTGAATCGGTAAGAGAGCGGTTTAACCAAGCCAGTAAACCGTCGCGCCATTCTAAACGGTTTTTATTATTGTTGCTGATTTTAAATGTGCTGTTGTTTAAAGTGTTTAAATTGCCATCAAAGAGATAGGTGTTTTTGCCATCGTTCAGTAGCAATTGCCGGTTATCAAAAGATGGCTGCATAGGGCAGGTATCGTTGTTATTTTTTTTATCGAGATCTGATATACAGATGCGGCTGCTCCATGCTCCGGTTTCTACTTTGGCGGTAATGGATAAATTACCGATACTGGTGTTAGATATGGCAATGGTGGGGGCAGTAGTGGTGGTTTGAATGGTAGAAGCGGTCATTTCTCCTTTAATGGTTTTAAAAATTTTGTCAAAGGCACTGATAATTTCATCACGGGAATTGGCGTTGAAAAAGCGCCCTTTTGGGTTGTTTTTTTCATTAAATTCACCACTAGGTGTGGCACCGTTTTCCAGATAAGGAATGGCTATTTTGGCTTCATTGGTATTACGCTGGCCTAAACCTACACCAATGGTAAAGGTTTGCGCAGTTTGAACAAAGCGTTTACCGGTTTTGGGGTCAACTTCATCCCATGGTTGGCCTGCTTCATCGGTTTTTCTTCTAACTGGTGATGCATTAATGGATCGGCCACTGGAATTATAATAATCCTTGGTGTAGATATAGTTGCCAAAGTTAGAATTATTGAGCCTGTCTGTGTAGTATTTCAGACGAAATGGTTTGTTGATGTTGTGATTGCGTGCCAGAAAATTGAGGCGCTCATTTTCACTGCTGTAATCACGGTCGAAATAAGCATCGTAGCGTGAGTCTTTGCTGTTATTGTAGTTTTTGTCGGATACGGAGTAGGTATTGTCTGCCTCGCCATCACTCAACAGAATGATATAGGATTTTTGACAACGGTATTTAAGTTTGTTTATCACTAGATTACGGGCGATGACAGGAAACTGGCGTGTGGTTGGTGTATCACACGGAGTTTCAAGTTTTTTAATATTGTCCAGCATGTTCTGGTAATTGTCGGGATCTGAAGTGTCATAAAATTTGTTGAATTTTTTTTGGTCACCTGTACCGCACATGGGTCGAAAAGCAAAATACATATCATCATGATAGTTATTGATGATGTCTGTTAATACTTCTTTTACTGAATCGATACGACGATAGGTATCGCAGCTATAGCGGACTTCTGAGGTATTTTTGGGTTTCACGTTAAAACCGTATTCATAGCCAGCAAAAGGTGGCCAGTAGCCACCTTTTCCATCTGGATTAGGTACCCACTTACTTACACGACATTTGTATGTAATGGGTACAATGTTCATAGACATACTGCCGGAATCGTCGATGTAGAATGTGATATTGGGTTTAACGCTGTAGGATGAGGTGGTAATCGATTTGCTTTGTAAGTGTAAAGGGATATTGGCAAAGATATTGGCCGAGGCTGAGACTGAGGAGTAGGACAGTAAGCTCAAGATTCCCAGAATAGTACATCGCAGAGTTTGATAAAGTTGCTCTTTTCTGGTTTGCTGATTGTGAATGGCTTCAGGTTGCTGGTTCATAAGTTTCCTGCGTTTGATGAGATCTGTTTTTAGCCAGCTGATTAACTTGTGCAAGGTGAACAGAGAAAAGTAATAAAAAAATATTTAGAAGGGCTAATTTTTATCCTGACATTTATGCTGGATACTATCCAGACATGAGTAATCATTCAGTTTGAAGGTATGTATGTGGTCCGTTAGACAGTAGGTTGGTAGCTGAAACGTTTGCCTGTGTTTTATATTCCAAAAGAATTTTTAAGCAATTTTATGCTCATGGATGCTAACCTGAATAAAAATAATCTTTTAATTTATTTTAGAAGTAAACAGATTAACTTTGCTTAGATAGAGCCAATAAATTAATGTAAAGGATAAATTAATCGATATTTATTAAAATTTTATTGCGTATTTTATATTTATTAATATGTTTATTGTGTAGTTTAAGATTGTATTTAGCTTTTACTTTAGTTTAATTCTCGATTTCAGTAATGAATTATTAAATCCTTTTTTATCTATATTGGCAATTTTATTGCTTATTGCATATTTATACATGTTTTGTTTTGTTAATTTTGCAGTTCGATATTGATGATCAGCTGAGCCTGGTTAGCCCCTGAACAAAAAAACTGGTATGGCTGTAATGTAGTGGGATGATGGATAAAAAGACAATTAATAGATTAGTGTGTTTTGAGGTTTGAGCCATGTATGGCTGTGGTAAGGTTGTTTTAAATTGGTTTTATCTTCAAATTGAATTATAATTTTATTGTTACAGAATGATTTAATGTATAAGTCATATTTCTACTTTAATAATTATATCTATAAAAAACATATAACTAGATAATAAGTGATTGCTAATTTAAAAAATAGCTTGCTGAAGTGTTGGCACTGTGATTAAATACGCGCCTCAACAGCACAGGGTGATTAGCTCAGTTGGTAGAGCGTCTGCCTTACAAGCAGAATGTCGGCGGTTCGACTCCGTCATCACCCACCAGTTTTTATTTTATGCATTAGCATAAAATTTGCGCGGTGGTAGCTCAGTTGGTTAGAGTACCGGCCTGTCACGCCGGGGGTCGCGGGTTCGAGCCCCGTCCGCCGCGCCAATATACCCATTTAGCTGTTTTCTTTTGGGTGATTAGCTCAGTTGGTAGAGCGTCTGCCTTACAAGCAGAATGTCGGCGGTTCGACTCCGTCATCACCCACCAAACATATCTTTTATATCATTCTAGTTTTATTCATATTTGCCTTGTTATTAGCTTGCTGAGTGGTGCCGACAGCTTAATATATATATGCAAAACAATTTGACTTAGATTCGGTAAATATTCAACGTATCCTGCATAATTTAGTTTGGTTTGCTGAAAACAGTGCATGATCAAATTTGTAATTGCTTTGAGCACATCTGTATATCATATCCTCCGAGTGAAGAATAAAAAATTTGAAAACTGTTCTTAATTTTGGGTGGAGAACAAATTTCAATTGATCATTTAATTTTTTGTTTGGAGATTTATAGAGTTAATAAAAATATTGGTATATAGAGAATTCAGTTAGTTTGCATTCAGAAAAAACCAGATATTATGGACTAGATTCAGAGACTGGTTGATATGAGTTATGATGAAAATGTGAGGTATTAAAAAAAGGTATCTTAAATAAAGATACCTTTTTTTAAATCTGTGGTGCGGATAAAGAGACTCGAACTCTTACACCTTTCGGCGCCAGAACCTAAATCTGGTGCGTCTACCAATTTCGCCATATCCGCATAAATCAAAACTTGATTCAGACGATTATTATAAGATAGTTTGAAAAACGTGCCAAGAAAAATAAATTAAGAATATACAAACAGATAAATATTCGGTTTAAAGGCAATAAAAATATTCTAGACAAACCTTGCTAGAAAGACGAAATAAACTGATTTCATTTAAGTAACTTGTGGTTGAATAGAATTTCATACCATATTCAGATATTAATCAAATATGATTTATGTAGTCGTTCAATACAGTACAGTCTGAATTACTTTGCTTCAGACTGTACTGTATTCTCTGCATATGAAAATAGGTTTACATGGTTTCCAGTGTGTCAATACCCAGTAAAGCCAGACCTTGTCGTAAGGTTTTACCGGTCAGGCTGGTGAGCTGTAAACGGCTATTGCGCGTGGATTCATCTGCTTTAAGAATAGGACAGGCTTCATAGAAACGGCTGAATAGGGTGGCAATTTGGTACAGATAGGCAGCAAGATAATGTGGAAAAGATGTTTCTGCCACGCTATCGAGTATATCTTCAAACTTGAGTAGTTCTACAGCCAACTGAAGTTCTAATGGTTCTTTGAGGCTAATCGGTGACTGTTCATTCCATGTGCCCGCTTTACGGAAGACGCTTTGTACACGGGTGTAGGCATACTGTAAATAAGGGGCAGTGTTACCTTCTAGTGACAGCATACTGTCCCAGTCGAATACATAATCACTGGTTCGGTTTTTGCTTAAGTCTGCGTATTTTACTGCACCTATGCCAATTACCTTTCCGATATGAGCTATTTCGTCAGCACTCAGATTAGGATTTTTAGCAGCTACTAAGGCGGAAGCGCGATTCACAGCTTCGTGAATTAAATCCATTAATTTTACGGTGTCGCCACTGCGGGTTTTGAACGGCTTACCATCTTTACCCATCATAGTACCGAAAGGTACATGTTCTGCATGCACGCTATCGGGTAGCCAGCCGGCTTTACGTGCTACGGTAAATAGTTCGTCGAAATGCAGGCTCTGACGTGCATCAACTACATACATTAATCGGTCACCATGCAAGGTATTAATGCGATAGCGCAGGCAAGCTAAATCAGTGCTAGCGTACAGAAAGCCGCCATCTTTTTTCTGGATAATAAAAGGTGCTGGTTCATCATCTTGGTTTTTAAATTCTTCCAAAAAAACAACTTTGGTGCCGTCACTGTCTACGGCGATACCTTTATCCAGCAATTCGTTGACTGTAGATTGCAACTGATCGTTGTAAAAGGATTCTCCGGTTACATCTTCAGGTTGCAGTTTCAGTCCTAGTTTTTGATATATGGCCTGTGCATGCTGCAGTGATGTTTGTACAAATTGCTGCCATAATGCTAAAACTTCTTTGTCGCCACTCTGAAGTTTTACGACATACTCGCGCGCAGTATTGGCAAAGTTTTCGTCTTCATCAAATCGAACTTTGGCATTGCGGTAGAATTGTTCTAAATCAGCTAGTTCTAGTGCTGCATTGCCGTTTTTCTGCTGTTCTATCAGATAGGCTACCAGCATGCCAAACTGGGTGCCCCAGTCTCCAACGTGATTTTGCGGGATTACTTTATGGCCAAGAAAGGACAGTATGCGGTTGAGACTATCGCCTATGATGCTTGATCGCAAGTGTCCGACGTGCATTTCTTTGGCTAGATTGGGCGAGGAATAATCGATTACTACTGTTTGTGGAGTGCTGCTTTGGGCAATCCCCAGATTTTCGTTTTGTAAAGCTGATTGGATGTACTGAGCCAATTTTTCTGGGCGTAATCGTAAGTTGATGAAGCCGGGACCGGCAACCTCGGCGGAGGCTATCAACGGGTTGTCTGATAGAGAGTCAGCAACTTTTTTTGCCAGTTCACGTGGATTCTGCTTTGTTTTTTTGGCAGCACCCATTACGCCGTTAATTTGATAATCACCAAAATCACGGTTTTTGGCGGGTTGTAAAATGATCTGGTGTTCAGCAAGTCCGGTTGCGCTGAAAGCTTTTGTTACTTCAGCCGCAACTTGTTGATGTAATTTCATGTTGATTCAGTACTTAAGAAAATGACTAATTTTCGCATAAATACGCTTAAATCGCATCCGCAAAGACTATTATCGGCAAGGTGATTTTTGGATTGCTGCTGATTGTGAGATAAATGATAGTTTTACCCAGATTGGTGTTATGAATATGAGTGTGCTGGGGGCTGAATTTTGGTTGATGTGACGTTTTCTGGGTTGAAAATGAGAGCGTACATGATGGTTACCCTAGCAATTGTTTTAAGGCTTAGAGCAGAAGCTACTATTTCTTTTTATTTTTAACCTACGCGATAAAAAGCTAGACTACCTAATAGGTTTGGCCACAATGAGATACGTTTATTGCCACTCATTACGGCGCGTTGCAGCACATTTAAATGGTTTTTGGCACATAACTTGTCAAAATCCTGTAAGGTACACCAATGTATATTGGGTGTGTTATACCATTGATAGGGCATGCGTTCAGATACGGGCATGTGGCCACGTAAAGCAATTTGCAAACGGTTGCGCCAGTAACCAAAATTGGGAAAAGTAACGATGGCTTCACGTGCTACACGTTTCATTTCCTGTAAAATTTTTTCTGTATTCTGCATGGATTGAATGGTTTGGCTTAAAACGATAATATCAAAGCTATTATCATTGAAGTGTTGCAGTCCTGCTTCCAGATCAGCCTGTATGACATTGATACCACGTTGCATGGCCGCCAGAACGTAGTCTGTGGCAATTTCCAGTCCATAACCCTGACAATTTTTGTGTTTAACCAGTGCAGCCAGCAATTCTCCATCTCCGCAACCTAAATCCAGAACACGGCTATTTGGAGTTATCCAGTCGAAAATTAGTTGTAAGTCACCACGCAATGGCGTAGTAGAAGTGTTCATAATGTAAGTTCGCTAGCTATGTTATTGAAGTAAATGCGGATGGCGGCCTGATAATCCTTGTCTTCCATTAAAAAAGCATCATGGCCGTGAACGGAGTTAAGCGCGATATATTGTACAGGTTTGTTGGCTGCCACCAATGCGTCCAGCAATTCCTGTGATCGTCTGGGTGAAAAACGCCAGTCACTGCTGAAGCTGGCCAGAAATATTTTAGCTTGAATTGTTGAGACTGCGGCTACCAAATTGCCATCAAAATCTTTTGCCGGATCGAAATAATCCAGAGCTTTTGTCATTAGTAAATAACTATTGGCATCGAACATTTCGGCGAATTTGTCACCCTGATAACGTAGGTATGATTCTACTTCAAATTCGACATTGTAATCATATTGATAATTTGGCTGACGCATTTGCCGGCCAAATTTTTTGCCCAAACCGTCTTCAGCAAGGTAAGTGATGTGTCCCATCATTCGTGCAATGCGCAAACCACGACGTGGAATTTTTTGTTGTTGTACGTAGTGACCCTGACAGAAGTCGGGGTCAGTCAGTATGGCTTGTCGAGCGACATCGTTGAAAGCAATATTCTGGGTAGATAAACGGGGTGCTGAAGCGATAATCAGCGCATGGCGTAATCGTTTTGGTTGATCAATGGCCCATTGTAGTGCCTGCATTCCACCTAGACTGCCACCCATGATAGCAGCCCATTGCTGGATACCTAGCCGATCGGCCAGCATAGCTTGGCTTTTCACCCAATCTTTTACAGTAACTATTGGAAATTCAGCACCATAAGCCTGTCCGGTAGTGGGATTGATGCTTAAAGGTCCGGTGCTGCCATGGCACCCACCCAGATTGTTCAGTCCCACGACAAAAAAACGATTGGTATCAACTGGTTTGCCAGGACCAACCATGTTATCCCACCAGCCGGGATGTTTATCATCGCGATTGTGGTAACCTGCAACATGATGATTTCCAGACAACGCATGGCAAATCAGTACCGCATTGCTTTTATCTGCATTTAGACAGCCATAGGTTTCTATCATTAGCTCAAAATGTGGTAAAACGCTACCATTCTGCAGGGTGAGCGGGCAGTCAAAAAACAGCTTCTGAGGGGTGACAAGGCCTATACTGTCTATTTCTTTCATGAGAATATGTAAAAGAATAGAAAATGGGCATTATAACGACTTTACGTTGTTTGCACAGAATTACATGTTTTGGAAAGTAAATGATTGGACGATTACTGCGTCTGTTGATAATTGTTTTGTTTTTGGTGGTGATATACAGATGCGTACTGAGAAAGCGGAATAGAGAATCAATAAATTACTGGGTGAACAGTCTGGCGATAATATTGTTAAGTATGGCAGCGCTGATATGCTTGTTATATGTGCTAAAAGGAGACTGAAGCTTCGCTAAGATAAAACGGCCAGCAATTAGTGCTGGCCGAAAACAGGTTTGAAATGTTAAATTAAATTGCTGACTTCGGCTTTTTCTTCTTCAAGCTCGGCCAGAGTCTGATTAATGCGTTGCTGGCTGAATTCATCTATTGGCAAATCTTTGACGATAGTGTACTCACCATTTTCGCAGGTCATCGGGAAGCCAAATACCATTTCTTCCGGAATGCCATAAGAACCATCAGAAGGCACGCCCATAGTAACCCATTCGCCGTCAGTACCGATTACCCAATCATGAATTTGATCAATGATGGCATTGGCCGCACTAGCTGCAGAGGAAAGGCCACGTGCTTCGATAATTGCTGATCCCCGCTTACCAACTTTAGGCAGAAATTCGTTCTCATACCAGCTTTGGTCATTAATCATCTCTGCTATATTTTCGTTATCAATGGTGGCAAAGCGATAATCTGCATACATGGTGGGACTATGATTGCCCCAAACGCATAATTTACTGATTTTACTTACTGGCTTACCCGTTTTTTCTGCCAATTGACTGAGTGCGCGATTGTGATCCAGACGCATCAGGGCAGTGAAATTTTTAGCGGGTAAATCGGGCGCCGATTTCATGGCAATGTAAGCATTGGTATTGGCTGGATTGCCAACCACTACTACTTTAACATTGCGGCTGGCTACTTTATTTAGCGCCGCACCCTGAGTTGCGAAGATTTCGGCGTTTGCTTGAAGTAAATCGCTGCGTTCCATTCCTTTGCTGCGCGGGCGAGCGCCCACGAGAATGGCAATATCCGCATCTTTAAATGCTACTTCCGGATCATGAGTTGCAAACATATCAACCAGCAGGGGAAATGCACAATCCTGCAATTCCATCATGACACCCTGTGCAGCAGTCTGTGATTGTGGCAAATCAAGCAGTTGAAGAATAACCGGTGTATCGGTTCCAAGCATATCGCCGCTGGCGATACGGAATAGCAGAGCATAACCAATCTGGCCAGTAGCACCCGTTACGGCAATGCGTACAGGTTTTTTCATAACTTGTCCTCTTAATTAATAAATAAACACGACAACAAATAGTTTTTCTTGTCTTTACAAGGTGGTTGATAATGCTGCACCACAAAATTATGGTCGGTATGATAGCAAAATTTTGTTCAAAATTAAATTAATTGACGTAATGGAATGATGTTTTTTGAGAATATTTTAGCAATTTTTGTGATATCTTATGTCTTATATAAGACTTTGTTTACTTGAGTTAGAAATGTCGTACAATAGATTCAAACTTAATCCGCTTAAAAGGCATATTCCTCTATATCAGTCTGTCATGAAGCGGGTAGTACACCTACTTGTGGATGGCGATTTCAAACCTGGCCAGCCTCTTCCAAGCGAATGGAATCTGGCAGAGCAGTGGAAAGTCAGTCAGGGTACGATACGTAAGGGTCTGAGTGAATTGGCGGCGCGTGGTATTTTGCAGCGCCAGCAAGGGGTGGGTACTTTTGTTACTAAGCAAAACTGGGATTGGGGTTGTTTTCCTTTTACGGAAATACCTGCCTTACACAAGGATAGGCTGGAAAAAATCTGGCCTGTGGCTGAAGTATTGAGTCTTGCGGTTGCCGCTGCTGATGAAGAAACGGCTGAGCAGCTGGGTATTAAGGTGTCAGAATCTGTTTGGAAAATTATGCTGCTGTGGCGTACTGGTTATACAGAGGTGGCAGTAGATGAAATGTATTTACCTGTTGCATTATTACCGGATTTAAATGTACGTTTTGTGCGTCGCCGCGGTAGTTTTTATGCTTTTTTGTTGATTGAATATGATGTTCTGGTGGATACTGCGCAACAATGGCTCTGGCAGACTTCGCTGCGTGCAGAAACAGCCAAACTGTTAAAAGCGGATGTGGTTACATCTGCACTTTGTCTGGGGCGCCTAAGTCAGAGTGTTGACGGTGTAGCGTATGAGTGGCGCCGGCGTTATTTACAATTCGGAAGTCAGGCTTTGCAGCTTTCATTAAAAAGCTCAGCAGATTTTTGAAGACTGAATTGTAAATAATTTATCTGTTGTTTTTTGACTGGTTTGTTAAAAACTGGGTCAATTGCAGTAAATTTCGGTTTGAGGCGGCGTGAGTCGCTGGTTTTGAGTTAAATCTTCTAATAATCAAGAGGAGTTACCGATGCAAAAGGAAAGGCCAGTTTATCTGGATATTCAAAAGATACGATTACCCATTCCGGGTATTGTATCTATTTTTCATCGTTTCAGTGGTGTGGCACTGTTTATCTGTATTCCGGTTTTATTGTGGCTGTTTGCAGGTACGCTGTCCCATGAATCTGCGTTTAATACTTATCAGGCATTAGTACACCATCCTTTGGTTAAGTGCATTCTTTTTGTGCTGTTGCTGGCTTACGTTTATCACAGTCTGGCCGGTATTCGCTTTCTGCTTCTGGATATACATAAAGGTACAGAACTGAAAACAGCACGAGCTTCTGCCAAAGCTGTGGTGTTATGTGCAATTGTATTGACCGTTATTATTTATGGAGCGTGTTTATTATCATGATAGACCGTAAATTAGCTGGCGCGCACTATGGCTTGCGCGACTGGATTATGCAGCGCATCACCGCTGTCATCATGCTGGTGTATTCAGTGCTGTTTTTAATCATGATCATCTGTTTACCCCATACTTATCAGGATTGGCGCTGTTTTTTTAGCCTGACTTGGGTGCGCGTGGTAACTCAGATATTTGTGCTGGCACTGGTGATGCATGCCTGGATTGGTATTCGTGATTTATGGATGGATTACATTAAACCGGCGGGTTTACGCCTGTTTTTACATGTGGCTACTATTTTATGGCTGTTAGGCAGTCTGATTTATTCTGTTAAAGTGATTTGGGGGTTAGCATGAGTATGCCCAAGAGTTTGCCGGTACGTCGTTTTGATGCAGTAATTGTTGGCGGCGGTGGTGCAGGGCTTCGTGCGGCTCTGCAATTATCTAAAGCAGGTTTAAATACAGTGGTGCTATCTAAAGTTTTCCCAACTCGTTCGCATACGGTTGCTGCTCAGGGTGGTATTTCCGCCTCGCTGGGTAATGTGCAGGAAGACCACTGGAGCTGGCACATGTACGATACCGTAAAGGGTTCTGACTGGCTGGGTGATCAGGACGCAATTGAGTTCATGACTCGTCGTGCACCTGATGCGGTGGTAGAGCTGGAACACATGGGTATGCCATTTGACCGTGTTGAATCCGGCAAAATTTATCAGCGTCCTTTTGGCGGGCATACTGCCGAATTTGGTAAAAGAGCTGTCGAGCGTGCTTGTGCCGTGGCTGACCGTACTGGCCATGCCATGCTGCATACTTTGTATCAGCAAAATGTTCATGCTGAAACTCAGTTCTTTGTAGAGTGGGCAGCGCTGGATCTGATTCGGGATTCGGAGGGTGTGGTCATTGGTGTCGTTGCCATGGAAATGGAAACTGGTGAAGTTTACATTCTGCATGCTAAGGCTGTGCTTTTTGCAACTGGCGGTGCCGGTCGTATTTATGCTTCCTCTACTAATGCCTATATGAATACCGGCGATGGACTGGGGATTGCAGCTCGTGCAGGTATTCCATTGGAAGACATGGAGTTTTGGCAGTTCCACCCTACAGGTTTGGCAGGTGCTGGTGTGCTGATTACTGAAGGCGTACGTGGTGAAGGTGGAATCTTGCTAAACAGTGAAGGTGAGCGTTTTATGGAACGCTATGCACCTACTGTAAAAGACTTAGCATGCCGCGATGTAGTGTCTCGTGCGATGGCTATTGAAATTCATGAAGGCCGTGGTGTCGGTAAAAATAAAGATCATGTTTTGCTAAAAGTGGACCACCTAGGTGCGCAGAAAATTATGGAAAAATTGCCGGGTATTCGCGAAATTTCCATTCAGTTTGCCGGTGTGGATCCGATTAAAGACCCGATACCGGTGGTGCCAACCTGTCACTATATGATGGGTGGTATTCCGACCAATTATCATGGTCAGGTAGTTATGGCCAAAGGTGATGATCTGGAAGCTCCTGTACCTGGTTTTTATGCTGCAGGTGAGTGTGCGTGTGCATCTGTGCACGGAGCCAACCGTCTGGGTACTAATTCTTTACTTGATTTGGTGGTGTTTGGTAAAGCGGCCGGTGACCACATGATTGAGTATATTAATCAGCAGGTTGCTCATCGTGAATTGCCAGCTGATGCCGGTGAGAAAACCTTGGCACGTCTCAGCCGACTGGAAAATCAGACGAATGGTGAAGAAGTGTCTGATGTTCGTACTGATTTGCAGCGTTGTGTACAGTCGCATGCTGGTGTGTTCCGCACCGATGCCTTGTTAAAAGAAGGCGTAGATAAAATCAATGAGATAGCTACTCGTGTGGCTAAATCTCAGATTCACGATAAGAGTAAGGTTTGGAATACAGCACGACTTGAAGCGCTGGAACTGGATAACCTGATTGAAGTGGCTCAGGCTACACTGGTTTCTGCTGCTGCACGTAAAGAATCACGTGGTGCTCATGCTTCTGATGATCACCCTAAACGTGACGATGAAAATTGGATGAAACACACATTGTATTACGCTGAAGATCAGCATCTGGAATATAAACCAGTACACACTAAACCTTTGAGTGTGGAATATATAAAACCGGCTGAACGCGTTTACTAAGGAACTATCAAGATGGAAAAAATCCGCTTCCAGGTGTACCGCTATAATCCCGATGTGGATGCTAAGCCGTACATGAAAGATTATGAACTTGAAATTGAACCAACCGATGTCAAACTGCTAGATGCGCTGATTAAGCTGAAAGCACAGGACGATAGTCTGTCTTTCCGCCGCTCCTGCCGTGAAGGTATCTGTGGTTCGGATGGTATGAATATCAATGGTAAAAACGGGTTGTCCTGTCTGACGGATATTCGTAGCCTGAAGCAGCCGATTGTGTTGAAACCTTTGCCGGCCTTACCTGTAATCCGAGATTTGATTGTTGATTTTACGCAGTTTTTTAATCAATATCATTCTATTAAACCTTATCTGGTTAATGATACAGCAGCACCAACGCGTGAACGCTTGCAAACACAGGCTGAGCGTAAGGAGCTAGATGGTCTTTATGAATGTATTCTTTGTGCTTGCTGCTCAACTTCTTGCCCTTCATTTTGGTGGAATCCCGATAAGTTTGTAGGTCCCTCTGGTCTGCTCAATGCTTATCGTTTTATTGCCGATACTCGTGATACGCGTACTAATGAACGACTCGATAATCTTAATGATCCATATCGCTTGTTTCGCTGCCATACGATTATGAATTGTGTGGATGTTTGTCCGAAACACCTTAATCCGACTCGAGCCATAGGCAAGATTAAAGATTTAATGTTAAGAAGAGCAATTTGATGCAACACTTTGATGATAATGCCAAACGCCGCATTCGTTGGTTAGCTCGCAGGGGTCTGCTGGAACTAGATATTATTCTAGGCAGATTCATGACACAGGTTTTTGACCATTTGTCGGATAGTGAGCTGGCAGCTTTTGTGGCGTTAATGGATTTGCCGGATCCGGAAATTCTGGCATTAATCAATAAAGCGGAAGAATGTGCGTACCCTGAATTTGAGCCTGTTCTGGAAAAAATCAGACAGGCTGAGAGGTTGTGAAACGCCTTACTTTTGTTAATGTATTTAAGTTTAGATTATTTAAATAGAAAAATTGAAAATTAAGGAGTTAGGGATGACCAAGAACGCTATACTCAACGTCGAGGGGCAAGAGCCTTTTGAAATGCCAGTGTTATCTGGTACGCTGGGACCAGATGTGGTTGATATTCGTAAACTGTATGGTACTACCAACATGTTTATGTTTGATCCAGGTTTTACTTCAACCGCATCCTGTGAATCGAAAATCACCTTCATTGATGGTGAAAAGGGGCAGTTATATTATCGGGGATATCCCATTGAGCAACTGGCAGAACAGAGTGATTATTTGGAAACCTGTTATTTGCTTATCTATGGTGAATTACCTAATGCAGTCGAAAAACAGAAATTTGAACTGGGTGTTTTGCGTCATAACATGGTTCATGAGCAATTAACTTGGTTCTTCCGTGGTTTTCGTCGTGATGCTCATCCTATGTCAATGATGGTGGGGGTTGTAGGTGCATTGGCGGCGTTTTATCAGGATAGTCTGGATATCAGTAATCCTGAGCATCGTCGGATCGCTGAATACCGTATGATTGCCAAGGTTCCGACACTTGCGGCCATGTGCTATCGCTATTCAAAAGGTTTACCTTTCAATTATCCGCGTAACAGTCTGTCTTATACTGGCAATTTCATGCATATGATGTTTGCCAAGCCAACTGAGGATTATGTGGTTAATCCTGTGCTAGAGCGTGCTTTGGACCGGATTTTTATTCTGCATGCTGATCATGAGCAGAATGCTTCCACTTCTACTGTACGTCTGGCCGGTTCTTCCGGAGCCAATCCCTTTGCCTGTATTGCAGCAGGTATTGCTTGTTTGTGGGGTCCGGCTCATGGCGGTGCCAATGAGGCTGTACTGAAAATGCTGGATGAGATTGGTGATGTATCCCGCGTTGAAGAATTTATGCAGGGAGTTAAAGAAAAACGTTATCGTCTGATGGGTTTTGGCCACCGTGTTTATAAAAACATGGATCCTCGAGCCAAAATCATGAAACAGACTTGTGATGAAGTGCTTAATGAGCTGGGTTTACACGATAGTCCTAAATTCAAGCTGGCAATGGCTTTGGAAAAAATCGCATTGGAAGACCCTTATTTCATTGAACGCAAGCTTTATCCAAATGTAGACTTTTACTCTGGTATTGTTCTGAGTGCATTGGGCATTCCTACAACGATGTTTACTGTTTTGTTTGCTCTTGCGCGAACAGTAGGCTGGGTTTCACATTGGCATGAAATGATTGCTGACCCACATCAGAAAATCGGCCGTCCAAGGCAGTTATATACTGGAGCCGGCCGTCGCGATTATCTACCTGTAGATAAACGCTAAATTTAGATGGTGCATTCAGGCAGCTTTTTAGCTGCCTGAAACATACTAATGCTTCATCCCCATGTGTTTGCGTGGTGATCTGGAATCGGTATGTTGATATGCGGTAATCTGGAATCGGCATTCGATTCTCGAGTTGAATATTGGTAGGGGATAGTTATATTCCTGTTTTATAGTTTAAGGTAAAAAAGGGTTTTTACCATGATGGAAGAAAAAACCAGTCTTTCTTATTTATACGGTGCCAATGCTCCTTATATAGAGGAGTTATACGAGAGCTACCTGAAAGATAGAGATTCAGTTGATGAATACTGGAAAGATTATTTTGACAAAGTGGCTGCTTTGCCGGGCTATGTTGCCAAAGATATACCGCAATTACCGATTCAAGAGTCGTTTGTAAATCTGTCCAAACAGCATGGTGCTGCACAGGGCAGTGTTGATTTAAATATGTTGCAAAAGCAAGTATCAGTTTTAAATCTGATGAATGCTTATCGTATTCTGGGCAGCCGTAATGCTAATCTGGATCCGTTGAAACGGCGTCCAAAAGAATATCTGGCTGAGCTGGATCCGGCACAGTACGGTCTGACTGCTGCTGATATGTCTACTAAATTCTATACTGGCAGTGATTTTTCCCGCAGCCAGCAGCTGCCTTTGTCTGAAATTATAAATAAACTGGATCAGACATATTGTGGTACGGTTGGTGTGGAATTTATGCACATTACTCGTCCAGATGAGCGTAACTGGGTGCAAGATCGTGTAGAAAAAGATTTATCTGCCGGTAGTTATACTCCTGAACACAAACGCCGTATTCTGAAGCAGCTTACTGCTGCTGAAACCCTAGAGCGCTACCTGCATACTCGCTATGTGGGTCAAAAACGTTTTTCTCTGGAAGGTGGAGAAAGTACTATTGTTGCGCTGGATTATCTGATGCAGCATTGTGGCAGTCAGGGTGTAGAAGAAGTCATGATTGGTATGGCACACCGTGGCCGTTTGAACGTGCTGGTTAACATCCTAGGCAAAGAACCTCGCGATTTGTTTAGCGAGTTTGAAGGTAAATATACTACGACGCTACCAAGTGGTGACGTGAAATACCATATGGGCTTCACATCTGACTTGGCTACTGGTAATGGTCCGCTGCATGTTTCTCTGGCATTCAATCCATCTCATCTGGAAATTGTGAATCCGGTTGTGGAAGGTGCTGTACGTGCACGTCAGAAACGCCGTGGGGAATCAGGTCGTAAAGCAGTATTACCGGTATTGATTCATGGTGATTCTGCGTTCATTGGTCTGGGTGTGAATCAGGCTAATTTCAACCTGTCTCAAACCCGTGGTTATACCACCGGTGGCACGATTCATATTGTGATTAATAATCAGATTGGTTTTACGACTTCTGATTTACGCGATACCCGTTCTACCGTGTACTGCACTGATTTGGCTAAAATGGTTGATGCGCCGATTTTCCATGTAAACGGTGATGATCCTGAAGCAGTGAGCTATGTAATGGGACTGGCGATGGATTATCGTAAGTCTTTCGGCAAAGATGTTGTTGTGGATATCGTTTGCTTCCGCAAACTGGGCCATAACGAGGGTGATGACCCGATGCTCACGCAGCCTATGATGTACAACAAGATTCATCAGCATCCGGGTACCCGTGCATTGTATTCAGACCGTCTGGTAAATGAAAATGTGATTAGCAAAGAAGCAGCTGATGGAATGATTCAGGCTTATCGTGATGCGCTGGATAAAGGTGAGCATGTAGAACAGACCACGCTGACTGATTACAACCACAAGCATGCTGTAGACTGGACACCATATATTGGTACTCACTGGAATCATCCGGTAGAAACCGGTATTCCTGAGGCTGATATTAAACGTCTTACTGCTAAATTTACTGCGCTGCCTGAGGGCTTTACGCCACATAATACTGTTAAAAGAATGTTGGCTAACCGTGTTGCTATGGCAGAGGGTACTCAACCTGTTGATTGGGGTATGGCTGAAACACTTGCTTATGCAAGCTTAGTAACCAATGGTAATGGTGTACGTATTTCTGGTGAGGATTCCGGTCGCGGAACTTTCTCACATCGCCATGCTGTGCTGCATGATCAGAAACGGGAAAAAAGTGATGCTGGTGCTTACGTACCATTGCGTAATTTGAGTGATAATCAGGCTTCTTTCTTGGTAATTGATTCCATTCTGAATGAAGAAGCTGTATTGGCTTATGAATATGGTTTTGCTTGCAGTGCTCCAGATCGTTTAGTTATCTGGGAAGGTCAGTTTGGTGATTTTGCCAATGGTGCACAGGTTGCCATTGACCAATTTATCACTTCAGGTGAAACCAAATGGGGTCGTCTGTGTGGTCTAACGGTGATTTTACCGCACGGTTATGATGGACAAGGTCCTGAGCACTCTTCTGGTCGTCTGGAACGCTGGCTGCAATTGTGTTCTGAAGAAAATATTCAGGTGGTAATGCCGTCTGAAGCTTCGCAGATGTTCCATGTGTTGCGTCGTCAGGTATTACGTCCGTATCGTAAACCTCTTGTTATTTTCATGTCCAAACGTCTGTTGCGTTTCAATGAGTCTATGAGTCCGCTCAGTGATTTCACTGAAGGCCATTCTTTCCGACCGGTAATCGGTGATCAGGTTGAGGGCAATGAAAATACTGTTAAGCGTGTGATTCTGTGTGCCGGTCAGGTGTACTACGATATCAATAAAGCACGTATGGAACGTGATTTAGGCAAGGATATCGCGATTGTGCGTGTTGAACAGTTGTATCCTTTCCCTTACGAGCAACTGGCTGCTGAACTAAGCCGCTACCCGAATGCTACTGAAATTCTGTGGGCTCAGGAAGAACCGAAAAATCAGGGTGCATGGTTCCAGATCCGTCACCGCATTGAAGCGATTGCCAACAGCAAGCAGAAAGTTATTTTTGCCGGCCGTCCTGCCAGCGCCTCTCCAGCTGTGGGCTATATGAGCAAACATGTTGCTCAGCTGAAACAATTGGTTGATGATGCTCTGGAATTGAAATAATCCGAATCTGTAATGAATAACCGGCCACCTGTGTGGTGGCCTTTGGCCCTTTTTTAGGAGTAATCCATGATTATTGATGTAACCGTTCCCATGCTTCCGGAAAGTGTGACTGAAGCCACCCTGATGACCTGGAATAAAAAAGTGGGTGAATTCGTACAGCGTGATGAGAACCTGATGGATCTGGAAACGGATAAAGTTGTGTTGGAGCTTCCTGCTCAGCAAGCAGGTAAGTTGGTCGAAATTATTGAAGCAGATGGTGCTACTGTGACTGCTGGTCAGTTACTGGCCAAAATTGATACTTCAGCTACTGCTGAAGCATCTGCGCCAGCAGCCGCTGCTGCCCCTGCGGAATCTGCCCCTGCTGCTGCAACTTCTGCTCCTGCTGCTCCGGCAAATCAGTCTCAGGCTGGTGTAGCTATGCCTGCAGCTGCTAAGCTGGCTGCGGAAAAAGGTGTGAATACTGCTACGATCCAAGGTTCTGGTCGTGATGGTCGTGTATTAAAAGAAGACGTTGCTGCTGCAGCCTCTGCATTGGCTGCTGCTCCGACCATGGCTACTACTAAAGCTGCTACACCTGTGGCTGCCGGTGAGCGTGTAGAACAGCGCGTACCGATGTCTCGTCTGCGTTCACGAGTTGCTGAACGTTTGCTGCAGTCTCAGCATGAAAATGCGATTCTGACTACATTTAACGAAGTGAATATGAAGCCGGTTATGGATTTGCGTAACCGTTATAAAGAACAGTTCCAGAAAGAATATGGTATTAAACTGGGCTTTATGTCTTTCTTTGTTAAAGCTGCAGTGGCTGCGTTGAAGAAATACCCTGTGGTTAATGCTTCTATTGATGGCACTGATGTTGTTTATCATGGCTATTTTGATATTGGTATTGCTATTGGCAGTCCTCGTGGTTTAGTTGTGCCTATTTTGCGTGATGCAGATCAGATGAGCATTGCTGACATTGAGCAGGCCATTCATGATTATGCAGTTAAAGCTAAAGACGGTAAGCTGGCTCTGGAAGACCTGACTGGCGGTACATTCAGTATTACCAATGGTGGAACATTCGGTTCTATGATGTCTACACCGATTATTAATCCACCTCAGTCTGCTATTTTGGGCATGCATGCAACCAAAGAACGTGCAGTAGTAGAAAATGGTCAGGTAGTGGTACGTCCGATGATGTATCTGGCTCTGTCTTATGACCATCGTCTGATTGATGGCCGTGAAGCTGTGTTGACACTGGTAGCTATTAAGGATGCGCTGGAAGATCCTGCTCGCTTGTTGCTGGAACTGTAATTTGATTTGCTGGCTGCCGTATTCTCAAATTATGGCAGCTTGATGAAGATAAACCGTAATGCTGGCCACACCGAATCAAATGGCGTTTGTGCCACATTGCGGTTTTATTTTATCAGTCAGAAATATTCATGATTGAAAGGAATTTTAATGTCTCAATTTGACGTTGTGGTAATCGGTGCTGGTCCCGGGGGTTATGTTGCAGCCATTCGTGCGGCTGAGCTGGGTTTTAAAACTGCCTGTATTGATGCTGGTTTAAATAAAAAAGGGGATGGTCCGGCTCTGGGTGGTACTTGTCTAAATGTAGGTTGCATTCCTTCTAAAGCCTTGCTGCAGACCAGTGAGAATTACCATGCCGCGCAATCTGAATTTGCTGAACATGGGATTGATGTTCAGGTTAAGGGCTTTGATGCAAAAAAAATGATTGAACGTAAAGATGCTATTGTTAGTAAGCTGACAAATGGTATTGGTTTTCTGTTCAAAAAAGACAAAGTTGAAAGTATTTTTGGTAAAGGTTCTTTGGTTGGTCAGGCTGATGGTTTATGGCAGATTGAAGTAGATGCCAATGGTAACAAACAGCAGGTTACAGCTAAGCATGTGATTGTTGCTACTGGATCTGTACCGCGCCCGCTGCCAATTACTGAAATTGATAATATTAATGTATTGGATAATGAAGGTGCGCTGAATCTTGAAGCTGTACCAACTAAGCTGGGTATGATTGGTTCTGGTGTGATTGGTCTGGAAATGGGTTCTGTATGGAATCGTCTAGGCTCAGAAGTAACTATTCTGGAAGCAATGCCTACTTTCTTAGCTGCTGCTGACCAGCAGGTGGCAAAAGAAGCATTTAAGGTTTTCACTAAAGAGCAGGGTCTGAACATTCATCTGGGTGTAACGGTGAATGAAATTGTTAAAGCTGAAAACAGTGTGACGGTTAAATATACTGTTGGCGGTGAAGAAAAAACCGAGTCTTTTGATAAGTTAATTATTGCGATTGGCCGTATTCCAAATACCAATGGTTTGAATGCTGAGGGTGTTGGCCTGCAAAAAGACGAACGTGGTTTTATTGTAGTGGACGATGAATGCCGTACTAATCTGCCTAATGTTTGGGCGATTGGCGACGTAGTACGAGGCCCGATGCTGGCTCATAAAGCGTCTGCTGAGGGTGTGGCAGTGGCTGAACGTATTGCTGGTCAGAAACCGTTTGTAGATATGAATACCATTCCTGCTGTGATGTATACTCATCCGGAAATCGCTTGGGTTGGTCAGACTGAGGAGCAGTTGAAAGCTGCTGGCGTGAAGTATAAAAAAGGTCAGTCTAGTTTTGCTGCAAATGGTCGTGCGCTGGGTATGGGGCAGGCAAAAGGTTTTGTTAAGATTCTAGCCGATGCGGAAACTGATCGTGTGCTGGGTGCGCATATCATTGGGCCGGTGGCTTCTGAGCTGATTGCCGAAGCAGTAATGGCTATGGACTTTAAAGCCTCTAGTGAGGATATTACCCGTATTGTTCATGCCCATCCGACTTTGTCTGAAGCTATGCATGAGGCTGCTTCTTCTATTAAATAAATATTAGAAGTAAGTATCAACCGCATCCTCTGGGATGCGGTTTTTTTATCTTAATTATTACATTTGATTATATGTGTTTGTATTTTAAAGTTTTTTAAGTGGGATTTTGTTTATATTTACTGTAATATTTAGCGATGTGTGGTGATGGTCTGGATAATAATTGAGGAGAAATGTTATGCCCAGTAATTACAGTATTTTTTATGTTGATGAACCATTTAATGAGTATGCGGCGGGGGCGTTAATACAAAGAGACTATTTTTTTTATAATCAGCTGAAAACGTGGAAAACTCAGGATGAGCAATTTCTGTTTGATGATATTCATGCTAAAAAATATGATGTACGCGACGGTAGCGATTGGGAAGGGGTGTTAAAGCCACGTATTAAAGAGCGTTTAAACCGTGCAGATAATATTATTTTAATATTAAGTGAGGATACTTTTCAGTCACGCAGTTTGAAAGAGGAACTTGAATATGGAATCGGGCGTTTGAGGCTACCGGTAATTGTGATTTATACAGAAATACGCGAAAAGAAAGATATGCTGGTTAGTGGTAAAAATAATATGAACTTTAAGGTTCACTATTTCTGGAATAAGTTACCGCTTTTTAAAAAGTTAAAATCACAGGTGCCGGTGTTGCATGTTCCATTCAATAAAGAAATGGTAGCTAAGGCGCTTAAAAAGAGTAATTTTGTTAGGAATACCCACATTAAGCCTAATAATTATATGCTTACTATGTAAGATGAGTAGGGTACTTGCTTTATCCGAGCTGCTGTTGAATTTATATTCAGTCTTCCCAGTGTCTTTTTACCTTATCCAGCGCTCTGCGATCTCGTTTGGTTGGCCGACCATCGGGATAAGCAGCACTTATCTGGCTGGCCTGTTTGAGGGCTTTGAGTTCTGCACGTTTGGTGGCGACGCTTTCGTCTTCATTGTAGAGTAAACGTGCTTCAGAGGCGGGTCGGCGCATGTGATTGAGTTGTTGAACCTCAATTTTATAGGGCAATGAGTTAAGCGTCAGGTCTATACTGTCACCTACCTGAATATTTTTGCTGTTTTTCACTTTGGCTCCGTTTACCAAAACGCGTCCGAGCTCGATGTGTTTCTGAGCCAGAGCTCGGGTTTTAAAAAAACGTGCTGCCCATAGCCATTTGTCCAGTCGCATGCTGTTGGTGCTGGCATCGTTATTTCTGTTCATTTTTGGTGTGTCCTATATAGGTGTGTTTTTTAAATGATTTAAAGCCGGTAAAAAAGTAACTTTTCTATCTGAGTTGCTATTATAAATAATACACTGGCTTTATTTTGTTTAATATTTGTTGATATCTGGTATATCGAATACTTGGCGCAAATAAGCCAGAAATGTGCTGTTATCAGACATGGTTTTGCCAGGTGAATCAGAAATTTTGGCTACAGACTGGCCATTGCATTCTACCAGTTTTAATACGATGTTTAATGGTGTCAATCCCATGTCACAGGTGAAGTTAGTACCAATACCGAAGCTGGTTTTAAAGCGTTTGTTAAAATGGACGTATAGATCCCATGCCCGCTGTAAGTCGAGCCCATCACTGAATGTTAACATTTTGGTACGAGTGTCAATGCGTAGTTTCCGATAATGGTTGTAGGCTTTTTCACCCCAGATATACGGATCGCCGCTGTCATGGCGCAGTCCATCAAACAGCTTTGCAAAGTATAGGTCGAAATCGCGCAGGAAAGCATCCATTCCGACTACATCAGTTAAAGCGATACCTAAATCGCCGCGATATTCATGTACCCATGCTTCGAGAGCCGCTTTTTGGAAATCACGTAAACGTACATCCAGCGCCTGAAAGGCCTGAAGGAATTCATGTGCCATGGTGCCGATAGGTATTAGGCCAAATTCTTTGGCTATGTGAACATTGCTGGTACCGCGAAATACGTTGGGAGCGGCTTCGCGAAGGGTTTTTACGACATGTTTCTGCCATGTATAACGATAGCGTCGGCGGGTACCAAAATCGGAAACAATAAAAGGTGAGCTATATTGTTGCTGTTCATTAGCATATTGGTGTATCAGCTCAGCTTTATTTTTTAATCGACGTTTTCCTTCAGCAATTATTTCAGGAGTTTCTAGACGACGGAAGTAAAGTTCATTGACTATCGACAAAACAAATATCTCAAAAAACATGGCCTGTATGATCGGGCCTTCTATGCGGATATTAAGATAATGATTGTTATCGATACTGGTACTGATAAACCGACGTTTTAACTGAAACAGCTCCATGTAGTCGACAAAATCGCTTTTGATGAAGCGTAGGCTTCGCAGATATAGTAATTCATCTTCGTTGAATTTCATCTGGCATAGACGATCTAATTCCCAGTCAAGCTCTTCCAGAATATCTCCAAGCGGGTAAGCGGTTTCATGGTTATTGCGACAGCGAAATTCATAAACCCCAGTAGCTTGTGGAAACTGGTGCAGGACTACCTGAAGCATGGTGAATTTATACAGGTCTGTGTCCAGTAAGGACTGGATAATCGGCGGGCGGTTGGTATCAATAGCCATAACGCTGGGTCAACTCACTAAAATATTGCTGTTACAGAAATTGAATAACTGAATTTCTGAAATGGACAAACAATTGATTTTCTTTATTCAACTACAGGCATTTGTATCTGTGCCCGAGCAAAAGCTATAGGCTTTTCAATTCGGCTTTGCCACATGGTTGCGGTGACCTGTGAAATGTGCTTACCTGCATGAATGATCTCACATCGGGCATAACTGTCCTCTGGCCTGCCACTCAGTAAATAATCAGTTGAATAGTCAATAATTCGGGCTGGTGAAGAAAGATTTAACTCTTCCATCACATGTAAATTTATACAGCTTTGTAAAAAACCACCAATTAGGCCGCCATGTAATGCCATCTGTATAAAATCACCTATATGGTCTTGAGAAAAAGGTAGACAATATATGCGTCTATTTTCGCTATCTGTACCGATTTTTAGATTAATGGCTTTGCTGTAGGGCATCAACTCATAAGCTCTTCTTTTCAATTCTGCGTCATGATTAATTGTGGCTCTCTTTAATTCGGATCGCTCATTTTTGAGCTGTTTCACTGTTACCTGTAGCTCTGAAAGGGATATTAGTCTGTGAACAAAGGTAGCCATGCCCAGCGCAAAGGGTTGGGTTTCATCTTTTTGATAGCAATGGCTGCGTATATAGGCGATCTGTCCTTCGGTTTTGTAACAATGTGCACGTGCGTGAATAGCTTGTCCGGATACAGGTTGTTTCAGGTAATCGATTCGCATATCTAGTGTTGCTATAGATTCAAACCGTTCGAACTGGGAGGCAAGAGTACAGGCTGAAGCCATATCTACTAGCGTCGTAATAACACCACCATGGATATTGCCACTTTCTTTGTTTTCCAGCAGTTCATCTCTCCAGTCAACAGAGATGACAGGTTCATCGGATGTGCATTCACCATAAATTTTTAGCCAACGGCAATGAGGTAAATCCAGACAAGTATTAAAAGCGGTATTAAATATAGTAGGGTTGACAGCCATGACTTTATCCAGATATATAAATTTATTTATATTAGGGTTTTTCAATAAACTTGTCACTATGTGACTGGTCTCTGATGTGGCGCTTAATTGTCAGTAGATTCATTACTGGCAGCTCTAATTGATATCGGATCATCTGTTTGTTGCTGAGTAATGTACACCAAACCTTCTTTTGCGAGCTCCAGCAGTGCAATGAATGTGGTAACGACCAAAGCCAAACTATCATTACGGCAGAAAAGTTCGGTGAAATAACATTGCTGCCGAGTTTGCAGGTGTCGCAAAACCATGCTCATCTGGGCACGTACTGACAGGGTTTCTTTAATTACATTATGGCTGCGATTGTGCTGTGAACGCGCCAGAATCGCTAACCATGCGCGGGTTAAATCAGCCACCTGTACCTGAGGTGGCTGAGTGACGGCAATGAGTTCTACTGGTAGCCATGCCCAGCCGAAATCTCGTCCAGCACGAGGTAAGGCATCGAGTCCGGCTGCGGCCAGTTTCATCTGTTCATAAGCAAGCAGGCGGCGAACCAGTTCTGCGCGCGGGTCAGCAACTTCTTCTTCCGCGGCCGGTGGAGCAGGAAGGAGCAGGCGAGTTTTGATTTCAATCAGTACTGCTGCCATTAGCAGATATTCAGCCGTTAAATCCAGCTCATGCTGCTCCATCTGCTGAATGTATGAGAGATACTGTTCGGTTATGGTGAGCATTGGAATATCGAGAACGTCGATATTTTGTTTTCGGATCAAATATAACAATAAATCCAGCGGTCCCTCGAAGCTTTGTAAAACTACTTGTAATGCATCGGGTGGGATAAACAAATCCTGAGGAATTTCAGTGACAGCTTGTCCGAATAAAATGGCAACAGTGTGTTCTGCTGGGTTAACGGTATTCATGCTTGAGCTCAGGTATGTCTGCATAGATGATCAAGACACGCCTGTGCGCAACGCAGGCCGAAACTGGCTGTGACCACCATGGAAGCACCATATCCAGCGCAGGAAAGACCCTGTGGAGCGCTTGATTCTGTCTGGCAGCTACCTGCTTGTGGCGGAGTAATATTTTCGCTCGAATAAATGCAGGGTATGTGCATCTTGTTTGCCGGCTGGCGACTGAAACCATGCCGTTTGCGCAAGGTGTAACGCATACTGGCCAGCATGCGGTCATTAGTTACACGGCTTAAATCAGCACTTTGAATTAGGGCGGCATTTTTCTGTCCGCCGGCGCCGCCGGAAACAATAAATGGTTGGTGCTGTGCGATAAAGTAAGTAGCCATGGCTGCCTTGACACGCACCTGATCAATAGCATCAATAACAAAATCAAAGGGTTGTTTGAATATCTGGCTAATATTGTCAACCTCGACGAAATCTTCGATGCAGTTAATCTGACAATCGGGATTAATGTCGGCAATGCGTTCGGCCAGTGCTTCTACTTTTGGCTTGCCAATCAGGCTGATTAAAGCCGGTAGCTGTCGGTTGATGTTGGATTCAGCTACGTTGTCCAAATCAATCAGTGTAAGAGAGCCGATACCACTGCGTGCCAATGCTTCTGCAGCCCATGAGCCAACGCCACCGAGACCAACAATGCATATATGTGCAGAGGCGAATCGTTGTAAGGAGTCTTTGCCGTATAATCGTGCAATACCACCGAAGCGGCGCTGATAATTTACTGAGGAATGGAACATCTGCGACACGTAGTAAAATCCAAAAAGCCGTTTTTAGCAGGTAGTGGTATTATACTGTATCTGCCTGATGATTCGAATTGCAAAAACGATAAGGAGAGTTTCATGTACAAACATTTACTTGTGGCGGTGGATGGCAGCCATACTTCAGAAAATGCTCTGGAGCATGCTATTGGACTGGCTAAAAGTGAAGAAGCAGAATTAACAGTGGTAAATGTGGCCAATCCGACTGAATATATGGCGCTGGCACCTGAGTTTCTGCAGCATGAAAGTTACGAAGCGGCTGCATTGTCTGAAGGGAATACTGTTCTGGACGATGCGGTAAATAAGGCTTTGAAACAATTGCCGCAGGACAGAGTACACCGCCATTTGCTGATAGCTAATAAAGGAGCAAAGGAAATGGCTCAGATGCTGGTGGATTATGCTGACGAAAAAAGTAGTGATCTAATTATTTTAGGTACACATGGCCGCAGTGGTCTAATGCATTTGCTTATGGGTAGTTTTGCTGAAACAGTGATGCGTGAAACTAATTTGCCGCTCTTGATTATCCGGAGTGATACTAATGGGGAAGGTTAAAGGCTAACGCTGGTTTATTCAGAAATTGAGATGGATATATTATCCTTTAAATGAAGCTGAATCTGGGGTGATACGGATTCGGCTTTTTATTTTGTAATATTGTGCTGAGGATGAAAATAAAACTGCACCCATTTTTTATTAAGGGTGCAGTGGTAATGTGAGGACTCAGATTAAATTAACGAATGAATTTTTTGTGAATTTCTCGAAATTGTGGATTATTGGCTGAACCTAGCCATTCAAATGCTATCATTTCTCGGCTAACTATATTGCATCCATTAGACTGCATGCGAGACAGACCCAGCTCCAGATCACGTTGACGGCGAGAACCTACGGCATCGGCTACAACAAATACTTCATATCCTTGCGAACGTAGGTCCAGAGCTGTTTGTAATACACAGATATGTGCTTCTATACCGGATATGACAATCTGGCTTGCATTTTGCAGATTATCAGCTGTAAGTACACCAGCAGAATATACGGAAAAGCTTTGTTTTTGTACAATTTTAGCCTGCGGCGCAGCGGTAATGATTTCTTCACGGGTAGAGCCAATTTTATCGACACAGTGTTCGCTTATGATGGTTGGAATGGCCATATCATTTGCCAATTCGGCCAGCCATACATTGCTGTTTAGTAGTTCATCGGTGTTGCTGATGGCTGGCAGCAAGCGTGTCTGTAAATCAATCATTAATACGGCGGAGCGTTTGCGGTCTAACAACATAATTTGCTTTCCCAAGGGTTGAGTAATTTACATGATAATTATGCATTATTTGTAGGTAGCGGAGAGTAAGTACGGGTTAAGGCTGGCAAGGCTGGTAAGTGCCAGCAGGTTACCGTGCCGGTACGGTACCCATACGTTCTGTCAGCGTGGTACGCTGTTCGCCAAAAAGGTTGGCATAATAAGTGGTATTGGCCATAACATTTTTGACGTAGGTACGGGTTTCGTCAAATGGAATAGTTTCGGCATAAATGGCCCCTTCCAGAGGTGTATTTGCCTGCCATCGGCGAGCGCGGCTAGGTCCGGCATTGTAGCCGGTGGTGGTGAGCACTTCATCGCCAAACTGTTTGCGTACATTGCCCATATACCAAGTTCCCATACGGATATTGCCGCGCATGGTATACAGCTCATTACTATCCATACCTAGCCGGCTGGCGATGTCACGGGCTGTAGCCGGCATCACTTGCATCAGGCCGGCTGCACCAACGTTGGAGCGGGCGCCGATCATAAAGCGGCTTTCTTGGCGGATTAAGCCATATACCCACGCAGGGTCTATACCGGCTTCTTGAGCAAATGGTACGGCGAGCTCTTTAAATGGCGCCGGATAACGCAATTCGTAGTTGAGGAGGTTATCCGCTTTATCTGCACTGTAAATTCCCATTTCATAAAAACCATTGTTTTCTGCAAGGGTGGCAGCTGCGATTTGGGTGTCGTCGTTGAAGTTACGTGTAGCATAACGCCATTCTTGCTGAGCCAGTCGGCGCATTGGCCAGTTATTTTCTGCTTGTGCGGTTTTAAATAATGTCAGCGCACGGTGGATATTACCGTCCGCTGCTATTCTGTTCTGAACTTGCTGGCTGCTTTTGCCCACAGTGCTGCTGGTGTTGGCTTTGCTGCCCAAAGCTTCTTTAGCTAGCAACGCATAAAAATTATGTCCGCGTTGAGCTGTTTTTTGGAATATGGCGTTCGCCTGACTATTTTGCCCCAATGAGTGGTAACTGCGAGCCAGCCAATATTGCCACGTAACTTGCTGCTGTAGCGCTGTTGGCATGCTGAGGATGATGCTATTAAGTTTTTGCCAGCGCTGCAGACGCAGTGCTGAGCGAGCATACCATTCCCACATTTCGTTATTCATCTGTGATGGGGTGGCTCGGTCAAAATAATTCAGAGCTTTAGCAGAATTGAGATTGTTTGCTTGAGCCAAGCCCAATTGCGCCCAGCCGAAGCCAATTTGTTCTTTGGTGAGACTGGCAGATAGTTGCTCTAGGGTGCTAGCGGCACTGTCTTTGTTACGATTATCCTTATTGATAACTTGATACAGTAAAGCTTCTTGTGCGCCCTGACTTCCACCGGTGCTGCTGCCCAACGGATCTGGTAAGGGACTGCCTAAAGCTTGAGCTAAATTACGTGCATTAGTAATTTGATTCAGTGCCAACAGGTTGCGTACACGTCGCCACCCATTTTGGGCACTAATTTGTTGACGTGCAGCAGCCTGTTCAAGCCAGCGATTGCATCCTAATGGAAGATTGCCGGATTCCATGCTCAAACTGGCTAATAACTCATTGTCATTATCTATGCCTGCTTGTTCGGCATAGCACCGTGTTTCCAGATCGCGGAAATTTTTATCCAGAAAATCATATTGCTGGCGGAATACTGTCCAGTTGCCACGTTTACCTAACTGCTGTAACCAACTATTGCGTATGCTATTGCTCATGGCACTGTCAGGCTGATGAGCCAGAAACTGAGCCGGTAAAATGTCATCGCCATTTTTGGCTGCTTTAAGTGCATTTTGATATTGCTGAAAACTGCTGATGACTTTGTCCGGTGCTTCAGTGGCTTGCGTGCCAGGCAGGATGGCTTGACCACTGTTTTTGTTGATGGGCTGAAGTGCGACTTCGTGCTGATTGCTGCATGCGGTAAGGAGCAGCAAAGTGCCGGAAATGAGATGCTGTTGGTTAGTCAGTTTTGCTTTCAGCATCTTTAAGTGTTTAATCAATTTTTTTCCTTCAAATTTTCTCAAGTTGTATTTTATTTTTTCCAGTAAGCAGGGGTAAACAAGATAAAGACGGTAAATATTTCCAGACGTCCGAGCAGCATGATGATGATGCATAACCACTTCTGAAGGTCTGAAAGAAAAGCAAAATTATTGGCTGGACCCACAGTACCCAGCCCAGGGCCTGCATTGGTGATACAGCTGATTGCGGCTGTCAGGGCAGACAGAAAATCCATTCCACTCATCATCAAGGCAAAGCTGAATAATATAATGGTGATTACGTACACAAACACAAAGGCCATCACTGTTAAAGCTCGCCGGTCGGGAATATGGCTGCCGTTAATTTTAACCATACTTACTGCATTGGGATGCAGCATCAGCAGCATTTCGCGCAAACTGAATTTAAAGAGTACAAGCGCACGCACTGTTTTAATACCACCGCCGGCTGATCCGCCGTTAGAAAGTATGTTGGCCAGAAAAAACATCCATAAGGAGGCGATTAATGGCCATTTGGCAAAATCGGTATCGGAATAACCATTTGCCAGCCCGATGGATATTAAATTGAAAGCCGTATATCGAAATGCTTCACCCAGCGAATAAAAACTATGCCACCACAAATACAAGCTGATGCCAATGATGCTGAACAACAAAACAAATAATAGTACACGTACTTCTTCATCACGCCAGTAATAACGTAATGATTTTTTTTGTAGTGCATTAAAATGATTAGTGAAATTAATAGCACCTAGTATGGTGGCAATGCTAAGAATAATTTCAATCGGTACAGAATTAAAATAGGAAATGCTGTTGTCGTGTGTAGAGAAACCACCAAGGGAAAAAGCAGACATGGCGTGACAAACCGCATCAAACCAGCTCATGCCGGCCAGACGTAAAGCCAGCAGAGTAACGAATGTAAACAATACATACACGCTCCATAAGCGTTTGGCCGTTTCTGAAATACGTGGTGCCATTTTGCTGTCTTTGTTTACACCCGGTATTTCTGCTTTAAATAATTGAGTTCCGCCTACGCCTAGCATCGGCATGACGGCTACGGCCAGCACAATAATCCCCATACCGCCCAGCCAGTTGAGCATATGACGCCAGAAATTCAGTGACGGGGCAAGTGTATCCAGACTGGTGATGATGGTGGCACCGGTGGTGGTGAGACCGGAAATGGCTTCAAAATAGGCATTAGTAAAACCCAGTCCGGGCAAATAAATATAAAAGGGTAGGCAGGCGATCAGGGCAAAACCAATCCATAGCATAAAAACCAATGTATAGCCATCACGCGGGCGCAGTTCACGGTTATAACGCATCGTCAGCAGCCAAGTCAGCGCACACACACTCATGCTAATAGCAGCCGTAACTGCAAATGCTGAAAACACATGATCCATGTACAGTAAAGAGACTACTGTCGGTGCCAGTAGCAATAATGAAAATAAAAAACCGGTTTTGGCCACAATATGAGCAGTGGGCGCAATTTTGTTGACAAAACCTGATGCCTTATGATGCACAGTAAAGCGGTTGCTGAAATGGCTCATAACATGCTGCCTATGCAAAAAAGCCCAGTTTAACCTGAATCATTTTTTCTAGATCCTGCACCGCTTTGCGCCGAGCCACGAAAAAGATTACATGGTCTCCATCTTCTAATACTGTATCCTGATGGTACATAGTGATATTTTCATTACGTACTACTGCGCCAAAATAACACCCCGCGGGCAAACGTAATTGAGACATGGTGCGGCCGATAAGTTTAGAAGTATGGCGGTCACCGTGCAATACAACTTCAATGGCTTCTGCCGAGCCGCGGCGTAATGGATACACTGCCATGATATCGCCCAAATGTACATGAGTCAGAATAGAACCAATAGTAATCAGATGCGGTGAAATTACAATATCGATAGCACTGCCCTGCAATAAATCCACGTAACTGGAACGATTGATAATGGCCATCACGCGTTTGGCACCGAGGTTTTTTGCCAACATGGCCGACATGATATTATTTTCATCATCGTTGGTCAGTGCACAAAATACATCGATTTCATCAATATATTCGTTTTCCAGTAGGCTTTCATCCGAAGCATTTCCTACCAGAACCAGCGAATTGTTGAGGTTTTCAGCAAGCCATTCTGCACGATTTTGTTTGCGTTCGATAATTTTAATATCTAATCTAGCTTCCAGCTGTTTAGCCACGCGGTAGCCAATATTGCCACCACCGGCAATCATAATGCGACGTGTCCGCTTGGTAACTGGACGTAGTTCGCGCATAATGTTTTCCAAATAAGCAGTTGGCGTTAAAACAAAAACTTCATCACCTTCCTGCAGGATAGTGCTGCCAGTGGGAACCAGCAAACGGTTATTGCGGTAGATGGCGCAAATTTGGCAATCCACGCCTTCTTCCAAATGCTGTTTCAGTGCACTAATAGGTTGATTAATCAGCATACCACCATTTTGAGCGCGGATGACAAGTAAACGGATTTTGTCGTTGGCAAATCGCAGTATTTGTAAGGCACTAGAATGCAGTAGCAAATTAACTATCTGTTCGGTTACAAGTTGTTCAGGGCTAATGGCTTCGGTGATGTTAAATAAGTCTAAACTGGTTTTGTATTGATTGTTGCCTGTTTCAAATTCAACGAAATCACTGTAGCGTACTCTGGCAATACGATTTGGCGTATTGAAAAGCGCATAAGCAATTCGGCAGGCAGCCATATTGGTTTCATCATTTTGGGTCAGAGCCAGAATCATGTCAGCATCCTGAGCACCGGCTGTAGACAAGACAGACGGCCACGCGCCGTTGCCGACAATGGTTTGTACGTCTAGTCGCTGATTGATTTTCTGTAAAGCAGTTTCATTGACGTCAATAATAGTGACATCATTATTGGGCATTCTGGCCAGATTGCTGGCAATGGTCGAACCTACTTGTCCACAGCCTAAAATAAGGATTTTCACGTAATTTACATCATCTCTGTGGTAATCAATAGCATTGTAGCCTTTGTGGTGCCGCGTGCAAATATTGGTGTAAAACCGCGACACAAGTATAAAAAAGCTGGCTCTAATCATTTTGTTATATTTGTTCTGTTGCAAAGACGGATGTTACTAATAATTTGCTGAATATTATTAATTTTGATGGATAATCTGAGCCATTTATCTTTGTTTGTATTTTATACGCATAAGTATTGTTATGCGTACATGCTATAAGAGTGGTTTTAAAATTAAATAAACACCATATAATAAAACCATTTTTTACATTTATTACTCAATGTAAGACATTAAAAAGTGATATTTTTTCAACCAGTTGTATTACCGTGGATAAATCATGTATTCAATCAAACGGCAATCTAAACTAATTGCACTGGCTGCCATGCTTATAGCTGTAAGTGGATGTGCGCAGGTGGCTGATGTGATGGGCTATGACACCCAAACTCTTAATAGCAGTGCGGCCAAAAGCTATACTCAGATGATAGGTAAGGCTAGAGCAGAAGGGGTGATTGAAACCAACACACCTGTTGCCAGAAGGGTACGCAATGTATTTCAACGACTGGTACCATACGCCAATCAAGCAAATACTACTGGTGTTCCTTTTGACTGGCAGCTTAATGTTATCCGTAGCAATGAAGCTAATGCTTTTGCCATGCCAGGAGGAAAAATGGTGGTGTATACAGGCATTGTTGATCGTCTGAATTTAACCGATGATGAAATTGCTGCGATTATTGGGCATGAGATGACGCATGCATTGCAGGAGCACAGTAAAAAAGCCGCTGGTCAGCAAATTTTGACTAGCGTGGCATTGGAAGTAGGCAGTGCAGTGGTGCAATCTAAAACCGGTGCCAATGCAGATAATGTCGGTGTGTATAAAGATGTGCTAAGTCAATATGGCTTGACTTTACCTTTTTCCCGTTATCAGGAATCTCAGGCAGATGCAGGCGGTCTGAGGCTAATGGCACAGGCGGGCTACAACCCCAATGCTGCTATAACAGTATGGGAGAAAATGAATAAGGTTTTGGGCAACAATAGTGGTACTAGCCTTTTGTCTACCCATCCGAGCAATAATGCACGCATTAGCTCTCTGAAAAAAATGCTGCCGGAAGTTATGCCGATTTATGAGCAGGCCAGACTAAATCAGCCGGCTTTGCAAAATCCTACCGGTCGCAGCCAGTATAGTCAGGCGGGCTCAAGCTTGCGCAAAAATGCCAGTGGTAAGAAGAGAAATCGTTTCTAAGATTTTTCAGAAAGTTTGAAATATTAAAAATGGTGTAATCAATGTGAAATCACCATGATGGTATTCATTTTTATTACTGTATAGCAGCCTGTAACGGGCTGCTTTTATTTTAATCTTTACATTTTCTAATATTGACTACATCAGACTACAAATTGTTTCAATCGCCCCTGTTTTCGGTTATCATTCATATTATTGCATTAGTAATGCATAATAAATCTACAAGAAAAACTTAAAAAACCATTACATTAAGGATGTTCAAGATGTTAGAAGCCTACCGCGCAGCCGCCGCTGAACGTGAAGCACTGGGTATTCCGCCTCTGCCGCTAACAGCGAAGCAAACAGAAGAGTTGGTTGAATTACTAAAAAATCCTCCCAAAGGGGAAGAAAAATTTCTGGTTGATTTACTGTCACATCGAGTGCCGCCTGGTGTAGATGATGCTTCTAAGGTCAAAGCATCTTTTCTGGGTGCTATTGCGGAGAAAACCGTAAGTAGTCCATTAATCACGCCCGTGTTTGCGGTAGAGCTACTGGGTACCATGTTGGGTGGTTACAACGTTCAGCCTCTGATTGAGTTTCTGGATAATGAAGAGTTGGCGGCTACTGCGGCAAATGCTTTAAAGCATACTTTGCTGATGTTTGATGCTTTCCATGACGTGGAAGAAAAAATGCGAGCCGGTAACCGGTATGCAAAAGAAGTAATAGAGTCATGGGCTAATGCTGAATGGTTTACTTCTCGTGAAAAAGTACCGGAAAAAATCACTGTTACCGTATTCAAAGTAGTTGGTGAAACCAATACTGACGATTTGTCACCGGCACCGGATGCATGGAGCCGGCCAGATATTCCGCTACATGCACTGGCTATGCTTAAAAATCCACGTGAAGGCATACATCCAGATAAACCAGGTGAAGTAGGCCCAATTAAACAATTAGCTGAGTTGAAAGCCAAGGGTAATCTGGTGGCTTACGTTGGTGATGTTGTAGGTACTGGCTCATCACGTAAATCAGCTACTAATTCTGTAATCTGGCATACCGGTCAAGATATTCCGTATGTACCGAATAAACGGTTTGGTGGAGTATGTTTAGGTGGCAAAATTGCGCCAATTTTCTTTAATACACAGGAAGATTCAGGTGCGTTACCGATTGAAGTAGATGTATCCAAACTCGACATGGGCGATGTAGTGGATATTCTGCCTTATGAAGGAAAAATTATCAAAAATGGCGAAACTGTCGCCGAATTTGAGCTCAAATCTCAGGTTATTCTAGATGAAGTACAGGCCGGTGGCCGCATTAATCTGATAATTGGCCGCGGTCTGACTGCAAAAGCTCGTGACGCATTAAGTCTGGGACATTCTGAAGTATTTCGTTTACCACAGGCTCCTGCACCGAGCACAGCTGGATTTAGTCTGGCACAAAAAATGGTTGGCCGTGCTTGCGGCTTGCCGGAAGGACAGGGTATTCGTCCGGGTACCTATTGTGAACCACGAATGACTACTGTTGGTTCGCAGGATACTACCGGCCCGATGACACGAGACGAACTGAAAGACCTGGCTTGTCTGGGCTTTAGTGCTGATTTGGTGATGCAATCTTTCTGTCATACCGCAGCCTATCCTAAACCAGTGGATGTCAAAACCCACAAGGAATTGCCAGTATTTATGTCTTCTCGTGGCGGTGTAGCTTTGCGTCCTGGTGACGGAATTATTCACTCATGGCTAAACCGGATGCTGTTGCCGGATATGGTGGGTACTGGCGGTGATTCACACACACGTTTCCCTCTGGGTATTTCTTTTCCTGCTGGATCTGGTTTGGTAGCATTTGCTGCGGCTACTGGCGTGATGCCATTGGATATGCCTGAATCCGTATTGGTACGCTTCTCCGGTAAAATGCAGCCAGGTATCACCCTGCGAGATTTGGTAAATGCCATTCCTTTGCAGGCTATAAAAGAAGGACTTCTCACCGTAGCTAAAGCAGGTAAGAAGAATATTTTCTCTGGTCGTATTCTGGAAATTGAAGGTTTGCCGGATTTGAAAGTAGAGCAAGCATTCGAACTGACTGATGCTTCTGCGGAACGGTCTGCTGCCGGCTGTACAGTGAAACTGCATAAAGAGCCGATTGAAGAATATTTGAAATCCAATATAGTGCTCTTAAAAAATATGATTGCCGATGGCTATCAGGATGCCCGTACGCTGAAACGCCGTATTCAGAAAATGGAACAATGGTTGGCTGAACCGAAATTACTCGAAGCCGATGCGGATGCAGAATACGCTGCCATTATTGATATCAATATGGATGAAATCAAAGAGCCGATTCTAGCCTGTCCGAACGATCCTGATGATGTAAAAACTTTGTCTGATGTAGCAGGTACACATATTGATGAAGTATTTATTGGCTCTTGTATGACTAATATTGGTCATTATCGTGCAGCTTCTACTTTGTTAGACGGTAAAACAGATTTACCTGTACGTCTGTGGGTGGCTCCTCCGACCAAAATGGATGCCAAAGAACTTTCTGATGAAGGCTATTATGGTATCTTGGGTCGAGTAGGTGCGCGGATGGAAATGCCAGGCTGTTCTTTGTGTATGGGCAATCAGGCGCAGGCACGTGAAGGTTCTACTGTAGTTTCCACTTCGACTCGTAACTTTCCAAACCGATTAGGTAAGAATACGCAAGTTTATCTGAGCTCAGCAGAGCTGGCGGCAATTTGCTCTAAACTCGGACATATCCCGAACATCGATGAATATCGCGAAAATATTGCCATTATTAATGATAAAGGCATCGAAATTTATCGCTATATGAACTTTAATGAAATTCAGGATTATGTAGATGTAGCAGCCAAGGTAGATGCTTAATAACGGCATTTTATCAGTGGCCTATAAAAGGACTACCGCAAAGGTAGTCCTTTTTTTAAATGGCGCTAAAAATTAAACTTTAAGCTTTGGCTGCTGGATTACTTAAATTAGCCATCAACTAAGAAATTATATGAATTATTCAGCGGCTTACTGCTATAATTAATCACCTCATTCTAAGGTAATAATCAGAAAAAATCATATTTCAGCAGACATTCCCTTTTTCACCGCCTATATAAATATTAATTGTATTAACCCACTGATAAATTATTTAGATTGAAAGTGGTTTTAATCTATGATGATAATCAATGCAGTTTCTCATAACAAAGGATAGACAATGAATATCGCCTCTAGCATCACTGACCTGATTGGTAACACCCCGCTGGTACAACTCAACCGTCTGAGTGCCGGTTTACCGGGCAAAGTGGTGGTTAAACTGGAATTTTTTAATCCCGGCAACAGTGTCAAGGACAGAATTGCAGCTAGCATGATTGATGCGGCAGAAAAGGCGGGTAAGATTCATTCTGATACGGTGATTGTGGAACCAACCAGTGGTAATACCGGTATTGGACTGGCAATGGTATGTGCCGCACGTGGATATAAATTAATTATCACTATGCCGGAAACCATGAGTAAGGAGCGGCGCATGCTATTGCGTGCATACGGTGCAGAACTGGTATTGACACCCGGAGCAGAAGGCATGTCAGGCGCGATTGCACGTGCACAGGCTTTTGTGGATTCAGATCCACAGAAATATTTTATGCCACAGCAGTTTGAAAATCCGGCAAATCCAGAAATTCATCGTGAAACTACTGCACAGGAAATTTGGCACGACACTGATGGTAAAGTAGATATTTTTGTTGCTGGTGTTGGTACGGGTGGTACTATCACTGGCGTAGGCGAAGTTTTAAAAGAAAAAAAACCTGAAGTTGAAGTATATGCTGTAGAACCCGAAGCTTCTGCCGTATTGTCTGGTGGCTGCAAAGGACCACATCCGATACAGGGTATTGGTGCCGGTTTTGTACCTAAAATCCTCAATACCCATGTTTATGATGGCATTATTCAGGTTCCGAATGATGTTTGTTTTGATACTGCTCGTGCAATGGCTTCCAAAGAAGGTATTTTAGTGGGAATTTCATCTGGTGCAGCGGTATGGGCAGGCTTGCAACTGGCAGCTAGACCGGAAAACAAAAATAAACTAATTGTGGTATTGATTCCTTCTTATGGTGAACGCTATCTTTCTACGCCATTGTTCGCAGATTTAGCCTAAGTTTTAACCCTATGATTGCAACCGAACCGGAAAAAAGGTTCGGTTTTTTTTTATGCAGTTAAAGCTGTGATACAAATATTATAAATAAAAGCATATTTTTTTAACTAACTTCTGAAACAAAAGCAGCATAAAAAATTAATTGTCTTATGAAAAAAACAAAAGCTTTCTTTAGAAGGATTCAATGGTTTATTGAGTAACATAACATTAGTAGACGAAAAGATTGATTATTTAAGCTACCAGTCTCTGGAAGTCTGCAAAAATGTCACTGTCTACGAAGCTTATGAATTGAAGACTTTTCACCAACCCAAATGGTTGGCAGGGCTTTTTAAAATAAGGGATTTTTTGGGAAAAAGAATCGGAATCAACCCAATTAATAGATTCAATAAATTGGAAGGAACAGAGCCGGACATAGGCAGTAAAGTCTATTTTTCACAATTATTGAAAAACAAAAGGACACGCTTACATTAACAATAAGGGATCATCTCGATGTTTGTTTATGTATTCGTATTATAAAAACTAAAGATTATATAAATAAATTATATGTCATTATTTCAGTTAAGATTCATAATTTTTGGGGAAAATTATATATGGCACCTGTTTTTATTATCCATCCTTATATTGTTTATAAATTATTCAATAATACTCATTCCTAGAAAAAAGAATGGTTATATACATAAAAAAAACATGTTGGTTCTTGTTTAGTTCATAAATCAGAAATAGATGGTGTTTATTCATGAAAAAAATATTGTATTAATTAATAAAATTAAAAGACATAATTTTTAATGATTTAATTCTATAAATCTATAAAAAATCAGTTACTTAAATCTGTTTATAAGCAGTGTAAATGTAAAGGCCAGCATGTGGATATGCTCAGAACTTTACCATTGGAGAAGCAAAAGACGTCGCTTGCACACTCTTTTCTGATATCATGTACAGCCACACGCTCAAGCTAGCTAGCTTTTATTTTTGTTTTAAGCAATATACGTTGAGTAAACAAATGATGAAAAAAACATTAGCATTATGTGTCGTAGCAGCATTTTTAGGTGGTTGTTCATCTATAGATGTACCTTTATCCGCGAAGCAGGCAAATAAAGAAGTCAAACCGGTACAGGTAGTTGACGGCACTGCAGTAAATAATGAGTATCATCTTGCCAGCAGCCACTGGTCTGATGTGGCCAAAATCCGCGATGAGGCTACCCGTTTAAGTTTTCAGGTTTCACAGGGTAGCATAACCAAAGTGCAGGCCGCACAATTGCTGGATCAGTTTCGTTTGGCTCAGGTAGGACATAATATGGTAGACGATGACATGTTTGCCATTTATTTGCGTAGTGCTGTAGAAAGTCAGCAGGGTACGATTGATACTGCACAATCCAAGGCCTATATACAGAATGCTTTGTCTGGCTGGCAGCAGCGTTGGCCGGTAATGCGTTCTAAACCAGCCAATCCAGCTTTTACAAACTTCCTTATGGAAGTGATGAATATGAAGCCGCTACAATAAATAGGCAAAAATAAAATACCCTATCTGTTGAAAGATTGGGTATTTTTGTGCGTTCAAAATTTTTATCCTATAATTTTATACGCATATTTATATTAAAAAAGCAGCCGGTCATGGCTGCTTTTTTGTTGTGCTAATTAAACAATTTCAGCTTTTTCAATTACTACATTTTCTACTGGTACATCCTGATGGCCGCCATGATTACCAGTTTTAACACTTTTTATTTTATCAACTACATCCTGTCCTTCAACCACTTTACCGAATACGGCATAACCCCAGCCGTGTAAATCAGGTTTGGTGTGATTCAGGAAGTCATTGTCTTTTACATTGATAAAAAATTGTGCGCTGGCTGAGTGAGGCTGCATGGTGCGTGCCATAGCGATGGTATATTGGTCATTTTTCAGGCCATTATTCGCTTCATTCTCAATTGGTTCATGTGTAGGTTTTTGTTGCATGTCTTTGTCGAAACCGCCACCTTGTATCATGAAACCATCGATTACACGGTGAAAAATGGTGCCATCATAGAAACCTTCACGTACATAGCGTTCGAAGTTGGCTGCGGTTTTCGGTGCTTTGTCATGGTCTAATTCGATGCCGATAACGCCGAAATTGGTAGTTAATTTAATCATGGAAATCTCCAGACGGGAGTGAAACAAAAAGTTGCAGCTTTTAGCTGCAATGGTTAATTTGCTTGATGCATGGCAGTGACGTAATCCACTTCTTCTTTGCTACCAAGTACGACAGCAACTCGCTGGTGTAGTCCATATGGCTGGATATCAAGAATATTTTGTTTGGTATCAGTGGCCGCACCCTGTGCCTGTTCAATTAACAGACTCATGGGATTAGCTTCATACATTAATCTCAGCTTGCCTGGCTTGTCAGGATTACGATTATCCTGCGGGTAAGTAAAGATACCGCCGCGCATTAGAATACGATGCACTTCCGCTACCATGGATGCAACCCAACGCATATTATAGTCTTTACCGCGGTTGCCAGTTTTACCAGCTAGCAGTTCGGCTATATATTTCTGCATTGCCGGCTGCCAGTGACGCTGATTGGACATATTGATAGCAAATTCGGCTGTAGTAGCTGGTATTTGCGGATTTTTCTGTGTCAGCTGAAACTGGTTTTGTTCATTCAGGGTAAACATGGCGATGCCATGTTTCAGCGTCAGTACCAGTATGGTTTGTGGACCATACAGAACATAGCCGCTGGCCAGCTGCTTACGGCCGCACTGTAAGAAGCTTTCGGTAGTCAGGGCACCAGTGGGTTTTGCCAGCACCGAAAAAATGGTACCGATGGAAATATTGACATCAATATTGGAGCTGCCATCAAGTGGGTCAAAGAGAACCAGAAATTGACCATCGCTATTAGCAGTGACAAAGGAATCTTCTTCTTCACTAGCCAGACCGGCGATGGCTGGATTGGAAGACAATGTGTCAATCATTATCCGGTTGGACAGTACATCCAGCTTTTTCTGCTCTTCGCCCTGAATATTGCCAGTATGAGCGCTACCCAATATATTATCCAGTGCACCTAAGCGGATTTCGCGGTTAATGAGTAGACACGCATTGCTGATGCTGGTGATAACTTCAGGTAATAATGGTGTGACTGCATAGTTTTGTTGTTGCTGATACAAATAATCAGACAGTAAAACGGACATGCAAATACTCCCTTTTAAAATTCTAGGCCATTATACAGTAGCCTTGTTTGCTTGACTGATAAGCAGATGATTTTCAGGCAATGTGAGACTGTAAAACAAAATGGGCACTGTTATCCTGTGCCAATAGCTGAGTTAATGCTGGTAAAACTTCTGCTAATTGCTGAGGCAGGGTGTAAGGCGGATTAATAATAAACATTCCACTGCCATGCATACCAAAACCGTCTGGCTGCGGGGATTTAACGTGAAGTTCTGCTTGTACAAAGTTATCTGGAACTAGTTTTTGCAGTTTCATAGGTAACTTCTGGCTTTCTGCGCTGCCAAGACAAGGATACCAGACCATATAACAGCCGTTAGAAAATTTTTTTATTGCAGCTTTAAGTGTATCCACAACCTGCTGATAATCATGTTTTACTTCATAGGGTGGATCGATTAATACTACTGCGCGACGGCTTGGTGGCGGCAGCATTGACAATAAACCCTTGAATCCATCATCACAAAAGACCTGAACTCGGTTGGGCAATTTTATATTGCGCATATTACTTCGTAATAATTCTGCATCTGTTGGATGTAATTCAAACAGTCTCAGACGATCTTGTTCACGAGCCACTGCCTGAGCAAGCCATGGTGAACCACAATAATAATTTTCTGTATCTGGTAGGCTGGCTATAACTACTTCACGGAAAGTTTGCAGACTGGCATCCAGATTTTCTTTATCTAAAATTCTTTTAATTCCCTCACGGTATTCGCCTACTTTTTGAGCCTCTTTGCTGTTCAGGCTGTATAGACCTGCTCCAGCATGGGTGTCTATATAGCAATATGCTTTGTCTTTAAGCTTAAAATATTCTAGAACTGATATCAGACAATAATGTTTTAGAATGTCGGCATGATTACCGGCGTGAAATGCATGACGATAGCTGAGCATGTACGTGTGACTGTTGTAAAGACTAATAAATTTGAGTTCTTATTGTACCGATTGTACCGAATTTATGCATTAGGGTGAAAGATTCAGCTTTCATTGTTTATGGTATAAATGTTCTAATATAATAGAAAAAAAGGGTAAATAAATTAATTATTTTGACAAATATTTTTCTATAAGGAAAACATGAGCGATGAGCTATTCTCTTTATATCGGTAATAAAAATTATTCAACTTGGTCTATGCGACCTTGGCTAGTGATGAAACATTTTCAGATAGATTTTACTGAAATAATGGTTCGTTTTGACAACTTCGATGCCGATTCAAAGTTCAAACAAACCATTTTGGCATTGAATCCTTATGGTACGGTACCGATTTTATCAGATAATGAACTGGTGATAAGCGATTCTCTTGCTATCTGCGAATATCTGGCCGAACGGCATCCTCAACTTCCTTTATGGCCTCAAAATTATAAAATTCGCGCTAAAGCAAGAAGCGTAACGGCCAAAATGCACAGTGGGTATAGTCATATACGCCAGCATTTAGCTATGAATATTGAGGCAGTCTTACCTGAAATCGGGCAGATAAAACTTCGTGATTTTCCAACACTCAGAGATGAAATCAATTTTTTAGATAATCATTTATCATTTTTACTTACAGAATCTGATAGCTCGTATCTGTTTGGTAATTTTAGCATTGCAGATGCATTTTATGCTCCGATGTGCTTGAGATTGAAAGGATATCAGATACCTGTTTCAAACGTTCTGAAACATTATATAGAAACTATATGTACTACCGAAGCGGTGGCTGAGTGGATTGCTGAAGCTCTTGAAGAAAAAGATTTTGTCGTCATGGATGAACCTTATCGTATCTGCCGCTGAAATAAGGATTGATATAAAAATGCCGGTAAGCTTAATCAAGTTACCGGCAATTATTTATTTATTCAGACTGCTTTTTATCTGCAAAGCCAGTTGAGGGTTCCACATCGCACCGGTTGCACTCATCACTGCATCAGCTCCGGCTGCTCGATAAGCCAGATAATGCTCTGCATTGCTGACACCACCTACGCCGATTATGGCAAAGTGATTATTTAGTCGGGTTCTTAATCTGTGCAAACGTTCTACCATTTCTAGGCCAGCCCAGCGAATAGCATCACCACAAACCCCGCCTGTAGGTCGGTTTTGTCCCAACGCTGGTTTTCCATCTGCATTTACCGGCCTGGCTGACAATGTGTTGATGGTACTGTAACCATCTACCACACCGTCCAATACGTGCAGCAACGGGTAAATAGCTTCATCATTAGCAAAATAAGCAAGTTTAAGAAATAGGGGTTTATCAGGTACGGCGTTTTTGATTTCCTTGGCTATGCGTTCGACCTTAGGGAAATCAAAGCACAATAATTGGTTTACCCCTTCATTGGGACAGCTTAAATTGGCCTCTAATATGGGGGCTTCGGTTTCTGCTACAAGAAGGGCAGTTTTGGCATAATCTCTTTCGATACTGGCTTCATTACCTGCGGTGCCTTGAAAACTGCCAATCAGAAATTGCCCTTTATGTGCAGCATTTACAGCTGCAGCCATATCAGGCTGCCAGATATCAGGATTAAAGGAAGGCACGCCAAAAGAATTGGTAATTGATAACGGCGTGGTGTAATTGGTATCAGCTAAAACTGTATCTACGCCGGCAGACAATTGGTTCTCAGGGTGCACCGATAATACATTAGGTAACGGATGGCTGGCATGTGCACGGCTACGTACGGTTTTGTACACACATAAATCAAAACCATAGTTAAATGCTGCTTTGATAAAGCTGGCATTTAGTAATGGACCTGCAGGAATACCGAAAGGCAAATTCACTTCCAGATTTAAAAAAGTTTCTGGCTGCTTTTTCTCTGGTATAGATGGTGGTGTCAGACTGAATGCACCAAAAGGACCTTGCTGATAGTTTTCTTCATAGCTTAGAAGAGGGTTATAAAATGGAGTGGGCTGATTCTGCATTGTTGTTCCTGTTGGTCTGATTGATTTATTCTGGTAAAACAATTTACATGAGCATTTAAGGCGAATCTGGTGTCATTGTGGCGTGCAATATGCTCATTTGGTTTTGGCGCAAAAAAAGCTACAGGGTTTATGTAGCTTTTGCATATCGGGTATGAATCAATTAATTAATTGTGTGCAGTGTACACTAGGTTTGGATGCTGATTAATCTTTTAAATTAATTTAACTCAGAAGTGCAATTCGGACAACGTTTTGCTTCAAGCGGAATTTCGGTACAGCATTCAGGACATTGCTTGGTATGGCTTTGCTGTGGTGGGCTTTTATGCAGACGATTGATCCCTTTTACCACCATAAAAATAGCAAAGCCAACGATAATCAGGCTAATAACTGTATTAATAAATAAACCAATATTAATGGTCACGGCTCCGGCTGCCTGAGCGGCACCCAGTGTCTCGTAAGGACCGGGGGCTTTGGAACCATCACGCAAGGTAAAGAACAAATTGGAAAAATCTACTCCGCCAATTAGTAAGCCAATAGGGGGCATGATTACATCGTCAACCAATGATTTAACCATATTGGTAAATGCAGTACCGACTACCATACCAACAGCGAGATCAATGACATTGCCTCGCATTAAAAAAGCTTTAAACTGTTCTAAAAATTTCATATTTGCCTCCATGGTTGGCTTATAAATGAAATACTTGCACATTTATATTAGCGCGATTAAACCAGCCGGCATGCAGGGAAAGCGTTATGCAGTGTAAAAATAATAAAAGCTGCCTGATTCTGAATTCAGGCAGCTTGGAACAACCTTTTGTTAATCAAGCATTATTGTGGGTACTGACTAGATCTTCCGGTACACCCAATGCATTGATGCTGTAGCCACCGTCAACATAGGTGATTTCTCCAGTGATGCCAGTAGCTAAATCGGATAACAGAAAAGCTGCCGTATTGCCCACTTCTTCAATGGTAATATTCCGGCGAATTGGGTTTTGTGCTGAAACGTGGGACAGTAGGCGGCTGAAATTGGCAATACCAGAGGCAGCCAGGGTTTTAATCGGGCCGGCAGAAATGCCATTGCAGCGGATACCTTCCTGTCCCAGACAAGCGGCAGTAAAGCGGATACCAGCTTCCAGCGAAGCTTTAGCCATACCCATTACGTTATAATTAGGAATGGCACGAACTGCACCAAGATAGGTCAACGCCAGAATGGCACTGTTATGACCAGTCATTAACGGGCGTGCCGCTTTGGCCAGTGCAGGCAGACTATAGGCAGACACTTCATGGGCTGTCATAAAGGCTTCACGGGTAATGCTATCGAGAAAATCACCGTTTAAAGCCTCTTTGGGTGCAAAAGCAATGGCATGTACCAGTCCGTCTAGTTGCGACCAGCTCTGACCGAGGTCAGAAAATAACTGATTGATTTCATCATCACTCTGCACATCGCAGCGGTATACCAGTTCTGAGCCGAGGCCGGCTGCCATTTTACGTACCCGTTCTTCGAGTTTGTCTACGACATAGGTGAAGGCCAGTTCCGCACCCTGTTCGTGACAGGCTTTGGCAATACCATAGGCAATAGAGCGTTCCGATATCATACCTGTGATGAGGATTTTTTTGCCTTGCAAAAAGCCCATATTTATTATCCTTGAACGTGATTTGTGTTAGCTTAAAGCCCGCATTATAACTAATATTTACTTTTAGGCGAAATGCTAGTATAGAGTTGAAACTTTAAAACCGGCCGCAGGCTACTAAGCCGATAGGCCGGTAATATCTGAAAAAATTATTAGCTGCTTAAGCCGGAAAGATAATGGTCTGCATCCAGAGCTGCCTGACAGCCGGAAGCGGCGCTGGTAATGGCCTGACGGTATATGTGATCTTTTACGTCGCCAGCAGCAAATACACCTGGAATATTGGTAGCACCTACATTACCTTCATTGCCTCCTTTGGTAATGAGATAGCCGGTGGCATCCATATCCAGCTGGCCTTTAAAAATCTGTGTATTGGGTTGGTGACCGATGGCAATGAAAATGCCGTTTACGGCCAGAAGCTCACTTTCATTGTTTGTATAGTTGATTCTTACTGCGTTGACGCCAGAATCGTCACCCAGAATTTCGTCTACATTGGCATTGAGTTTCAGAATAATTTTGCCTTCTTTTTCCCGTTCCAGTAGCTTATCAATCATGATTTTTTCGGCACGGAAACTTTCTCGTCTGTGAATAACGGTTACAGTACGGGCGATATTGGCTAAATAGAGTGCTTCTTCAATGGCTGTATTACCACCACCTACCACTGCTACATCCTGATCTTTATAGAAAAATCCATCACAGGTGGCGCAGGCGGAAACGCCACGGCCGGCAAATGCTTCTTCACTAGGTAAGCCGAGATATTTAGCCGATGCACCGGTGGCAATAATTAATGCGTCACAGCTATATGTTCCCATATCACCGGTGAGAGTAAATGGACGCTGCTGCAACTGTACCTGATTAATGTGATCGAAAACTATCTTGGTACCGAAACGTTCAGCGTGAGCCAGAAAGCGTTCCATCAGTTCTGGACCTTGTACGCCATTCACATCTGCCGGCCAGTTATCAACTTCTGTAGTTGTCATCAGCTGACCACCCTGTGCCATACCGGTAATCAGAGTAGGATTCAATCCAGCACGGGCAGCGTATACGGCTGCGGTATAGCCGGCAGGTCCGGAACCGAGAATGATCAGACGGCTGTGTGTGGTTTCTGTCATGACAAATCCTTCTTATGCTTGCAATGCTTGAGTGAAAAATTACTAATTACTGTACCACAATACCCGCGGTTGATTAATATTGACACTACTATGCAGAATAATTATTTATCAATGGTGCTGTTCAGCAATCCCATTCAGATGATAATGCTGGCCGCAATATGGGCATTCTATGCTGCTGTTTGACTGAATAGGTAAGAATACGCGTGGATGACCATTCCAAGTTTCGTTTTCTGGTCCGCTGCATATCAGTGGTAAATCATGCGGAGTGATGGTGATCATAGATGGAGCTGAATGACTCATTATATTTTCCTTACATCGGCAATAAGACAAAAAAATCCAGCAGGCTTGATAGGCGGAAATACCTTTATTCAGGCCTGCTGGCTGAGTTTTAGTCAATATAGGTTAACCATGATTCATATTTAGCATTTTTGCCGTGAACGATGTCGAAGTATCGCTGCTGGATTTCAGTTGTCAGAGGACCACGTGCGCCGCAGCCGATTGTGCGTCCATCAACTTCACGGATAGGGGTAACTTCAGCTGCGGTACCAGTAAAGAATACTTCATCGGCACAATAAACTTCATCACGGGTAATGCGTTTTTCAGTTACCGTTAACTGCATATCTGCAGCAATGGCCATTACAGTACGACGTGTAATGCCATCGAGTGCGGCATCCAGTGCTGGCGTGTAAAGTTTACCATCATTGATAATAAAGACATTCTCACCTGAACCTTCTGCTACAAATCCATTAGCATCTAACATAATGGCTTCATCGTAGCCATTACGGGTGGCTTCGGTATTGGCCATAATAGAATTCATGTAGTTGCCATTTGCCTTGGCTTTAATCATGGTGATATTAGGGTGATGTCTGGTAAATGAACTGATTTGCACGCGGATACCACGCTGCATGCCTTCTTCACCAAGATAAGCACCCCATGGCCAAGCTGCTACTATGACTTGTACATCATTCTGATCCGGAGCTACCCCCAGTTTGTTAGAACCATAAAAAGCCATAGGGCGGAAATAGCAGGAGGACAGTTTGTTGGCCTTTACTACCTCAATGTGAGCCTGATTAATCTGTTCTTGTGTATAGGGCAGGTGCATGCCGGTAATTTTTGCAGAATTAAACAGGCGTTTGGTGTGATCCTGCAAGCGGAATATAGCGGCACCTTTTGAGGTTTCGTAGGCACGGACACCCTCGAATACGCCCATGCCATAATGTAATGTGTGTGTTAAAACGTGTGTTTGGGCATTTCGCCAGTCGACAAGATTACCGTTAAACCAGATAAAACCGTCGCGATCGGCCATAGACATAGTAAAACTTCTCCAAAATAAGACATTAAGCTGCGTGGCCGAAACTCAGCTCTGCATGGGATAGGGCAAAACTGGGTCTAAGACTTGGGCAGTGCAAGAATCAATGTAACAACAGCCTAGGGTCTTAGCTTTAGCCAGTGGTTGCTGTTACTTTATGTAAACATAAATATTATACACTGCCTGTTTTGCTTGCCAATGCTGAAAACATGGGCTGCTTTTGCTAAAAAGCCGTGAAATCGTTTAAACTGTGTTGTTTCTCGGCTAAACAGGCTGTTATCTGGCATATGATTGTTTTTTCTGAAAACAGTACTTTACGGGGTAGACGGGTATGAAGATTATTTACACATTAATAAAGATAGTGGTGTTACTGGCTTTGCTGTTACTGGCTGTAAGTAATACACAACTGATTACATTTAATTATCTGCCTGGGCAGATGCTGAATTTACCGCTGATTGTACTGTTGCTGATATTTTTTATTATTGGTGCGGTGTTTGGGGTGTTTGCTATGTTTGGTCGTCTGTTAAGACTGCGCAGTAAGGTTAATCAATTGCAGGTTAAAATTGATAAGCAAACGAAAGCTGCCAGTCAGTCAGTTCATACTGAAACTATTGCCACCAATGCAGGTGTGAACGGCCAAAATCATTCTGAAGAGCAGAAGGTAAATAATCAGCATGGATAGCAATGATTTTTGGATGTGGCTGGCGCCAGTTTTTTTATTACCGGTATTTTTTGCTATGGGTTGGTTTGCAGCACGTGTGGATATGCGAGCTGTGCTGAAACAGGCAAAAGCTATTCCAGAAGGATTTTACAAAAGTTTGGATGCGCTGGCGGAACACAAAAGTGCGGTTGCGGTACGTGAACTTGCTGAAGTAGTGGATCAGCAGAATGATGCCAGACAGAGTACATATGAACTGCATCTGACACTAGGTAAGCTGTATCGCCAGCGCGGAGAAAACGATAAAGCCATTGCTCTGCATCAAAGCTTGCTTGAATTACCAGAAACCATCGCAGAACGACGAGATACTGTTGCTTTTGAGCTCGGACAAGACTATCAGGCGGCCGGACTAGTGGATCGTGCAGAACAAATATTGGTTGGTTTGCTTGATGGCAGTAAGGCTCGGCAGGCACGACAAATTCTACTGAATATCTATCAGCAGGATCGCGACTGGGAAAAAGCAATTAAACTCGCTGAAGAGTTAAGCACTGGTGATCAGACATATCAGTTTGAAATTGCCCAGTTTTATTGTGAGCTGGCTCAGCTGGCTTTATACCATTCGGAATACAATAAAGCGCGCGAATATATTTTTCAGGCTTTGGCGGTAAACCGTAAATGCTGCCGTGCTAATATGATTTTGGGTGATGTAGAGCTGAAACAACATAACTATCAGGCTGCGATAGATGCTTATAGTGCAATAGAAAAGCAAAATTATGAGTATCTGAGTCAGGTAGGTGAGCGCCTGTATGATGCTTATGATGGTTTACATAAAGCTGCCGACGGTATTGAAGTTTTGATTGGATTTGCCCAGACCTTTCCTCAGTTGGATTTATCCGGTGTGATTTATGAAAAGTCAGTACCTATATATGGTGAGGACAAAGCCACGGAGATTGTTATTGATCTGGTACGGCGCAAACCTACACTCACGGGAACTTATCGTTTGCTCGGGGTTTTGCAGAATAGTATAAACCCGAAATGGAAAGCGGAAGTGGATATGATGCGTTCGGTAGTGGGAATGCAGATGCAAAAATCTGTGATGTATCGTTGCCGACACTGCCATTTCAAATCACAAGTGTTTTTCTGGCATTGCCCAGCCTGCAATAAATGGGAAACGTTTACGCCAAACCGCATTGATATTTAGTTTGCAAGCTGACACAGATTGGTTAAGGCAGACTTAGCGTTTAGTTATCTTTTTTATAAGCAGAACCACTCAGACGGATAACCTTCTTCTGACAAGCTAAGTAGTTCTTATTATTTTGTAATTTTTTCTATATAAAGTATGAATCCATTAATGCTAGATACCACGTTGATTAATCAACCAGCTAAGCCAGTTATTGTGGCGCTGGATTTTGCCTGTGCGGAAAAAACGCTTGAATTTGTGCAGCAGCTGGAACCAAGTTTATGTCAACTCAAAATCGGCAAAGAGTTGTTTACCGCTACCGGACGGTATCTGGTGGAACAATTGGTGTTGCAAGGCTATCGAATATTTCTGGATTTGAAATATCACGACATTCCCAATACTGTTGCTTCTGCCTGTAAGGTGGCTGCTGACATGGGTGTATGGATGGTAGACATGCATGCTTCGGGAGGGCGCAGAATGATGGAAGCTGCAGCCGAAGCGGTCAGCAATTACAGTCAGCCTCCATTATTGATTGCAGTAACAGTTTTAACCAGTATGATCCAGTCAGAGCTGGCTGAAACCGGCATGAACCTGCCAATTGATGAAGCGGTTGTTCGTTTGGCTGAATTGAGCCGTCAAGCGGGTATGAATGGCGTAGTTTGCTCTGCACAGGAAGCCACTTTATTGCGTCAGCAGCTGGGACAAGAGTTTTTATTGGTTACACCCGGTATTCGTCTCAGTACTGACATCAAAGACGATCAGCGTCGAATCATGACGCCTAAAGCTGCTTTGGCTGCAGGCAGCAGCTATTTGGTTATGGGGCGTCCAATTACTCAAAGTGAGCATCCTTCGGCATTGTTACAGCAAATCAATCAGGGTCTAATTTAGCTCAGAAAATTTTATGTAATTATGCCTGCTAGAAATTAATTACAGCAGGCATTTTTTCATAATATTATCTGTATATCAGCCAGTGAGCTGTTTGCTGATGAGTTTTTTCACTGGTGGTAGATTATTGCTGATGCGTAATACCAGAGATCGCATCAGCCGAGCAGGATGGCTGTCATTGGTGAACAACGACACCATGGCATTGGTGCCATGATAAAGCATCCGTGTATGCGGCATATGCTGGCGCTGGTATTGTGCCAATAGGGTTTGGCTGCCAATGTCTTTACCTTTCTGTACCGCTTCAATGATTAGTTTAGACAGGATACCAACTCCACTCAGCCCTAGATTGAAACCATGGGCGGTAACCGGATGCATACCTACTGCGACATCACCAATCAGGGCACTACGGTGGGCATAGAATGCATTGGCGTGAACGCCAACAAGCGGGTAATGATGCACAGTGCTGACCAGATGCATGTCACCCAATTTGCCTTTGAGCTGCTTGGTAATATCTGCCGCCAGTTGTGCAGGAGACATATTTAGAATTTCACCAGCGCGTTCATTATTAATGGTGACCACGCAGTTGGTCATATTTTCTTCTAAGGGCAGCAAGGCCAATGTACGGCCATAATGGAAACATTCCAGAGCAGTATGCTGATTGCTCAGGGTATGACGCATGCGGAATACAATCACCGTACGTCCGAAATCATGAATCTGAGCGGATATACCTAATTGACGGCGAGTGTTTGAAAAGCGGCTATCAGCAGCAATGAGCAATCTGGCGCTGATGGTTTGCCCGTTATCCAGAGTGGCTTCGATGTGGTTGCTATCTTCATTTCTGACATCAATAATGCTATGTCCCCCAATCAAGTTGATGTTTTTATATAGGGTGACAGCTTCATAGGCCGCACGGCGGATATGATGATTACTGATTAGGAAACCTAAAGTATTCGCTGGTTTACCGCGTGCCATAGTAGGTTGTTCGAAATGTAGTTGATAATTCGAGTAACCATTGATTACTTTGGCATCACGCAAAGGATAAATTTCATTTGCCGGTACTTTGTCCCACATATCCAGCTGTTGCATGAGTTCCTTTGAGTAATGGGTCAGGGCAATTTCCCTGCCATCAAACGGTGGTTCTGCCAGCGTAGCCGAATCTTGCTTTTCTACTACGGTAATTGATAGTCCTGATGGTGCCAGTGCACGTGCCAGACTCAATCCTGCCGGACCGGCACCGACAATAATGACATCAGTTTCTTTACCTGAGCTTGGAGAGACATTAGTTGCCGTCATAAAATCTGTTCCTGAATGAATATATTTTATACAGCACTAGGATAACTGAAAATCAGCACGAATCCTATCTTAAACGCTTACAAAGTTAATAAAGGTCAAGCTTAACTTGGAGTTTGCGCCTCTGCTAAAATCATGGAAATGGTATTTAGATATGAATGGTTACTCATATGGCTGAAAATTCATTTCAAGAAAAGTTGCAACAACTGGGTAAACTGGCCAGAGCCCAGCGTCAGGCTGAAGAGCAGCAACGGGCACAGCAAGCAGCAAAGCGTCAAACAGATATCACTTTCAGTGAAGCGATGGGTAAGGATATTGTGCCGTTAAAAGCCAGAAATCAGTTTCAGCATCCACGTGACAATAGTCCGATTAAACCGCGTCAGAAGCAGGAAGAGCTGCTGGATACGGAAAGCTATTTTTATATTGGTGAAAATCAGGAAGATAGTGCACCTGTGGTGTTTAGTAAAAATGGCCGTGGTATGGCTGATATTAAACGTTTGCAAGCCAGACATTGGCCGATAGTGGCTTATGTGGATTTACATGGTTACAGACAAGAAGAAGCACAGGAAGTGCTTAACGAATTTATCGCATATATACAGCAATACGGTGTCGTGGGCGAAATTGTTCATGGCAGTGGTCTGGGTTCCAAAGACTATCAGCCGATATTAAAAATGCTGGTACGGCGCTGGCTGATGGCCCATCCCGAAGTTCTTGCCTATGCTCAGCCTAATGAGCGCAATGATGGTGCGGTGTATGTATTGGTTAAAAAGAAACATCGTATGCAGGAGAAAAATTAATTTTTGCAGATGAAACAAAAAAGGTTCCGACTTCATCAACTCAGTTAGATCTGTATGGGAATATTTAACAATGCAGCTTTCTTGTCCCGAGAGATGTAATGCGTAATAAAAAGGCTAAATGGATACGGCACATTAAATACAAAATGCCGACACAAGCTTCATTATTTGCCTTGCCTTGGTTTAAGCCATTCGCACGCTGGTTTGACCGACCCTATTTTTGGCAGCTTAATCGTGAACGGGCTGCTTCGGCAGTGGCTGTTGGAATGTTTTGTGGTCTGATGCCGGGTCCAACACAATTTTTTACCGCACTTATTGTGGCTTACCTTGTTCGTACACATTTACCACTGGCATTGTTAACTACACTCTATACTAATCCGTTAACTTATGTGCCTCTTTATTACTGTGCTTATGAAATAGGTGCCGGTCTGATGTATGGGCAATGGGGTGTAGAAATGCCTGCCTTGCCGGCTTTAACCATTGGTCATCTGGGTTCGGAGCTCTGGCAATGGGTGATACAATTTGGCAAACCTTTGCTTGTTGGCGTACCTGTACTAGGGATGATTCTGGCTGCTCTCGGCTATTTTTTGGTCTGGAATGGTTGGAATTGGGTAGCGTACAGAAAAACACACCGTAATATCCGGAATTAATATGATAGAGCGTTCGTTAACAGATAATGAATTGCGTCTGGTTACAAATTTACTTGGTCATGCAGCTAATTGGTCAGAAGTAAAGATTGTTTTCGGAGCTTGGTGGCAGTTTCATCAGCATGCAGCCATTACCTGCGGCAATCGTATTTATTTTCCAGCTGCTTATTTCACAGATGATTTTGTAGCCACCTCTTTAAGCCGGCAAGCATGGCTAATTCATGAATTAATACATGTATGGCAGAGCCAGCATGGTTTTCCGGTTTTATTGGCCGGTGTCTACCTGGCAATGAAAGCAGGTTATCATCACCGCCGTGCCTACCGTTATCCGCCTTTGAATGAAATTAAATACTTCGGCCAGCTTAATATGGAGCAGCAGGCACAACTGGTACAAGATTATTTTCTGGCACTGGCCGGTGATAGTAGACACCATTCGCATCTACTCTATTTCCGTCGTTTGCTGAAGCCGTTTGTCAATCATCCGCATAATCAGCGCTTACTCCCTCATTACTGAACGTACAGCAAGCCAGAATAGCCTCCGAAAGATTCCCGCACAAGCTGATATAATCTGCATTTGATTTTATTGCCGGAGTGATTCATGTCTGTATTTGATGCAGCTGCACAGCAATTGCATAGTGTACGAGATTTTTTACGTTTTACTGTCAGTCAGTTTGAAGAAGCCAAACTGTTTTTCGGCCATGGAAATAATAGTGCCTATGATGAGGCTGCCTATTTGATTTTGCATACCTTACATTTGCCGCTGGATACTCTGGAGCCTTTTTTAGATGCGCGGTTACTGGATACAGAAAAAGGTACCTTGCTTCATCTGGTACAGCGCCGTATCAGTGAGCGTATACCTGTAGCTTATCTAACCAATCAGGCTTGGCAGGGCGAATATGAATTCTATGTGGATGAACGTGTGATTGTGCCACGTTCATTTATTTACGAACTATTAGGCGAACCTCTGCGGTTATGGATTGAATATGACGAGCTGGTACACAGTGCACTGGATTTGTGTACTGGTAGTGGGGCGCTGGCAATCCAGATGGCGCATTGCTATCCAGATGCGGTAATTGATGCTGTTGATATCAGTCTAGATGCGCTTGAAGTAGCCGCAATTAATGTAGAAAACTATGGATTGCAGGAACGAATTAATTTAATTCATACCGATTTATTTACTGGTATAGACAATACGTATGATTTGATAGTTTCTAATCCGCCATATGTGGATGCAGCGTCTGTTGAGCAGCTGCCGGAAGAATATTTACATGAACCTGAGCTGGCACTTGGCAGTGGTGAAGATGGGCTGGATGTAACCAGACAAATCATTCAGCAGGCTGCTCGTTATCTGAATCCTCATGGCGTATTAGTGGTAGAAATTGGTCACAATCGAGAAATACTTGAGCAGGCATTTCCAGAGTTGCCATTTACATGGCTATCCACTAGCGGGGGTGATGGTTTTGTATTCTTGTTAAGTCGTGAACAACTGTTGGGTGAAGAATAAACTACACATCTATGGTCAGTTAAGCCAGTTTGGCTTCAATAAAAGTTTACTCTACCATTGGCTAAATGGCTTGCTGACCAGATTACTGTTGTAATAGCGTGGATCATCTGATACTTCCTCGCCAATCCACTCTGGCAAAATAATTTCATCCTGTGCATGGTTTAGTTCCACTTCAGCCACAATCAGTCCTTGATTAACGCCTAGAAATTCATCAATCTCCCACACAAGACCATTCAATGGTATGCAATAACGATATTTTTCAATAATAGGTTGTTCGGCCAGATGCTGAATCATATATCGTGCTTCGTCCAACGGTATAGGATATTCAAATTCTGTACGCGTAATGCCTTGAGTTGTACTTTTAATGGTTAGCCATGCTTCATTATCACAGCAACGCACACGCACTGTGCGCTCCTTGATGGTGGAAAGGTAACCCTGACAATAATGTTTTGCAGGTACCAGACCCCGCCAGTTATTGCCTGTTACCAGAAATTTACGTTCAATCTCTTTTGCCACAATCATTTTCTTTCATCTAATATATACAAGAAAAAGCACCAGCAACCGTGTTTTAGCTTGCTGGTGCAGTGGTCTTAAGCTTAATAATAGCAGTTAAGAAGCCAGTTTGTTGGCAATGGCATTAAACATCAGTGAAGCTTCCAATGGCTGCTCCAGCATAGAAGGCTCAGCTTTCGGCCATGTAGACCATTGTACAATAACCAGTTTCTGCGCCTGATTAACCATTATAATCTGCCCGTAAATACCCAGAGCCCACATGGTATCTTTACTGTTTAGCCCAGTTTTGGGTGCTACATCAGCAGCATTAGCCGGTACACTATTATTCCACCATTCATAACCATAAGTACCTTCTGGATGTAGCTTGCTTACTGAATTTTTTGCCTGATTCCAGCTACGCGCATCTTTTACCCAGTTTGCCGGCAGAATCTGCTGACCATTTGGTAGTTTGCCGTTATTCATTACAAACAGGCCAAATTTACCCCAATCCTCAAGTGTGGCATTAAAACCATGAGCACCGACATCATGTTTGTCTACTGCATAACTATGCCATACACCATCACGACTCATGCCAAAAGGCTGCCAGATTTTATCCTGAAGATATTTGGCAATATTTTCACCAGTGGCTTTTTCAAGAGTATCACCTAGCAACCATGCGCCACCTGAAGAATAAGACCAAGCTGTACCTGGTTTGGCGTAGGCTTTACGTTGTGGGTTTTTAACTAAATTGTTGACACAGGTATAAGTGTTGGGATGTGCTTCACATTGGGTTAGCTGCGCAAAATCAGATTGAGGATTGGTGTAGTCTTCGTTCCAGTTAACACCAGAAGTATGTTGCAACAATTGACGAATTGTAACGTTTTCCCATGCAGTACCACGTACATCAGGATTATATTTGACTACCTTATCATCTAGAGATTTGATTTTACCTTCTTTAAGAGCCACACCCACTAGGGTGGATACAATCGATTTACCTACAGACCGGGACGTCCATAAAGTTGTTGGGTTATTACCGTTGGCATAATAATCCCAAACCACTTTACCATCTTTTATAACCATCATACCGGTTACATTGTTGCGTTTTAAATAGTCTTTCAACAGATAAGACTGGCCATGAAGCTGATAACTTACCTGATTAAGATTTTGTGTTGCACGTGGTAAAGGTTTACCGCCTGCTGCATGAAATACATCACCAGCATACGAGCGGTAATCATTACGAAAACCAATTGCACGCTGCTGCTGATTCCAGGTCAGCATGTTTTTAACATTTGGCAGTTTTTTGTCAACAGGTGTAGGGCAGTTATTCAGATGTAGCGTTTTACAATTATTCTGAATTGTGCTTGCCTGAGTGTTAAAGGCGGCTGAAAGACATAATGTTAATAGCGCTATTTTTATTGTTTTTAAAGAAGAGTGCATATAAATCTCCCAAAAAATATCACAACTATAAAAAGTAATGCACCGCTAATATATTTAAAAGCGATAATAACATTATCTTACTTTTAAAATAGAGTTGTAAATATGTTAATAAATTATATTTTAATGAATACAGACCTAGTAGAGATTAAAATCAAAGTTTTTGAATGATATTAATAAATAAAATTCTGAAAATTAATAATTTTAATTATTTAAACGAATATAGTTTAAATATTAGAATACATTAATGAGAATTCATTTTTAAGATTGTTGAGAAATTAGTTAATAATAAAGATGTGGTTAGAAACTGACTATTTCGTGACCCATCAATCAAATTCTGATCATACAAAATTTATGCTTATACAATTGTTATGCATTATTAAAAAGAAACCTGCTTTTGAGCAGGTTTCTTTTACAACAATCAGGCAAACGTCAGAACACCATCCTGAGCAGTTAGCATAATCGTACTGTCAGGTGCGTAATCACCAGCTAATAATTCCTTAGCCAGCGGATTTTCAATTTCCGTCTGGATAGCGCGTTTCAAAGGACGGGCACCGTATACAGGGTCGAAACCCACTTTAGCCAGTACATCCAGAGCAGCATCGTCAACTTGCAAGTGCAAATCCATTTTTTCCAAGCGGTTGCGCAGCCCTGCGAGCTGAATATTTGCAATTGCACGGATATTAGACTGATTCAAACTATGGAAAACCACCACTTCATCAATACGGTTTATCAGTTCAGGGCGGAAGTATTGTTTCACTTCTTCCATTACAACCGCTTTAATGGCTTCGTAATCATCACTCGCCATCTTCTGGATTTCCTGACTACCAATATTAGATGTCATCACAATTACCGTGTTTTTGAAATCGACAGTACGTCCCTGTCCATCTGTCAAACGCCCATCATCCAGTACCTGTAACAAAATGTTAAAAACATCTGGGTGGGCTTTTTCCACTTCATCCAGTAACACAACACTATAAGGATTACGTCGTACCTGCTCGGTCAGGAAACCGCCTTCTTCATAACCAACATAGCCGGGAGGCGCACCAATCAGGCGTGCTACAGAGTGTTTCTCCATATATTCCGACATGTCTACACGAATAAGATGAGTTTCACTGTCAAACAGGAAGCTAGCCAGTGTTTTGCATAGCTCTGTTTTACCTACACCGGTAGGTCCAAGGAATAAAAAGCTGCCGTAAGGTTTATTAGGATCAGCCAGACCAGAACGTGAGCGGCGAATTGCATCAGCTACAGCTCTAACAGCTTCATCCTGACCTACCACACGTTCATGCAATACTTCTTCGATTTTCAGTAGTTTTTCACGTTCACCAGCCATCATTTTCGATACAGGGATACCTGTCATACGCGATACAATTTCTGCGATTTCTTCCGAGCCAACTTTAGTGCGTAACAGTTTGTTTGGCTGTGTATCATGCTGACCGCTGTCTGCTGCCTGTAACTGAGCTTCAAGTCGTGGCAATTCCTCATATTGCAGCTTGGCCACGTCCTCCCATTTGCCCTCACGTTTTAGTGCATCCATACGAACTTTAAGATGATCAATCTGTTCTTTAATGGTTACACTGCCTTGGGCTTTAGCACGCTCGGCTTTCCAGATTTCATCCAGATTGGCAAATTCACGCTTAACGTTATCCAGTTCTTCATCCAGTAAAGCCAGACGTTTTTTACTGGCTTCGTCATCTTCCTTCACCAAAGATGCGCGCTCAATTTCTAGCTGAATTTCTCTCCGTTTCAGCTTATCCATGCTTTCCGGCATAGACTGACTTTCCACCTTAATCAGTGAAGCAGCTTCATCAATTAGGTCAATTGCCTTATCGGGTAGAAAGCGGTCAGTAATATACCGGTTAGACAATTCAGCTGCGGCCACAATAGCCGGATCGGTAATTTCTACACCATGATAAATTTCATACCGTTCCTGCAAGCCACGCAAAATTGCAATAGTATCTTCAACCGTAGGCTCTTTCACCAGCACCTTCTGAAAACGCCGTTCCAAGGCTGGGTCTTTTTCAATGTACTGGCGGTATTCATCCAAAGTTGTTGCACCAATACAATGCAATTCTCCACGCGCCAAAGCTGGCTTGAGCATATTACCTGCATCCATGGCTCCATCAGCCTTACCAGCACCAACCAGAGTATGAATTTCATCTATAAAAATAATCGTATTGCCTTCATCTTTAGCCAAATCGTTCAATACAGCTTTAAGCCGTTCTTCAAATTCTCCTCGGAATTTAGCACCGGCAATCAAACTCGCCAAATCCAGCATCAGCAGCCGTTTATTGCGTAAAGAGTCTGGTACTTCATTATTAACTATCCGCTGAGCCAAGCCCTCAACAATAGCAGTTTTACCTACACCCGGTTCACCAATCAGTACCGGATTATTTTTGGTACGCCGTTCCAGCACCAAAATAGTGCGCCGGATTTCATCGTCTCGTCCGATTACAGGGTCCAGTTTGCCGGCACGGGCTTTTTCTGTTAAATCTGTTGTATATTTTTTCAGTGCTTCACGTTGGTCTTCTGCATTAGGATTATCCACACTTGCCCCCCCACGTACGGCATCAATAGCCATATTTAATTTATCTTCAGTAGCGCCTGCTTGTTTCAAAATACGGCCGCATTGTCCATTTTCCTGTACCGCAGCTAGCAAAAACAATTCACTGGCGATATACGCATCATTGCGCTTGGTAGCTGCCTTATCCATCAAGTTCAAAATGTGCTGTAACTCGGTACTCGGCAGAATTTCTCCGCCCTGACCAGATACCTTAGGCAAACCATTAATAGTGGTTTCAATTTGCTGTTTCACTTGTGCCAGATTGGCTCCAGCCTGTGTCAATATTGCAGCGCTGCCACTATCCACATCATCAAGCAAGGCTTTCAATACAAAAACAGCCTCAAGATATCCGGCATCCTGACCCAAAGCAATGCTCTGAGCATCCTGCAATGCTTGCTGAAACTTTGCTGTAAGCTTATCGAATCGCATCAGATTTCCTTCATTAAAATTTTAATTAATAGATATATTGGTATTAGAAAATTAATGTCAAGACCTAAAATGGCTAAAATAGAGTCTAATTTATAACTTGCTGATTTATAAATTTAATAAATAGTGATGTTATTAACAGCCTAGATTGAACAATTCCTTACACCTAAACAGCATTGAATTATCACTATATTGTATTGATAGATTGTTTCCATAATGATAAGAAACAATTGATTTTATGAACATCATTGCCCCAACTTCGGAACCAAAACTGTATCAAACTTCAAAGCATAATCAGACATGCCTCTTTCCTTAGTAACGCGCAATATTTAAAAATTAAGCAAAGTTTGTGCTACATCATAAAAATATAAAAATTTATATAAATCATATTGTAAAGAATATTTATATGCTAAATACATTTTATGCTGTTAGGGCAGATGCCTGACTAAAATTTCACAAAATTTGTGAGTATATCTGTGGATAACTTAAAAAAAACAAGATGAATCAATCCAATTTTAAGGTGCTTAAAATTTAAGCAGAAAAACCATCCAATATACAAACCAATCAGCAACAACAAATCAATTTCTTATTTTGAAACATAAATATCAATAGATTCATCCAATTAATTCAATGCCACTGGAGATTTGACTTGTAGCTTCAATACAACTTGAGCATAAATTTGTCATATACTCATTTTTCCAACGCGTAAAAGATTAAATGGTGTAAAATTAATTATTATTATGAATATCAAAATAAGACAGCCATGAGAACCGAAGAATTTAATAAGTGCCGTGAATTTCTTGAAGGGCAAATCATGCGCACGCCTGAAAACAAAGAATTAATTGCCACATATCAAAAGCTGCTGGAGCTGAAGAGCATATACGATACTGAAATTCACATTTCCATGCTCGATAAGAAAGCACGCAAAATGGAGTTTCAGCAACAAGTCCAGTCAGGCAGTGTTACCGTTGCAGAAACTCATGAAGACGGTATGGACATTAAAGATGATTCTCAAAATTATAACCAGCTGCAACATAACCAAACTAATTTAATGGCTAATCAGAAAAACTGGTACAACTATCAACGGATACAGCATCATCACTTTGGCAACAACTAAAAAGCATTACACGAACCTACATCATCCAGCCATAGATATTAATCATAGAGTATTGGCAATCAAAGGAAGTTTTTTCTTAATTAAAGAAAAAACTTCCATTTTATATTTACTGTAATACTCAAAATAACACTGCAAGCTAAATATAAAAAAACAACGATTCAGACACAATCAGAAAGCTAGTTAATATAAACTTCTTAATATTATGTGTGGCTACCAAACGGCATTGAAAAGAATTGATAACTGCAAAGTATCCGAAAATAAAATTCCAAGCAAGCCTGAATATAAATACTTAATAAAAATTTTTTTGAAAATTTACAACACATTAAAATAATTCACGGATTATATTTGCCACCTATACAAAACATAATAATAATCAATTGCAGATTAATATAAAATTTTAAATAGGGGCTGAAAAATGGATTTACAGCATGAAAATAGTGTGGGGACAAAGGCATATTCTGCTCAATGCATTAACAAAAAATTGGTACATAAACGTGCCATAAGTGAAGTGTTTATCACTTCAATAAAAACTACCAAACAAGATCAGTTTCTGGTCACGGCACAGCTTCCGCGTACGCATATGTATTTCAATGATAATCTTACGGGATATTATGACGCGATATTGCTACAGGAAATATTTCGGCAGGCAGCCATTAGCATCACACATCAATTCTATCAGATACCATTTTCCAATATTTTCATCATTGATAACACACAATTAGAAATTAAAAATCATCAATTGTTAAAAATGATTAACTATCCAGCTGATGTGTTTATAGACATTAAAATACTGACATTTAAAACCAAACGCGATACTTTAACCGGTCTAACATTAAGTGAACAACTTTATATCAACAATTTACCGTGTGCTCATTCACAGACCACCATGCACTGGCTAAACCAGGCACTATGGACCAAATTAAGAAAAAAAACAGCCATTCAATTTGTTTCGCTTGGTAACAATTATTATTCTGAAAATTATTTTCCTCTTCCAGCATTTATGGTTGGTAAAAACCTGAGTAAAAATGTCGTAGCAACCAACCTGATTGAAAATCACGCAACTATTCAAACAACTTTAGATTTCGATCCCGGCTATTCGGCACTTTGTGACCATGAAGTAGACCATATTTCAGGCATGGTCTTAGTAGAACTTTGCAAACAAACAGCTCTTATCGCTATCAGAAAATGTTTTCAACTACCGGCAAATCTGCTTGAGTTAATCTCTTGCTGCCTGAATTTCAAAGCCTTTTGTGAATTAGGGTCAGATGTAGATTGCGTGATAGATAAAGCAAAAATGGTACTGGATACCTCACAAGAAAATCAGACCATTACGTTCCCTATTGTGATAAAACAGAAAGACAAAACAATGGCGAGTGTTGACGTCACCTTTAAAATTTTATCCCATTAAAGCAGAGTCATTATCATGAATAAGCCTATATTCTGGTTTGATTTCGGGGGCGTACTTACGCCACCAATTAAAGCAATTATCTATCAATACCAGCAGAAAACCCAATTACCAGCAAATATCATGTTGCAAGCCGTAAAAGACACTGCTGCTGAATTTGGCTATACAGGACTCGAGCCTCTAGAAATTGGTTTAATCAGTGAGCAAGAGTGGGGCAGACGGGTAAAAAACAGATTGACCCAGCTCCAACCAAATATTGACACTTCAAAAGCCGATCTGGAACATTTCGGGCGTCAATGGTTTGAAAATATTCAACCAAATACTCTGATGATAGATAAAGTTCGGCAACTAAAGAAAGCCGGATTCACCATAGGTTTATTAACCAATAATGTCAGAGAATGGGAAGCTTACTGGCGGCCTATGATAAACCTTGATGACGTGCTGGATATAATAGTGGATTCTTGTAAGGTTGGCTGCCGAAAGCCAGACCAGACCATCTTTCAAATAGCTGAGCAACAAGCCAACACAACTGCGCAACACTGTATCCTAATTGATGACACAGAAGAAAATTGTGTAGCTGCTCAAAAAAGAGGATGGCAAACTATTCATTTTATTGATAATGACCAAGTATTAAAGGAAATCAGTTATTTAACTGCAAACAAAAGTTTAGAATAATAATTTCTTTTCCTCCTATTAAGTTTAATATCAACATCTGGGCAATTGCAATTCAATATAGTGATTTGTCACCCAATATTTTCCAGATAATTCATATAGACTTCTTAAAAGAGCTGATTTTAATTGGAGGAGAAAAAAGATATAAGAAAGGCTCGCCAAGTCTGAATACGCAGACTGTAAGTATGTCTCTTACATGTATTGCTTATTTCTCCCCTCATTCATAAAACCAACTCCATACAAATAGCATATTTGAAATTTTTCAGATTTCGAAATTTCAGTAACCTTCACGATGCGATTTTTCAAAGTTACTACATCATGAGTAGAATCAGGTTATTTACCCCTATTTAATCAATTAATCTCATTATCTTTTATGGCATATGGCTCATATTTTAGATAGGCAATCAAGAGATAATGCTAATATTGTTGCTAAAAATTAACAGTTCATTAATGCTAAAGTCTTTATCTGAAAATAATATTGAATAAAATTTGAATAAAAATATTTATTATATATATCATAATGTTATTATAATATTTATTTAATTTGTTAATATCATATATGCATATTAGTAGTAATTAAATAGACTAAATTCCATTGTTCTTAATAAAAATTAATATTAAAAAGCAATCATGACGATTATAATTTTTGGAAACTTTCTGAAACAATTGTCTTCCTGTTACTAATATTTTTATAGATTTGTCCATTATTGTAGTTGCAATAAACAGAAGTCTAACCTCAAGTAATTTTCTTTATAAATTATGTGGAAATAAAACAGTATTTGAAATCTTCAGACTAATTGCTTCATTTTTAGCATAGGGGCAGCATTCCACAACGCAATATTTTTTATAAACCAGCCAGATTAAATGAATAAAAATCTCCATAAAATCATATTCTCTACTCTTAACTATCCATTTAAAGACGAAAATACCAGCCTCATTATTAAAGGCAATATTGCCTATCTTGAGAGCTACATGGATCACAGGCAGTCATAATTTACTTTCATATTTAAAGAGCAAAATGTATCTACAAAAAATCGTATTGCTTATCAATTTCTTGGCTAGTGGTCTTATAAGTGTTTACGCCTCGCCGGTAACAGAAGTAGCTTCCCAGCTAGACCGTCAGCAGCAACAGCAAATCATTCGCGAACAGCAGCGTCAGCAGCAGTTTCAGCAGCAAATGCAGCCCGAAGT
>NZ_JBNPBA010000034.1:0-1161 GCF_050310315.1 Snodgrassella sp. CS2 | reverse complement strand
ATCATCACTGCGAACCATACGCTTCAGCAGGGCCTCGCTGATATCCCACGTCGCGGAACTCGGTGATTTATGCATCACCCAACTGCGAAAAGCCCGAAATTATGCGGCTCGCAGCCCTTGTCATACGATCTTGACACAGACGGCGTGACACAACCATGCGAGGGAAGCGACTCATGGCGAAGGGGATTCCAGTTCGCGGCACAGAGGCCACGATCTACGAGCCAACCGAGAAATACAAGTCTTGGCGAATCACCTACATCGACCGAGCCACCAACAAGCGTAAGACTACCAGCGGCGGAAAGACCAGAGAAGAGGCCGAGGACAAGGCCCGGCATCTCAGCGGTGAGTATGTAGAAGGCTGGAGAAACGGCGACACACCACCGACGCTTCAAGAGGCTGTCGACCTCTGGCTGACAGCGAATCGTTCGGAGTGGTCAAGCCGAACCTACGATCACTACTCCTATCTCGCCGCCAAGTTCACAGAGCGCTACGGCAGCCGTCCCATCACTCAGGTATCTCCTGCAGACATCGCCAAGGTTGATTTCAGGGGCACAGCAGAGGACAGCAGGAGAAGGCGCGCACACTTCTTCGAGGCATCCTGCGCCACAGCGGCGGATGGCTAGAACGAGATCCGATACGAATAGAGAGGAATGTCGAAAGCCTGGTTCGAGCGATCGCGCTCTCGGGCAATGCCTCCGGCAAGAGGAACCAGAAGGTAGAACGAGGCGACATCCCTAGCAGCAAGTTTGTTGCAGCTCTGATCATCACTGCGAACCATACGCTTCAGCAAGGGCCGCTCAACGATCCCGAATACACAGACATAGATAAGAAGAGCGGCCTGCCGCGCTATCGTTCCGGGAGCGTCAGATCAGAATCAGGCACCGGCCTGGTCCATCCTCTGGAGGATCGCTTCATCCGTGGTCTGCCTGCGGAGTGGACGGAGAGTCACAGGCGGGGAATCCCGAAGCACTACAAGAATCCTGAGGGCAGGCGCCGAGACGAAACCATGGAGCTGGCAAGCAGGTATCGGCAGATCGGACTAGCCGTAGCACTGGGAGCAGGAGGCGGGCTCAGGATCGGAGAGGTTCTAGCCCTGCGAGTGCGGCACTTTCTTGAGCCAGCTGATGTGTCTTTGATCCACTCACTGAACTGGGAGCTGGG
>NZ_JBNPBA010000033.1:0-1175 GCF_050310315.1 Snodgrassella sp. CS2 | reverse complement strand
GAGAAGGCCATCGCCAAGCTGACGGCGGATGCGAAATCGGCGGGCGTCCGTCTGCATGTCCTGGTTGATTCCCGCGACGGCCTACTGACCGGCGAGCGTATTCGTGCGGCTGTGCCGGATTGGCGCGACGCCAGCATTTGGTTCTGCGGTCCGACGGGGTTCGGTGAGGCGCTGCGGCGGGATTTTGCCGCGCAGGGACTGCCAGTCGCGAAGCGGTTCCATCACGAGCTATTCGCCATGAGGGAAGTTTGATCTCTAGGGTCAGGATTCATAACCATTAGATGACGACCGCGGCGAGGGCGATGGCTGAGAGGAACACCTTGGGACAGCGATCATAGCGTGTCGCGACACGCCGCCAGTCCTTGAGCCTGCCGAACATGATCTCGATGCGGTTGCGCCGTTTGTAGCGCCTCTTGTCGTATTTCACCGCCTTCTTGCGAGACTTCCGGCCCGGGATGCGGACCTTTATCCCCTTGTCTTTCAACGCCTCTCGGAACCAGTCGGCGTCATAGCCGCGATCTCCGAGAAGCCAGTCGACCTTGGGCAGACTGCTCAGTAACGCCCGCGCACCGATGTAGTCGCTGACCTGTCCAGCGGTGACGAACAGGCTGAGCGGTCGCCCTTGGCTGTCGCAGATGGCGTGCAGCTTGGTGTTCATGCCGCCCTTGGTTCGACCGATCAGGCGACCACGCCCCCTTTTTTCGCGGCCAGGCTGGTCGCAGTGCGGTGGGCTTTCAGATACGTCGCGTCGATCATCACGGTCTTTTCCTCGCCGTGTTCCGCAGCCAGACCGACCATCATCCGGGCGAAGATGCCTTTCTCGCTCCAACGCTTCCACCGGCTGTACAGCGTCTTGTGCGGTCCGTAGGCTTCAGGGGCGTCGCGCCAGCGCAAGCCATTGCGATTGATGAAAATAATTCCGCTCAAGACCCGTCTGTCATCGACCCGAGGCTTGCCGTGGGACCTGGGGAAAAAAGGGGCAAGCTTGGCCATCTGCTCGTTGGTCAGCCAGTACAGGTCGCTCATGTCACCGCTCCGTTTTCCGAGCCGTGAATCACGCAGCGCGTCGAAAATCAATGCATCCTGACCCTAAAGCGCATCAAGGTGCGCCACAGCGATCCCTACGATGAGATCTGTCGCAAATACCTCGAAGCAGCGGCGAAAAAACAGAAAAC
>NZ_JBNPBA010000032.1:0-1241 GCF_050310315.1 Snodgrassella sp. CS2 | reverse complement strand
TTACAATACTTTCAGGTACTATGACCCTGATATAGGCAGATTCACGCAGCCGGACCCGATTGGGTTGTTGGGTGGGTATAATCTGTATCAGTATGCGCCTAATGGGTTGACTTGGATTGATCCGTGGGGCTGGATTCATTTAAATACTAATGGAGCAACAGGAAATTTTGGGGTTTACGAAATAAGAATTGACGGCGAGCTTTATAAATATGGCAAGGCTGATTTAAATAGAATAACCAAAATTTCTGGGCTACCGACCCGATTGCATCAACAAATAGAGAAACTTCAAAAATTACATCCAGGTAAAAGGGTTGAGGGCAATGTCATAGAAAAAGGCTTTCCAACAACCAAAGCAGCAAAAGCAGTGGAAACAGTAAAGCTAGATGAGCATTATACAAAAACAGGAAAGATTCCAGTTGGCAATCAAAAGAGTTATAAACCGAAAGGACTATGTAAATGAAAATTAATTTTCCACTATTGTGGGCTGAAGTTGGCGTTCGTTACGAAATTACTAATACTGTTTTAAATCCATTGATAGAAAATCTCAATGCATTAAATAAAACTCTTCCACATTATGATAAATTATTTAAAACAACAGATTATGATTTATTCTTTACTATCTCAGCCACACAAGAATACAAAGATTTAGTTAAAGGTCCGTTAGCCTCGTCAAAACGAAAAGTGGTTAATTTCTCAATTTTTATACCTTATAAAACGTTTAGTTGCTATACGCAACAAATGTTCTATATTCTTGATACCATAGCAGAAGGAATTATTTTTGTATTCAATAAATATAAAACTGATCCTTCAGGGATAAAAGAAGTGTTTGAAACATTAAAAACATTGATTGCAAAGGATCCAGAAAGATATCAAAAATGGCTAAAAGATCTAGAGGACTGAAAATTTTAAAAATTTATAGCGCTTAAGGCGTTATTGCCATAGTTAGATAGCAAATGTAGCCAACCATTTGGCAAAAATCCTTATCGAAAAAAATTGACCAAATTAAGCTCCGTTTACATCTACGATGCCTTAGGCCGACGTATCGAAAAACACCAGATAGACCGGGCGGGCAAAGCCTGCAACCGTACCCACTTCCTGTGGGACGGGCTGAGAATGATTCAGGAAACCCGTACCGACAGAAGCAAAAGCATCTATATCTACACTGATGAAAGCGGCTATGAACCCTTAGCCAGAGTGGAGACCACCACCGGTACGGAACAGAAAGTGCTGTACTACCACAC
>NZ_JBNPBA010000031.1:0-1360 GCF_050310315.1 Snodgrassella sp. CS2 | reverse complement strand
CAACCGCAGGACCTGGACGTATTCGCGTCGGCCATGCCGGTTCATGCGAGCTTCCATCAGCCGGCGCAACGTTGCGAACTCCTCGGGAAGCTCCCAACCTTGCAACGGCACGGCCTGATCAAATGCGTTGAGCTTCTGCTCCAGCAGCGGCAGGTAGTGGATCGGGTTGAAGATGAGTTCATCGCGATCCCAGCACCGGGGATGGCGGGCAATGACTTCGCCCCGACAGCCAATCACCACGTCATGGACATAAGCCCGGATCCAGACATCCTGATGGGCAAAGGCGACCGGCACCGAGTAGTCATTGGTCTTGTAGCGCACGAGCGATTGCGACGAGACGCGGCCGGTGTCCTGATCGCAGGCGTCAAAGGGTGAAGCAGGCAAGGATCGCATCTCTGCCAGATCGCGCTGCAGCCGCTCGCCGATCGTTTCGCCCTCACCGCGCAGGACATCCTGCTGGCGCTTGCGGCATTGCTCCTCCAGCCAGAGGTTGAACGCCTCCCAGGTCGCGAACTCGGGGAGCGGCACCATGAAGTTGCGGCGGCAATAGCCCACCAGGCCCTCGACATTCCCCTTGTCGTTGCCTTTGCCGGGGCGGCCATAGCGATCCCGGATCAGGTAATGGGATAGAAACCCGCTGAACAGGGCGGCCCGCTTGCGGGTGCCATCGGGCAGGATCTTCGCCACCAGGCACCGGTCGTTGTCATAGACAATCGACTGGGGGACCGCCCCAAAGAAGGCAAAGGCGTGGATATGGCCGTCCACCCAGGCCTCGGCCACAGCCGCCGGATAGGCGCGGACGTAACAGGCGTCGCTGTGCGGCAGATCCAGAACAAAGAAGTGGGCCTTCTGCTCGACACCGCCGATCCTGACCATCGCCTCGCCGAAGTCAGCCTGCGCATGGCCCGGGGGATGCGCCAGCGGCACGAACACTTCCTGGCCCCGCCGTTCCCGCTCCCGCATATAGTCCTTGATGATCGTATAGCCGCCGGTGAACCCGCATTCGTCACGAAGCCGGTCGAACACCCGCTTGGCCGTATGCCGCTGCTTCCGCGGCATGGAGCGATCCGCCTCAAGCCAGCCCTCAATGATCGGGATAAAGGGATCAAGCTTCGGCCGCCTGACCTCGGCCGTCCGCCGGTAGCCCGGTGGCACCGAGAACGTCATCATCTTCGCAACCGTATCACGGGAGATGTTGAAGGCCTTCGCCGCCTGACGCTGGCTCATGCCCGCCGCGCAGGCCTGGCGAACCCTGAGATATAGTTCCACGCTGAAAATCCTCCCGCCCTCCCTGCTGTCGCAGAAAGGGAAAAGGTGGCCGACTTTTACGCCGCCCGCAGCAGCTCCATGCCGCCGCTTC
>NZ_JBNPBA010000030.1:0-1598 GCF_050310315.1 Snodgrassella sp. CS2 | reverse complement strand
GTCAAAAATCAACAATGCTTATATTTTAATTATCGTTTTAAAACTAATATTCTTTATTCTATTAGCTTCTTTTCAACAGAAAAAGGGAATGATGAATCTCAGAAGTCGACAAATAAAGATTGGACTAGGGATATGAGAATCATAAAAAAAACTGATGGAACGTTGCAATTATTATTAGACGGTGAAGCACGTGATTATTCTTGATTGTGTATGAAGCAAAATAACATCTTTTCTGTACAGTATTATATGGACTCAAGGATAATGAATAAAAATCTTTTTCGCATTTTGCCATTAGTCCTTACCATAGCTTTGATAACAGGTTGCATCTTGCACAACAATGTATTTTATACGCCTGAAATTGCATTAAAAAAGGATGGACAGCCATGTATCAGTATACCCACAAATGAAGATTTTTTCCGACGAAAAAAAGACTTTGATATTTCATATTTATATGTTTATCAAGTAGGAGTAGGAGAACTTTGGAGTAAAAATTATTTTCATTCTGCAAAACCCTATTATGTTCAAAATGATCAATGCCTGATTTTTAATTACCATTTTCAGAATAATATTCCATACCATATAGGTTTTTTTTCAAATGAGAAAGGCAATGAAGAAAATAATAAATCTACTGATAAAGAATGGATGAGATATATGCAAATCATAAAAAAACCAAATGGAACGTTGCAATTATTATTAGACGCTGAGGCACGTGATTATTCTTGATTGTGGATGAAGCAATATAGCACATTACCTGTATGATATTCATAGGGATACAAGGAGAATGAACAAAAATTTATTACGCGGTTTATTGTTAATTTTTCTAGTAATATTGATAAACGGTTGCATAAGGGGATATACCCCAGATATCGTTTTAAAAAAAGATGGTCAGCCCTGCATCAGTATTCCCACGGATGAAGATTTTTTCCTCCGGAAAAAAGAGTTTGATATTTCATATTTATATGTATTTCAAGCAGGAGTTGGAGAACTCTGGAACAAAGATTACTCGGACTCTGAAAAGCCTTATTATGTCAAAAATCAACAATGTTTATATTTTAATTATCGTTTTCAGACTAATATTTCTTACTCTATTGGTTTCTTTTCAACAGAAAAAGGAAATGATGAAGCGCAAAAATCGACAAATAAAAACTGGACAAGGTATATGCGCATTATAAAAAAACCGGATGGAACGTTGCAATTATTATTAGACGCTGAGGCACGCGATTATTCTTGATTTTGATTGAAGCAATATAGCACATTACCTGTGTGATATTCATAGGGACACTAGGAGAATGAATAAAAATCTTTTTCGCATTTTACCAATAATCCTTACCATAGTTTTGATAACAGGTTGCATCTTGCACAACAATATATTTTATACTCCAGATATCGCACTAAAAAAAGATGGTCAGCCCTGCATTAGTATTCCGGCGAATGAAGATTTTTTCAGGCGAAAAAAAGAGTTTGATATTTCGTATTTATATGTATTTCAAGCAGGCGTAGGAGAGCTTTGGAGTAAAAATAATTTAAGCTCTAAAAAAAACTATTATATAAAAAATCAGCAATGTTTATATTTTAATTATCGTTTTCAGGCTAATATT
>NZ_JBNPBA010000002.1:322226-346406 GCF_050310315.1 Snodgrassella sp. CS2 | reverse complement strand
TATTTAGCAGAAAAGATGTTATATTGCTTCATCCACAATCAAGAATAATCACGTGCTTCACCGTCTAATTATAATTGAAACGTTCCATCAGGTTTTTTTATGATCCGCATATATCTCTTCCAATTTTTTTTGGTCGAATTTTGTAATTCATCATTACCTTTTTCTATTGAAAAGAAACCAATAGAATAAAGAATATTAGCCTGAAAACGATAATTAAAATATAAACATTGCTGATTTTTTATATAATAGTTTTTTTTAGAGCTTAAATAATTTTTGCTCCAAAGCTCTCCTACTCCTGCTTGAAATACATATAAATACGAAATATCAAACTCTTTTATTCGCATAAAAAAATCCTCATTCGCAGGAATACTTATACAGGGCTGACCATCTTTTTTTAAAACGATATCTGGGGTATATCCCCTTATGCAACCGTTTATCAATATTACTAAAAAAATTAACAATAAATCGCGTAATAGATTTTTGTTCATTCTCCTTGTGTCCCTATGAATATCATACAGGTAATGTGCTATATTGCTTCAACCAAAATCAAGAATAATCACGTGCTTCACCATCTAATAATAATTGCAGCGTTCCATCAGGTTTTTTTATGATGCGCATATATCTTACCCAATCTTTCTTTGTAGACCTATGAATTTCATCATCTCCTTTTTCTATTGAGATGAATTCAACTGTATAAAATATATTTTCATGAAAATGATAATTAAAATCTAAGCATTGTTGATTTTTGACATAATATTGTGTTTCAGAATCTGAATAATTTTTTTTCCATAGGTATCCAACCCCTGTTTGAAATACATATAAGCTTAAAATATTAAATTCTTTTTTTCGCAAGAAAAAATCTTCATTCGCCGGAATACTAATGCAGGGCTGACCATCTTTTTTTAATACAATATCTGGAGTATAAAATATATTACTATGAATAATACATCCTGTTATTATCATTGAAACAAAAATAAATATCAGATTAAGTAAATACTTAAATTTTATCCACCTCATGTTTTTTCCTCGTTAAATCTTTAAATATGCCAAATTTTATGCCTTCAAATTCCTTTCCACAGAAACAAATTTTACTCAAAATATACAATAAAATTTAAAAAAGTAATTTTTATAAGAGTGTAACATTAAGTTTTTGCAACAGGGTATTAAATACTATACTTTAACTGTTAAGTTTTAAGTTATTATTTTATCTAAATAATACCCTTTTATCTTGTGGATTTTTTAGAAATAATTGCAAAGTATTTTCATACATTTTGAGCCAGTATTGCTGTACAAGCTGTTTATTTTTAGGAACGCTTCCTGTGTATATTTGATTAGTTTTTTCTCGCCAAAAATCGTAACCAAAATTTTTTAATATAAAATAGTCCGCAATAATGGAAGCTTGTTGTTCCATACCATAATCTGACAAGAGTTTGCCTTCTTCCAACCCATATTCGTAATTAGCCATTAAACTGAATGCGCCACGTATGGCTACCTGCATGCCCATCTGATATTGCCAAATATGAACCATTTCATGCATAAAAAAATGTTGATTAGAGTAGAGTTCCATTGAATAATCCTGTGAATAATATTTTTGCGGCCAGTATATTTCACCAAATGGTGTGATTGCATATTTACCTTGATTGGGCAACAAAGTGCCTTTTCGAACTCGTACTTGTGATAATACAATGGCGTTTTTAAACACGGAGGTAACCATATTTATTTCTCCTGGAGTTAACAGACGAGATTGGGACTTGATGTGATTACTTGCAGTTTCGTAAAAAAGATCTAATATTAACCCAGAAGCACCGCAACAACTTTGTGTCAGTAAGTTTGCCATCAGATTACCCCTCTATTGTTATGTAACATTCTAAATTCGAAAATTAGTTTTTCTGATTTATTTTTCATCCTATTCTAATTCAATCCAAGATATTTTTGGCTTGAATTTATCTTGATGAAATTAAATTTAGTGATAAATATCAAATTGAAATTATTTATAAAATGATATGCTTATTTGGTATAAAAAAAGCTATATTATTGTGTGATTGGAAGAATATTGAGTACTTTTGCTGATTCACTTTTCTATCATCTCAGTATTAATTTGGTAGAAACAAGGGATTATTTCTGCTAAAAAACATTTCGACAAAATGTTATTTTATGAATAGCAGCGCTACTGGAAAATTGTGCTAATTAGTTATATTTTAAAAAATTTTCACAAAAATCTTAGAAAAATAAGAAAGATTAAGCTGGAAACAGAATTGCGAATGTAAAATATAAAGATAGAGTTAAGCAAGAAAATAACTTTACTCAATAAATAAAATATTTATTCCAGCCCGCTTTTTTTCAAGCGTAAAGCATTCAGCAATACCGAGATGGAACTCATGGCCATGGCCGCACCTGCAATCACGGGGCTAAGCAAGCCGATGGCGGCTAGCGGAATGCCAAGTATATTGTAGAAAAAGGCAAAAAACAGATTCTGTTTGACGACTCGCACGGTAGCATGAGCTAAAGCCAGCGCATCGGCTACCTGTGTAACAGAGTGGCGCATTAGCGTAGCTGAAGCAGTATTAGTGGCGACATCAGCACCGCCATACATGGCAAAGCTTACATCGGCGGCAGCTAATGCGGGCGCATCGTTTATACCATCGCCTACCATGGCTACTACTTTACCCTGTTGCATAAGTTGGCGAACCGCTTCGGCTTTCGCGCGGGGATTCATTTCTGCATGATAATGATTAATACCCAGCTGCTTAGCAATGTATTCTACGACGCTGTGCTGGTCGCCGCTCATAATATAAATGTCAATATGTTGTTGTTTTAGGCGCTGAATAGCTTGAACGGTATCTTGTTTAAGTGCATCGGCTATAGCAAAAGCACCCTCTACTTTATCGTTGATAGCTACGACTACAATGCTGGCTATCCGCCAGATTTCCTGTTGTTTTAATTCTTCAGGGATGTTAAAGCTGCAATAAGCGGGATTGCCCACTTTGATTGTGCCATATCCCTCTATCTGTGCTTGTGTACCCTGCCCGATATCGCTATGGCTGTTGAAAGCCTTTAAAGTGGGCAATTGCTGCTTTTGTGCTGCTTGAATAATAGCCAGTGCCAGCGGATGGGTGGTGAGCTCTTCTACGGCTGCAGCCAGTTGCAGTATTTTTTGTTGGCTGTATTTACTTTCTGGCGCCTGCCATTGCGCAACTATTTGCGGTTGGCCGCTGGTTAAGGTACCGGTTTTATCCAGTACAACGGTGTCTACCTGACTGGTACGTTCGAGTGCGGTGGCATCTTTAAACCAGACACCATAGCGGGCAGAACGCCCCATGCCCACCATCATAGCAGCGGGTGTAGCCAGCCCCAGCGCACATGGGCAAGCAATAACCAATACTGCCACGCCGCGGGTAACAGCTTCGTTAATACCATTTCCCAACCACCAATTTAATAGAAAGGTTAATACAGCTATGGCAACTACAGTAGGAACAAATACCATGGATACTTTGTCTGCCAGCCGTGCAATTGGTGCTTTGCTTCCTTGAGCTTGTGCCAGCGCCTGTATCATGTCGCCCAGCAGGGTCTGGCTGCCTAGGGTCTGTACCTGATAGGTGATGCTGCCATTGCTGATAAGGGCACCAGCAAGGACTTTGTCTCCGGTTTGTTTTAATAAGGGTTTGGATTCGCCGGTAAGATAGCTTTCGTCGCACCACGCTTCACCACTGTGCACGAGGCCATCGGCAGCAATGCGATTACCGGCATTGGTTTGTAGAATGTCACCCGTTTGTATCTGGCTTAAAGGGACTTCTTGCCAGCCGTGTTCTGTCTGCTTGCGTACCATTTTCGGCGTAAGCTGCAATAACAAGCTCATGCTGTTGAGACTTTGTTTTTTGGTACGTTGTTCAAGATATTTTCCCAGTGAGACAAAGGCTATCACCATTACACTGGCTTCAAAATAGATATATTGATGGGCATGGCTTTGATGGTTAAAGAGCATAATGCTGGAGTACAACCAGATGGCTAGGGTACCTAAGGACACCAGTACATCCATATTGGCCACGCCACCTTGCAAGGATTTGATGGCACTGGTGTAAAATGGCCAAGCAAAGCCAAGCTGGATAATGGTGGCAAGGATAAACTGCCACATCGGCGGCAGCATCCAATGCTGACCTATTAACATGCCTAACATGCCGATGATAAAGGGGATGGCAATGAGCCAGATTATGCCCAGCCGCCACGATATACCGGTATGTTTACCAGAATTAGCCTCGGCCAGTGCATTGAGACTGCTTTCATTGGCTGGGGTTGCTTTGAAACCAGTTTTGGCCACCATTTGAACAATATCTTCTGTACTTAGCAGCCTGCTGTCAAAGCGGGTTTGTAATTCATCACTGGCAAAATTAACATCAGCAGTCTGTATACCCTGCTGCCGACGCAGTACTTTTTCTATGCGGTTGGCACAAGCCTGGCAATCCATACCCTCAATGGCAAAACGCGCTGAGGTTGTTTGAGAACTTTTTGTATGCAAGTTTTCTTCCATGGTATTAACCTTTATTTGCCCAACCGCTGAATTTAAAAATTAAACAACATCAAAACCGGCCGCTTCTACCGCAGCTTTTAGGGTATCAATATTGGTAAGGCTTTCATTAAAGCCTACATCGGCAAGACCAGTAGCAAAGTTAACGGCTACGGTTTCTACGCCAGGGCTGCCTTGAAGAGCTGAAGTAACACTTCTGGCACAGCCTTCACAAGTCATTCCGTCAATTTTAAACTGAACCATTTGCATGATTGTCTCCATAAAAAGTGGGTCTATAAAAAGTATTTTAGTAAAGCTTAAACCTTAACCCTGTGGTAAAGTCAAGTTTTATTCCGGTTTACCCATTTTATTAATTTGCTATGAATATCAGTACAGCAGAAAAATTGTCCGGCTTATCTAGCAAAACAATACGTGATTACGAAGCCGCTGGCTTAATTCGGCCACAGCGACAAAGTAATGGCTATCGCGATTACAGTGATGCAGATATTGCTACATTGAGTTTTATCCGCCATGCACGTGAAGTGGATTTTTCACTGGCACAGATTGCTGAGCTGCTGGCCTTACGCAATGATCCACTGCGTGCCAGTGCGGATGTGAAATCTTTGGTAGGTGAACATATCCAGCGCTTGAATAAAAAAATATCAGATTTGAATAATATGAAAGATACATTAGAAAGCTGGTATAACCGTTGTAAAGGCAATGATTCACCTAATTGTGCCATTATTGATGGTTTGGATAAGCGTGGCTGTGTGAAGTAGTAAAACTAATACGGTATCGCATTTCTGATTAAAATATTATAAACAGGTATTTGAAGTAACTAAAACTGTCTTTTTATTTAAAACCAGCTAAAATAGCCAATTTTGTGGCTATTTGCCTGCTTTATTGTTGCTATGCGTCTAACCCATATCAAACTTTCCGGCTTTAAATCTTTTGTTGATCCCACTACGATTGCCGTACCAGGAAAGCTGGTGGCTGTAATCGGGCCAAATGGTTGTGGAAAAAGCAATGTGATTGATGCCGTACGCTGGGTGCTGGGCGAAGCATCGGCCAGACAGCTGCGCGGTGAAAGCATGCAAGACGTGATTTTTAATGGTGCCAACACCCGCCGCCCTGCTCCGCGCGCCAGCGTGGAACTGGTATTTGACAATAGTGACGGCCAGCTTCAGGGAGCATGGGGACAATATGGTGAAGTGGCAATAAAACGCCAGCTCACAAGGCAAGGTGAGTCTACTTATTATATTAATAATCAAGTAGTACGCCGGCGCGATATTACAGATTTATTTTTAGGTACAGGGGTTGGAGCTCGTGGCTATGCGGTGATAGAACAAGGGATGATTTCACGCATAATCGAAGCAAGGCCAGAAGAACTTAGAGCGCATATTGAAGAAGCGGCAGGGGTTTCCAAGTACAAAGAACGCCGCCGCGAAACAGAAAACAGACTGGCAGACACACGCGAACACCTGCAACGACTGGCGGATTTACAAAGTGAGCTAGACAGGCAGGTAGAAAAATTACAACGACAGGCAAATACTGCACAACGCTATCAGGAACTAAAAGTACAGATAGCGGGTAAACAGGATTTATTTGATTACAGCCAATGGCAACAGGCACTGGCTCAAGCTGATGCTGCTACTACAATGTATCAACAGCATGACAATGCTCAGGAAACACTTCAACAGCATCTTGAGACACTTGAAGAAAACCTACAGCAATTGCGCGAACAGGAACAGCAGCAACAGCAACAGGTACGCGAAGCAGAAATGCAACGCGCCGGTCTGCGCGAACAGTGGGCGCGTCTGGAAGAACAGATCCGTCACCGGCGTGACTGGCAACAGCGCATGGCGCGAGAACAAGCACAGGCTCAATCAGAACTGCAACGATTGCATGAAGAAGACTGGCAACAGCAGGAGCAGCTCGAATCAGCCAATAGTGAATTGGAAGAACAGCAAATAGTGCGCGAAGAATGGGCTATGCAAGCTGCCGAGCATGAAGCACGTATGCCAGAGCTCGAAGAGTTAGCACATCTGGGTGAACGCACACGCCAGAATCAACAGAATGAGCTGGCGCGGCTGGAGCGTGAACTGGCAATTAAACAACAGCAACACCAGCATGCAAGCAGCAGTATTGCGCAGTTACAACAACGTCAGCAGCGGCTGGAAACAGAGCTGGCGCAGTTAGCCTTACCCTCTGAAGAAGAGATGGAGAAAACGCGGGACAATGCAGCTGAGCTGGAACAGGCAGTTGCAACACTGGAGGAAAACCTGCTGCAGTTTGAGCAGCAACGGGATAATGCCCAGCAAGCACTGGCACAGGCTCAACAACAGTATCGCCAGTTGGACAAACAGCAACTTACACTGAATGCTCAGGTGGAAGCGCTCACCGCTATGTTGCCGAAAGCAGAGCACTGCAACACGACAGCGTCAGAACATACTGATATTCCCTTGCTGTGGCAGCATATGCAGGTTGAACCACACTGGCAGCATGCAACCAGTGTAGCGCTGGGGCATAAAATTCAGGCTCATTACTGTAAACAGCTACAGCTAGACAATATCCAGACTGAGCACACGTCGGTATGGGTCAATCTAAACACCCCATCCGAAACATCACCCATTGCCAGCGATGCCTTGTTGCAGCATATTGAAGTAGAATCACCATTTAAAGAAGTATTGAATTTCTGGCTTCGGCAGGTGATATGCGCTGAATCTCTGCAAGCAGCCTTGCTCCGGCAAAAGGAGTTAGAGGTACATCAACTGATTGTTACTCCGGAAGGCCATTGCATCGATGCCATAAGCATTACTTTTTATGCTGAGGATAATGGTTCTAGTTTATTGCAACAGCAGCAACAATTACGTGAACTGCAACAAGCTTTTGTGGATATCGAGCAACCCTGCCAACAGGCACAAGAAGCCATGCAGCTGGCACAGCAAAATCTGGATAACACAGAAGCTCAACTATTACAGTGCCAGCATCAATTGAAACAGCAACAACAAAGCTGGCAGGCTGCCTCAGCACAGGCCACAGAATTGATTGCACGTACCAGCCAAGGGCAGCTTCGCCGGCAACATATTCAGCAGGAATGCGCCCAAATAAGCAATGAATTAACTCAACACCAACATATGCAGCAACAGGCACAAGCAGATGCCGAAAATCTGACACTAGCTATAGACCAATTGCGTCCCCAGCTAGAAAGCCATACGACCAACCAGCAGAACCAACAGCAGACCCTCAAACAAAGCCAGCTGGCGCTGCTAGAGGCACGAAGGCAACAAGGGCTGGTTGAAATGGCCATTGTGCGCCTACAGCAGCGAATCCAGAGTGCGTCGCAGGAGCGCCAACGGATTGCACGTGAGACCGAACGTTGGCAAGAACGCCAGAGCGAGCTGGCTCTTGGTATAGTTGACGAAGAATTAGAAGATGAACAGACTTTACAAACTGAAGAATTGAATGCACAGATTAATGTAGCCAATGAACGTTGTGCCGATGCTCAGCAACAGTTGCAACAACTTCAGCAGCAGTTACAACAGGGACAGCAACAACAACACACACTAAACAGCCGCTTACCACAACTACAGGCGGACACACAAAAAGCCCTACTCCGGCAACAGGAAGCCTTACTAAATGCCAAACGTTTTTATGAAACACTTCAACAGAATAAAGCCGATATAGATACATTGGCAGAACAATTTGCCCATACCCAAACAGAATCTAAGGATCTAAGCGAGCAAATCGCTACTCTTGCACAGAAAATCAATGCTTTGGGCGCTGTAAATCTGGCTGCATTACAGGAGTTGGAAGAAGCCCATGAACGAGCCCAGTACTATCAGCAGCAAACTGCTGATGTTCAGGCCGCCATAGCATTACTGGAAGAAGCCATCAGTACCATTGATGAAGAAACAAAATCCCGTTTTAAAACCACATTTGATGCAGTCAATCAAAAAGTACAAAGCTACTTTCCAACCTTGTTTGGTGGGGGCGAAGCACACTTGGATATGGTTGGCGATGACTTACTCAGCGCGGGCGTATCCATTATGGCGCGACCGCCTGGCAAGAAAAACAGCACTATTCATCTGCTTTCTGGTGGCGAAAAAGCTTTAACAGCTATGAGCCTTGTATTTGCTTTGTTCAGCCTTAATCCGGCACCATTCTGTTTACTGGATGAAGTAGATGCGCCATTGGACGATGCCAATACCAGCCGTTTCTGTCAGCTGGTACAACAAATGTCCGCACAAACCCAGTTTGTTTATATTTCCCATAATCGGCTAACCATGGAAATGGCCGAGCAACTGGTAGGCGTTACCATGCAGGAAAAAGGGGTCTCACGGATCGTGGAAGTTAACATCCGGCAGGCTTTGGATATGGCTGAAGCCTAGGCCAAAGAACAAATATCGATATCAGTACATTCATTCCTGTAAACAACTGCTTATAAACGGGGTTAAACCCGTGTGTTTTTTTATTATATTATAAAGGCCTTGAAAAAGCCTTTTACATTGAGTTCATATGCTATTGAATCTTTTATATCAATTTTTATGGTTGCTCGCCCCTCCTTTTTTACTCCGTTATTTGCGTCGACGTGCCAGACTGGCACCGGCTTATGCCCTAAATTGGGCTGAACGTTTTGGAAAACCTTATCCGAATGCGGTAAAAAACGCTATCTGGATTCATGTAGTATCAGTAGGAGAAACACGTGCCTCAATACAGTTTATTCACGCGTTGCAAAAGCGATTTCCAAATACTCCTCTTTTAATCACTCAGACTACGCCTACCGGCCGTGCAACTGTGCAACATTTTTTTCCTCAGGCACAGTGCCGTTACCTTCCCTATGATAAAAAATCGTGGGTAAAGCAGTTTATCCAAGACCATCAACCTTTATTTGGTGTGCTGATGGAAACAGAAATATGGCCAAATTTAATTAATATCTGTGCTAAAAATCGCATTCCTCTATTTATGGCTAATGCACGCTTATCAGAAAAATCATTACAAGGTTATCTGAAAGTGCGATCGCTGGTTGCTCCTGCTCTCAGCACCTTGACAGGCTGTTTTGCTCAGACAAATGCAGATGCCGAACGCTTGAAAAAAATTGGTGCAGCACATCTTAAAATATGTGGTAACACCAAGTATGATATTTCTCCAACCGAAGACATGTATGCTCTAGCACAGACATTCAAACAACGTATCGGCAACCGGCCTGTGGTGGTTTGTGCCAGTACCCGCTTTTACCATGGCAGCGACGAAGTACAATTATTGCTCGACGCTTGGGCAAAACAGAATACCGGCCATACATTACTGATCATCGTACCGCGCCATACAGAACGTTTTCAACCAGCTTTCGATTACGCAGAAAAACTTAATTTTATTACACAGAAACGTAGCGATAATCTAAATATTGCCCCAGAAACTCAGGTTTGGATTGGCGACAGTATAGGTGAGTTGTTTGCTTATTATATATGCGCCGATATCGCTTTTGTAGGAGGTAGTCTCGTTGACAGCGGCTGCCACAACATTATCGAACCCATCGCCTGCAACCTACCCACTTTATTTGGCCCATCTACGTATAATTTCGCTGATGCTGCACCAAAAGCGGTTGCTATCGGAGCAGCGCAACAAATCAGATCTGCAGAAGACTGGGCAACTACCTCATTAGCCTTACTTGCCAATCCACAGCAACGCCGATACATGTCGGAAAATGCAGAAGCTTTTATTAAACAACATCGCGGCGCCAGCGAAAGAATGGCGCAGGCCATTTTGGACAATCTTACGCTTACGGCCAATACCTCTCAGCACTGAGCCAAATATTGTATTTAAAGAGCTGCAAATTATAATCAATATATTAAATAAACCCTATAGCATATTTTTTATTTAATAAGTCAAGTACATTAATACTGATTTTATATTTGGAATCAATAACAAGACTGATTCAGATTAAATACACTTTTATTTTAATCATATATCTTAATTTTATATTGTTAAAGCCAAATCTTTTTTATAAGATCGGCTTGAAATTAAGCATATTAATTAACACGTATGTGAATGAATGGCACTGAATCAGGCTTAAAACTGTCTTTATATTCATCAAATACGATTAAAGGACTGTGATCTCCAACAATTACGATTTCAGTATCTTTAAATCCACCTCTTTTGATTTCATCAGCAAGTATCTGAAAAAACTGATGTTGTAAATTCAGATTCCGGCATGCTTCTTGTCGTCCATTAAATAAGGGCTGATGACAATCATAAGTATTTGCCCCCAGCATATCCTCTTCAGAATATGGATGATGAGTGTTTAATGTCAGCCAATAGATAAATGATTTACCTTGTGCATCCTTATTTGCGGCTGATACATCATGCACAATATTATAATCACAAGCTCCAGGAAATGAATAACAAAGTTTTATATTACTAAAATGTGGATAAAAATGCGCATTTTGTAATCCCATATGAGGATACCAATCTTTACGACTATACATTTTAGAAGATGAACCATGAAATGCTTGTATTGAATAGCCTTGCTTCTGCAATTTTACTGGAACACAATTTTCAAATTTTTCCCAGGGTCCAAGAGTAAAATTTAAACTCTTAGCTTTTAAATCACATAGCTCCCGTATTTCACCCAAAATAGTTTTGTTCAATGCAGGATTTTCGCCTTTTTCTATTACATTTATATTAGGCACTTTAAGCAAAGGTTCTATTATTGATAAATTAATTTTTTCGTGATTAGGTATAAAAACACCCCATGATTCATTTAGCACAAACAATATTTTTTTCGGTGGATGCTGCATATTTATCTGTTTCTGTAGCACCCCCCCATTTGGCCAATTATAAAATTCGGGTTTGATGTTTTTAAGCCAAAAAAACTGCATATTATATTTAAGATTTCGAATCGTTTCGTAATAACTTCCCCACCAACCTGTAGTCATGTAACGATCAGATAAATTTACACCACGATAATCGTAAATACTAATGACAAATAGTAAATATAATACAGATAAAGATGGAATCATTTCCGTTGAAGTCAAACGAACTAGGAATTTTAGAATTAAAAACAAGCTTAATATCAGATAACCAAAAAATAATCCCAAAATTAACCAGTATAATTTTGGAGCTTGTGGAATGAAATAAAGTAACTCAATAAATTCAGATAAATTTTCATAATGATAGAATTGTTTAATCCAATACAAAATGTCAAATATATAAATACAAATATAGGCAATAGTAAATAATATTATCGACCAGTTTTTTCTCAAACATAACAATGGAATAATCCAAACATATTCCAATACAACCACATATCGCTGCGAATGAATTAATACTTGAGATAACCAGAAAAGACCATTATTTATGATTAGATAAAAACCAACAAAAAACCATAACGACACCGGAAAATACCGTTTGAGTGCATGTATTACTTTAGAGAAATAGGGAAAATGGTTTGCAATACTCATTAATATTATTTACACCAGATTTAAACACTTTAACATAAAATGAAATTTTAATAATAATAATAACATAATTAAGTTAAAATTAAAATATTATTTAGATATTTACACTGCTTTAATTTTAATAACGATTAAATATTACGATATTGAATTTACTTAATTTAACTATTTTTTTACTGTCCTGCTTATCAATTTATGAACTAGATGAAATGCTGATATGTAATTTTAAAAATACTTAAATAAAGAATGATCTAAAAACTTTCTTTTTTCACTAGTCACCTTTAAAAGAAAAGATAAATCTTGTCGGAATATGGAGAATTTTTTAACACCTTCGCAGCTCCAATAAGGATAATGCAAGGCATTTATTATCCCATTCTTCATGCAAATAATTCTTGCCAATACCATATGTTTTAATTAAAAAGTGTTTTAGATAAAACTTCATAGTATATTTATTCATATTTGAAAGTAATTTTTAGATATTATATTTGTAAATATAGCCAAGAATATGTAATAAATTAATTAACTCTTACGTGAATAAATGGAACAGAATCAGGCTTAAAACTGTCTTTATATTTATCTAGAATAATAGGAGGGCTATGATCACCAACAATTACAATGTCAGTATCCTTAAATCCACCGGCTCTGATTTCATCAGCTAGTATCTGAAAAAATTGATGCTGCAGATTAAGATTTCGGCATGCTTCTTGCCTTCCATCAAATAACGGCTGTTGGCAATCGTAGTTATTTGCACTCAACATATCTTGTTCGGAATAAGGATGATGGGTGTTCAAGGTCAGCCAATAGATAAATGATTTATTTTGTACGCTCTTATTTGCTCGTGAAACATCATGCACGATATTATAATCACAAGCTCCAGGAAATGAATGACATTGCTTAATATTACTGAATTGCGGGAAAAAACGTGCATTTTGCAAACCCATATGCGGATACCAGTCTTTCCTATCATACATCTTAGCATAAGAGCCATGAAAAGCCTGCACGTCATACCCCTGTTTTTGTAATCTTACCGGAACACATTTTTTAAACTTATCAAACGGACCTAGTTTAAAATTGGAACTCTTGGCTTTTAAATCACATAATTCTCGCAGCTCCCCCATTATGGTACTGTGGAGAGCGGGATTTTCACCTTGAGCAATTAGTTGTACATTGGGTAAATTCAGCAATGGTGCTTTTACCGATGAATTAATATAGCCATGTTCAGGTACAAAAGTACCCCATGATTCATTTAAAATAAATAGTATTTTTTTGGGGGGATGCTCTAAGTTAATCTGTTTTTGTAATGCGCCACCATGTGGCCAATCATAAAATTCAGGCTTAAGCGTACCACGCCAAAAAAACTCATTGTTAAATTTTAGATTTTGAATGGTTTCATAATAACTACCCCACCAGCCGCGAGTTGCATATCGATCGGAAAGATTAACACCACGATAATCATAAAAAAATGAGAAAAAAATAAAATAGATTATAGCTAATGGCCAAATTGATTTTGCAGAAATTAGTCTGGAAAGGTATTTAAAAATTAAAAAAAGACTTATAGCCAGATAGAAAATAAATATTAAAATGAAAAGCCAGTACAGCTTAGGTGCATGTGGTAAAAAACGCAGTAATTCAATGAACTCGATGAAATTATCATAATGGTAAAATTGTTTTATCCAATACAAAATATCTAGAAAATAAATAGCACAATAAGCTACTGCAAACAAAATAAATGACCAACGTTTGCTTAGAAATAATAAAGGTAAAATCCAAATATATTCTAATACGATATTATACCTAGCAGAATATACAAAAATATGTGCCAACCAGAAAAAACCATTGTTTATCAAACAATAAAGTACTAGAAAAAGCCAAAAATGCAAAGAAAATCTAGTCCTTAATAAATTTATAAACTTTAAAAACGTTGGAAATTTTTTGTCGTAACTCATACAACTGATAAAAAAATTTTCTGAATTAAAAAAGAAATAAGCCGCTTTAGCGGCTTATTAAATATATCATAGCTATTAAATCAGGAAGGCTTTAGGAATATATTTGTTATCCAATGTAGTACTACCGGCATTTTTCTTCAATGAACCATTTTTTAATACGTCCAAAACCAGAGTTTTACTTTGTATAGCGGAAGAAACCTTAGAACCATTTACTTTATAAGTAATCGTGCATCCAGTTGCTGCATTAGCAGATAAACTACCTGTAGCTGCTGAACCACCTATTTCTGCTTGACCATATTTGCCTATTTGCCTGTCCATTTTAACATCAAGAGTATTGTTGTCACCTGACATACAATTATTATTCTGTAAATTATCGATAACTTGGGTTTTCAGCCCCGCAGATAAGCTTGAAGCTTCAGAAGCCTGAGAGCGAGCAATGTAGTCAGAATAAGCAGGTACTGCGATGGCTGCCAAAATACCAATAATCGCAATAACAATCATCAATTCGATTAATGTAAAACCTTTTTGGAATGCTTTCATTATGAGTCTCCAGTTAAAACAGTGAATAACCTAATTACACATTAGAGCATATAGCAAATATCATGCCATAACCAATATTTAACATTTTTTATCATTTATTAAGCAAAGATGATTATCTGTAGATTAGCTTAATATTTGGAATGTTCGAACATTATTTGTCCTAAAAAACTAACTACTAAATATAAAATTTTTAGATATCAAATCAATTCAATTAAATAAAAAACAGAAATATTTTCAAGACTAAGTAATTGATAAAGCAATTTTATTTAAAATCGTAAATATACTTACAATATCAAACATTTTTTCTTCCGGTTGAACTAACTTAAACCAGGAATTAAACCAAAAATAAATTAGCACAATTAGTGTTTTCTTGGCTTAAATTGTATTAATGTTTCACAAGATATTGATAACTTAATGCTATCCTAACAATTTTTTTTAAATTAATTATTGAATCAAAGCCTTGGGAAGATATTTTGTATCAATTGTACCGTTATTAAATTTTAAAGTGCCGTTGGCAAGTACATCCAATATCATATAACGGTTAATTAATACAGAGGAAGCTTTTTGTGAATATACAGTGTATTTAATTTGGCATCCTGTTTGAGCGCTTGCTGAATTTTGAACATTACTCAATGGAAATTCAGTATTAATTTCTGCAATACCATATCTACCTGTATAACGATATTCAGATTGATTCTGAGCCCTACAGCGTTGGTGCTGCATATTATCTAAAACCTGAGCTTTCAAATTTCCAGCTAAATTAACACCTTCGGCTAATTGAGCACGAGCGCTATAGTCTGCATATAAAGGCACCGCAATAGCTGCCAAAATACCAATTACAGTGATCGCAATCATTATTTCAATTAGTGTAAAGCCTTTAGCTTGTAATTTATTCATAATATATTTGATTAGATGAATGAATTTTTCTAAATATTCATAATATTGAAAATATTTATTAAATGATATTATATTTTATAATAACTTTCATAAACTATTTATATTTAAACTTGTCTGTAATTTAGCTATTGATATTTTTAGTCATTGATTACCTTATAATTGATTTAATTTTATATCTTGGTAAATCATAAACTTATATGGCAGAAAATATAAGTTATGTCTTATTTTAAGCTAATCACACTGAAATTTTTACAGATAAAATTTTTTCATATACGCGCATACGGCTTCCAGCATGGCCAGCTGATCTGTTGTGTGCCCCATTTCTGCTTCTGCATTAATGTAATCAACCTGTCTCTGCGCGGCCCAGACTGATAATGAACCATCATCGCGTACTGTCTGATTATTCTGCAAAACCACATTGAAATTATGGCCGGCAAAAAAATTAAAGGCTTGTGCACTTGTTACATAAAAAAAATCGTGCGGGTTTTTGTCTGGGCTAATGGCTATCTGACTCACGTCTTGAGCCATGGAGTTACCCGGCATATAGTTTCTTACGGACAGTCCGGCAGTGTGTGTGTTATGCACTGCAATAATCAGTTTTTTCTGGCTTAAATACTGTTGCAGGAAATTTTCAGCCGCCTCACTCAGCTGCTGCAAAATTAGTGCGCAGTTGCCTTTACTACATTTTAATGCTGCTTTTCGTCCGTTTGCAGTAAAAATTCTATTTGGGTCAAAGTGAAAGCTGAACTGCTGATTACGGATGATGATTTCGCGGCTGCCGCCATGGCGCAAATCCAATAAACATCCTTGCTGAATCTGATTTAAGGTAATCAATGCAGTGCGTCGAGCAGTTTCTTCATTATCATGAATGTGTATCCATGTGATATCCGGCCAAGGCGTACCTGTACAAGTTTCGTAGGCAGGTATAGTAATAACTGTATTAGCAGGAGGAGAATTGTCTATAGCTGCAGTTTCCGCGTATACGGGTAGCGCTATGGATAATGCGGTCCATAACGCAGCGTATTGATAAAAATGGATAATTTTTTTCTTCATTTTGTTTACCATATGATTTTATTACATTTTATTTTTTGTATTAGCTGTTTATAGACTTCTATTTTTATTCTTTAAAAAGATGTGTACTAGCCCTACTGAAATTAAGTAGTGCATAGTTTGCTTTTAGAAATTTACTAAGTAATTTGATGTTAACTTCTAATCAGCTTACATTTTGAATTTAAGGTGTCAATTTTTGTCACTTTCAACTGATTTGTGTAACTAAAAGCAAGTATTATTATGTATAGGTATGAATTTGTAGTTTTTAGTTAGTTAAAGATGGTTTTAATTGAAAGTAATAACAAGATTAATTATCATTCACATCTTTAACAAATTATAAACTCTTTCTGTATTGTATGTCTCAGTCTCCTTTCCCTTCTTTCAAACTGGCTTTATTACCTTTACTCTTTTCCGGCGGTATGGCGCATGCACAGGATGGTGCCAAACTTGATGATATTTATGTCACAGCCGAACAGCAAGTTAAACAATCACTTGGTGTATCAAAAATTGATAGTCTAGATATTGAACGCAGACCACCGGTGAATGACATTTCTGAGCTGGTACGGACAATGCCGGGGGTTAATCTTACTGGCAATACTGCATCTGGCCAGCATGGTAATAAACGGCAAATTGATATTCGTGGAATGGGGCCGGAAAACACCCTGATTATGATTGATGGCCGCCCAGTAACCTCACGCAACAGTGCACGCATGAGCTGGCGCGGTGAGCGCGACACCATCGGCGACAGTGACTGGGTGCCGACAGCTGAAATACAGTCTATAGAGGTAATCCGTGGTCCGGCTGCGGCTCGTTATGGTTCGGGTGCTGCCGGTGGGGTGGTGAATATTGTGACAAAAAAAGTCAGTAATGAATACCACGGTGCTATTAACGCATTTATGAATCTGCCAGCCGATAAAGAAGAAGGCGATACCCATCGGATAGGTTTTGATTTAACTGGACCTATAATTAAGGATGTGCTGGGGTTTCGCCTTTATGGCAATTTAATTGGTAATACCATGAAAAATACCATGCTCAGAAAAGGCTTAACAATATTTTGAAAAATTGCCTACTGAGCGCTGCCGCACAGCTCCATAGGCCGCTTTCCTGGCTTTGCTTCCAGATGTATGCTATTCTGCTCCTGCAGCTAATGGATCACCGCAAACAGGTTACTCGCCTGGGGATTCCCTTTCGACCCGAGCATCCGTATGATACTCATGCTCGATTATTATTATTATAGAAGCCCCCATGAATAAATCGCTCATCATTTTCGGCATCGTCAACATAACCTCGGACAGTTTCTCCGATGGAGGCCGGTATCTGGCGCCAGACGCAGCCATTGCGCAGGCGCGTAAGCTGATGGCCGAGGGGGCAGATGTGATCGACCTCGGTCCGGCATCCAGCAATCCCGACGCCGCGCCTGTTTCGTCCGACACAGAAATCGCGCGTATCGCGCCGGTGCTGGACGCGCTCAAGGCAGATGGCATTCCCGTCTCGCTCGACAGTTATCAACCCGCGACGCAAGCCTATGCCTTGTCGCGTGGTGTGGCCTATCTCAATGATATTCGCGGTTTTCCAGACGCTGCGTTCTATCCGCAATTGGCGAAATCATCTGCCAAACTCGTCGTTATGCATTCGGTGCAAGACGGGCAGGCAGATCGGCGCGAGGCACCCGCTGGCGACATCATGGATCACATTGCGGCGTTCTTTGACGCGCGCATCGCGGCGCTGACGGGTGCCGGTATCAAACGCAACCGCCTTGTCCTTGATCCCGGCATGGGGTTTTTTCTGGGGGCTGCTCCCGAAACCTCGCTCTCGGTGCTGGCGCGGTTCGATGAATTGCGGCTGCGCTTCGATTTGCCGGTGCTTCTGTCTGTTTCGCGCAAATCCTTTCTGCGCGCGCTCACAGGCCGTGGTCCGGGGGATGTCGGGGCCGCGACACTCGCTGCAGAGCTTGCCGCCGCCGCAGGTGGAGCTGACTTCATCCGCACACACGAGCCGCGCCCCTTGCGCGACGGGCTGGCGGTATTGGCGGCGCTGAAAGAAACCGCAAGAATTCGTTAACTGCACATTCGGGATATTTCTCTATATTCGCGCTTCATCAGAAAACTGAAGGAACCTCCATTGAATCGAACTAATATTTTTTTTGGTGAATCGCATTCTGACTGGTTGCCTGTCAGAGGCGGAGAATCTGGTGATTTTGTTTTTCGACGTGGTGACGGGCATGCCTTCGCGAAAATCGCACCTGCTTCCCGCCGCGGTGAGCTCGCTGGAGAGCGTGACCGCCTCATTTGGCTCAAAGGTCGAGGTGTGGCTTGCCCCGAGGTCATCAACTGGCAGGAGGAACAGGAGGGTGCATGCTTGGTGATAACGGCAATTCCGGGAGTACCGGCGGCTGATCTGTCTGGAGCGGATTTGCTCAAAGCGTGGCCGTCAATGGGGCAGCAACTTGGCGCTGTTCACAGCCTATCGGTTGATCAATGTCCGTTTGAGCGCAGGCTGTCGCGAATGTTCGGACGCGCCGTTGATGTGGTGTCCCGCAATGCCGTCAATCCCGACTTCTTACCGGACGAGGACAAGAGTACGCCGCAGCTCGATCTTTTGGCTCGTGTCGAACGAGAGCTACCGGTGCGGCTCGACCAAGAGCGCACCGATATGGTTGTTTGCCATGGTGATCCCTGCATGCCGAACTTCATGGTGGACCCTAAAACTCTTCAATGCACGGGTCTGATCGACCTTGGGCGGCTCGGAACAGCAGATCGCTATGCCGATTTGGCACTCATGATTGCTAACGCCGAAGAGAACTGGGCAGCGCCAGATGAAGCAGAGCGCGCCTTCGCTGTCCTATTCAATGTATTGGGGATCGAAGCCCCCGACCGCGAACGCCTTGCCTTCTATCTGCGATTGGACCCTCTGACTTGGGGTTGATGTTCATGCCGCCTGTTTTTCCTGCTCATTGGCACGTTTCGCAACCTGTTCTCATTGCGGACACCTTTTCCAGCCTCGTTTGGAAAGTTTCATTGCCAGACGGGACTCCTGCAATCGTCAAGGGATTGAAACCTATAAAAGACATTGCTGATGAACTGCGCGGGGCCGACTATCTGGTATGGCGCAATGGGAGGGGAGCAGTCCGGTTGCTCGGTCGTGAGAACAATCTGATGTTGCTCGAATATGCCGGGGAGCGAATGCTCTCTCACATCGTTGCCGAGCACGGCGACTACCAGGCGACCGAAATTGCAGCGGAACTAATGGCGAAGCTGTATGCCGCATCTGAGGAACCCCTGCCTTCTGCCCTTCTCCCGATCCGGGATCGCTTTGCAGCTTTGTTTCAGCGGGCGCGCGATGATCAAAACGCAGGTTGTCAAACTGACTACGTCCACGCGGCGATTATAGCCGATCAAATGATGAGCAATGCCTCGGAACTGCGTGGGCTACATGGCGATCTGCATCATGAAAACATCATGTTCTCCAGTCGCGGCTGGCTGGTGATAGATCCCGTCGGTCTGGTCGGTGAAGTGGGCTTTGGCGCCGCCAATATGTTCTACGATCCGGCTGACAGAGACGACCTTTGTCTCGATCCTAGACGCATTGCACAGATGGCGGACGCATTCTCTCGTGCGCTGGACGTCGATCCGCGTCGCCTGCTCGACCAGGCGTACGCTTATGGGTGCCTTTCCGCAGCTTGGAACGCGGATGGAGAAGAGGAGCAACGCGATCTAGCTATCGCGGCCGCGATCAAGCAGGTGCGACAGACGTCATACTAGATATCAAGCGACTTCTCCTATCCCCTGGGAACACATCAATCTCACCGGAGAATATCGCTGGCCAAAGCCTTAGCGTAGGATTCCGCCCCTTCCCGCAAACGACCCCGACCCGCGCCACGGCCCACGAGCGGACGCCGCAGCAGGAGCGCCAGAAGGCCGCCAGAGAGGCCGAGCGCGGCCGTGAGGCTTGGACGCTAGGGCAGGGCATGAAAAAGCCCGTAGCGGGCTGCTACGGGCGTCTGACGCGGTGGAAAGGGGGAGGGGATGTTGTCTACATGGCTCTGCTGTAGTGAGTGGGTTGCGCTCCGGCAGCGGTCCTGATCAATCGTCACCCTTTCTCGGTCCTTCAACGTTCCTGACAACGAGCCTCCTTTTCGCCAATCCATCGACAATCACCGCGAGTCCCTGCTCGAACGCTGCGTCCGGACCGGCTTCGTCGAAGGCGTCTATCGCGGCCCGCAACAGCGGCGAGAGCGGAGCCTGTTCAACGGTGCCGCCGCGCTCGCCGGCATCGCTGTCGCCGGCCTGCTCCTCAAGCACGGCCCCAACAGTGAAGTAGCTGATTGTCATCAGCGCATTGACGGCGTCCCCGGCCGAAAAACCCGCCTCGCAGAGGAAGCGAAGCTGCGCGTCGGCCGTTTCCATCTGCGGTGCGCCCGGTCGCGTGCCGGCATGGATGCGCGCGCCATCGCGGTAGGCGAGCAGCGCCTGCCTGAAGCTGCGGGCATTCCCGATCAGAAATGAGCGCCAGTCGTCGTCGGCTCTCGGCACCGAATGCGTATGATTCTCCGCCAGCATGGCTTCGGCCAGTGCGTCGAGCAGCGCCCGCTTGTTCCTGAAGTGCCAGTAAAGCGCCGGCTGCTGACCCCCCAACCGTTCCGCCAGTTTGCGTGTCGTCAGACCGTCTACGCCGACCTCGTTCAACAGGTCCAGGGCGGCACGGATCACTGTATTCGGCTGCAACTTTGTCATGCTTGACACTTTATCACTGATAAATATAATATGTCCACCAACTTATCAGTGATAAAGAATCCGCGCGTTCAATCGGACCAGCGGAGGCTGGTCCGGAGGCCAGACGTGAAACCCAACAGACCCCTGATCGTAATTCTGAGCACTGTCGCGCTCGACGCTGTCGGCATCGGCCTGATTATGCCGGTGCTGCCGGGCCTCCTGCGCGATCTGGTTCACTCGAACGACGTCACCGCCCACTATGGCATTCTGCTGGCGCTGTATGCGTTGATGCAATTTGCCTGCGCACCTGTGCTGGGCGCGCTGTCGGATCGTTTCGGGCGGCGGCCGGTCTTGCTCGTCTCGCTGGCCGGCGCTGCTGTCGACTACGCCATCATGGCGACGGCGCCTTTCCTTTGGGTTCTCTATATCGGGCGGATCGTGGCCGGCATCACCGGGGCGACTGGGGCGGTAGCCGGCGCTTATATTGCCGATATCACTGATGGCGATGAGCGCGCGCGGCACTTCGGCTTCATGAGCGCCTGTTTCGGGTTCGGGATGGTCGCGGGACCTGTGCTCGGTGGGCTGATGGGCGGTTTCTCCCCCCACGCTCCGTTCTTCGCCGCGGCAGCCTTGAACGGCCTCAATTTCCTGACGGGCTGTTTCCTTTTGCCGGAGTCGCACAAAGGCGAACGCCGGCCGTTACGCCGGGAGGCTCTCAACCCGCTCGCTTCGTTCCGGTGGGCCCGGGGCATGACCGTCGTCGCCGCCCTGATGGCGGTCTTCTTCATCATGCAACTTGTCGGACAGGTGCCGGCCGCGCTTTGGGTCATTTTCGGCGAGGATCGCTTTCACTGGGACGCGACCACGATCGGCATTTCGCTTGCCGCATTTGGCATTCTGCATTCACTCGCCCAGGCAATGATCACCGGCCCTGTAGCCGCCCGGCTCGGCGAAAGGCGGGCACTCATGCTCGGAATGATTGCCGACGGCACAGGCTACATCCTGCTTGCCTTCGCGACACGGGGATGGATGGCGTTCCCGATCATGGTCCTGCTTGCTTCGGGTGGCATCGGAATGCCGGCGCTGCAAGCAATGTTGTCCAGGCAGGTGGATGAGGAACGTCAGGGGCAGCTGCAAGGCTCACTGGCGGCGCTCACCAGCCTGACCTCGATCGTCGGACCCCTCCTCTTCACGGCGATCTATGCGGCTTCTATAACAACGTGGAACGGGTGGGCATGGATTGCAGGCGCTGCCCTCTACTTGCTCTGCCTGCCGGCGCTGCGTCGCGGGCTTTGGAGCGGCGCAGGGCAACGAGCCGATCGCTGATAGAGGTTTATAAAATTCTTGAAGACGAAAGGGCCTCGTGATACGCCTATTTTTATAGGTTAATGTCATGATAATAATGGTTTCTTAGACGTCAGGTGGCACTTTTCGGGGAAATGTGCGCGGAACCCCTATTTGTTTATTTTTCTAAATACATTCAAATATGTATCCGCTCATGAGACAATAACCCTGATAAATGCTTCAATAATATTGAAAAAGGAAGAGTATGAGTATTCAACATTTCCGTGTCGCCCTTATTCCCTTTTTTGCGGCATTTTGCCTTCCTGTTTTTGCTCACCCAGAAACGCTGGTGAAAGTAAAAGATGCTGAAGATCAGTTGGGTGCACGAGTGGGTTACATCGAACTGGATCTCAACAGCGGTAAGATCCTTGAGAGTTTTCGCCCCGAAGAACGTTTTCCAATGATGAGCACTTTTAAAGTTCTGCTATGTGGTGCGGTATTATCCCGTGTTGACGCCGGGCAAGAGCAACTCGGTCGCCGCATACACTATTCTCAGAATGACTTGGTTGAGTACTCACCAGTCACAGAAAAGCATCTTACGGATGGCATGACAGTAAGAGAATTATGCAGTGCTGCCATAACCATGAGTGATAACACTGCGGCCAACTTACTTCTGACAACGATCGGAGGACCGAAGGAGCTAACCGCTTTTTTGCACAACATGGGGGATCAAGTAACTCGCCTTGATCGTTGGGAACCGGAGCTGAATGAAGCCATACCAAACGACGAGCGTGACACCACGATGCCTGCAGCAATGGCAACAACGTTGCGCAAACTATTAACTGGCGAACTACTTACTCTAGCTTCCCGGCAACAATTAATAGACTGGATGGAGGCGGATAAAGTTGCAGGACCACTTCTGCGCTCGGCCCTTCCGGCTGGCTGGTTTATTGCTGATAAATCTGGAGCCGGTGAGCGTGGGTCTCGCGGTATCATTGCAGCACTGGGGCCAGATGGTAAGCCCTCCCGTATCGTAGTTATCTACACGACGGGGAGTCAGGCAACTATGGATGAACGAAATAGACAGATCGCTGAGATAGGTGCCTCACTGATTAAGCATTGGTAACTGTCAGACCAAGTTTACTCATATATACTTTAGATTGATTTAAAACTTCATTTTTAATTTAAAAGGATCTAGGTGAAGATCCTTTTTGATAATCTCATGACCAAAATCCCTTAACGTGAGTTTTCGTTCCACTGAGCGTCAGACCCCGAAACCGCGACGCTTACAGCTGAAAGCGACCAGGTGCTCGGCGTGGCAAGACTCGCAGCGAACCCGTAGAAAGCCATGCTCCAGCCGCCCGCATTGGAGAAATTCTTCAAATTCCCGTTGCACATAGCCCGGCAATTCCTTTCCCTGCTCTGCCATAAGCGCAGCGAATGCCGGGTAATACTCGTCAACGATCTGATAGAGAAGGGTTTGCTCGGGTCGGTGGCTCTGGTAACGACCAGTATCCCGATCCCGGCTGGCCGTCCTGGCCGCCACATGAGGCATGTTCCGCGTCCTTGCAATACTGTGTTTACATACAGTCTATCGCTTAGCGGAAAGTTCTTTTACCCTCAGCCGAAATGCCTGCCGTTGCTAGACATTGCCAGCCAGTGCCCGTCACTCCCGTACTAACTGTCACGAACCCCTGCAATAACTGTCACGCCCCCCTGCAATAACTGTCACGAACCCCTGCAATAACTGTCACGCCCCCCTGCAATAACTGTCACGAACCCCTGCAATAACTGTC